>JAGOJU010000010.1 GCA_017994935.1 Opitutaceae bacterium
GCGTTGGCGCTGGTACTGATCTTGTTTCTGCGTGACCGGCCCGCTGATCAGATGGGAGCCTCAAGCGGCGGCTCTATCCCTGCCGAGGCACCACCGGTACGGCTGGGGGCGGCGATGCAGAGCCTGCTGGGCAATACGAATTTCCTGCTCGCGCTGCTGTACTGGGGCCTGATGGGCGCGAGCGCGTGGGCGGTCGTGGGGTGGATGCCGACCTATCTCAATGAACAATTCAAGCTTGGGCAGGGGGTGGCGGGACTTTCGGCCACCGGCTATTACCAGACTGCGGCGCTTGCGGGCGTCCTCGTTGGCGGCATCTGGGCGGACCGCTGGAGCCGTCGACATCCGCTTGGTCCGATCTATGTTGTCATGATTGGGGTCGCAGTGTCGGCTCCCAGCATCCTTCTGGTTTCGGTGACGGACACGCTGGTCGTGGCGTTGGCGGGTTTGGTCATGTTCGGTCTGACGAAGTCCTTTGCCGATGCGAACATGATGCCGATCCTGACCCTCGTGGCTGACTCCCGTTACCGGGCAACCGGATATGGCCTGCTGAACCTGTGCGCCTGCGCGGTGGGCGGAGCGGCGATCTACGCGGGCGGAGTGCTGCGTGACGCCAACGTCAATGTCGTGCGCGTGTTCCAGTTCGGCGGCTTGAGTTTCATTGTGTCGCTGGCGATTCTTTTCTTTTTGCGCCCGGGGAAATCCGCACCGCAGCCTATGGCAGGGAAGAGCCATTGAGAAGTGGGTCTCGCGAAATCTGGGAAGGCTTTGCGAGACCTATCCCGGTTGGTGGCATCATTGTGCGTTGGGGCTGGTCAGGAATTGTGGCCAATAGCGTAGTTTGACAAAGCCACCCCCGAACGGCGTGAGTGCGGATATGCGCATCATTGCTTTTCCATCATGGGTGGCTTCGTCCGTCAGGAGTGCGGGTCTAGCCCTTGGCATCGTTTCGGTAGGTTCCTGCCTAGCGTCCGCTCCGTCAGCGACGGAGCGTGGCCTGGCGAAAGTCATTCCTGGAGCCCAGCCGTTTGTGCGCTTATCGGAAGCCCCGGAAGGCAAGACCTGGGTATATCAGCTGGCACTGCCGTTTCAGCTGTCTGCGGACAAAGCTGCCTTGTTCTGCAACGTGCGTGAGTCAGGCGCGAAGGGACTCGACTACGAGGTGGGTGTAGATGTGATCATTTTCGACGACCTTAAAAAAAGTACAGGCCTTGCGCCCATACCCGTGACCCGGGTGCACGAGGAGAAGAACCCGAATTCCAAGCCACCCGGCAAGCGTGCCTTCATGGCCAAGTATCCGGCCCGCGGAGGATTTGTCCCCCTGGGAGCAAAGCGGGACGATGGATCGCCCTTTCCTCACGCTGGCACTGGATTTGGCCTCAATCTTGCCGCGGGTTGGAATTGGGATGATCCGGATTCCACTGCCGGTTATCCTGGCTATCGCTACAAAGAGGGGCCGCCTTGGGGTACCTATACGTTCAGTGGTGCAGAGGCTTACTCCTATTTCGAGCTTCATCAGTTTGCCTACGATGGAACCAAGTTCGAAGTGAAGTCGTCCCGGCGCGTTGCGGGGACGGATTTGCTGCCAGGCTGGGTGTTTGGGAACGGAGGCATCACCAACGCCATTTCGGACGGAGATGATCTCCTGGTGGGCATGGTCGGGGGCCGCAAAGATGCCAAGGTGAGTGGAAGCGGACTCATGCGCTGGCGTTTCCTCGAGGGCGAGTGGAAGCCTGTGGCTTACACGCCGGTGCCTGGCTGCGAGAAGTCATATGAGCCGAGCCTTGTGCGTGACCGGGATGGCAGCCTGCTCTTTCTTGCCCGCCGTGACGGCAACGACATACTCATTTGGCGTTCACAGGACGGAGGAACGACCTGGACCAAGATTATCCATGTAGGCGGCGTGGTCTCGCGAGCGCCGATCGTGCTCAATCGTGCGGTAGACGGCACCCCGTACGTGGCGGCAAATCTTTATCAGGTTTTTCTTGGGCCGCTGGACAAGATATTTCCCAGGCTCAAGCCGGGTGGTCCCTATTCCCTTGGAGGCGGCACTCGGAATGCGGTTTACCTTTGGCCGCTCAACAACGAGCGCAATGGGCTGGGGATCCCTCTGAAGGTACGTGACTGCCTCGAGGAATGGGGGCCACCGTCAAGTGGGTCCGCCTGGATGGTGGACCATCCCATCGCGGCTCCGCTGCGGCTGGCGGATGGACGCTGGCACAATGTGCTGGTCACACGCATTCGAGATTTTGCGGAGAGCAACTATGCGGCTCCGCCCACGAAGCGCACCGGCACTTATCTTGACGAGGTCGTTTCACGAGGAGAGCCCGTGCCAGTTTGGAATTTTTGAGCGGCCTCGATTCCTATGCCGGTGCGGTTCCCCGCGTCCGGGCAGAGGGCAAATAATGTGACAAGTTTTAAAGCTTTGTCCGGGTTGGGCCGGGCAGGCAAGCCTCTCTCACGTCGAGAGCCGCAAGAACAATCACCTTCAACCCCACCGCAAGCTATGAAAAAAACGTCTACGAGGTTCCGCTTTTCATTCTCACCTCCGGGCAACAGACTCCTATTCGGATTTGGCGTTCTTTGGGTGTCGATGTTCGGACTGATCATGACTGTCCATGCGCAAAGCCGAACGGGCGATGAAGCCGGTGTGGTGACTGGGCGGGTATTGAGCCGGTTGACCGGGAGCTACCTTCCCAATGCGCACGTGACAGTGGAAGGAAGCGCACAGGATACGGTCACCGATGCCAACGGCAACTACCGCCTGACCGGCGTGCCCACCGGGACCCAGCGTGTCACCGCCCATTACATCGGTCTAGCCAGCGTGACGGGCACGGTGCAGGTGGAGGCCGGCCGGGCCATGCCGCTGGACTTTGAACTGGATCGCACCACCGGGCTGATCTCCACGGAGGAAGACAGGACACTGGTGCTGGAAAAATTCGAGGTGTTGTCGGACCGCGAAGAGAGCGCTGTCCAGCGCGCGCTGAATCAGCAGCGCCAGGCGCCCAACATCAAGAATGTCGTGGCCTACGACGAGTTTCCCACGCCAGGTGACGATAACATCGGCGACTACATGCGTTTCATTCCTGGTCTTTCAGTCATCTATTCCGGCCGTGCGGCGACGGACGCGCAAATCCGCGGTCTTCCGTCGGACACATCGAGCATCACGGTGGACGGCCTGGCCCTCTCGAGCGCCGGCATCACCGACTCAAGCCGATCCGTGAACCTGCTGGGTGTGCCGACGGCGAATATCGCCACCATCGAAGTCACGAAAGTGCCCACGCCCGATATGCCGGCGCACGGTCTTGGCGGCTCCATCAACATCACGATGAAAAGCGGCTTCGAGCGCACCAAGCCGCTCTTCACCTATGATGTCAACACGGCCTTCGATCCCGGCTTGGGCGTCAAAAAGCGGACTATGCCGGGCGATTTCATCAGCGGCCGGCCGGTGCGCCCCTCGTTCAGCCTCGGCTACATTTTCCCGGTCAACAAGTCGCTTTCGATCACGGTGAATCTGGCGCAGAAGAACACCTATTCGGAACCGGTCACCGGGGTGGTGACCTATGACCTGGCCAGAGGTCTGCCGGTCAACACCTCGATGAGCACTGGCTATCAGTCGGTGACGGTCGATACCGCCCGCGTGGGCGTGGATTGGAAGCTTGGCAGCAAGCACATTTTTGGCACCAGCTATTCCTTTCGCGAGCGTCTGGCCGAACAGGCCACGCCGACGCTGACGGCCACTTTTGGCACCGGGGCGACCGGCGACGCCACGTCCGCCATAGGCGCAGCGGGCGGCGTGGGTACGCTTAGTCAGACCGGCACGTGGGAAACCCTCGAGAACACCACCCGGCACACGGATTTCAAATACAAGTACCTGGGCGACGACTGGAAGATCGATTTTGGCGCGAGCTATTCGGACTCGGAATTCGTCTGGCCGGATCAGGAGGAGCTCGGCTACCTCGGCGGCAGCATGACTATTTCCACGGCCGGGACGACCCGGATCAACGAGACCAATATCAACAGCGGCGCCAGTACACCGGCCGGGATGCTCGGCAGCTTGGAAGCGTTCAACCGCAACGGGACTCCTATTGCCTTCGGCGACGCGGGCCTCTATTACCTCACGACTTTCAGGTCCGTCGATCGGAGCAACGAGGTCAAGAAAGGCCAGATGCGCCTCGATGCACGGCGTGATTTCAGGACCGTCGTCCCCCTCACGATGCGCGCCGGCTTAGCCTGGTCTTCAGAGAATCAGGAAGTAGCCAACAATAGCAAAGTTTATACGTTTCGCTCCGGTCAGTCGGCCGCTGTCCGGACAGCCTCGAATTACGATGTGATCGATCCTACGTTCACAAACGAAGTCTATGGACAGACAAAAACGTGGGGCAGCAACGCAAAGCTCTACGATCTCATGCTGGCCCATCCCGAGTATTTTGCACAGACGGTAGGGGATCAGTCTACGGATTGGCAGACCAGGGTGAATGGGAACAAGGCATTCAAAGAGGAAATCTCCGCCGCCTATCTGCGGCTCGACACGCGCCTCCTCAAGAACCGCCTGTGGTTGGCCGGCGGCTTGCGTTATGAGCGGACGGAGGACTATGGTGAAGGCCCCTTGGTGGACCCGACCCTGCAATATCAGCGCAATGCGGATGGCAGCTTGGCGCGCACCTCCGCCGGGGCGTTCATCCCCATCACCACGAACGCGCTGGAAGTGTCCAAGCTCATCTACGTTGAACGTGGCACCAAACAAAAGACCACCTACGATGGACTCTTTCCGAGTTTGAACGCCACGTATACCCTCGCCAGTGATCTGTTGTTGCGCGCCGGTTATGCCCGCACCATTGGTCGTCCGAACCTGCCCTATATCATTCCCGGCATCACCTATGGCGCCCGGTCGGCGGCCACCAACACTCAGACCATCACGGTGGTGAACAGCCGGTTGAAGCCCTGGACGGCGGACAACTACGACCTTTCGCTCGAATCCTACCTGTTCAAAGGCGGCTTCGGCTCAATCGGTATCTTTCAGAAGGACATCTCGAATTTCTTCCTGGCCACGAGCGAGCAGGCCACACCCGAGCGCTTGGCCGAACTCGGCATCGTTTCCGAGCCGGGAGACGATGTCTTCTACAGCATCGTGACTCGGGCCAACGGTGGCGATGCTCGCGTGCGCGGCTTCGAGTTCTCCTATCGGCAGAAGCTGTTCTTCCTGCCCAAATGGGCGAGCGGGTTGGAGGCGTTCGCGAACTACACCCGTTCTGAACTGGATGGCTCCACCACGTCGGACTTCACGGGTTTCAACCCGGAAACCCTGAGCTATGGCGTAAACCTCATCCGCAAGCGCTTCGTGGTGAAGTTCAACGCCACCCAGCAGGGCGAGACCAAGCGCTTGGCCGTGGCGCAGAGCGCAACCATTCCCGTGGGCACTTATCAGTATCAGGGCGCGCTCAAGCGCTTTGTGCTGAGCGCGGAGTATCGGATCAACAAGAAGCTCTCGGTCTATGCCAACTGGAGCGACTTCAATGATCCGGACGGCTATGTCGACATTCAGAAACGCTATACCGACGACACACCCGCTGCATTGCGTGGCTATCGGATTGCAGCGTGGGGGCAGTCGCTGGCTGTCGGCTTCAAAGGAAGGTTCTAACCCGCATCATCCCCACTTTCAGCTTGCTATGAATCTCACCGGCTTGAAACCGATTTCTTTCATGCTGGCCATGGCTGCGGCCGGCGCCAACCCGGTCCACGCCGCAGGCGTGTCGCCGATCGACATCGGCTCGCGGCGCGAGCTGTTCGTGGACGATTTCCTGATCGACCACCTTTCGGGAGGCGCCGGGTTGCGTCTGCATCACCCGGAGATACGAGAGATTGTTCTCGTGCTCGACGCGCCATGGGAAGGCAGCGGGAGCAGCGGTTACCACAGCGTGTTTCGCGACGGTGATCTCTACCGGATGTATTACAAAGGGTGGCATATCGGCTTCGACACCCAGCAGAAAAAGATTCGCCCTGCGGTTTCCACGATGTGCTATGCCGAAAGCACGGACGGCATTCACTGGAAGAAGCCCTCGCTTGGGCTCGTCGAGTTCAAGGGATCGAAGGACAACAACATCGTCCTCATGGACGGCCTTATTGAAGGCAAGCGGATGGTCGCCGGCGTGACGGGGATCATCAAGGATGAGAATCCGGCCGCCAGCCCGGACGCGCGCTACAAGGCTTTTACCCTCACCACTCACCCCCAGCCCAAGGGTATGCTGCCGCTGAAATCGGCGGACGGTTTGCGCTGGGTGCCGATGGCCGGCAAGCCGGTCATCACCAACGGCGCCTTTGACAATCAGAACCTGGCCTTCTGGAGCCCGTCGGAAAGAAGGTACCGCGCCTACTGGCGCTGGTTTGCCCATGGAGACAACAATACGGCGACCGCCAACCCGATTGGGGTGCGTGCGATCCGCACGGCGACGTCGCGGGACTTTCTCCATTGGGAGGAGGAGGCCGACGTCGCCTATGTGAATTCACCCGAGGAGGCCCTCTACACGACGCCGATCATTCCCTATGCGCGGGCTCCGCATATTCTGATCGGTTTCCCCATGCGCTACATCGAGCGGGTTGTGCCGACCTCGCAGGAGGCGCTGCCCGAGCCCGAGCATCGGGCGCTGCGGAAATCCATCAATCCGCGTTATGGTACAGCCATCACCGAGGGTCTGTTCATGGCGAGTCGCGACGGCGTCAAGTTCAAGCGCTGGAACGAGGCGTTTCTCCGTCCGGGCATCGAACGTCCGGGTACCTGGAACTACGGTCATCAGGCTCTTTCCTGGCCTCCCGTGGAAACCAAGTCGGCGCTGGAAGGCGCGCCGAACGAACTGTCGTTCTACGCGCCGGAGAGTTATTGGACGGGCGACAGCAGCGAGGTGCGTCGCTATACGCTGCGCCTCGATGGGTTTGTTTCGGCGTCAGCCCCGATGAAAGGAGGGGAACTGGTCACCAAGCCGCTGCGGTTTTCAGGCAGGGAACTATCGTTGAATTTTTCGAGTTCGGCGGCGGGCGAGGTCCGGGTGGAGATCCAGGACACAGCTGGCCGCCCCTTGCCGGGCTACTCGCTGGAGGAATGTCCGCCGATCTTTGGCGACACGATCGATCGCACGGTGGTGTGGCAGGGAGGCAAGGATGTCGGCGCGCTCGCGGGTAAGCCGGTCCGGCTGCGTTTTGTGCTGAAGGACGCGGATGTCTTTTCGTTCAAATTCCAGGAGTAGCAAGGCAGGGGCGGTTCAAAGTGAGTGTGACCGCGGTAGCAGCCTGCTGGCAAAGGACAGGACAGTTTATCACTAGCCGACCTTGGCCTGCGGCGCCAATCTTGAGCGTCGCCTTGCCGCCGGCATTTCCGTGGTCTGGATCAATTGCCGCTACACCACGCAGACAAACCTCGCCGGGCAAGCAGGAGAAGGACGGGAGTTTTCCCCGCCGTGCAGAGTTTTAACAGTCGGTCAGGCGAGAATCGGGACACCGGCGGCTTTCGCGGCTGCGGTCAGTTTTTTGTCGGTGGTGGCGAGACTTGCGCCGCAACGCATGGCGAGTTCGAGGTAAGCGGCGTCATAGATGGTGAGATCATATTGACGGGCAAGCGCGGTCGTATCGCTCCATGCCCGGCGGGTCGTCTCATCGTCGTTTGACACTTGCAGCGCGGCGACCAGCCCCAAGGCCTCGGTGAGGTCAGCCTGTGAAACGCGTTTGCGACGTTCGGCCATGATCAGCCCATTGGCCACCTCAACCCCCCAATGAGCCGGAACGAAAACCTGTGCGCCCTTTTCCAGAGCCGCGAGTGCTTTCATCGGTGCCTTCCCCTGCTCATCCTTGAGCAGAAACCCCAGCGTGGTGGAGCCGTCGATCACCAGTGCGTCCATCGTCAGATGCGGCGGCCGGCTTCAATCAGATCACGCGCAGTCTCGCCTTGGGGCAGGGAAAGACGAGCCCGCAGCCTCCGGATCCTGGCGAATACCTCCCGTTTCGCCGGCGTGGGGGCTTGGATGGGAATCAGGCGGGCGACAGGACGCTCATGCTTGGTAATGACGACTTCACGCCCGCGGGCGACGAAATCGAGCAACGCGGGGAGCGTAGTTTTGGCCTCGTAGGCTCCGACTGTCTTGGTCGCAGACATGAAATAATTAAGACTGGTCTAAGAACTGGTCTGAATGACAGAAAAGTCAAGATCAGGCGTCTCACGCCGCCATGAGCCAATTTCCACAATGGTACGTTGAGGGACGCGTTTCTCAGACTCTTTCGGTAAAATCTATTCGCCCAGATCGGGCGGTGGCGTTGCCGTTGTCGGGGCGACTTTGACGGATCGGCCGGTTTGCGAGGAGAGTTCGGCGGCTTCGATGACGCGGGCGGTGCGCAGGGCATCGGCGAGCGTGGAGGGCGGGGCGGCCCGGCCCTCGGTGGCGGCGATGAACCACCGGATGAACGCTTCGCCAAAGACACCTCCATAGGACGTGGAATCCGGGAGGTTGAAGCTTTCCTGGCGAATCGCGGCCTGGCCTTGCTGGGGAGGCGCTTCGATCTGCAGTTGGGGATCCAGGCTCGGCCAGACGATCCGGCCCTGGCGGCTGTTGAAGGCCAGATAGGAGTCGTAGCCTTTGGCATTGACGTAACCCTGTCCGCTGAATGCGAGGCTGTAGCTGGCGTGGAATGTGCCGATAGCCCCTGAACGGAATTTCAACGCCAGGGTCGCGGTATCTTCCACGTCGATCGCCTCGCCGGAGAGCGTGCCCAGGTAGCCGCAGACCTCCGTGATTTCGTCGTCGGGCACATGATGAAGAAGGTCGAGACAGTGACAACCCAGCCAAAGGAGAATACCACCCCCGGAAAGCGGGCGATGGAACAGCCAATGCTCGGGATTTCGAAAGCGAACTTGGGTGGTCAGGAACCGACACTCCATCGACGTGAGTTTGCCCAGCTTCTCCACCCGGAGTAGCTTGCGTGCTGCTACCATGCAGGGATGAGCGCGACGGGAATAGAGCACCGAGGCAACCACACCCTTGCGGGCCGCGGCCTCCTGGAGCGACTGAATCTCCGCGGAGGTCAGCGCGGCGGGTTTTTCGGAAAGCAGAGGAATGCCGGCAGCGATGACCCGCTGGGCCACAGCGGCCGCCTGGTCGTGCCGCACGCAGACTAGGGCGAACTGCAACCCCGGCTGGTCGAGGGCCTGGTCCAGGCTGGCGGTGGTCAGCGTCACCTTGGGACGCTGGGCCAGCTTGGTTTTGGCGGCCAGAAGAGGGTCGGAATCCCACAAAACGATGCCGGTGATCTCCGGCATGTTGATAAACGTGGTCACCAAAATGGCGGAGTGGGGGTGAGAGAGTCCGAGCAGGGCGACGCGCATGGGGAGAGACTGCGGAAAGGGCGCAGCCGCAGCAATGCGGGAAGCACCGTGCGGCTTGGTTAGACGACTTGATTTCGCCGTGGATTTCAGGCTGTGGGGCCTGGGTACAACATACGCGCACTGACCGGTTTTTGGCTGCCCTCTTATTCCGCCGGCAAGTCTGCGCAATTTCAGGGGCAGCGCGATCGGCAGGCAATACGCGGGAAACGCGATCAAGCGATTGCGATTCAGTGCATTTTTCGCGCGCTCTTCAGCGAGAAACAGGCGACTTCAGAATACCGCGAGTCCTTCGGCCTTCGCCAAGGCACTGGCCTTGGTATCGAAGCTCCAGAACGAATCACATTTCAGCAGCAGGGCACTCGCCACATGCAGGATATCGTAGGTACGGCAGCCTAACCGGGCCGTGTGCCGGTCGGAAAGGCGCCGCGTCAGTCGCTCGAGTTCCTCGGTGGCGAGCGGACCCGTCGTGAAGATAGCACCCGGCTGAACGTCGGATTCGAAATCATGCAGGGCCACAGCCGCCGTCTCGGGGGTTATGCGGGGTTTCGTACCTGCGCGGGATTGGAAGACCACCAACTGAATGGCGTTGGCAAACTCAATATGGTGGAGCCAGGTGAGCGGGCAAAGACGGGCGCGCCGAGGGAGGGACCCCAGCTGGGTGAGTGCGCGCGGGGAGTCCTCATAGGGCAGGTAAACGCGCAGCAGAAAATTCGTGTCCAGATAAGGTGTCATTCCCCGGCGATGAGGCGGTCGAGCTTCGCCGCCAGCTTGGACCCGATCGCCGCCTGCCCAGAACGAGCCAAGGCGGCGCGGCGGCGCTCGGCGAAGCCAGCCCAATCGGGTGTGGTGGTGGGTGGAAGCTCCGGGCGCACGGAATAACTGCGGCCGGTGCGGCTGCGCACCCGCGCCACGCCGTCGCGATCCGCGGCAGCCAGCACCTTCCCGGGGTGACGGTCGATGTCTCGGACGGTAAATGTCTTCATGCCCGACAACGATGTCGGACATTGCGAAGCTGTCAAACGACTTGTCTCATGCGCACAGATCGGACTTTGGCGTTGCTCGTGTGTGGCCGCGCTTTTTGATGAGTTTTACATCGGTTTGTGCGATATTGTGAAACCATCACACTCTTCGGTCGGACCCGCTGGTCGAGCTCCCTCGTATTTGTTGTCGACCTGGCTCTGTCCGCCGGCGCCGCACCAACGATCGCCAAGTTGTGGGTTGATGGGATGGCACGTGCCTTTTCGACCCAACCTAGCGCTGGAAGTGCGGATTTTCGGACGGAACTTCCTTGCAGTGATTTCCAAGAATTCGCGTGCCTCGGTCGGGTTGGGGATCCAATGATCCCTGCGTGCTGACTGTGTCGCGTCGTCCCGTGCCTATGTTTGCCTGTGAAGTGGATCCCTCATCCGGGTGCGCTTCGACTTGCTCGGCGGTCGTTGCGTGCACGGGCAGGGTGGCTTTGGCGTGGGCGATGCTTGCGGCTTCGTCGTTGTGCGCGGCGGAGCGGAAGGCCGACTTTCGTTGGGATGTCCTGCCGATCCTGTCGGATGCCTGTTTCAAGTGTCATGGACCTGATGAGCCGAAGCGCGAAGCCAAGCTGAGGCTCGATACGCGGGAGGGATTGTTTCGGACTCACGAGGGGGTGACGGTCGTGCGCCCGGGAAAGCCGAATGACAGTGCCTTGGTGCAGCGGATCACGAGCAAGGATCCTGAAAAGGTGATGCCTCCGCGCAATGCGGTGAGGCAGCTCACTCCGGAGGAGATCTCTACGCTGCAGCGCTGGGTTTCCGAGGGCGCTCCCTGGGCAGGCCACTGGGCGTTTGCGCCCATAGGGAATCCGGTCCCTCCTTCCACAGGCGGGAAAAACATTCATCCGATCGATGCCTTTGTGATCGATCGCCTGAAGCGCGAGCAATGGACCCTTTCACCCGAAGCGGACCGCGAACGGTTGCTGCGGCGCGTCACGATGGATCTCACCGGGCTGCCCCCGACGCCCGAGGAGCGACAGGCCTTTCTCGCGGATACTGCGGCCGATGCCTACGAGCGGGTCGTGGATCGGCTGCTGGCATCGTCGCGCTACGGAGAACGCATGGCGGCCGACTGGATGGATCTCGCGCGCTTTGCCGACACGCATGGCTATCAACTGGATCGTGCGCGAGCGATGTGGGTCTGGCGCGACTGGGTGATCCAGGCTTTCAACCGAAACCTGCGGTATGACCAGTTTGTCACCGAACAGATTGCAGGTGACCTGCTGCCATCCGCGACGAAGTCCCAGCGCCTCGCAACGGCTTTCAACCGATTGCACAACCAGAACGAGGAGGGCGGCATTGTGGAGGAGGAGTATCGCCAGGCGTATGTTGCCGATCGGGTGACCACGTTTGGCACCGCATTTCTCGGCCTGACGCTCGAATGTGCGCGCTGTCACGACCACAAGTACGACCCGATCACCCAGAAGGATTTCTATTCGCTGGCTTCCTTTTTCCAGAACATCGACGAAGCGGGCCAGATCAGCTACAAGGGTTTTGCCGACTCGATGCCGGTGCCGACGCTCCTGCTCACCACCGACGAGCAGGACCGCCAACTGGAGTCGCTCCAGAGGCAAACGGAGGCAGCCGAGAGGAAACTTGCAGTCGTGAAGGAGGGTGCGGCAGCAGCCTTCTCCCTCTGGTTGGCGAATCGCGGCCGGTATCCGGCGAATCTTCCGGGTCTGGTTGCGGGCTATTCCTTTGACGAGATGAAGGACGAGACGGTCGCCAATTCCGTTGCGGGAGGGCCGCGGGGAGTTGCGGTTGAATCTCCTGCCTTGAGTGAGGACTTGGGAGGGAAGGTGGTCGGGTTCAGCGGAGAGAACGGATTCAAGTTTCCCGGCGTCGGGCATTTTCATCGCACTGATCCGTTCACCCTCGCCATCCGGGTGCGGCCGCCTCCGGCGCACGCGTCGCGTGCCGTGGTTCTGCATCGTTCCAAAGCCCCGGTGGATGCGGGCAGCCGGGGTTATGAGATCCTGCTCGAGCAGGGACGCGTCGCGTTCGGCCTGCACTACCTGTGGCCTGGGGCATCGATCAAGGTTGTGTCAACGGCAACACTCGTCCCGGACGCATGGGCGCACCTGGCCGTGACCTACGACGGATCGAGTCGCGCCTCGGGTGTCGGTATCTACATCAACGGTAAACGCGTCCCGGTGGAAGTGGTGCGCGACGGCCTGTACAAGGACGTGACCTACGAGGGCACCGAGCCTGATCTGGCGATCGGCCACCGGTTTCGCGACAATGGTTTTGTGGGAGGAAAGGCCGACGACCTGAAGGTGTTTGACCGTGAGCTCACACCCCTGGAGGTGGATGCCATTTCCGGTGGCACAAGCTTCGCTCAGGCATGGGAAAGGGAGGCGTCCGAACGGAGCGGAGAACAGGAGGCGGGCATGCGTGCCTATTTTCTGAGTGCGATCTATCCAGCGTCACAGGAGGCACTGCGTGAGTTGAAGCAACTCAGGGAGGAACAGAACCGGCTTGTCATGTCTGTTCCCGAGGCGATGGTCATGCAGGAGACCCCGAAGCCGAGAAAGGCCCATGTCCTTGTCCGCGGTGCCTATGATGCGCCGGGTGAGGAAGTGACCGCAGCAACACCCGGAGCCCTGCCGCCCATGGCTGCCGATCTTCCCAGAAACCGCCTGGGACTCGCGCGATGGCTGGTCAGTGCAGACAATCCGCTGATGGCGCGTGTGACCGTGAACCGGCTCTGGCAGATGATGTTTGGAAACGGACTGGTGGAGACGAGCGACAACTTTGGTTTGCAGGGAGCGCAGCCGACGCACCCCGACCTTCTCGACTGGCTGGCGCATGACTTCATGACGACGGGCTGGGATGTTAAGCGAGCACTGCGCCAGATAGCGCTGTCCGCGACGTACCGGCAAAGTTCAATCGGGACACCGGAGATCCTCGCGCGCGATCCGCACAATCATCTGCTGGCGCGCGGTCCCTCACGCAGATTGAGCGCGGAGATGCTGAGGGACCAGGCGTTGGCGGTGAGCGGCCTGCTGGTGGAGAAGATCGGGGGACCGAGCGTGAAGCCCTACCAGCCGCCGGGATTGTGGGAGGAGATCGCGATGGGCAAACCGGTTTACGATCAGGGCAAGGGTGAGGATTTGCATCGGAGAAGCCTCTACACCTTCTGGAAACGAACGGTTCCACCGCCTGCAATGATCCTCTTTGACGCCGCCGAGCGAAACGTCTGCACGATCAAGCGGCAGAGCACCAGCACGCCGCTTCAGGCGCTGGCACTGCTGAATGATGTCCAGTGGATCGAGGCCGCCCGCTTCATCGGCGAGCGGATGTTGCGGGAGGGGGGCGCGGGATTGCGTTCACAGCTTGCGTGGGCGTTCCCGCTTGTCACCGGCAGGCATGCGGGTGACCGGGAGGTGAAGGTGCTGACGCAGATGTACGAGGAACAATTGGAGCTGTTTGCCGACGATCCGACCTCTGCCGAACGACTGCTCCATATGGGAGAGGCCGGAGGTGATGCGACATTGCCCCTTGCCGATCGGGCGGCGGCGACGGTGGTTGCCCAGGCGCTCCTCAATTTTGACGAAACCCTCATGCGCCGGTGAGCGCGTCCCCAAGCCATGTTTTGCGATCACGTTAACTTCAATCTCAGCCGGCGCGACTTCTTCGGTCGCTTTGCGATGGGTGTGGGCGGATTGGCGCTGATGAACCTGCTTCAGCGTGGTGCACGCGGGAATCCGCAGCCCGCTGGCGGAGCAGGTTATGGAGCGCTGCGTGAGCCCCACTTTCCACCGAAGGCCAAACGCATTATCTATCTCTTCATGGCTGGCGGGCCTTCGCAGCATGATCTCTTCGACTACAAGCCCCTCCTGAACAAATTGAACGGGCAGGATCTGCCCGAAAGCGTGCGAGGTCGGCAGCGCCTGACCGGCATGTCGGCGAATCAGGCCCGCCTTCCGCTGGCGGGGGCGCAGTTCAAGTTCAGCCAGTATGGAGAATGTCGCGCGTGGGTGAGCGAATTGATGCCGTATACGGCGCGCATGGTGGATGACCTCTGTTTCATCCGCTCGATGCACACCGAGCACATCAACCACGACCCGGCGATCACGTTTTTCCAGACGGGAAACCAGCTGCCTGGCAGACCGGCGATTGGTGCATGGCTCTCCTATGGGTTGGGCAGTGCGAACGAGAATCTGCCTGCATTTGTCGTACTGATCTCCAAGGATCGCATCGACCAGCCGCTGTATGCGCGGCTCTGGGGCAATGGTTTCCTGCCAAGCGTTCACCAGGGGGTGCAGTTCCGGAGTGGAGGAGACCCCGTGCTTTTCCTCAGGAATCCTGATGGTGTTTCCGCCGTTGGCCGGCGCAGGATGCTCGATCGCCTTGCGGAGATGAGTGCGGGACAGTTCGAAAACCTGGGGGATCCCGAGATCACGTCGCGCGTCGCCCAATACGAGATGGCCTACCGCATGCAGACAAGTGTGCCTAGCGTGATGGACCTGAGCCGCGAGCCAGCATCCACGTATGAACTCTATGGAGACGAAGCGCGGCAGCCCGGCACTTTTGCCGCCAACTGCCTGCTGGCCCGGCGGCTTGCAGAGCGGGATGTTCGCTTCATCCAGCTCTATCACCCCGGTTGGGATCAGCACGGATCCCTGCCGAAAATGATCCGTCGCCAGTGCGCCGATGTTGACCGCGGCTGCCATGCGTTGATCACCGACCTCAAGCAGCGCGGACTGCTGGAGGATACGCTTGTGGTCTGGGGAGGGGAATTCGGCCGCACCGCGTATTCACAGGGCAAGTTGACGGCGACCGACTATGGCCGTGACCATCACCCGCGGTGCTTCACGGTCTGGCTAGCCGGCGCCGGGATCAAGCCGGGGTACACGTTGGGGGCGACCGACGATTTTGGATACAACATCACGGAAGATCCCGTCGGTGTGCATGATCTGCAGGCGACGATGCTGCATCTGCTTGGCCTTGATCACGAGAAGCTGACCTTCAAGCATCAGGGACGCTATTTTCGCCTCACGGATGTCGAGGGCAATGTGGTGCGCAGCATCCTTTCCTGAATCACACGCTGCAATCCGGCTGCCGATCGGGCCTCATGAAAATAGCATTGAAAACGGAAAGGCGTTGTCCGCGAGGCCTCCGGCTTCTCTCATGACGACCCTATCGCTCCCTAGCGTCGAATGGATTCCATTGTCACCCTCCTGGGCCGGTTTCACCCCCTGGTCGTCCACCTGCCGATCGGCATCCTTTTTCTCCTGGCGGTTGTGGAGGTGTTCGCCTGGTTTCCGCGGTTTCCCCGGATTCCGGACCGGGTACGCACCCTGATCCTGGTCGTGGCGGCGATGTCCGCCATCGCGGCATCGGCCTTCGGTTGGCTGCTGGCCCGCGGTGGCGAATATGATGCCGCGATCCTCGACCGGCACCGTTATCTGGGCATTGCCGCGACCGTGCTGGCCCTTGCCCTGCTCGTTTTTCACCGGTTACGCTGGCAAAGAACCTACACGATCCTGTGGATCTCGGCCGTGGCGGTGCTGTCGCTTGCAGGTCACTACGGCGGTTCGCTCACGCATGGTTCCGATTACCTTGCCTTCCATTTTGGAAAAGGTCCCGCGGTGGCGGATCTGACGAAAGTGACAGTGTTCGACGGCGCGGTTCATCCCATTCTCGAGCAGCGCTGCTTTGCGTGCCATGGCGCGAGCAAGAGCAATGGGGAACTCCGCTATGATTCGTGGGAGGCGATGGAGAAGGGAGGGAAGAACGGCCCTTCCTTCAAGGCAGGCAATGCTGCGGGCAGCCTGATGATCCAGAGGGCGCATTTGCCGCTGGAGGCAAAGGAACACATGCCACCGAAGGGCAAACCCCAACTTTCCGAGAACGAACTGTCAGTGCTTGAATGGTGGATCGATTCGGGTGCCTCCAAGGACCTCAAGCTCGCCAATGCGGACATGCCGTCGTACATCACCGAGATGCTGGTCGGCCGGTTTCCGGCCCTTCGACCGCCGGTGCCTGAGCGCGCCGCATCGCTGGCGAGTGCGGTTGAACTTGAGCGGAAACTGGGCGTGATGATCCGCCCCCTTGCGGTCGACAGCCCGTGGTTCTCCGCCAACGCCCGCCAGTCCGGCGGCAATTTTGGTGACGCCCAGCTCGAGTCCCTTGGACCTGTGGCGCTGGCGTTGACCTCGCTGGATCTGGGGGAAACAGATGTCACCGATGAAGGCCTCAAGGCGCTTGTTGCCATGAAGAATCTCCGCCGCCTGAGCCTTGATCGCACAAGGATTACGGATGCGGGGCTGCAGAATCTTTCCGGCCTGAAATACTTGGAATACCTGAATGTGCACACCACCGCAGTCACGGATGCGGGATTGGCCGCACTCAAGCCGTTGAGACAACTGCGCTCGCTCTACGTTTGGCAGACAAAGGTGACTCCTGCGGCAACCGAAGAATTGAGCTCGCGACTCGTGGATCATCGGCGCATCAGACGTCTGGAGGACAAGATCGCCGACCTTGAAAACGAAGTCAGGAACCAGCAGTTCAATGCCAACTTCGGCATCCGATCCGCTCCCTCAGCCAAGCCGTCCGACAAGTCGCATTCCGGCGAGACGGTGTCGGCGGTTGCCGTTTCCCCGCCTCTCCCGCCCTGAGCCACTCCCATTTTTTCCTATGCATACCCGCAGATCCTTCATCGGTCAGATCGCTGCCACGGCAGCTCTCAGTTCGCTTCCGGCTCCCTTCATCCGCGCTTCACAGGGGCGGCCCCTCGTCGTGGGCTCCGGCGAGCACACGTACGAATGTGTTCACGATTGGCTGGTTCCGCCTGACGGCATGGTTTGGGGCGACACCCATGGGCTCTGCCAGGACAGTCAGGGCAACATCTACGTCGGCCATACCGTCAACAGTTCGAGCATGCGCCCGGAAACGGTCGTCGTGTACGACGCGAAGGGGAAGTTCATCCGCGCCTTTGGCGAAGAATACCGGGGCGGCCAGCACGGCCTCGACATTCGCAAGGAGAGTGGCGCGGAGGTCCTGTACATCTGTGACACCACACGATCGCGTGTGGTCAAGACCTCGCTCGATGGAAAGGTCCTGTGGGCCCACGGTTATCCGACGGAGGATCCGGCCTATTCCGCGAAACCGATCTCCTTCATTCCGACCAATGTCGCATTTTCGCCCAACGGAGATTTCTACATCGGCGATGGTTATGGCTCCCACCACATGATGCGCTTCTCGCAGAAGGGAAAGTTTCTCGGGGAGATCGCCTCGCCGGGCAAGGGTGACGGCGAGCTCAACAATCCGCATGGACAATGGGTCGACACACGTGGCAAGGAGCCCGTTCTGGTTGTGGCTGATCGCGGCAATCGTCGCATTCAGACGTTCACGCTGGAGGGCCGGCATCTGAAAACGATACAGGATGAAGCGCGGCTGCGCATGCCCTGTCACTTTCACGTTCGCGGTGACTGGATGGTCTGCCCCGACCTCGACAGCCAGGTGTGCATCCTGGACCGCGACTACAAAGTGGTGGCGCAGCTTGGTGACGGTCGTGAAAACAACGGCAAGGTCGGATCGCGACGCTCGCAGAAGCGTCAGGAGTTCACGCCCGGCCAGTTCATCACCCCGCACGATGCGATCTTCCTGCACAATGGGGACATCCTTGTTGCGGAATGGCTCCCGATTGGCCGGATCACCCTGCTTCGCAAAGTGACCGGTTGATTGAGGCGGCGGCGCGGCTTGCTGGCGGCTGCTGTTTCCTGCGAGGAAACAGCAGCTGGGCATGATGCATGGGAGCCGCTTGTCTTGTCTGCGTCGACCGGGAGGGGATGCGATGGTATAGGTCGAATCAGGCGTCGTTTGAAAACCGTGCGAGCAGGGAGAGTTCCTCCGCGACGTGGCGGTCGCTGCGGCACCGGGGCATGCGGCCGTGGCCTCCCCACTTCCCTGCGGTGCGCATCCATTGTTCAAACAGGCCGGGCATCACCAGACGGACAACCGGCGCCTCGAAATTCCGGCCGCTTCGCTGATTGGCGTAGTCCGAGTTGATGCGCTGGAGTTCAGCGTCGAGTTCCGCGGCGATGACGGGGCCCGTCGGCGTGACCACCGTCGGAGTCTTCAGTTCGATCCACCATTCGTGGCGGCCCTTGGGCGTGCCGCTTGCGGCGATTTCGGAAAAAAGCGGCGCCACGTGAAAGTTGACGATCGACCATCCATGGCTTTGGCACACCGAGAGAAGGGCATCGGTCAGTTGCTTCTCGATCACCTGTTCGTTGAACGCGTTCAGCTGAAGTTTGGTCCGGCCGACGTATATCATGCGTGGGACGTCGGTTGAAACAAAACGCACGACGTCGCCCATCACATAGCGGCAGAATCCCCCGGGCGTCGTCATCACGAGCGCGTAGTCCACACCCGTCTTGACCGCCGCAAGCGGCACGGTGCGATTGCCCAATGGACCGAGGCGGGCGTCGACGTATTCGCGCATCGGCAGGAATTCGAAGAAGATCCCCGCATCCGTCATGAGGCGAAGGCCGAACGTGGCGTCGGCGTCCTGGGCGGCGATGAAACCCTCGGACGAGGGATAGACCTCGTGGAAATTGACGTGCGGTCCGAGTATCGAACGGATGCTTTCGGCAAAGGGGCCGATGGGAACGCCCGCGTGTACAAAACATTCGAGGTTGGGCCAGACCGCCTTCAGGTAGGTGGGGCGAACTTTGCCCTGTGCGCTCCGTGCGAGGACTGCCTCAGCAAGAATCTGAATCCAGTTCGGGATTCCGGCGAGCACGGTGATGTCCCTTCCGACGGTGCGCTCGGCAATCGTGTTGATCTTCTGCTGCCAGTCGGGAATGCGGGCGATCTCCTCGCCGGGCTCATAGAACAACTCGTCCGCCCATTTCGGCAGGTTGAGGGTGGCGATCCCGCTCAGGTCGCAGGCGTAGGCCGTGTGACCATTTCCGGCGTCCACCGGTGTGGGTGCGGGCGAGCCGCCGAGGTAGAGATGCCTGCCGTGGAAAATGCCTGTGTGCCCGACGCGGGCCGTGTAGTAGAGGAGGGATTCTCGTCCAGCCTTTCGAAAATGCTGGAGCAGGGCCTCCGTGACCGGGATGAGTTTGGAGCGGCCGAAGGTGGTGCCGCTGGTGCTGATGAAGAGGGAACACGTGCCCGGCCAGAGGACGTCCGCCTCGCCCGATTTGATGCGCTCGATGTAGGGAAGGAATTCCTCATACACGCGAAGAGGCACACGCCGCTGGAATCCGTCGTAGGGCAGCGTGCTGTCGAGTTCCATGTCCTGGCCGAGAGCGGTACCTGCGATGCGTTTCAGCAGATGTTTGTAGGCCGTCTCCTGTTCGCGCAGCGCATTTGTGCCCTTCTTCAAACGACGGGAAATGCGGGTCGTCGCGATGCTCGCGCCAATATGGATGAATTTGCGTTTGATGACGGACATACCGCTCTAATCGGCCCGGAGGAATCCGGGTCGTGCCTCCAGAAGAGCAGCGAGTCTACCGCCTCCTTGGCAAGCCCTTTCAATCGGTCAACCAACGCGTTACACTAATTTTTGTTCGGCAGCCAATCGCTAAGAATTCGTCAATTTTCCCGAGGTTTGAGTTTCCGTCGTTTTCCGTGCATTCGCTTCTGGATGTCCCTGCCGCCGATAATTCACCAGGACGATGCCCTGATTGCCTTCGACAAGCCGAGTGGCCTTCTGGTGGCGCCCGATCGCTGGGACAAGGCGCGCCAGAATCTCATGGGCAGCGTTCATGTCGCCATGGGGAAGGGTGTTGCGAATGTCCACAGGCTGGATGCGGATACGAGTGGCGTGCTGCTTTGCGCAAAGACGAAAGCAGCGCTGGATTTTCTGAGCGGCCAGTTCCAGTCGAAGTCCGTGGGCAAGGTCTATCACGCCCTCGTGGTCGTGCCGCCGGCGGAGGAGGCGATGAAGGTCATTGCGGCGGTGCGCGACGAGGCGGGACTGCTGCCCGAGACCTTCAGCATCGATCTCGCGCTCGACCAGGACGAGGCGCATCCGGGTCGCATGCGGATTTTCAAAAAGAGGGGAGGGAAACCCTCGCTGACGGACTTTCGGACGCTGGAGCGTTTTCACACGGGGCGTGGCCGGAGTTTTGCGTGGGTCGAGTGCCGCCCGCATACGGGCAGGACGCATCAGTTGCGGGTGCATCTTGCCGCAGCCGGAGCTCCGATTCTCGGCGATCGGTTCTACGGAATCCCCGAAGCGGATCTGAAACTTTCCGATCTCAAGCGCGGCTACAAGAATCGCGACGACGAAAAGCCCCTGTTGCAGCGTCTCGCCCTGCATGCCAGCGTACTCACGGTCAGGCACCCTGACACGCTAGAACCCGTCACTCTCCGGGCGGAGCTTCCGCACGAGTTTGAGGTTGCGCTCAAGTACCTGCGGAAGTTCGCGTCCCAACCTTGCCGTCGGCAGGACGGCGGACAGACTGGCGGCCCATGACGCTGCAGGAACGCCTTGCCCGGCACCTCGGAAAGAATCCGGATACGGCTCGTGCCATCTGGGTCGCGCCCAATGCGACGGTGGTGGGTGATGTCACGCTGGGAGCGCAGAGCAGCGTTTTCTATGGCGCCGTCCTCCGGGGTGACATTGCGCGCATCCTTGTGGGAGAGGGGAGCAATGTGCAGGACAACGCGATCGTGCATCTCGCGGACGACCTGGATGCGATCATCGGAAAGTGGTGCACGATCGGGCACAGCGCGATTGTGCACGCCTGCACGATCGAAGATGAATGCCTGATCGGGATGGGTGCGACGGTTCTCGATGGGGCGGTCATTGGCGCCCGCAGCATTGTGGGCGCCGGTGCGGTGGTGAAGCAGCGCATGGTTGTGCCGCCCGGCTCGATGGTCCTTGGCACACCCGCCCGCATCGTGCGTTCGCTGACTGCGGAGGAGATGGCCGGGCTGCGCCCCTGGGCTGAGAAATACGTCCACGTGGCGACAGCCCACGCGGCGCGCAAGGTTTGAAGATCGTTTGCGCCGTCCCGCAAACTGGTGCCCGGAGAGGGGATCGAACCCACACGCCTTTAGAGGGCGACGGATTTTGAGTCCGTTGCGTCTGCCAATTCCGCCATCCGGGCTTTCAGGGGGGTCATGCGATGCGAAATCGATCGGACTGGCAAGCCATGATTCTTGTTCCTGCCGCACGCTCCGCGCGGGGCGAATGGCGCCTCCAGCCGGTGCCAGGCATGAGAGCCTGGGAAGGGAGGCATTGGGGAATTACCAATGCCTACAGCGCTTTTGAAATCGACGATGTCAGGATCTCCGGCTCCCCGGCAGTTACCAGAACATTGTCCTCAATCCGCACACCGCCTGTCTCCATCAGGGGCTCGATGCGTGTCCAATCGACACAGTCGCGATACCGTTCCCGGCGCGCAGGATCGTTGAGGAGAGTGGGAATGAAATAGATGCCCGGCTCCACGGTGATGACATATCCGGGCATCAGCGGCAGATCCGTACGGAGCGTTTGCAAGGCTGCGCGCGGATCCTTGGGTCGGTCGGGCAGTGTTCCGCTCGCATCGCGCACGCCGAGCCCGACAAGGTGACCCAGTCCGTGGGGGAAGAACAGCGTGTGTGCGTTGCGATCAACCAGTGATTCTGGATTCCCGAGGAGGATTCCCATGTCGACGAGCCCGGCGGTGATCTCCATGGCTGCCTTGAAATGGATGTCTTTCCACTCGGCACCGGTGCGACAGCGGCCGATGGCCGCTTCTTCGACGGACAGCACCAGGCTATGAAGATCGCGTTGGAAGGCAGAGGGTTTGCCGCCTGCGACAAAGGTGCGCGTCACGTCACATACGTAGCGGTCGATTTCGGCTCCGGCGTCGATGAGAACAAATTCACCAAAGGCGATCATGCGGTCGCCCGGATCAAAGTGAAGCACCGCGGCGTTGGGTCCGCTGCCGACAATGGATCCGTAGCCGGTCCGGCGTGCGCCTGCCTGAAAGAAACCGGTTTCGAGCGTGATCTGGAGGCTCCTTTCGGTGGCCGGTTGAAACTCCGATCCCAGGCGTGCCCGCACGGCCGTGTATCCCGCGGTGGTGCAGGCGGCGGCGCTGCGGAGGAGGCCCAATTCAAGTTCGTCCTTGGGGCGCCTGGCGTGACGGAAATGTTCGCGGACACGTTTTGTCCGGTCATCGCGATCGGATATGTCCATCGCGCGCGGCGGTGCGCCCAGTCTGACGATGGAACGCGAACGTTCCTTGAGCCAGGTCGTCAGGCCGGCGATCGGCTCACCCGGCGCCTGGCCGCGTCCCTCCCAGATGCGTTCGTTTTCTGTGAGCGCAGGCACGAATGACCGCCATTGCCCGCCGGCGCCTGGGGTCGGATCGAAGGCGACGATGCCGCCGGGGCATTCGAGTGCGGTCAGGTAGTGATATTCCGCGTGTGCGCGATAGGGGTAGGTCTGGTCTGTGTTTTCAGGCAGGGGAATGGGATCACCCGCGTGAACCAGCAGCACGGCGTCGCCGATGACCGGTGTAATTGCGTCCTGGATACGTTTCCGGCGTGCCTGGAGCACGGCATCGTCAAAGGACAGCATGAGGCAGCCTGCCGGGAAGGGATGGTTGCGGCAAGCCAAGCCCCTCTGGTGCGGAAAGAGGCTCTGGGGTCATGCGGCTCTATTTTCTTTTCCTGCGTTTTTTCCCGGGCTTCGCGCGTGTCGGAAGTACCATGACCGGGCACTGTGCGCGCTTGAGGACACCCTGGGTGGTGCTGCCGACGAGCAGGTCATAAAACGCGGTGTGACCGTGGGACCCCATGACGATGTAGCTGGCTTTGGTGCGATCGGCCTCCTTGAGGATGGATGCGATGGGGGAGCCGGTTGAAACCACGCCGTCGGCTTCCACTCCCTTTTTCGCGAGCCGTGCCTTTTGGCGGTCAAGATTCTTGGTCGCTGCCTTTTCGCTGATGACCATGAGTTCCTGGACATTGTCCAGTCCGACGCCGAAGTCATTTGTGACGACGGGAGGCTGCACCACATGTAGCAGCACGATGCGCGCGCTGAGAATGCCAGCCAGTTCGGAGGCCGCCTTGACGACACCGTCACTTGCGCCTGAAAAATCGATGGGTGCCAGGATGGTTTTCATACCGCGTTTGACTCGTGTCGGATCCGTTTGTTCAAAACAGACAGCAACTTCCGCGGATCCTGTGGCCGGTTGGCAGAGAGCTTGCCTCCCCCCGATGAGCACGGAAATCCGATCGGGAAACGGGGAAAAAACGCGCTTGCATCCTGCGGGGCCATAGGGCTGTCTGACCGTTCACTTGTTCGGGCCGTAGCGTAGCCTGGTAGCGCGCTTGCATGGGGTGCAAGAGGTCGCGAGTTCGAATCTCGCCGGCCCGACCATTTGATTGAGGGTTCCATGCTGGAGCGTGGGGACCTGGGAGGAAGAGGAGACCATCACGCCCGGGGAAGGGGCGCGGGAGAGAACTGTGACACGTGTGCAATCCGCCGGCGCGGTCGCGCGCCCAAATTTCGGTTGGTCTCGGTACGGATTGCGTTAGAGCTGGGGCATGACGCTGCCCGCTCCAGTCCTCTTTGTTCCGGGGATCATGGGAAGCACCCTTCGCGACGAGTATCCGGTTGATCCGGAGAACGTGTGGTCGGTCCTGAAGGCTGCGACAAAAAACTATGATCGCATCACGTTGCATCCGGACGATGTCAGGTACGAGCTGGTCGAACCGGCCCGCGTGGCACGCGATCAGGTATTCCAGCTTTTTTACGGCGAGATCATAGAGGAACTGCGCCACAACCTTACGCAGGACCCCGCAAGTCCCGTGCCGGTGTATCCGTTTGCCTATGACTGGAGGCAGCCCCTGGACATCATCGAAGGCGAGCTTGCCGCCTTTGTCGGCGAGGTCATTGCGAGAACCAGCCTGATGCGGCACTATCATGCTGATGGATTCTCTACCAGGACGGGAAAGGTGAATATCGTCGCGCACTCGATGGGTGGGCTGATAACCGCGGGGTATCTGGCGCGTGCGGGATTCAAATCGGTCGACAGGGTGGCGTCGCTGGCGTCGCCCTTCCGCGGTTCGCTCGAGTCGATCGCAAAGGTGGCGATCGGCGTCGGTGGCTTCAGTCTATCCGGCGGTGGCTCCCGCGAGCGCGAGGCGGCGCGGCTGACGCCTTCGCTCTATCATTTATTGCCGTCCTACGATGAGGCGGTCACGGCGGAGGGTGGCCTGACTGAGGACATCTTCCTTCCTGAGGCATGGCAGCCGGGCATCCTTGAAACGCTGGCAACATTTGTCACCCGGTATGGATTGCGGCCCGATGACCCGCGCATGAAGGCTGACCGATTGCTGGCGGCCATGCTTGATCGTGCCTGGCGGCACCGTCGTCGCCTGGAGCGCTTGAAACTGCCCGATCCGCGCCGATGGCTTTGTGTGGTTGGAGTCGATGCGGAAACGCGCGTGAGCATGGCGATCAGGCCGGATGGGGGTGGAAAACCCCGGTTTGAGCTCGAGGACCCGAGGAACGAGTGGGGTGGCATCAATCGCCTGAATACAGGCGACAACACCGTACCGTACCTTGGTGCCAGGTGTGCGTTTGTTCCCGTGGAGCAGGTGGTGTGTGTGACTCCGGGCGATTTCGGATTTTTTGAATTCGGCGACCAGTTGCTGGCCAAACTCGGATTCCACAGCGCGCTGCCCAGCATGAATCTGGTGCAGAGGCTGGTGACGTCGCATCTCCTGGGGCGCCCCCAGGGAAAGCTGGGAGGGCGTCCGCCGCCGGAGATAGATCCTGCGGATTGGGATCCGCCCATCAGCGAGCTCCTGCCCAGGTAAGATTCGGAGCCCCGTGCGTGGCGGCCCTGAAATGGGTACGCGCAGGCCTGGCCAGAGCAGATCAGTCGTATCAGTCTGATCGGACTGATCGGTCTGATCGGACTGATCTGGATTGGCTGAAAACTATGGAAGGCCCTCACAAGAAACTGCGCCCGAGTGGCGGCTATCGCAAGACTGCCAGCTTTCAGACTGCCACGCTCATCTACGATGCCACGGTGTGGTTTTGCGAAAAGTTCCTGGATGCCCGCTCGCGTACCGTGGACCAGATGGTGCAGGCGGCGCGTTCGGGCCGGCAGAATATCGCCGAAGGAAGCCGGGCCTCTGCGACCAGTTCGCAGACCGAACTGCGCCTTGTGAACGTCGCGCGGGCCAGCCTTGAGGAGCTGCTGCTCGACTACGAAGACTACCTGCGGCATCGCCGGCTGGCTGCGTGGAGAGCTGATAGCGCCGAAGCGAGCGCGGTGCGGGCGGTGGCGTCAAGGATCAGAAATGATCGGACGGATCCGACTGATCGGACTGATCTTGGCGGGATGAGCGATCAGGAGCGCTGGGCGCTCTATGCCCGCTGGCTTGACCATGCCGAACCGGCCGTGCGCGCCAACGCGCTCATCTGCCTGATCCACCAGACAAATTTCCTGCTCGACCGGCAGATAGCGGCGTTGGAGGCGGTCTTCATCGAGGAGGGCGGCTACTCCGAGCAACTCGCCACCGAGCGGCTGAAGCAGCGCAGGAAGGATCGGGCCGATCGGACTGATCCGAGGCCACCTGTCTGCCCGAAATGTGGCTCGCTCATGGCCCTGCGCACAGCGAAAGCAGGCCAGAACCAAGGCGGCCAGTTCTGGGGCTGCGCAAAATACCCGGAGTGCAAGGGCACCCAGCCCATCTGAACTATTCGACTCATCCGGCCTGTCAGGCGGATTTTCGACCCAACGTGACCATCGCGGGAGAAAATCTTCCGGGTCGGCGGAATTGCGTCAGGCGCCTGCCGGCGACGACTCGAGCCAGTTTCGAAAATCCCTGAGCTGGTCGAGAGATCCCAGGCCGAGAAGGCGGTCGCCGGGTTGGAGGACCTCGGAGGCCTGTGGGACGAGGATCTGGGAGCCGTTGCGTCCGATGCCCAGAACGCGGACGCCCGTCTTCCTTGCAATCTGAAGTTTTCCAAGCGGCACACCTGTGGGGCCACTTTCGGGAACGGTGAACGAATCGAGAACGGCTCGATCGAAGTCGCCGTGATGTTGCCTGTCCTCACCCTGCCCTGCGAGGAATGCCGATGCCTTCTCGATCTGCGATGGAATGCCCAGCAGCAGAAGCTTGTCGCCAGGAAAGCAGGAGAGGTCTGGCGAAGGATGGGGGATCACGAAGTTGTTGCGTTCGATCTCGACCACAAAGCAGCCGAACCGGGAGGGAATCTGGAGTTCGGAGAGGGAGCTTCCCGCATAGCTGGCTCCGGCGGGAACGGTGCAGTCGTGCAACTGGAGGTCCCAGGCCTCGAGTCCCTGGGCGAGTGATTCCCTGTCCGTCCCGCCTTCAGCACTGGATGGGGATCCATTCCCTTCAAGCACCTTGTTCATCGAGTGCTGCCAGGTGCTGTGCCAGTAGATGAGTTTTCGGGAGAACACCGTCACGATTGCGATGGCCGCGATTCCCAGGAAGAGCCAGCCGAGCGGGCTCAGTTTCACTGGAAACAAGGCATAGAGGAAGGAACCGAGCGCCACTGCAGCGGCAGTGCGCAGGCTCGTCCGGATGAACCGTGGCGTCAGCGTAGGCATGTGCCAGGCTTCGGCGACGATTGCCGCGAGGGCACCGATGTTCCTCCAGGCTGCAAACAGCGGGATCAGCACGAGCAGGCCGATGCCGATCCAATAGGCGATCCGAAGGGGAGTGATGCCCAGCATCGAGGCGAGCATGGTCTCTTCGAGACGCAGCAGGAGGGGTTGAGAGAAAATGAGGACGCCGGCCACGAAAAGGATTTCGACGGCGACCTGCACGAGACGGCTGCGAATCAGTTTCCATGCGAGCGGAGCCGTGTCGCGGTTGGCGACGTGATGAAGCCAGCTTTGATAGGCGGCGATGAACCGGGAAACCGGAGCTGGCTCGATGACATCAAGGAAGTGCAGGATGGGGCCGGCAAAACGGTTGAGAATCGGTGTGGCGAGCACGGTGAGAACCGAAAGCCCGACGGAGAGCGGATAGAAAGAGACCGGAAGGACGGCCGCTGCGATGCCTGCCTGCGCGATGATGAATGTGAACTCTCCGAGGGGAGTGAGCAGGAGTCCGCCGCGCCGCGCCTGGGGTGGTGGCACCCCCACCAGCATGAGTGCGATGCCGCATGCGATTGGGCGCACGAGGAGCGAGAATAGGCTGAGCGTAAGGACAGGCAGCCAGATCTCCTTCAGCAGGCGCACATCGATCATCATGCCGATCGATACAAAAAAGACGCTGCCGAAAAGATTGCGGAGGCTGCCGAAAGATTCCTCGATCGTCTGCTTTTGCGGCATCTCCGCCATCAACGCTCCAAACAGGAATGCGCCGAGCGCGATGGAATAGCCCGCCTTGATGGCCGCGAGCGAGAGCAGGAAGAGCACGCCCGCCACCACGAGCGTCTGCAGTTCCGTATCAGCCTTCTTCTCAAGCCAGCGCAGAAGACGCGGCAGCAGGAGCAACCCAAGACAAACAAAGAGTACGACAAAGGCCGTGAGTCCGGTGAGCACGGCTCCCAGGCCCGCTGACTTGTGGGCCCCCTGGGTGGCGAGCACCGTCAGCATGATGACGGCCACGACGTCCTCGACGATCGTGATGGCAAGGGCCATCTGGGCGGCGCGATCGTGGTTGAGCTTCAGCTCACTCATGATTTTTGCGATCACCGCCGAGCTCGACACCATCAGCATGGCGGCGACGAACAGGCTGTGGAGGGGCGTCCATTCCAGCACCCGCCCCAGCAGCAGGGTGAACGCGAGCATGAAAAAGGCGCCGATGAAGGTCGCCATGATGATGGGCAGCCCCATGCGCCGCAGTTTCGACAGGCTCAGTTCCAGTCCGATGGAGAACATGAGGAAGACCAGCCCCACCTGAGACAACTGCGCGATGTGATCGGTGTCCTGTATCAGCGAAAACGGCAGGTAGGGCCCGATCGCAATCCCGGCCAGGAGGTAGCCGACGATGACAGACAGCCCGATACGCTTGCACAGCATGCCTGCAAGGCCTGCAGCGAGCAGCAGGATGACAAAATCGTGAACGAGCGTGAAATGGTCCATGGACGAATGTGCGGTGCGACTCGTTCAGCGTGCGGCTGATTTGTCAGGAGAAGGGGGGAGAAGCCGCGTCCAAGGCGCAACTCCATTCGACGAGCACGGATTTCCAGGACCGGCAAGGGCGCCCGCGACCCCGGATCCCGGAGGCGGAGCCCATCGTTCGCGATTGCTGGCGGCGGAGGGAATGCCAGCCGTTTCCCTCCTGCCCAACGGGGCCGGCATTGCCGCTGAAGACGTCCTAGTGCGACGGTGATGCCGCCGGTTTCGAGGTCGCCGCGTGGCCTTGCGTGACGCGGTGAATCTTCAACTGGCGGACACCGCCAGGAGTGTTCCAGTTGACGATATCGCCTACGCGGAAACCGATGAGAGCGGTGCCGATGGGAGCAAGAATTGAAAGACGCCTCTGCTCGATATTGGCCTGGTCGGGAAAAGTGAGGGTGTATTCCTCGACCTCGCCGCTGCCGAGGTCCTCGAACTTGACGGTCGAGCCCATTGTGACGACGTCCGGCGGAAGGGCCGATGGCTCGACAACGATGGCGCGGTCAAGCTCTTCGCGGAGCTTGTGGAGCGATGCGGTGGCGTTGGAGCGCAGCGCAGCTGAAAGCAGAAGGCGCAGTTTCGAATGATCCTCGCTGGAAATATGGATGGATGTTGGGTTCATATTGATAATTTGATTCGTGGTTGGTTTCCTGCCGGAAGTTCCCGCGATCGGGCGGGACCGGTGGGTGGAAATGAGTGTTTATCTTTGGAGCGGGGCCGGGAGTGGCCTGGAGAACCTGCGAGGTGCAAGGTGCATCGCAGGAGGAGTGTGCGGGCGCATGAACGCCCGCGGAAATCGAAAGAGTTGTATTGAATGTGACTCGCCCGGTGCCGTGCTTCAGGTCTGGGCACGTACCGGGTTCGTGCTGACCGTCAGTATTCGGCGCCGGGCTGCGCGGGGCAGATGTGCAACGCCACGCCCGCCGCCAGTTGCTGGCGGGCTTCAAGAGGCGCGTTCCGTTGCTTGAATGGGTTCACTCTGAAACATCTGTGTTTCTGCCTCATTTGTTGTCAAGCCTTCGAGGCCAATTCATCAGGTCATCGGGAGAGTGTCCGGCAGAAAGTCCGCGCCGCCGTGCGGCCTCAGGCACCGGCGAGGGCCGGCTTGCCAGCTGCTTCCTGCCCTGTCAGCGTACCGCTCTCGCGCGGCGTCCCGCACGGAATACTGACAATTCTTCCCCCGATTTCCTCATGACACATCCCCTGCGTTTGGCGGCACGCCACCTG
The DNA here is from genome assembly GCA_017994935.1 of Opitutaceae bacterium. Lineage (GTDB taxonomy): Bacteria > Verrucomicrobiota > Verrucomicrobiia > Opitutales > Opitutaceae > UBA6669. The sequence goes on from JAGOJU010000010.1 coordinate 29,694, forward strand.
GCAAGCGTCGCCACCACCTGTGTTCTCGCACTGGCGTGCGTCGCGGCGGCCACACCCTCGCACCGGCGCCTCCAGCTTGACGACAAGTTTTATGCCGAAGGCGCGGTCTTTGCTGACCTGAACCGCGATGGCGCCATGGATGTCGTTGCAGGTCCGTTCTGGTACGAAGGGCCGGCGTACAAGGTCCGCCATGAGATCTATGAGCCGAAGCCCTACGATCCGTTGAAGTATTCGGACAACTTTATCGCTGCGGCAAATGACGTGGACGGTGATGGATGGATGGATGTCCTTGTCATCGGGTTTCCCGGGCTGGATGCCGCGTGGTATCGCAATCCTGGACACAGGGAAGGGCGCTGGGCCAAGCATCACGTCCATGCGCCCGTCGACAATGAATCTGCGATGTACGTTGATCTCACCGGAGATGGCCGCCTGCAGATCGTGTGTTCTTCCGGAGGGAAATACGGCTACGCAGCGCCTGATCCAAGTGATCCCACCCGACCCTGGATTTTCCACCCTATTTCGACGCATTCGAATGCATTCCAGCGCTACACACATGGGTTGGGGGTGGGAGATGTCGATCAGGATGGCAGGAACGACCTGATCGAGCGGGGCGGCTGGTGGCAGCAGCCTGCCTCTTCTGAGAGCGGCGAAGCTTGGACGCACCATGTTGTCGCCTTTTCCAAGGCGGGTGGAGCGCAGATGGGGGTGATCGATATCAATGGCGACGGCCTTCCCGATGTGGTGACGTCGAAGGCAGCTCATGGATATGGACTCTCCTGGTTTGAGCAGGTGCGCGCGGCGGATGGTGCAATCACATTCAGGGAACACGCGATACTTCCGGAAGAGGCCGATAAGAAATTCAAGGGCGTCCAGTTTTCGCAGCTTCACGCGGTGGTGCTCGCCGATGTGAATGGCGACGGCGTCCCCGACATTGTCACGGGAAAACGCTGGTGGGCGCACGGCCCGGACAAGGACCCTGATCCCATGGGCGCCCCCGTGATCTATGCGTTTGTGGTTTCCAGAACAACGCAGGGTGGGGTGACATTTTCACCTTTGCTGATCGACGATGCGAGCGGGATTGGAACGCAGTTTGATGCGCGCGATGTCGATGGCGACAAGCGTGCCGACTTTGCTATCTCAAACAAGCGAGGCACTTTTGTACTGCTGTCCTCTGCGGTGCGGTAGCATCCGGTCCGATGAGCGGTGCTGCCATGAATGTCGTCATGGCACTTCCCTCCGTGGGGGGTCTTCCTTTAAGCGGCTGACTTGAGATTTGGCTGGTTCCCGCGGTTGGCCGAGATAGAAGGGATTCATGAACCCCCTCAATCGACGCCAGTTTCTCGGCACCGTTGCGGCTGGAGCCGCGGCGGTTTCACCCGTTCGGTCATTGATCGCCCAGGTATCCTCCCCGTCGACGGACCCGTCCGCGCCGCGCAAGGTGAAGGTGGGGCTGATTGGTGTGGGCTGGTGGGGCATGGTCAATGCCCGTGCTGCATTCAAGGCGGGCGGGCTGGAGGTGCCGGCCATCTGTGACATCGACAGCGAGCACCTTGAAAAGAGCGCCGAGGAGATAACGAAGCTGCAGGGATGGCGCCCGAAGACCTTCAAGCTTTATGCGGAATTGCTCGAGACACCGGGACTGGAGGCCGTCATCATCTCGACTCCGCCCCAGTGGCATGCGCTGCCATTCCTGGCCGCGCTCAACAAAGGGATGCACATCTATCTGGAAAAGCCGGTTTCCTATGACGTGCGTGAAGGCCGCGCCATGGTGGAGGCAGCGGCGAAGCGTCCGCAGCAGGTTGTACAGGTTGGATTTCAGCGCCGCCAAAGCGCGGCGTTCAAGGCGGTGAAGCAGTTCATCGCCGACGGCAATCTTGGCCGGGTGGTCCAGGCGGAGGCCCAGATCAATGCCAAGGTCGGGTTGAAGGATCCCGCTCACAAGGCGCCCCCGCCGAGTCTCGACTGGGACCTCTGGTGCGGCCCGGGCCCGCTGATACCCTACAGCGAACAGGTGGGTCACATGAACTGGCGACTCGAGGAGACCTACGGGCAGGGACATCTGTATGACTGGGGCATCCACATGATCGATGCTGCGCGCGTGGTTCTCGATCTTTCCGCGCCCAGGACCGTTGCAGCGGCGGGGGGGCTCTATCAGCTGAAGGGAAGGATCACCACCCCCGACACCATGACGGCGCACTTTGAATATGACCGATGCCCGGTCAGCTGGCGTCACCGCATCTGGGGCTCGGAGGAATACACGCCCGAGATCAATATCGGTGTCACCTTCCTTGGGGAAAACGGAACCGTCTGGGTGAACGACAACCGCTGGGTGCATGTGCCCAAGGCGAAGGGGGCAGAGAGAGTCGTGACTGACGTGCGGACCGACACCGGCACCGCGCATTTGGGTGAGTTTCTCGAGGCCGTGCGCGGAAAGGGAAAGGCGAGCTGTACGATCGCCGATGCCCATCTTTCAACGACAGCGGTCAAGCTTGCGATGATCGCGCTCAAGGTGGGTGACCGGCTCGTCTGGGATGGGGCCAGGGAGCAGATTCCTGGCAACAGGGAGGCATCGGCATTCCTGAAGCGTGACTATCGTGCACCGTGGAAGCATCCCCACTCTGGTTGACGTCGGGACGCACAGCTACTAAAAAAGCCGCCCCGGTGAGGGGCGGCCTGAAAAGCCGGACTGCGCGCGGGATCAGTTGGTGATGTCGTAGGTCGTGCTCGTCTGCCGCGCGGGCAGGTAGGCCTTGTACCATGCCTTCTGCGCAGGTGAATCCGTGTAGGCCTTCAGGGCGGCTTCATCGGCAAATTCCATGACAAGGACATGGGTCTTGGCGACTTCAGCGCCCTTTGGATTCTGGACCTTGATGGCCTTCGTCCAGACACGTGTGATGCCGGGGTACGCTGCGGGAAGCGCGTGCACGCCGTCGATGGCGGCCTTGATCTGTTCGGGTGTTGCGTCCTTTTTCCAGGCGAGGGTCACCACATGGATGACGCTCTTGGGGGACGTTTCAGAGGCAAAGGAAGCCGTTCCTCCGAGAAGGGCGGCAGCGGCGATGAGGCTCATCAACAGTTTTTTCATTTTGGAACTCCGTGGATAGTGGTGTTTCGGGGAGACTGCGGGCTCAAACGCGAGCCGCGTTCTCAACGTGCGTTTGTTGATGACGCTTCAGGGGAGTCAATCGCGGACTGGTGTTTTCAAAACGACCGCTTTCATTCCACTCGAAGAAAGGGGTTGCCGGCCAACGCCTGCCAACAGCAAGCTGATGGCGTGACTCTCAAACCCTGGAAGTGGCCGCTGGCCAATCAGATCTTGGTGGGACTCCTGGTCGGCGCTGCGGCGGGGCTCATCGTCGAGCGGACAGTGACCGATGCGGGTACACTCGCCCAACTCGACTGGTGGCTGACGAACATCATCAAGCCGGTGGGGTCGCTGTTCATCCGCCTGATTTTCATGATCGTCATTCCGCTGATCTTCGCGGCCATTGTGCTTGGGATCGCGGAGATGGGGGATGTGCGCGAACTCGGCAAGGTTGGCCTGAAATCGGTCCTGTTCACGCTCCTGCTGGCGGGGTCGAGCGTTCTCCTGGGCCTGGTCCTCGTGAACGTTCTCTCTCCAGGCTCGCACTTGTCGGAGGCGACCAAGAGCGAACTCACCGCAAAATACGGTGGTGCGGTTGCGCAGAAGGTCGAACAGGGGACCAAGAAGGCTCCCATCGCGGACACGCTGCTCGCGCTGGTGCCCCAGAACCCCCTGTACGAGGCTGTCAATGCGTTCACGCCCAACTATACCGGCGGTGGACTGATCGCGGTGATGGTCTTCAGTCTCTTCTTTGGCATCGCGATGGCGATGGCCCCGCCGGAAAAGATGAAGCCCCTCGTCCAGGTGCTTCAGGGCGTCTTCGAGATCTGCATGCGCATCATCGGCATCGCCATGTGGCTCGCGCCGGTGGGCGTCGCATGCCTCGGTTTTGCCCTGACCTCCACTCTCGGAATCGAGATCGTCAAGAGCCTCGGGTTCTACGTCGGTGTGGTCGTGCTCGGACTGTTGCTGCACCAGTTCGTCACCTACTCGCTCCTCCTCAAGTTTGTGGCAGGGAAGTCGCCGCTCCAGTTTTTCAGGCAGACGCAGGAGGCGATGATCACCGCGTTCAGCACGTCGTCGAGCAATGCGACGCTTCCGGTGTCGATGCGGGTGGCCGAGGAGAACCTGGGGCTGCCGAAAAAGATCAGCCGCTTTGTCCTCACCGTCGGGGCGAGTGCCAACCAGAACGGAACCGCCTTGTATGAAGGCGTGACCGTGCTCTTTCTCGCACAGGTGTTCGGAGTTGATCTGTCGATCGGCCAGCAGGTCGTCGTGGCGCTCATGTGCATCATGGCGGGATTCGGCACCGCCGGGGTGCCGGGTGGGTCGCTGCCGCTGGTGGTGGGGGTGCTGGTCTCGATTCGGGTGCCGGGTGAGAGCATTGCCATCATCCTTGGAATCGACCGGTTCCTGGACATGGCGCGCACGACGCTGAATGTGACGGGCGACCTCGTGTGCGCGGTGCTCGTTTCGAAGGGAGAGCGGTCGGACGGGGTCGGAGCGGCCGCGTCGGAAGGGTAGGAAACCCGTAGGTGCGTGTGGGTGATAATGCGGCCGGGAATCCCCTTGTGCTGGAAGAATGGATACACAGCATGGGAGGCACGGAAGCGACCTTCCGCACTTTTCACGATCCCCGCATGAAACCTCTGTTTCATCTTTATGCCGTCAATCGCGAGGGGTACCGGGTGACGCCCAAGGAGGGCGAGCCCGACCTGTCACGAGTGTCCAGGCTGGTCAACGAGCGCAATCGATTCCGGCAACCGTGGGAGCAACGCTGGGTTGCCATGGAGGTCGATCGCGAGAGTGGCCGCACCCTTAGGGAACTCACATTCTGCTGACGGAATGGCCAGCGAGTTTCCGGGCAATGCCCGCGACGGTACACACCGCCGGGTGGCTGTCGGCGACTTTCGATTGCGTTGCGGCAACGGGAGGTCCCGGCTGTTCAGGCGGCCACGTGTCTCTCCGCGGGGGAGGCTGACCCGTTGATCGCCGGAGCGGGCGTATTTGCCAGGGCGCGCTCCGCCAGGTGTGCGCCGATGGCAAGCGATGCGGTGGCTGCGGGACTCGGGGCGTTCAACACGTGGAGGATGCCGGGTCGCTCGATGAGATGAAAGTCTTCCACCAGGGAGCCGTCCGGTCGCATGGCCTGTGCGCGCACGCCGGCGCCGCCTTCCTCCAGATCGGATTCCTGAATGGCAGGTACGAGTTTCTGGAGTGCTCTGCAGAAGAGCTTCCTGCTGAAAGACCGGCGGAGTTCATTCCACGCCATGTTCCGGTGATTGCGGGTGAAGGCCCAGAATCCCCTGTATCCCAGGGAGTCCGCCAGGTCCGCCGCGTTGATACGCCATTTGGTGTAGCCTTCGCGGGAGAAGGCGAGGACGGCATTGGGTCCCGCCTCGATGCCTCCGTGAATCAGCCGTGTGAAGTGGACACCGAGGAAGGGAAACGCAGGGTCGGGGACCGGATAGATCAGGTGCTTGACCAGATATTCGGCGGATTTCCGGAGCCTGTAGTACTCGCCACGGAAAGGCACGATGCGGACATCGCGCTCCTCGCCCGAACCGGCAGCCACGCGGTCGCTGTGAAGACCCGCACACGTGATGACGTGGTGTGCCCGGAACTCACCGGCTGTGGTCAGGACCATCCAGGCGTCGCCGTCCTTCAGGATTCGGGTGACCCGGGTACGCGTGCGCACGGTGCCGCCGGATCTTGAGAATTCCCGCGCCATGGCGGCGCAGACGGCTGGGTAGTCGACGATGCCCTCCTCCGGCACCCGCACGGCCGCAAGGCCGGCTGCGTGGGGCTCAATTTCCTTGAGCGCATCGGATGCCAGCCACTCGAGCCCACGGAGCCCGTTTGCCGTGCCTCGCTCGAGCAGTGCCCTGAGGCGGACGACTTCGTCGGCAGTCGTGGCGACGACCAGCTTCCCGCAAATCTGATGGGCGATAGCGTGCTGCTCGCAGAATCGGGTCATCCTGCGGATGCCCTCGACCGCGAATTTTGCCTTGAGCGAACCGGGGCGATAGTAGAGGCCTGCGTGGAGAACACCACTGTTATGGGTGCTCTGGTGAAGGCCTGCCGCCGACTCCTTCTCGAGCAGGATGATTCGTGCGCCAGGCTGGCGATCCCTCACCGCCAGGGCGGTTGCGAGGCCGACGATTCCCCCGCCGACAATGACGACGTTCATTCAGCTGATTCAGGCCACATTGACGCGGGATGCGAGCTGGATCACGCGCAGATCGGAGGGTGCGATCTCCAGTGCGCATCCCAAGGCCTCGCGGGCAAGCTCCGCGGAGCCTGCGGCTTCGGCGAGTTCGAAGAGCAGCAGCCACGAATCGACGCGGGAAGGGTCGAGCCTCAGGCTCGTTTCCAGCGCATGGATGGAGGACTGCGGGGCCCCTGCCGCGCGGTAGACGCGGGCGATGTCGTACCAGAGTTCGGCGTTGCCTTCGTCCTGCTGCACCGCGGAAGCGAGATAGGCGGCAGCACGCGGATGGCGGCCCGAGGCGAAGAGAGCGAGTCCGTGGCGGTGGCGGCTCTGTGCGTCGAGCGGCATCCGTTCAGCGGCAACAAGCGGAGTTCGGTCGGCTCGGAATGCGGCGGCGCCCAACTCGGCCATCTGGTCAAAGGCGGTTTCAATCAAGGCCCCGAAGGCGTCGCTCGCCGCGAGCGGATCGAGGAACGGCGGCACGCGCTCGATGGACTGGGAAATGGCGTTGCGAAGGGTGAGCCGTGAGCCCGGATCCTGCGACAACCGGACAGCGATGTCCCGGTAGGACTCCTCGCTCGTGGCGATCAGCTCCTCGAGTCCGATCTGCCTGAGCAGGGCAGCGCCCATGCGTGAACGGAAACAATCGCCCTCCCAGGCGATGGTCGGAATGCCCAGTTCGAGCGGATCGACAAGAGAGTTGACCCCTCCAAACGGATAGGTGTCGAGATAGATGTCACCGACGCTCAGGAGCGACTTCACGTCGGAGCGCGAAGGGAATCGTTCGGTCGAGACCTTGAGGCGCGTGGGATCCACCTCGTGTGCTGCGAGCACCTTGTCGAATTCGATGCAGAATCGGTCGATGGGGTAGGAGGATGCCCAGTTGGGATTGAAGGGATGGACAAGCAATTGAGAGCCGGGAACGGCCTTCAGGAGCCTTGCCCATGCGGCCTGCACCTCCGGTATGATCTTGAAATAGTTGGCGGCCGTCACGAAGAGCAGGGCGTCGCTTGGCACTCCGAGCGCCTCGCGCGTCCATTGCGTTGAAGGCGCCTGCCGGTCGGCTTCATAGTTGAAGGCGTGGGCGGGACCCGGGAGCAGGCCCAGGCGTTCGCTGAAGTGGGCGTGCGCCTCTGGTGACTCCGTCAGGTCGCCTGAAACGTACAGGTCGATATGCGGGAGTCCTGATGTGATGCAGGAGGAGTTGTTGACAACCTGAAGGGGGGCATTGCGATAAAGCGCAAGGCGGGCGACTTCGTTGAAGACAGCGGTCACGTTTGTGCCAAAAACAATCACATCGAGCCGGGCATCACGCAGCATGTCCAGTTGTCCGGACAGATCCTCGGGGAGCAAGGTGAGTGCCTGGGAGTGTTCTCGCGCATGTTTCTCGAGCGGTTCCCCGGTGATCCGGTGCGCGAAGAGGTGGACTTCGAAACGTTCGGGGTCCAGCTGTTCAAATGTGGGCAGCGTGGTGTAGGTCTCGGTTTGAGGACCAAAGTGGCGGCTGACAAAGCCCACCTTGAGCTTGCGGCCGAAACGCAGTTCCGGTGCGGGCTCATAGACATCGCGGTGCGCATTCATCGCCTTGGTGAGCAGCCGACCGCGAAGCTCAGCATGCTGCCGCAGGCTTCCTTCGGAGAAATACAGGGGAATGCAGGAGGCTGTGTTGAGGTAGGCGTCGAGCGCGAGACGCACGGTCTTCGAACCGAGATTGCGATCGGTCCAGGCGACGAGATCCTCGAGCCGGCGCAGCGTGTGCGCCGCAAACGTCTCCGCTTGGCCCGCTGCACAGAATCCCTGCACGGGAGCGAACAGCCATTCCGTGTAGTCACCCCAGAGTTCGTCCGGCACACGACTCAGCGTCGGGGCCTCCGGCCACTGCCAGGCTGACGTCAGCAGCATGGCCGCCAGCAGCCCCGGGCCTCCTTGGAATTCGGTCGCGAGTTTTCCAGCCAGATCGAGGTCGGAAGCGGACGTAGTCAGATCATGGATACCCGATTCCCGGACGGACTTGAGGAGCGCGCGGATGTCGCCGGCCACCGCGCTCCTGATCTGCTTTTTCGAAAGGTGAGCGACCGCGGTTGCGCAATCCTGTCGCAGCGCGAAGAAAGCCTCGTATGCGGATGGCGACGCGGAACGGGTGTTCGCCAGCAGTTCCGCCAATCCGGCGCGTACGGCTTCACATAGCGAGGCCAGAGCGGACTCAGGGAGCGTCGGACTGTTGCGCGAAGCGGAAACGGGGACGGGGATGGAGGTGGCACCGGGAAGCATGGCAATCCTTAAGCATATTGTAGGCCCAACATGAATTGATGTATGGAACTCAATTGTCGATAGATACTAACGTGTTTAATAAGTGATATCGTGACTCAGAATTCAGGGGATTTCCCTCAGGCATTTTATAGGGCGGCACTATTTGCCTGGGGAGCATGATCGGCGGTCATGCGGCGGCTCTTGTGGCGGCGCTGTGACATTGAACCAGGGCTTCGCCGAAGCGTTTTGCCTGTGTGGCGTGATCCATGAGAAGGCTGGCGGCGAGCTGAGTTCGAAGCTCCGCTGTGCTGGCTGCGAGGTTCTTTCGATCCTGCACGAGGCGTGCTGCGAGCCGGACGTATTCCTCGTCGGAGGTTGCGATCCATTCGGAATGCCCCACCGCTGACAGCAAGGATGCGCTCACGCGGCTCGCGTGGCGGTTCCCTGCGAGCGTGACAACCGGTCGTCCCATCCACAGTGCTTCGCACGTGGTCGTCGTCCCGTTGTAGGGTGAGGTGTCGAGAGCGACGTCGATCCTATTGTAAAGCGCCAGATGAGCCTCGAGGCCGCTGGTCCGACCGGCGAATGTGAGTCGGTCGCGGGAGATGTTTCGGGCATCCATGTACGCAAGCAGCCGATCCTGGAAGGAGGGTTCGTCGACGCCGTGACCCTTCATGAACAAGCAGGAATTGGGAACGCGGCGGAGAATGTCCGACCAGAGCCGAAGGGTGTGGTCAGAGAACTTCGCCGCGTTGTTGAACGAGCCGAAGGTGATCTGTGAGGAGTCCAGGCATGGCGGCGGCGCGACCTCCGGTGCACTTGAGGGAGGCTGGTAGGTCCAGGCGCAGGGCGAAAAGCGAAGGAGCCGTTCGGTATGGTAGGCGTCGCTCGAAGGGAACGGATCAGCGATTTCATCCGTGAAGCGGAAGTTGATCGCCGAGAGACCGGTTGTGTTGGGATAGCCCAGGTAGCTGATCTGCACCGGTGCCGGGCGCCTCGCAAAAACAGGCAGTCGATTGAACCCGGTATGGCCTGCAAGGTCGACAAGGATGTCCGGACGGTCCTCACGGATGCGCTCCTCCACCCATCTGTCTGGATGCGAGGCGAAGTTTCGCCAGAGCCTGGCCCGTTGCCGAAGCCGGTCGCTCACCGCATCCGTGACGGCATGGTCGTGGTAGAGGATGATTTCGAATCGCGAGCGATCGAGATGGGCGAGAAGAGGCTCGAGAAAATAGGAAACGGAATGCGCGCGAAGATCGGGCGACAGGAAAGCAACGCGCAGGGGCTCATGTGCTGAAGGAAGTGCGGTTTCAATCCGCCTGGGAGCGGGGTCACCTTCGAGCCGTTTTCCAAAGGCGAGGTGCTCCTCGTACAGGCGGGAAGGATCGATGGTGTCGAGATAGTTGAGGCAAAGCAGTCGCGCGCTTCCCGCCTCAACATTTCCAGGATCGAGTGCAAGTGCCCGGTCGTAGGCAGCAACGGCCTCCGGGATTTGGTTGGCGCGCTGAAGGGCAAGGCCCTTGCCCAGCATGGCCTGCACAAAGCCGGGGTCTATCGAAAGTGCCTTGTCGAGCGATTCAACGCCACCGGGAATGTCGCCGGACTGCACCTGCGCGAGTCCCAGGTTGCACCAGGCGCCGGCGAAGCGCGGGTTCAGTTCGATCGCCTTCCTGAAGTGGGGAATGGCATGGACGAAACCCTGCGTGTCGGCGATCAGGGCGCCCAATTGATCGTGCGCTTCCGCGAGTCCCGGCTGAAGGACCAGGGCGCGCCTGAAGGCCTCGATCGCATCGGGCGGACGTCCGAGTGCGCGCAGCACCAGCCCGAGGCCGTTCCACGTTTCGGCGGCGGACGGATCTCGCGCGAGCGAGGTGCGCAGGTGTTTCTCGGCTTTGTCTGGATGGCCCTGCGAGAAAAGTGCCATGCCCAGCCGCATCGCGCAGGGTGCGGACCGCGGGTCGAGCGAAAGCGCTCTCGAGAGAAGCGTCACGGCTGCGTTGTAGTCATGACGCTGATACGCAACCGTACCGGCCAGATGCACGGCATCGAACAGCCGCGGAGCAACCTTGAGGATCTGCTCGTAGATCGCGGCTGCCTGGTCGAGCCGGCCTGCCCTGTGATGTGCCAGACCCGCCCGCAGCGTGCTCTGGAGTTTTGCCGGAGTCATGCGACGGCAGGTTGAGCCGAGTTTTCTGGGGAGGGATTCATGCCCTCCTGATGTCGCTCGTTCCAGCAGGTGCGCAGAGCCGCGCCGAAACGGGCAGCCTGTCCGGCATAGTCGAAAAGCGGACCGCTGCGCAGGGAGTCCCGCAATGTCTGACACGCCATTGTCAAAGCCGCCCGGTCATGGGCGAGGCCGACAGCGATGCTCACGTAGTCAGTCTCGGTGCGGGCGATCCAGGCGGACCGGCCTGCGGCGGTCAGGAGGGAGACGCCGACGCGACTCGCGTGCCGGTCGCCTTCCAGGGTGACCACGGGGCGTTGCATCCAGAGAGCCTCGCAGGTGGTGGTAGTGCCGTGGTAGGGAAAGGTGTCGAGTGCGATGTCCAGCCGGGAGTAGGTTTCCAGGTGGCTGCGGATATCCGGGGCGGGGTCGAGCAATTCAACACGCGAGGCGTCGAGACCATTGCGGGTCAGACGCTCCAGAAATGCCGCATGCGTTTTCGTATGACTTTTCAGCACAAGCCTTGAGCCGGGCACCGCGTTGAGGATCCTGCTCCAGAGCGCGATCGTGAAATCGGAGATCTTGGAGAAATTGTTGAACGATCCGAAAGTGATTCCGGCCCGGGTGGCGCATGGCAGGGGGGATGGCCCGGGTGAATCCGGGGGCGGCTGGTAGGTCCAAGCGCACCCGTCCAGGCGGACAAGACGTTCGGTGTGGTAGGCATCCGACTCGGGAGAGGGATCCGCGAAGGAGTCCGTGATCTTGTAGTCGATCGTGGAGAGTCCGGTGGTATTCGGGTATCCCAGAAAGGTGATTTGCACCGCGGCCATGCGCCGGGCGAGGAGGGTCATGCGATTGAGCCCGGTGTGCCCGGCGAGGTCGATGAGGATGTCGGGTGCGTCCTCGAGGATCTGCCGCGCCACCTCGTCATCTGGGACACCGACGATGTGACGCCAGATCGTGGCGCGGGAGCGAAGGCGTTCGCTTACCGCATCGATGACATAGTGGTCGTGATAAAGTGCGATTTCGAAACGGCCGGGGTCCAGATGACAGAGCAGCGGTTCAAGAAAGCTTGCGACCGCGTGGGTGCGCAGGTCGGGCGACAGGAATGCCACGCGCAGCCGTTCACCGCGTGTGGAGGGTGTGGCGGCGGAGACGTTGACGGGGAATGCCTGTTCGTGTCCCGCCCCTGCGCCGACTCTCCTGCCGAACTCGACATGTTCCGCAAAGATGGTTTCGCGCGCGAAAGATGGGAGGTAGTTGAGCGCGAACAACCGGGAACTCCGGGCGTCGTGGTGGTCGGGGTTGCGCAGGAGCTGCCTGTCATAGGCGGCGATGGCGTCCTCCACGCGATGGAGCTGCTGCAGGGACTGACCGCGGCCAAAGTGTGCGTTCGCATGGCCGGGATCGATCGCGAGCGCACGATCATGACATTCCAGTGCGGTGTCACTGCGGCCAAGCAGCGCGTGAGTGTGTCCGAGATTGTACCAGCCCGCCGCGTACTTCGGAAGGATCTCCACGGAGCGCTGATGGGCGGACAAGGCAGCGGCGACATTTCCTGCGGACTTCAATGCCATGCCGAGGTTGTCCCACGCCTCGTGGAACTGAGGATGCTGCACGGTGATCCTGCGAAGCTGAGCCACGGATTCCGAGATCTGTCCCGCTGCGAGCAGCGCCAGGCCGAGCCGCATTCCGCAGACGGCGGATCGGGGATCGACGACGAGCGCCTGTTTCAGAAGAGCGATGGCCTCGGACGGCCTTCCGAGTTGCAGCGCCGCGGTGCCGCCCAGGTGACAGGCATCGAAATGCCGCGGATCGGCCCGCCGCAACTGGGCGTAGAGGGCGGATGCTTCGCGCAGGCGGCCGGCGCGATGATGCGCCACTGCAGCCTGGAGCTGATGGTGTGACTTGTGGTGAGCCATGTGGCCGGGCTGTTGACATTCTTCGGCATGTGCCTGCCCCGCTTGAGTAGTTTCCCCGATGGCGCGGCGAAAAACCCCTAAACTTTGCCATGTCCCCGGCCGATTCTGCATCCACGGCTGTTCCCGGCCGATTTTGACCGACCCGCGCACGAACGCCATCATGTCCACCGCCCTCTCTTCAGGTCAAACCCGCATGCCCCCACAGATCTACAGTGATTCCGAAATCATGAAGAGGGTGGATGCGTGTCCCAAGCTGGCTTCGCTTCAGAGCATCAATCGGGCGCTGGCGGGACTGGTGAATTCGGAGCAGAGTTTCAACTCGCAGATTGCGGAGATCATTCGCCGTGATCCCTCGCTGACGGCGCGTCTCCTCAGGATGGTCAACAGCGTCTATTTTGGTCTCACGGCAAAGGTGAACAACATCGAGGAGGCGGTCTTCTACCTTGGGTTGCGACAGATTCGCGAACTGTCGATGGCCACGCCGGTGATCGAGGAACTTGAAAAGATCTCGCGGTCTCCCCTGAGGCTGCCGTGGCGTGAACTCTGGAAACATTCGATCGGTGCCGCCATCATGACGCGGGAAATCCTGGCGACGACGACCCTGCTGATCGACGATGACACCGATTATATCATCGGACTGCTGCACAATGTCGGAAAGGTGGTTCTGGCGACCGCGTTTCCAACGGAGTTTGGCCAGATTGTCGCCCAGACCTATGCCACTCCCGAGGATGTATGTGCGGCTGAACGTGAACTGATCGGATGGGATCATGCGCGCATCGGCGGCTACTATCTGCAGCGCCACCAGCTGGCCGCGGAGATCACGGACGCCGTCCTGTATCACAATGCGCCCGAGTCCGCCCCTGATCATGGATTTTATGCGGCGGCGGTGCAGGTTGCCGACCAGCTTGTCCGATACGCGGGGATCCCGGGAGGCTTTGAGAAGGTCGAACCCATACCGGATGAAGCCTGGCTGAAGCTGTCGGGCTGGACTATACTTTACGGCGATGGCGAGAAGGAGACCCGCATTGCGCGGGCGGCGCTGTCCAACAGTGTTCAACGCCTGCCGACCGTTCTCAACGGTCTCGTCTGACGGGCGAGGTCAGGGCGCCTCGACATGATCCCGGCCGCACCCGTATCACCCGCCGATTCGATGGTGGCTCCGTGGGAGCTCAGCATCGAACTCGCACTGGTGCGCAGCCCCGACGGGCGGGTGGTCGCGGTCAACCAGGCCTTTGCCAGGAAATTTGGAGTGCCGGCTCGAAACTGGGCGGGATCCGATCCGAGTGCGCTGATCCATTCGGATGACCTCAGGAGCTGGAAGCAGGCGACGAGCCGTCTCTCCCACGCACCGTTTCGCTGCTCGCATGAGCACCGATGGCTGACGGCCCAGGGCTGGCGCTGGATCGCCTGGGAGGAGAGCGCCGTGCGGGATGAGGACGGTTTGATCATCGCCTTCCGTGCGATTGGAAGGGATGTCACCAAGCGCCGCCTGTCCGAGGAACATTTTCACAAGCTGGCGAACGCGGTTGAACAGTCGCCGCTTGCGGTGGTCCTCACCACCCCCGAGGGGCTGGTGCAGTATGTGAATCCGCGCTACACACAGGTCACGGGCTACACGCTCGAGGAAATCTTCGAAAAGGATGTCCAGGTGCTGCGCACCGGATTCGGCAGCGACGCGGACTACGAACGCTTCTTTGCAGCGGTGAGCGCCGGCAAGGAGTGGCGCGGTGAACTTTGCACGCCGTGCAAGAACGACCGGAAGGTGTGGGAGTTTGTCCAAGTGTCTCCGATCCGCAATCAGACGGACGAAATCACCCACCTGCTCTGCCTCCGGGAGGACATCACGGAGCGCAAGAAACTCGAAGACCAGCTGCGCCAGGCCCAGAAGATGGAGAGCCTTGGAACGCTGGCGGGAGGCATCGCGCATGACTTCAACAACATGCTGGCGATCATCAGCGGTTTCACCGAGATCGCGATGGCGCGGGCGGCCGACAACGAGGATCAGCAGCGTTTCCTGAAGGAGATCTACAATGCGTCGCAGCGGGCGGTGGGACTCGTGCGGCAGATACTCACGTTCAGCCGAAAGACCGAGGTGAGTTACAGTCCCGTGTCGGTCAATCGCATGATCCGCGATCTCGGAGGCATGTTCGCCGAGACGTTTCCACGGACCATTTCCTTTGAATTTCACCTCGCTGAAGGGCTGCCCCTGATCGCGGCGGACCAGAACCAGCTGCAGCAGGTCGTGATGAATCTCTGCGTGAATGCGCGGGATGCGATGACCGAGGGCGGCAGCATCACGATTTCCACGAGTCGCGTGCCCGGGCTTTCCATCAGCCGGCTCGGGGGTGACTCCCGCCATCAGTACGTGTGTATCAAGGTGTCGGATACGGGTTGCGGGATTCCGCCGCAGGTGCGCGACCGGATCTTCGAGCCCTTCTTCACGACCAAGCAGGAGGCCGGCGGGACCGGACTCGGTCTCTCGGTGGTGTATGGAGTGATCGCCAATCACAAGGGATTCATCGATCTCGAGAGCACCCAGGGCAAGGGTACGACCTTTCTGGTGTATCTTCCCATCGAACTGGCGGACACGAAGGGGCTTGTCGACGAGAGCGGAGCCGCAACAGAGATTCCCGTTGGCACCGAGAACATCCTGGTGGTGGAGGATGAGGGCAGCCTTCGCACGCTGCTGCGCGTCGTGTTGGAAATGCGCGGCTACAAGGTGCGCACGGTTTCCGATGGAGGCGAGGCGCTCGAGTTTCTGCTTGGAAATCCCGGAACCATCGACGCGGTTCTACTTGACCTGAATCTGCCGCGGGTTTCCGGGGCGGAAGTCTACACGACGATCAGGCGGATCTGCCCGAAGGCAAAGGTTCTGGTGGTCAGCGGCAACATTTCGCCCGAGGTGCGGACCGAACTTGAGAAGCAGGGGCAGCGCGTGTTTGTTTCGAAACCCTATCGGCTGCACGAACTGGGCCGACAGCTGCGGGAGTCTCTGGACGGGGCGAAGACGTAGCTCCTCCGGGGATTCTGCGGGCTGCCGGGCTTCAGATCCGCCAGCATCGCCTCGCGATGAGCCCGGCGCGGTGGGGTATTCCCGGAGAAATGAAAAGCGCCTGCGAATCCCGGGCGGGGCTGTGTATCCCCGGTGGACAAGTCCTTAACTGATCCGGGAGTGGGTCGATGTAGTCCAAGCGATGATCTGTGGCAATCCCATGCCTGCCGAGAGGCGATTGAGCAACCCTGAGCGGGAGGAACTTGTCGTGGACATTTGGAACGGGGAGGAATGCCGGTGAAGGGGTTGATGCGGCATTTGAGGGATAGTCTGCTCCCGGATGCCTCTTCCCTGCCCGGCGAGGACCTCCATTCCCCGACGGGCGAGGTGCTCACGGACAGGCAGATTCTTGCTCCGGTCCACCGGCGTGGCGACAATTGGATCGGGCTGCTCCTGCTGGCCCATTGCGCGCTCGCGTTGTTTCTGGCGTCCGTGCGGGGCACGTGGCTCCTGTCGCTTTCCGTTGCTCCGACTGCAGTGCTCCTTTTCTGGCTTCTCGTGCGGTTGCTGCCCGGTGCGTTTGTCACCCGCGCGTGTGCCGGCATCCTGATCCAGGTCCTTCTCGGGCTGCACACCTATCAGCTCGGCGGGATGGCCGAGATCCATTTTCTGTTCTTTACGGGCATCACCATGCTCGTTGTCTACGCCGACTGGCTGTGCCTCCTGCCGTCCGCCTTCTTCGTCTCGCTTCAGAGCGGGCTGTACCTTACGATGTCGGATTCGGTCCTTGCGCGGTCCTTTTTCGACATGCAGCAGGTGACCAGGGGCAAGGTGCTGATGCATTGGGGCATCATGATGGTGCAATTGGCAACCGTTGGACTTGGAGCGTGGCTGATCCGTCGTCACATTGTGTCCGAGCGCCGCAACCGCCAGCGGCTGGTCGAGCAGCAGTCGGAACTCACGGAGCAGCTCGCGCGCGCGCAGCACTCCGAGAACCTGCTCCAGCAGAGCGGGCAGGTCCTGCTTGAGACCCAGGGGAAAATGGCCCGAGAGATTCGCGAGCGGCGCCGGACCGAGGAGACATTGCTGCAGGCAAAGGCAGAACTCGAGGCGACCAACCGCCAGCTTCAGGACTCGATTGCGCGCGCAAACGAACTCGCCCTGTCGGCCGAGGTGGCCAATCAGGCCAAAAGTTCGTTCCTGGCCGTCATGAGCCATGAAATCCGCACGCCGCTGAACGGCGTGATCGGCATGACCGAGCTGATGCTGGACAGCGAGCTTTCAGACCAGCATCGGGACAGCCTCGAGACGATCCGATCTTCCGGAAACGGCCTGCTGGTCATCCTCAATGATGTGCTTGATTTCTCAAAGATCGAATCGGGCAGGCTCGATCTCGAGAAAATTCCTTTTGAGGTGTCCCGGGCGATCGATGATGTGGTGACCCTGTTTTCCGGAAAGGCATCGGCAAAGGGCCTGGACCTCCGGGTGAAGGTCGAGCCGAATGTGCCCCGGCGCGTTCTCGGTGATGTCACGCGCGTGCGCCAGATCATTTCCAATCTTCTCAGCAATGCCGTAAAGTTCACCGAGCGTGGCGAGGTTGTGGTTGAGGTCACACGACTTCCCCTGGAGTTTGCAGGGGATTCCCAGGCCAGGCTGCAGTTCTCGATCAGGGACACCGGGCCGGGGCTTGCCCCCGTAGCGCAGTCCCTGCTGTTCCAGCCGTTCACCCAGGCGGACGCTTCGACCTCGAGAAAGTTCGGCGGAACCGGCCTTGGCCTGGCAATCTGCCGGCGCCTGGCCCAGTTGATGGGTGGTGACGCCTGGGTCAACAGCACCGTCGGGCAGGGGTCCACCTTCTCATTCAGCATTCTTGCCGAGATCGTTGATGCACCGCTGGCATCACCCGTCCCGGCTCCGCGTGCGCCGCAGCCTGTGCAGCCGATCGTTCCGATCGGCGGGGATGGACTGCGCATTCTCCTAGTGGAAGACAACCTCGTGAACCAGAAGGTCGCCCTTACCATGCTCAAGCGCCTGGGGCATGGTGCTGATGTCGCCAATCACGGCGGCGAGGGCCTTGCAGCCGTGCGTGCGCGCGACTACGACATTGTTTTGATGGACTGGCACATGCCCGAGATGAACGGCCTCGAGGCGACACTTGCGATCCGGCGCGAACTGCCGCCGGGCCGCCAACCATGGATTGTGGGCCTGACCGCGAATGCGATGACCGGTGACAGGGAGAAGTGCATTCAGGCGGGCATGGACGACTACATCACCAAGCCCCTGCGCAAGGAGGAGCTCAGTGGAGCGCTTGCGCGCGCGGGATCCCATCGTGAATCGACCCCCCCGGCGATTCCGGTGGAGGTGTAACAGGTTTCTGGATACGTGTCCGGCTCATGCCGGACTGATCGCCCCGGAAAATTGCGGCCGCGTCATTTGCGGCCGGCCGCCTGGCGGGTTGCCGCCTCAGTCGCTTTTCGTTGTGCCTCCTCGTAGGCCTTGCGCTGCTGAATGCCGATTTCCAGAAGGTCGCTGACCAGCATGCGCGCCTCGCGTTCGGCTTCCGCGGGAGAGGATGGCGGAGGGAGGGGGACCGTGGGTGATATTGCCACGGTGGCGATGGCGGCGCCGGAAACGGCGGCCACGGCCGGCTTCTTGAGCAGGAGCGTCCGGGCCTGATCCGCGATGCGCACGACGACGCTCTCCGCCTTGGTGTCGTAGCTGAGCGCATCGATGCCGTCCGCGGATTTGCCGATGGCAACCCAGACACTGCGCTTGGCGGCAACGTCCGTGATGTTGACCGTGACATTCTTGCCAGCGACAATCACACCGGTGAATTCATAGGCGGACGGTGCTGCGGCTGCGGGCGCGGCAGCCTTTTCCGGCGGAAGGAAAGGGGACTGCTTGCGCGCGGGCGCGTCACCACGCACGCAGGCTGCTGCGAGCAGAGAGGCAGCGACAGCCCTGGCTGCGATGCGCATGATCGATGGAAACGTGATCATGCGGAAGCGGATCAATGCGTCACCAGCGGCGGCGGCTTGATCTGTCCGGCCTGCGCCTGCTTCAGCAGGTTCTGTGCGTTGTCCGGCTGTTCGGCGTCGAAGAACCCGGTGAGCTGGCGGAGGCGCGTCGGGTGACGCATCTTGCGCAATGCCTTGGCCTCGATCTGGCGGATACGTTCGCGCGTGACCTTGAATTGTTTGCCCACCTCCTCGAGGGTGCGGCTGTAGCCATCGACCAGGCCGAAGCGCAGGGAAAGCACGCGGCGTTCGCGTTCGGTGAGCGAGTCGAGGACGTCGATGATCTTTTCGCGAAGGAGCGAGAAGGCCGTCATGTCGTAGGGATTTTCGGCGCTCTTGTCCTCGATGAAGTCGCCAAAGCTCGTGTCATCACCGTCCCCTACTGGGGACTGCAGCGAGATGGGCTGCTGGGCCATCTTCATGATCTGCTGCACGCGTTCCACCGGAAGGTTCATTTCGTCGGCGACCTCCTCCGGTGTGGGTTCGTGGCCGTACTCCTGGAGGAGCTGTTTCTGCACCTGCATCACCTTGTTGAGCGTCTCGATCATGTGGACCGGGATGCGGATGGTGCGGGCCTGGTCGGCGATGGAGCGGGTGATCGCCTGGCGGATCCACCAGGTGGCGTAGGTGGAGAACTTGTAGCCCCTGCGGTATTCGAACTTCTCCACCGCCTTCATGAGCCCCATGTTGCCCTCCTGGATCAGATCGAGAAAGGAGAGGCCGCGGTTGGTGTATTTCTTTGCGATGGAAATGACCAGGCGCAGGTTGGCCTCGACCATTTCGGTCTTGGCCTGGTGCGCCTCCCTGACGTGCACGTTGGTCTTGGCAACGATGTCGAGCAGTGTCTGCGGAGCGATCCGGTGCTCGTGCTCGATCGCCTTGAAGCGTGCGGCGATGATCTTCGTATCGATCCCGGCATCCCTGCGTGTCTTGGGATGTTTCGCGCGCTCGAGCAGCGCATTGAGCTCCTGGATCTCCCCCAGCAACGGACGAATTTCCACGAGGTGTTCCTCGTAGACCTTGAGCTTGAAGTAGAACTTCGAGAAGTTGGAGCGCAGGGTTGATTCCCGCTTCCGGTGTTTTGCCAGGACCTTCTTTCGCTCCGCCTCGTTGCGGGCTGCGAGGAATTCGGCCCAGGACTCGGCGACGGACTCCTCGTTTTTCTGGGTGACCTCAACCAGCTTGGGCAGGGCCTTGAAATAGGCGTCGCGACTTTCAATCTTCTTGTCGATGACAACGCGATCGAAGCGTTCCTCGCGATTGAGCAGCTTGGTGCCCAGTCCGAGGATGTACTTCGCGACGTTTGCCGCCTCGAAAAGCGCTTCCTGCGCCTTCAGTTCCGCGTTCTCGATCCGTTTGGAAATCTCGACCTCCTGCTCGCGCGTCAGCAGCGGGACCTGCCCCATCTGCTTGAGGTACATTCGAACCGGATCATCCAGAATGTCATTCTGGGAGGTTCGGGTCTCCTCCTCCTCAGCCTCCTCCTGGCGCTGCTTGAAGGACTCCACCTCCTCCGACTCGATGATTTCGATATCGAGATTCTGAAGGATAGAGAGGACATTATCGATCTCGTCCTGGTTCTCGATCGAGTCGGGCAGTGCCTCGTTGATGTCGTCGAACGTCAGGTAACCCTGTTCCTTCGACTGGCGGATGAGCTGGCGGATCTTCTCGTTGATATTGCCCCCGCCGGGCACTTCGGGAATGTTGACTCCGTCGACGGGCGGGTGCGCGCCCTTCTTGCTGAGGACCGCCTCGACTGCTTCGGATTGGTCGCCATTGGTTGCTGACTTGGCTTTGCTGCTGCGCGGCATGGAAAATGAAAATAAAATAACGTCGCGACATTCAAAGCGGCGCCAGAGTGATGGGCTGGCGAAGCTGTCGCTGAAGTTCGGAACGGAGTCTTAAGAGTGAAATTGCGTCGACGTTACTCTCCGCATGGTGGGTTGCTAAATCAAGGTCGATTTTCCGAAGTCGCGGCTCAAGCGCGCGCCCACGCATGCGCTGAATGCCTTCCTGCAACGCCTTTACCGGATCGTCCAGCACCGGGGCGTCGAAGAGAAGTGAGGCAACCAGAGCCTTTTCCTCCGGGGTTTCCAGGAGGCTGTCGAGGTGGTCGCGTCCCGGCCAGTTGTCCTGTTCGAATTCGGCCAGGAAACGATTGAGGAGCGCCCCGCACGGGTGGGCGTGGTCGATCCATTCGTGGGGGAACGCGTGTGCAAGAGATTTGCCGAGTTTATCCCAATGGAGGCAAATCAGGAGCAAGTGTTGTTCAGGGGCGATATCACGGAGGGTGGAAGAGGCCGGGGGCGATTCCGGATTTTGGGAAGCGCCATGGGAGTCGGGTCGTCCCGTGGGTCGATTCAGCCGGTGCAGGTTTGATTGAAAGTCCCGTTGCAGGGCGGCGACGGGCAGCCTGAGATGGCCCGCAGCTTCGGCAAGAAACTGTGATCGCGCCACTTCTGACTCTACTGCCGCGATGATTGACTGGACCTGGACTGCCGCCCTCGCTTTCTCCTCGGGGGTGGCGGCATCGACATTCGGGAGGAGGGAGAGGCAGGCATATCCCATCGCCGATTGGGACCTCTCCTGGAGCTCCGCGTAGGCTGTGATACCGCGCTCCAGAAGGAGCAGATCGGGGTCCACCTTTGCGGTGGATTGTGCTCCGAGAAAACGCACCTCGAGGCCGGTCTTGAGGGCAAGAGGCAGGAATCTCAGTGAAGCTTTCTGGCCGGGCTCATCCGTGTCGAAAAAACACTCGATGCGATGCTGGTAGCGACGCAGAAGCAGCAATTGGGATTCCGTGATGGCCGTGCCCTGCGGGGCGATGGCGGTTTTCAGACCCACGCTCCAGCATCGCAGGGCGTCGAGCTGGCCCTCCACGAGGATAAACGGACGGTTTTCCTTGCTGGCAGGATCCCTGGCGCGGTCGAGGTTGAAGAGGAGGTGTCCCTTTGTGAAAATGGGGGTTTCCGGAGAATTGACGTATTTTGCCTCGCGTGAGGGGTCGTCGGCGGGGGTGAGATCCGTCTGGCGGCCGGTGAAGGCGACGATGCGGCCCTGGTGGTCGCGGATGGGAATCATCAGGCGGCCACGAAAGCGGGAACGCAGGCTCCCCATCGACATAACCGCTGAATCCCGGATGAAAAAGAGCCCGCACTGACGGATCGCATCCTCGGAGAAGCGTCGCTTGAGAACGGCCGCTCCGATCGGGGAGTCATCGGGTTCGGCCAGACCAATTTTGAATTCATCCGCAAGTTCCGGGAGAAAACGTCGCTTCCCGGTCCAGTAGGAACGGATATATTCGCCGGCGGAACTCTTCCCCTTGAATTGTTGAAAATAGAGTTCTGCGACGAATTCGTGAAGATCAAAGAGCTCCTGGCGCAATGAGCGCTCCTCGCGGGTCGGCCCTGTTCCCTCCTCGTACTCGATGACCACCCCGAAACGGTTTCCCAGGGTTTCCATTGCCTCGGTGAAGGTGAGCTGTTCGGTGTCCCGAACGAACGTGATGACGTCGCCAGCCTTCCCGCACCCAAAGCATTTGAAGAACCCCTTGTCGGGATCGACATGGAACGAGGGAGTCTTTTCCGAGTGAAACGGGCACAGCCCCTTGAAACGCGACCCTGCTTTTCGCAGCGTGATCACGCGGGAAACAACATCGACGATGTTCACCCGCAACTTGATGTCGCGCAGGCAGGTGGGTTTTATGACGGACATGACAAGAACACGGGCGCGGAGTGAATGGACTTTCTGCCGGAGGTGAACACTGTCAAGTTTGCCCGTTTCACTCCTTAAAAATCACGAAACATTGCCGGCCCGCCGGCGACAGACAGACTATGCGTTCATTTTTCAGAAGTTCACTGTTCCCTGCGCTTTGTGTGCTGGTGGCATTGGGTGTGGTGGCGACAGGCTTGCGGGGCCAGAGTGCCAATCCGCTGCCGTCGGCACCACTGCCGCCCGCTGCTCCCCTGCTTCCGGTCTGGGAGACCTCGCTGCAGAACTTCGATCAGGCGATTTATGATCGCGAAGTGGAGCGCCTTTTTGTCCAGTACGAGGCTTCGACGGGCAAGCGGATCCAGCCGTCCGTAAAGAAGAAGGTAGGACTCAAGATCTATGCGGATTCCGGGCAGGGCCTTGCGACGCCGCACGCGCTGGTGCACGCGGTGATCCACGCGCTTGAGCGGCGGGGATTTGAAACGGCCAATATTTTCCTCGTGGGATTGAATCAGCTCCGGTTGCGCCTCACCGGATTTCTCCCGTCGCTCGCAACCGGTGAATCTGCCTACAAGGGGCATCCGGTCTTTGTGCTCGAAACCGGGCGCTTTTTCGATCCTGTCTGGTTCTACGACAGTCCGCTGCCGAACCGGTTTGATCCGGTCCTGGCCGAGAAGCAGGTTGAGGGAGTCGACGCGAACAGCAGCACCGAGCAGGATCGCAAGAGTTTCCTGGCGACGCCGTTGTTTCTCGATGCGGACTTCTGGATCAACCTGCCTGTCTTCACGGATCATCCCATCCTTGGGGTCAACGGAGCTCTCGTGAACGCCACCCTTTGGAATGCCTCGAACACCGCGCGGTTTTTCAGGTCGCCCGCGAATGCGCCTGCGGCGGTCGCGGAAATGAGCGCCATTCCGGAGTTGCGCGCCACGTGGGCATTCACGATCGCAAGTCTGGAACGGTATCAGTTCATCGGGGGGCCCTATTT
This sequence comes from Opitutaceae bacterium, assembly GCA_017994935.1. Taxonomy (GTDB): domain Bacteria; phylum Verrucomicrobiota; class Verrucomicrobiia; order Opitutales; family Opitutaceae; genus UBA6669. The sequence continues at coordinate 53,034 of JAGOJU010000010.1, forward strand.
CAACTCCCTGTACACGGTGTCGGAACCGAGGCTCTGGCTCAGTGCCGATCCGGTGGCGATGGATTCCCTCGCGCTGGAGAAGATCAATCTTTGGCGGAAGCGTTCCGGATTTCAACCGATCACGGATGAGATCCGCACCCTTGAGTTCGCTGAAATCCTGGGTGTCGGTACGGGTCGTTCCCTATCGACGCGCCTCTTCAAGCTGAACGAATAGAAGTGTCGCTTCCGATTCAACGTAACCGTCTGTGCTCCGTCCCGGGCGATTCACCCCTTGCACGGGAAAAATCCCTTGCCCCACGGGGCTAACAGGCAACAAATGGAAGCCGCATGACACCCGCCGTTGTCGACACCTCCGCAGACTACCTGCCGATCCTCGTGCAGGTATTGCTCGCAGCCGGACTGGCTGGAGCGATAGTCGGGATCAGCCAGCTCCTTGGACAGCGCTCCGCGAAAAACGCGATCAAGGACTCCGCGTACGAATGCGGTGTGAAGCCGGAAGGCATCACGCATGCACGCTTTGCGGTGAAGTTCTACGTCACCGCGATGCTGTTCATCATATTCGATATTGAAGTGGTCTTCCTGATACCCTGGACGTTCATCTATCGGGAATTTCTCTCCCATCAGATCGCCATACTCGGTCCAATCTCCTTCTTCCTGTTCGTTCTGGTCCTGGGACTTTTCTACGAAGTGAAGAATGGGGCATTGGAATGGGAAAGATAATCGAGAATCGGCTGTTGGGGAGCTTCGTGGCGCCGGTTTCGAGGAGAAGGGCGGTACGCGTGCGGGTGCTCCCGCGTACGCGGCTGGCCTGACGCAAGAGCACACCCCTGTCTTCCATGCGCCTCGACAAGATCATTGCACGCAGCCGCCTCGTTGAGCTGAAGAGCTCGGACCTGAAGGGTGCCCTCGAGGAGCTCCTGGCCGTGTCGGTCGCAAAATTCCCCGACCTCAAACCCGAACTCCTGTTGCGGAGCCTGCTGCAGCGCGAGGGCACCATGACGACCTACCTCGGCAACGGCGTTTCCCTGCCGCATGCGCGGGTCAAGATGGCGCGTCCGTACGTGCTTGCGGTGGGGCGCAGCAAGGTGGGGATCCGGCATGATGGAGGCGCCAGCGATGAACGCATCCATTTCATCCTGATGCTGATCGCGGGGGAGAAGGCCCGCAGCTATCTGCCGGTGCTGGCGTCGCTCGCCCGTCTCTTCAAGGAACCCGAATTCATCGACAGCCTCCTGATCGCGCCCGATCTCAACGACCTCTACACGAAGCTGATCGCGGGCCTTGGTGGCATTGCGGGGCGCCCCGTCCAGGCGCAGCAGAACCGTGTCAATCGCCTGATGCTGCGTGAGGCGGAACGTATCGCCAAGGGGGCGGGCTGCGGTGCACTGATGGTGTTTGGAGACACCTTTGTCGGCGGCATCGAGGTTGGCATGCTCCAGCCGAAGCTGAAGACCATACTGGTCACCCGGAATCCGATCGAGGTGGGGGACGACCATTCGAGTTTCGCCGAGACGATCCAGGTGCGTTCGTTCTCCAAGGCCCGTCTCGCGCAGTTGCGCAGCGCGATGCTCGTCGGGCTGACCCATGGCATCATTTCCTTCAATGACCGAGTCTGCTGCATCGGCGGCATCACGGGGAGCAACCAGTTCGACACGCTGGTGGTAGTCGATGTCGAGCGCGAGTTCCAGACCCTGCTGACCGGCCATGCGGAACTTCTGCCGCCGGATGTCAGGCCGGAGGTGCTCGAGCGCGTCATCGCGGTGGCCACGGAGCTTGCCGTCGAAGGACGGGAGGGGCGTCCGGTCGGGTGCCTGTTTGTTGTCGGTGACACCGCAAAGGTCGAGAAGCTGGTGAAGCCGCTCGTATTGAATCCGTTTTATGGATACAAGGAGGAGGATCGCAACATCCTGAATCCGTTCATGGATGAGACGATCAAGGAGTTTTCGCTGCTCGACGGGGCGTTCATCATCCGCGGGGATGGCGTGGTCCTGTCCGCAGGCAGCCTCCTGCAGGCCACGGATTCCGAACATGCGCTACCCAGCGGCCTCGGAAGCCGGCACGCAGCCGCGGCAGCCATTAGTGTGGCGAGCGACTGCATTTCGATCGTCGTTTCCTCGAGCACCGGGCAGGTGAATCTATTCCGGCGAGGGGTGATGCTGCCGTTGACGGAGCGCAAGATTGCCCCGGGTTAGCAGTTTTATGGGGAATTTTTTGGGATTGCGCCGCGACACCGTCGGGGTAGACCTGATTGCCTAATCGCCAAAAACCATGCAAGAAGTTGTCACACTGGAGTGCACCGAAGCCCGCAAGGAGGGAAAGCCTGTTTCCCGTTACCTCACCCGTCGCAACAAGAAGACGGTGACCGAGCGCATTGAGAAGAAGAAGTACAATCCCTTCCTCAAGCGCCATACGTTGCACAAGGAAATCAAGTAACCAGCCGGAACGCAGCCCGTTGGCTGCTCAAATGCAAAAACCGAGCGCCAGCTCGGTTTTTTTGTACCTGGATTGCAGCTCGATTCCCTGCGACTAGCGATTGGTCGGGGCTGCGGGAGCGGGATCCAAGGATGGGCCACCCGGTTGCTGTCCGCCCTGAGCCCTGCGATGGGCCCGCCAGTTCTCCCGGTGTTTGCGAATCCAGTCGAGAAGGGCCCTTTCGAAGCCAATATCGTAGCCCAATCTCTCCGATTCCAGCCACTTGTGCTTCAGGATTTCCTCCCTCTCGGCGAGGAACTCCTGATAGAGCGACGAATTCTTGACGAAGTCGCGGGATCCGGAGTGTTCCGACGAGTACGAGGAGGACGTCATGGCAACCACGGCGGTATCAGCTTTCTGCTGAACAACACCCACAACATAATCTTGGAATCGTTCTCGATGCGGCGCGAATGAGTTTGGCCCTTCGAGTGGGAACGAACGCGAACATCATAGGTCTTACAGCACCGTAAAAATAGGGTTACTTCCCGACCTGTCAATCCTCCTGCATCTGTTTTCACATATGCCGAAAGGTTTCAAATCACCCTGGCGGCAGCGGGGTCAGCCCTGCCTGGTGGTGAGCTGATGGAGGAGCGACTCCGCTATCGAGCGGAAAACGACGCTGGCGGGGTGATCGGGCGCACTGACGACAAGTGGCCGGCCTTCGTCGCTGGCGGCACGGATGTCCGGGTGCAGCGGAACCTGTCCCAGGAGGTGGGTGCCGAGCGATTCTGCGGTTCGTGCCCCACCGCCTTCGCCGAAGAGCATCTGCTTCTTTCCATTGGAATCAATGAACCAGCTCATGTTTTCGGCAACGCCGAGCAGGGGGACATTCACCTTCTTGAACATCAGGGCGCCCTTCCTTGCCACGTTGGTCGCAGCCGGCTGGGGAGTGGTGACAATGACCGCCCCATCGAGCTGGATCGTCTGGACAAGGGAGAGCTGGGCATCGCCGGTGCCTGGCGGCAGATCGACCAGAAGGATTTCCAGTTCGCCCCATTTCACATTCTGGACGAACTGCTGGATCGTTTTCATGATCATCGGCCCCCGCCAGACGACCGGCGTGTTGTCGTCGACAAGAAAACCCATGCTCATGACCTTCACGCCATGGGCTTCCAGTGGAATGAGGGTTTCCCCCTCAAGTTCGGGACGCCCCTGGGCACCGATCATCAGAGGCACGCTCGGTCCGTAGATGTCGGAATCCAGCAGCCCCACACGGCCGGGTTTGCCCTGTGCGCTGAGCACCTGCGCGAGGGCGCAGGCGAGGTTGACCGAGAAGGTGCTTTTGCCCACGCCTCCCTTGCCGGAGGCAATGGCTACCGAGTAGCGACTGGTCTTCCGGGGTGCGTTGCTGCCTGTGCCGGATGCTCCACCGGCGGCAGGACGCACCGGTTTGACCGCGACATCGATGATGATCTCCTTCGCGCCCGGGATGACGCGCAGGCACTTCTCGACTTCTCCCTTCAATTGCAGCGGGACTTTCGGGTCGCTCGTGGTGAGTTCCAGGGCAACCTTCACCGTGCCATCGATCCATGCGGCCGAACGAACCAGGCCGAACGAAACGATATCCCGGCTGAATCCCGGGTACTTTACTTGCTTCAGATGTTCTTTGATCTCTTCAGGTGTCACAACAAAAGTGAGGTTTTCCGGAACGGAAGGGTTTTGACGTTGTTTTGATGGCAGAGCCTGTAAAATGGAAATGCCATTACTGCACTCTTGTTCATCGTTTATCCACTTCATGCAAATCTTCCAACGACTTTTCCTGATCTGTGTCATGCTCTCGCCCGGGTCACGGGTGGCATTTGCGCAGGGGGTCACCAAGCTGGGCGAAATCGTCATTCAGGCCGATGTGAAAACCATCGCCATTCGAGTCACGGGCTCGACACCCGAGCTTGAGCGCCTTGCCCACACCGCCTTTGGAGCGCACGGGAGGTACCGCCTGGTCAGCAGCGGAGGCGCATTTACCCTGCAATTTTCCGCGGCGGGTGCGAATCAGGTGAAGGTGGACATCACCCGCGGTGCATCGGCGGTCGGATCGCAGGTTTTCAGTGGCACGAGCACACGCAATGCCCTGTTTCGCGCGGCGGATTTCGCTGTCGAAAGGACGAGCGGACTCAAGGGGTTTTTTGCGAGCCGGATCGCGTTCATCGTGGAGAGCGGAAAGGCAATGGAGGTTGCAACCAGCGATCTCTTCTTCGGGGAGGTCCGGCAGATCACCCAGGACAGGTCGCAGGCGATGACGCCGCGCTGGTCACCGGATGGTCGGAGGCTGCTGTACACGAGTTATTTCAGGACCGGGTTTCCCGATATTTTTCTCCTCGACCTGGGCACGTTGCAGCGGTCGACATTCGTCAGCTTCAAGGGCACGAACATGAGCGGGCGCTTCAGCCCGAATGGCCAGCAGGTGGCGATGGTTCTGAGCGGTGAGGGAAATCCGGAGGTGTATGTCAGCAACGCGCAGGGGAGGCAGATTTCACGGCGCACGCGCACGCCAGCGGCGGAAGCCGGACCGTGTTTTTCACCGGACGGCCTGCAGATTGTCTATGTTTCAGACTCTTTGGGAGGGCCGCAGCTGTTCGTGATGCCGGCAGCGGGAGGCGCTTCGCGTCGCCTTGCAACCAACATCAGCCGCTACTGCGCGGAGCCTGATTGGAGCCGCGGCAACCCCAACATGATCGCCTTCACGATTCGCGAGGGCAACAGTCTCAAGCTTGCGGTGCATGACCTCAGCGGACGCACGGCGACGCGGGTGGTGTCAAAGGGACCGGGTGACTGTGTGGAGCCCTCATGGCTCGCCGACGGGAGGCATCTTGTCTACACGCAGCGACTGTCCGGCGGTCCGCGCCTTGCAATCCTGGACACGGAGACGGGCAAATCCACCTTCATCAGTGGCGCTGGCAGCCGGGTCATGCAGGCCAACGTCTGGGGACCCTGAAGCTTTGCTTTCCGGTGGGTACCGGTGGAATCAGTTGTGCACGACGCCGGCCTCTTCGTAGAGGCCGAGTGAGCGCAGCCGCTTGTAACGCGCGTCGAGCAGATTCTCCACCGAAAGCCCCCGCAGGTCGTCGAGGTGCCGCTCGATCGCCGCGCTGAGCGATTTCGCCGTTTTCGCCGGATCGTTGTGGGCGCCGCCAAACGGTTCGGGAATCACTTCATCGACAACGCCGAATCCTTTCAGGTCATCGGCGGACAGTTTCATCGCCTTGGCGGCTTTCTCCGCTGACGCGGCGTCCTTCCAGAGGATCGCGGCGCAGCCTTCCGGCGAGATCACGGAGTAGTAGCTGTTCTCAAAAATGAGCACACGATCGGTCACGCCTATTCCGAGGGCGCCACCCGAGCCGCCCTCTCCGACGACGATTGCGACCGTGGGGACCTTGAGCAGGGCCATCTCCCGCAGATTCACTGCGATCGCCTCGGAAACATGGCGCTCCTCCGAACTCAAGCCTGGGTAGGCTCCCGGGGTGTCGATGAAGGAGATTACCGGGAGGCCGAATTTTTCGGCCATTTTCATCAGGCGCAGCGCCTTCCGGTAGCCTTCCGGCTGCGGCATGCCGAAATTGCGGGAAACTTTTTCCTTTGTATCCCGGCCCTTGTGCTGGGCGATGATCATCACGGCATCGCCCTTGAAAAAGGCGGTGCCGCCAACCAGGGCCCGGTCGTCATTGAACTGGCGATCACCGTGAAACTCCTGAAATCCCTCGCAGATGGCAGCCACGTAGTCGAGGGCATAGGGGCGTTTGGGGTGGCGGGCGATCTGGACCCTTTGCCAGGCGGTGAGGCTCGAATAGATTTCACGCTGGGTAGCCGTAATCTTCCGCTCGATCGCCGCGATCTCGGCCGCGACATCGAGATTGTTCTCCAGTGACTGCTGTCTGAGCTGGTCGAGTTGTGCGCTCAATTCACGCAACGGTTTCTCGAACTCGAGCGTATAGGCGGGCTTGTCCATTGCGTCAGGCTAGTGATGGCGGGAAACCCCTGTCAACGGGCGGGCAGCGCACCATGGACTCAGGGGCCGGAAGCCGGCTGCAACGATGCCGGGGGTGGGGTGCATAGGAATTCGAGATAGAGGGCGGCCGCGCGCGCGAGTTCGTGCCGATCGAGATACTCATCCCGCGTGTGCGCCTGCGCAATGTCGCCTGGTCCGAGGACCACGACCTGGGCTCCAACCGCTGCATAGTGGCTCGCATCGGTTGCGTACCGCGCACCGACAGGATTCGCCTCCATTCCCAGTTTTTCGAATGCAGGCAGCATCCAGGCATGCAGGATGGAGGAATTTTCAGGTGGCAGCGGAGGGGCCAGAAACTCCTGGTCGTTCTCGACCTCGATTCCCTCGAGCGCATGGTCGCGCTCAGCAAGAACCTGGGCCGTCGTTTCACCCGGGACGAGGCGTCGGTCGCAGAGAATCTCGCAGTAGTCGGGTACGACATTGACGGCGCTGCCTCCGCGAATGACGTTGATGCTGGCAGCAGCGCGACCGGTAAGCGGGGTTTCGCGGACTGCCAATGGAATCATTTTGGCTTCGAGGGCGGCTATCACGGTCATCATCGCGCGGATGGCGGAGCGTCCCTTCGACGGATCGGCCGAGTGGGCTGCAGTGCCCCGAGTGATGCTTCTCCAGCGCAGGGCTCCGTTGTGGGCGACGACCGGCCTGAGTTGCGTCGGTTCCCCTACGACGATGCCGATCAGGGGTTCGAAGGACTTGAGATCGTTGGAGGCAAATGCCTGGGCGCCTGTCATCGAGGACTCTTCGTCCACGACAAAAACGATGCCGGCATTCAGTCGCCGTCCGGGCAGTGTCGCGTAGGTCCTGATCGCCCAAAGCATGGCGGCACCCGAGCCCTTGGTATCACATGCGCCGCGACCATGGAGACGCGCGCCCATGGCGGTGAGTGTCAAGGGGGGGACCGTCATGCCATCGAGGCTGACAGTATCCAGATGACTCTCGAACAGGAGCCAGGGCGCACCGGGAATGCGGGGCAGCGTGAGGATGAGGTTGAAGACCCCCTTGGAGACCTCGCGCCGCGCAGCATGCATGCCCCAGGCCCGGGCCACCGTTTCCAGATGGCCGGCCAGCCGCGCCTGTCCGTCCGCCGGTCCGCCGAAGTCGGGATTTACCGAGTCAATCGACACCATGCCCGCCAGGAGTGCTTCGCAGGTCTGTGGAGTTTCAGGCATGGATCCGGTTTGGAAGGGTGCAGGAGACAGCAATGCATTTGGATCGCTGGCGAACCCAAAGTCAAAAGGTTCACCGGGGTCGGGGCGGCCATTGGACACTCCGATAACCGGCAAATGGGCGCCAGCCATCTACCTCGCTGCTTGGAGGTCTCCGTACGCGACGAGCTGGCGGACAGCATGTCGATTCTGGAAATGCGCCCCGCGCGGCTGACGAGCAGGCCTAAAAAGGGTCGACCCCTAATGTGACGGCGCAGGCTACTTGAATTAGGGGCTGACCCTTACGATCTGGTGATAGACCTGCTCGACACAGGATGCGATGTAGTCGGCGTCGTCCGAGGTGGTGCGCCAACCCAGGGGGAGTGCGACAAAGCGGGACGAATAGTCTTCGGTCCTTGGAAAGTCTTCTGCCCTGTAGCCGGGCGCGGGCCAGGGTGAGAGGTCGCGAAACGGCGAGAGGGCTGGAACGGCTGCGAGGCCGGTTTTCACATAGTCACGACGGTACTGAGGATAGGTTCCCGTGCGTTGCTGGCACCAGACATTGAGCCTATCCAGTTCTTCACGAAATGCCGCGCTAAGTTCGGGCGTCTTCGTGTAGAAATAGATTTCAAATCCGAAGTCGCCTTCGGGATCCGCGAGCGGGCGCAGTTCCAGGTCAGGCAGGGCCTGGATTCGCGGCGCGATACGGGCCTTGAGGGAGCGACAGTGATCTCGAATGCGATGCAGCTTGCGAAGCTGCGCGAGGGCGACGGCTGCGGTCAACTCAGACATGCGGTATTGTCCGCCGGCAAATGCGGGCTCGCGCGCAGGTGAGATTGCCGCGTGATGCGCGCGGTAGAGTCCGAGATCGTGCAACCGTACGGCCCGTTCGTAGAGGCGAAGGTCGCGGGTCACGACCATTCCGCCTTCACCGGCGGTCATGGGCTTGTTGTGCTGGAAACTGAAGATGGCGGCGTCGCTCCACGTGCCGACGGGCCTGCCCTTGAAGGTGGCTCCGGGTGCCTCTGCGCAATCCTCGATCACGAACAATCCACGGCGGTGGGCGAGGTGCTGGATCGCGAGCATGTCGGCTGCGGCTCCCTGAAAATGGATCACCACCACCGCTTTTGTGCGCGGGGATTGCAGACGGACGATTTCCTCTGGGTCGAGGCAGAGCGAGCCATCAACCTCAGCCAGCACGGGGCGGGCGCCGCAGCGCACGATTGACGTGAAGCAGGAGACCCAGCTCCACGCGGGCACGATGACTTCATCGCCCGGGCCGATACCGGCGGCCCCGAGGACAATTTCCAGAGCTGCGGTTCCACTGCTCACCGCAAGCGCGAACGGCAATCCGAAACACTCACAGGCTTCCCGCTCCAGGGTGGCCGCCACCTGCGGGGGGTGTGCGGGATCGCTGCCATAGTAGCGGAACAACTCCCGGCGTCGCAGGACATCGAGGACCGCGGCTTCCTCCTCCGGGCCGATGGCGGCGGCCCCGAGACCGGCTGGGGGACGTGGGCGAATCGGAATCATTTGAAAATCAGAAATCAGAATTTTGGAGAACAGACCTGTTGGGGCAGCGCAGGAGTGCCGTCAGCGGGGGACGTTTCCCTGCCTGTGCATCGAAGGCGCGCGGAGCAAAGCAGCCATGAGATCCGGGACGTGAAATACGAAGCCGAACTCCAGGGAAATGCGCCAGAGCGCCTGCCGCTTTTCGAGTTCCCCCGCCGCAGTTTCACGGTTCTCCACCGCTGTGACCGCTTCCTCCAGGGTCGAGCAGAGGAAACCGTGCCGGCGCATATCGACCATGCCGCCCGGTGACATCAGCAGGCACCAGTTGATGGCGAAGCCGATGTAGAGGAGATGATTGATGCCGCGTTGGATGCAGGCTTCCGCCAGTTGAAGTCCATTCGCCGCGATGCACTCGTTCCCGACGGGGCGCGCCTGCGGGGCAAAATCCAGGCGTGCAAAGCCTGCTTCCACATCGTCTTGGTTGTGACGACCCGTAAAAACCCTTTCCGATCGGAAAGTCTCCAATTCCCTCGAAACCGGATCCGGGATGGCACGGAGTGACACGGAATCCGTACCCTCGGCAGCGCGTCCCTGATATCCGGGCAGATGAGAATAGTAGTCGCGCCCGCCCACGACATGCATGACCGCCAATCCGCCGGAGCGGGCTGCTGACAGGAGAGGCGGGAAGATCCCGCTCAAGATCTTTGCCGCCCTGGGTTGGTATTCGACGGCTCTGCGCCAGCCTGGGAAGTCACCGGGCTGGCCGCAGTCCCAAGCGTGCATCACCACGAGTGCCGTGTGCTCCAGTGACAGGTTCACCGTCCCCTTCTTCCAGCCGCCGTAGCCCTCGGCAGGCACGGGGCGGGCATGGTCCGCGTCGAACTGCTGGTAGTAGTCGGTGGGAAGCGAAATCGTTGTCATGTCACGAAGGAGCCGTCCGCCGGGAGGATGCCAGACGGCGCAATCCGAATCCCAGCGCGACCAGCAATACGCCGGCAACCAGATTGTGGCGCGCCGGCGCGAGATCGGAGGATGGCAGCAGGGCGCAGGCAATCAGAACGACACCGAGCACAAGCGATGTGACACCGATGACGCCGTAGACCGCGAGGCTGCCACCGGCGTGGTGGGGCGCCGGTGGCACCGGTGTGTTGAGATCCTTTTCCAGGCGATGGAGCTCTGCGTGACGCGGATCCTCGGCACGATACCAGCGTGCGGAGATGGCGAATACGACGGAGGTGACAACCGCTTCGCAAAGGATGTTTCTTGCGAGGGGATTTTCCTTCCAGACACCCATGAGCATGAGGGTGATCGCCACGATCAAGGCGGCGCTGCAGGATGCCATGCCCGACCACCAGGGAGTCTTGCGGAAGATCATGCCCAGTGCGACGGGCATCATGAATGCGGCCGTAAGTGAATAGTACTGCAGGGCGAATTCAAACGCTCCTCCGTAGCGGGGTATGTAGAAGGCGACGGCGATACCGAGGATTCCAACGACTGCCATCGTGGCCTGCGCGACGCGCAGTTGGTTCCGATCATCGGGGGTGTGACCCCGCCAGCGCCTGTGGAGCGGCACGTAGATGTCGCGTGTGGTTGTTGCGGCCAGCCAGTTGAAGGCATCATTCGCCTGGCCCAGCGTGGCAGAGAGCACAGCCGACACCACGAAGCCTATGAGGCCGTGGGGAAGCAGCAGGAGGGCGAGCGACACATAGGACGCCTCGGAAGGGTCGCGAAGGGTGGGCCACAGGGAGGCCATATCCGGGAAGATCACCCGGGCGGCCATGACGGGGAGGATCCAGAGAAGCGGTCCGACCAGCGAGAGCACGGCGCAGAGAAGCGCCATCTTTCGCGCGCCCTGTTCGTCGGGCACGCTGTAGTACCGCTGGCCGAGGTGCCAGGCGACATTATAGCCGAGCATGCAGTTGATGAAGAATCCGAGAAGAAACCAGGGATCCGCTGCGCTGCCCTGTAGGGTGAAGAACCCCTCCGGCACCTCGGCAATCAGGCGCTGGAACCCTTTCAGGATGCCGCCTCCCTGGCCGGCTCCCAGATAGTGATAGGAGACGGGAAAGATGATCACCGTCATGACGAGGATGATGATCGATTGCACGGCGTCCGAGAGCACCGCGGCCCAAAGGCCGCCGACCACCGTGTAGACCACCATGATCACGCCCGTACAGAGAATGGAAAGCTGAAGACCGTTGAGCTCGAATCCGAGCACATTGAATTCGCGTCCCCCGAATCCGAGAGCGGTCGAGATGAAAATGCACAGGATGTAGAGTCCCTGGCCGATGCCAACGACTTGGGGAACGATTGCGGTGACGGAGTAGAAATACGTCGTCGAAGGCGAGTAGCGGCGGGTCAGGAACTGCAGGGGCGAATCGAGCCGGGCGCGACGCCAGATTCGTGCGAAGTAGAAGTAGCCGACGAGGTATGCCCACGTTGCCATGGTGAAGACGAGGGCCGCGCCGATGCCGGTCTTGTAGGTGAAGCCTGCGGCGGCGACGAACATGAAGGCCGAGAACCCGGAGACCCAGTTGGAAAGCCCCGCGAGGACCCAGGGGATCTGTCCACCGGCCTTGAAGTAGTCGTCGGTCCCGCGATTCTTGCGCGCGGCGTAGAAACCGACAAAAATCACGATGACGAAGTAGAGGGCGATCAGCGCATAGTCGTAGGCATTGACCGTATTGAAGGTGGGCATGGGGGCGGAGGTGTGGAGCGAAGGGAGCGGGGCGGGAGTTCAGGAAACAGGCTGGAGATTCTGCGCAGGCATCGGTGCGGAGCCTGGCGGAAGAGGGTCAGGGATTGTGGTCGATGGGATCGCCGGGTTCCTGAAAGTGTGTCTTGTAGGTCTTGTCGCTTGCAGCGAGCTTTAGAAAGACATCGAGCGGCACCACCTCGGCCTTTTCGGAGAGGCGACTGAAAATATCCGCCACCTTCTCGACCGAATTGGTTTCGCGCACGTGCATGAGCAGGAAGTACGGGCGCTTGGGGTTCAACTGGATCAGCTCCTCAAGGTCCGCAGCAGCCTCTTCGAGCGGGCGGGCCGCGTCCAGATAGTAGTCGTAGCTGAGGAAGGGTTTTCCGTTTCTCAGGTCGAAGGTGTGGGCCGAGCCGTAGCCATTGATGAAGCCCAGCACCCCGGGAAACTGCTGATAATAGCGGTCGACCAGTTCCTTTGGCAGGTCCGTGTTGCCGACGTGCCGGTTGCCTTCGGAATAGTCCATGATCTCCATGACATGAAGATCGAGCTGCGCCATCAGGTCTCTCGCCTTCGCCATGAGCGCGGGAAACTTGTCCGGAGGAATCGCCTGGGGATACATGTAGCCCGGCCCCGAAAGTCCCCCGATGAAATAGTCGTTGGGAGTCTTGCTCTCGTAGAAATACTGCAGCGCCGGCGGATTGATCCAGATCCAGTTCATGAGCACCTGCCAGTTGTACGGGATCCTTCCACGTCCCGGTTTCGTCCACGCCCCGATGCCCATCGAGTCGGTCGAAACGGCGCAGATGTAGACCTTCTTTTCCGCCTTCATCACGGCGTTCGCCGCGACGCTGTGGTTGTTCGCAAATTTGAAATCGGGCGTGAGCGGGATCTGCGACGTGAAGGAGACATTGGGTAGGTTGTGCAGTCCCTCCATGATGAGGCCGAAATTGCTCGTCAGCGTCGTATGCTGTCCCTCCGTGTCCTTCGCGTAGGAGTGCCATCCTAGGACAACGCTTGCGGGATTCTGCGCACCGAGGAACTTCTTGAGGAGGGCGAGTTCCTCGGGGTGCTTCGGGTTGGCCGAGAGGTCTGCAAAAAACGCGCGCTGCTGAATGCCGAAGTCGGCGATGCCGGGCTGCATCTCGATGCCGGCATGACCGCCCATGACGACATAGTAGTCGCGCGAGCAGCGGGCTCCGTACTCGGCGTAGACCTGCGCGTAGATCGCGTGGTCGGGCATCCCGGTGAACCTGCCGCGAAGGTCGACGACTGGCTTCAATCCGTGTTTTGCGGCGAGCGGAAGCAGGTCCTCGTTCACCACCAGCAGATCCTCCACTCCGGAAATGGTGAAGGCAACCGTGAGGGAGGTTCGTACCTTCTTGTCCCACACGACACACCCCTTGGCATGACGCGCGAACATGGCGAGCGCCGCATCGGCATCGTCGAGCCCGAGGCGCGTGAAGGTCATCCCGTGCCGACGCTCGAGGAATCCGATCAGCGGGCGGACAATCTCCCACTGCCAGTTGAGCGGATACTCAAGATAGAGACGAGGGGACTCCCGGTTCGCCAGCCCCTGCAGGGAGATGAGCAGCGCGTGCACAGGCAGATCACCATCGAGCCGCCAGTTTTCGGAGAGGGGCACGATCGTTGCCGTTGCAGGGGCGCGCCCGGTCCGATGCAGGCTGGACTGGCTGAAACACGGCGAAACGGACGCGAGAAGGAGGCCGGCGAAGAGGAGGCGAAGGAAATGGGGACGGTTCATGGCGTGAGGTTATTTGCCTTCTGCGGAGGTGAGGCGTTTGAAGACATAGACGATGGGACGGTTTCGCGTGCTTCGCAGTTCGGTCAGCGTCAGCTCCGCCCCACTGGCGGACACCTTGTAGTCGCTCAGCACATTGATGGCGCGATCACCCTGTTGCGTGGTCAGCACGAAGTCGGAAGAGACGCGGAGGATCCTTCCCTCATCCAGAAATTGTGCGGAGACTTTTCTGCTCTTCTTGGAACCAACGGCCGCGCCGAGATGCCGGTTGTCCGGCCAGTAGGTGAAGGGAAGCACGGTCTGTTTACCTGTGGTTGGAAAGGTGGACGTGTCGCGGAACTCCCTGCGCCCATTGGCAAAGCTGCGTTCGACGGTGACGGACTTTCCGGTGACCTTGAGTGTCAGATCGAACTCCTTCCAAGGACTCAGATCGGTGCTTTGAGCCGCATCGATCCGCCATGTGCCCGTGAGCAGGGAGGGCGGCGCGGCATACAGACAGGAGGCGAGAAGCAGGCCAAAAAGCAGCAAGGATCGAGGGTGGAGCATGGCGGGAGGAGGAGGGAAGGAGTGGCTTTGGGAGGGGATCTGCTGCCGGGTGCGTTGTTGCGATGTCCCGGGACTCAATTTCCGAGCAGAACGGATCCGGTTTGGGCGTCGAAGACCGTCGTGCTGCGCGGTGGCAGCGTTACGGACAGGACCTTGCCGTTGGGGAGTCGCAGGGTGCGGGAACCACCCTTGAGCGTATGGACCATGAGCAGGCCGTCGCCGTGCGCGGTGGCATCGTCGTGATCGTTGATCACATGACAGCCGGCCCGGCGGCCCAGCGCCCGAAGGATGCCCGGGGAGGTAGGGCTGATGCCGAACGACCACCAGGTGGCGCCTGCATCCTCGCGCCAGGCCGCGCTGGTGCTGCCGTCGGACCACCGTCCGGCCACGTGGCTGCCCGGGACGTCGTAGACCGGGACAAACTTGGGCGGCTCGAGCGTCTGTTCCTCGGTCGCTTCGTCGAGCGTGAGGGTGGACACCGGCTTCTGAAGTTCGCGGCCGGAGGTGAGAATCCCGCTGGTGGAGGTCGCAAGATGTCCACCGACCTCCCGCCCGTTGCTCCAGCCGACGTAGCCGGTGAAGACGACATGCCGGCCCGCCGTGGCCACGCGGGACGCAATCAGCTCCCTCTGACGCTCGTCGAGCACGACCGTTGACCCGAAGATCACGAGCTTGAAAGGGGAGAGATCAATTGTGGCGAGTTCGCCGATCAGCGCCTCGTCGAACATCAGGCCCGAATGATAGAGTCCCTCGAGCAGTCCATCCATGCCGCGCCCGGAGAAGGGATTGGGTCCAACGGGAGGCTGGTCACCGAATTTGAATCCCTCAAGCGACCAGCGCTTCGCGACCGTGTGGCAGAATGACCATGGGTCGTGTATGATCAGGACATCTGTCGGCCGGTGGTAGGGGTGAGCGTGACGGGCCTGCGCAACCCTGTGCACGGCCTTGATCTCTTCCGAAAGGCGCGGGTGATCCCACCACCCGACGTTGCCATAGCCCGCGAAATCAGGTGTGCCGGCGATCATGCCGAAGTCGAACCACCATTGGCCGCCGCCCCGCAGGACAGGGAGGAGCGAATTGCGGCGCAGGTAGGCAATGTCGTCCTCGAGCGACGAATGGAAGTGACGATCCCATGGGCATCCGACAAACGACGTGGCGTGATCGTTTTCGTCGAGCCAGAGCTTGCCCGCGCGTCGCACCGCTCCCGTGATGCCCCGGCCGTGTCCCGATCCTCCCATGGCGCGCACGCCGTCGGTGTAGGATGCCGGTGAACAGAGGCAGTCGAGATGGGGTGATGCGAGCACCTTGTCGTGCGCGAGGTGGCTGCCGGCGGCGTTGCGTGCGAACTGGCCGTAGAAATATCCCTGAAAGGCGGCGGTGACAACCGGACGCGGCCAGGAGCGTTTCACGTTGGCCGCGAGATCGAGGAGAGCGTCGGCCATGGTGGAATGCAGCCAGGTGAAGTAGTCGATCAGGTCCTGATGTTTGCGCGGATCGCGAAGCGGACCCAGGTCGGCGCGTTCGCGAGAGGGCGAATCCGGTGCAGTGACGGCGTCGATGTGCTGGCCGGGCCGGTTCCATGCGGCGGCGAGCCTCTCGTCTGTTCCATAACGGTTGCGCAGCCAGGCCCGGAAGGACCTTGTTGCGACGACACCCGTGTCGGGATCGTGGTGAAGGAAACCGAATTGGTGCCACTCGCCGTAGAGGCCGTAGGCGAGATGAATGCCGAACACGGAGCCTCCCTCCGGGGTGGCTCCGAAGTGGCGGCAGAATTCCGAGATGTGTCCGTTTGCCCAGTCGAGCCACTTGCGCGAGGCGAAGCTTGCGCGTGCCGGAAGTCCGCCGTCCGTTGCGATGCGTCGGGGCAGGCCCCAGGGAGCCGGATCGTCGACGGCTCCGTCGGCGTAGCCCACGCACTCATCGGGATTCTGCTCCACCCACCAGCGGGGTGCATTGGCGTGCAGGCGGAACATGACGGCTGCCTCAGGATTCCGCTCGAGTGCGCCGGCGACCTGCTTGCGGGGAATCGTTAGATCGAGTGCCGCCCCAGGGCCCGCAAACATGTCCTCGATCCAGAGGTCGAGTTCGATCAGGCGGACCCCCTGTCTGCCGAACAGCTCGATGTTGCGGCCCGGCACCTCCTCCCACGACCAGCGGCCGCCGGGGCAGTCGGTCAGGGCGTAGATGAGCGGTGCATGAGGAATGCCGTTGATGAGCAGCGTCGGGCGACCGTCGCGCATTTCGACGGCGGATACGATGGGAGGACGGGACATATGGGTGTAGGAAAGATGGATCAGGCGAGCGTGATCGCCGGCAATGCTCCTGCCGGATCGATCAGGACATTGACTTTGCGGCCTCGGTGGGAGCCGGTCACCCGCCAGGCGCCGTGCTCCCCGATGACATGAAGGTCACCTTGCGATTGCGGTTCAGGTGAGGGCTGGGCAGTGGCGACGGTCAGTAACACATGGGAGGCAGCGGATGAGGAAACGGCTTCGACGAACGGGTGAATTCCCTCGGATTCGGGCAGGTCCTGCTTCAGGACCGAGCACGCGATTCCTCCGGAGGAATGGACCGAAGCGTTCAGACTGGCGAAGGGCCGCGTGATGCTGAATTGGCTCCCATTGGCTTTGGCGGTTCCGTTGCCGTCGTCGTTGTACACCTGATAGCGAAGCTGGACAGGTTCGGCGGTGGAGAGTGTGACGCGATCGAGCATCAGCAGAATATCCGGTTTGAGATAGACGAGCGTACGATCGATGCGCTGGACCTCGGGAAGCACGAGCGAATAAGCCTCCGTGGCGTCGCTGGTCACGGTCATCCAGTCGGGACCCGTCCTGTAGGATTGCACATGCGCCCATGCCCAGGAGGCGTTGGTGCCCTCGTGACCGTCGTGGTACTGATGGCCGTGTCCATTGACTAGGACGGCGGTATGGGCTGCGGTGAGACGCAGTTTCCAGCGGGGAATCGTGTACGAATATCCGGCGCGGAATGGATCATGGAACAGGCGTTCGCCGTGTGCCATGAAGATGACGCTGTTGCGGTCGGCGTGTTCGTGGTTTGCCGGACCGCCGCTGCGCAGGGCAACGACGGAGTCGTTCGCGGTCCAGCCGGTGCGTGAGATGACGATGTCGTTCGAAAGGCGGACATTCAGAAGCGCGGCCTCAGGCGGTCGCGAAGGCGCATGGGCGTCGAACCAGATGAAGCCGAAATGCGAGGTCATCGCTCCGACATGCAGGGCGCAGTACTGGGCGAGAGGATCCTGGTGGGTTCGGCTGACCCAGGAGGCGATGGCAAAATCGCTCGTTGTCAGGGCATCGCTGAAATTGACGATGTCGTTGGCCGGATCGACCTTGAGCGTCGGGATGGCGAGGTTGCGAGGCGTGCGGGTGGGATCGAAACCGGCGCCCTTGGTTGGCATCGAGAAGGCGAGGGCGTAGCGGACCGTGCCCGGGTAGTTGATGAGCTTGCGATCGTCGATGGCGAGCCTGCGCCAGAGCACTTCGGCGAAGAGGGCGAGGTGCAGGGTGGTGTACCCCCAGTAGCTGGCTCCCTCATCGTAGGCGCCGTCGGAACCGTACATCGTCGAGAAGGCGAGGGCGCTGGAGCGGGCGAGTTCAAGCCACTGATCCGCCTGCGGGTGCCGACCGTGGAGCAGGACCGCCGCCATGCCGAGCGCGGCAATCGGGATGACCTTGAGATTGGTCGCATTCAGGATCAGCGGCCAGCGCGCAAGGCTGACACGAAATGCCTGCGGATAGTCGTCGTCGGGATCAAAGCCCCATCCCCTGACGCGGTCGGGGTACTTCATCCCGTAGAGCGTCGTGTAGCAGGCGGGCGCACCCTTGGTGGCGATGGCATGTTCGATTTCGGCGACTTCCGCATCGGTGAGCGTGCCTCGAAGGAAATCGAGCGTGCACGCAAGCGCGATGGTCGCCTCAGGCGCGCGTTGAAGCCCCATGACGGTCTTTCCACCCTCGAGAAAGTAGTCCCATTTCGGATAGTCGAGGAGCTTACGGATGGCGAGCTTCGCGACGGCGAGGTGGGAGGCGTCCTGATTCACCGCATGGACGAAGGCGGATCGCTCGGCGATCTGCCGGCAGCGCAGCATGTCCGAGACGTGATTGTTGAAGCGGACCTGATTCTTGAGAAATTCCGTATCGGCTGCGAGATCGGCGCTCGTCATCTCCGCCCAGAGCTTCGCGAAGCGCGGATGACGGGTGTTGGCCCGGATTCGCGGGAGATCGGATTCATCGAACAGCAGCCCTCGCCTGGTCCCGGTGGGCGCAGGAGCGGGACGGGCGGCGGAGAGGGAGATGTGTGTGAGGGGCAGCGAAGCGGCGAGGACGGCGGAGTTCTTGAGGAATGTGCGGCGGGATGGGGAGTTCATGGGTGACGTGCAGTAGGTTCTCGTGTCTGGCTCAACGCGCTGCTCTGTGCGGCTGCCGTTCCAGATGGAGGGTTTCGGTTGAGGCGCCGCAGCGAGCGCCCTCTGGAAAGGGGCGTTGCCCGAAGCGATGAGTTGTGCCGGACAGGTGCACTGTCAGGCAATGGTTACGAGGGGAGATCCACTCGCGGAGGCGCGGATCGTCACATTCACCTTCTGCCTGGCGTGGCTGCCGGTGACACGCCATGAGGCGCCTTCACGGCTGAGATGCAGGTCGCCGTGGGCCTCGCCTGCTGGGCGAGCCGTGCAAACGGTGAGGATCTCATGCGCCCCTGCGGCGGCGGACTCGATCTCGGCATAGGGCTGCGTGCCGTCCTTTTCCTCAAGCGGCAACTTGCCCAGGTGCAGGGCCAGGCCCGGCGCACGGGCCACCCGTCCAAGCAGCGAGGCATGTGGGCGAACGATGCGGAAGCTGTCGTTCTCGATTGCGAGTTTTGCGGCGAGGTCCTCGTTGTTCGCCTGAAAGCGGACCTGCACGGTCGCGGTCGTGCCGGACAGCGACACCTGGTCCAAGAAGACGACGACGTCGGGCTTGAGGTAAACGAGGGTGCGGAGGACGCGGGTGACCTTGTCGTTGACCAGCGCGTAGGCCTCGGTGGCGTCGCTGGTGACCGTCATCCAGTCCGGACCGGTACGGTAGTCGGTCACATGGGCGAAGGCCCAGGACGCGTTGGTGCCCTCGCTGCCGTCGTGATACTGGTGGCCCGCGCCGTTGATGAGGACGGCGGTGTGCGCGCTGGTGAGGCGGAGCATCCAGCGGGGTTGCGTTGCGATGTAGGAGGCGCGGAACGGGTCGTGGAGCAGACGCTCGCCGTATGCCTTGAAGATGACGCTGTTGCGGTCGGCGTGCTCGTGGTTGCCCGGGCCGCCGCTGCGCAGGGCGAGCACGTTGTCCATGGTCGCCCAGCCTGTGCGGGAGATGACGATGTCGTTGGATTGGCGGATATCGAGCAGGGCCGGGGTCGGCGGCGTGGCGGGCAGGTCCTGCCCGAACCATATCAGGCCATAGACCTGTTTGACCTCGCCGACACGTGTGGCGACGTACTGGGCGAGGGAGTCCTTGTGCGTACGTGCGATCCAGCTGGCTACGGAGACCTCGACGCTGCCATTGGCGTCGCCGTGGTTGACGATGTCATACTGCGGCTTGACAACAGGCATCATATAGCCGGGAAGATGGGCATATGCGGCGACCGCGCGATGGTCGTCGATGGTCGGCATGGTGTTGCCGAGCGCGTAGCGGATCGTGCCCGGATAGTTGATGAGGGAACGGTCGTCGATGCCATGCGTGCGCCAGAGCACCTCTGCGAAGAGGGCGAGGTAGAGGGTGGTGTAGCCCCAGTAGCTGACGCCCTCGTCGTAGCAGCCATCGCTGCCATACATGGTGGAAAAGGACTTGGCGCTGGAGCGGGCCAGTTCAAGCCAGCTTGCGGCCTCGGGGCGGTCGCGGAACCAGCAGGCGGCGATGCCGAGGCATGCGGTCGGGATTATCTTGAGATTGGTCGAGTTGAGGATGAGCGGCCAGCGCTTGAGGCTGATGTAGCGCAGGGCGTCCACCTCGCTTCGGGGGTTCCAGCCCCAGCCGCGGACGCGGTCAGGATACTTCATGCCGTAGACGGCGGCGTGGCAGGCGGGGATGCCCTTGGTCAGGACCGCCTGCTCGACCTCAGCACGCTCGGCGGGAGTGAGGGCGTCACCCAGGCAGTCGAGCGCAAGGAGAAGCGAAAAGCTGCCCTCGGTGGCGCGCTGCAGGCCGAGGATCTGGTTGCCTTCCACGAAGCAATCCCACTCCGGAAAATCGAGCATCCGGCGCATCGCGAGTTTGGCGAGATCGCGCTGTGCCGGGTCGCGGTTTACGAGGTAGACGAACGACGTGCGATCGAGGATCTGCTGGGCGCGGAGGAGGTGGGTGACATGGTTGGTCAGTCGGAGTTCCGTGCGCAGGAAGTTCGTATCGGCGGCACCATCCGCATCGAGCAGAGACTGCCAGTAGGCGGCGAAGCGCGGATGCTTCGTATTGGCGCGGATGCGTGGAAGGTCGGCGGCGTCAAAGAGCAGGCCTCGCTTGTTTCCAGTTGGCGCGGGAGCAGGCCGCGCGGCGGACAACGGGATTCGAGTGAGGGGCAGCGATGCGGTTAGAACCGCGGAGTTCTTGAGGAATGTGCGGCGGGAGGTGCTCATGATGGTTGGGGGCTGGTCATTTCCGGTAACCTTCGAAGTGTTTGGGCTCGTCGGGATCCTGATAGCGGGTGGTGTAGGTCTTTTTGCTTGCGGCAAGTTTCAGGAAGACATCGAGGGGCACGACCTCGACGGGGCCGTCCAGTTGTTTGACCACCTCGACGAGGCTGTTGACGTCGTTTGATTCGCGCACGTGTACGAGCAGGAAGTAGGGTCGCCTGGCGTTGAGGGCGATGAGCTCGTTGAGGTCGGCCGCGACCTCGGAGCGGGGGCGGCGCGGATCGATGTAGTACTCGTAAGAGATCAGAGGCCGGGTGTCGCGCAGGTCGCGGGTGCGGGCGGGGCCGTAACCGTTGATGAATCCGATGACATCGGGGAAGGCGGCGTAGTAGCGGTCCACGGTTTCCTTGGTCAAATCGGCGTTGCCGACGTTTCCGTCGGCGGCGGAGTTGTCCATGATCTCAAGCGCCTGTTCATCGAGGGTGGCCATGAGTGAGCGGGCCTCCTTCATGAGGCCGGGGAATTTGGCGGCGGGGATGTGATTGGGATACATGTACCCCGGTCCGCTGAGGCCGCCGATGAAGTAATCGTTGGGTGTGGCGCTTTCGTGAAAGTATTCGAGCGCGGCGGGGGAGAACTTCGTCCAGTTCATCGTGACCTGCCAGGCGAAGGGCAGCTTGCCGCGACCGGGTTTCGTCCACACGCCAATGCCGATGCTGTCGGACTGGACGAAGCTGAGATAGACTTTCCTTTCCGCGACGAGTTTTGCGTCCAGTGCCACGTGGTGGTTGTTGGTGAACTTGAAGCCGGGCGTGAAGGTGAACTGGCAGTTGAAGGAGAGGTTCGGCAGATTGTGAAGCCCCTCCATCTTGAGACCGTAGCCAGAAAGCAGGGTGGTCCACTGTTCCTCGGTATCCTTGCCATAGGAGTGCCATCCGAAGACGGTCGCACCGTCGTTCAACTGCCCAAGGAGTTTCTGTGCCAGGGCGAGTTCCGCGGAGTGTTTTGGATTTGCGGAGAGATCGCTGAAGAACATGCGCTGACGCACTCCCCAGTCTGCCATGCCGGGCATACGAACGGCGCCGGCATGTCCCCCCATCAGCATGAAGGCGTCGTGGTTGCAGCGCGCCCAGTAGCGCCTGGCCGCATCGCCGTAGATTTCCGCGTCGGTCTGTCCATCGTAGCGCCCGCGCAGATCGTCGATTTTTGCGAGGCCGTGTTTTTCGACGGCGGGAATCAGCGCGGGAGTCACAACAAGGGCGTCCTCGAGGCCTGCGAGGGTGAAGGCCACGTTCATGGTCGCGGGCACGGCGGGATCCCAGACAACATAGCCCCTGGCACTGCGGGAGAAATGCGTGAGTGCCTGGTCGGCGGTCTCCAGCTCGGTGAACTTCACCCCGTGCTTCCGCTCATAGAAGGAGAAAAGCGGGGCGGTGATCTCCCACTGGTATTCTGGGGGATGGATGACGTAGAGTTGGGGCGCGTGGCGGTTGGCGAGACCCTGCAGGCTCAGCAGCATGACCTTTTCCGGAAGGCCACCGGCGACATTCCAGTCAAGATTCCAGCGCATGACGAAGGCGGAACGCGCGCTGTCGGCCAGCGACAGAAGGGGAGTGCAGAAAAGAAGGAGGAGTGAGAGCGGACGGCGCATGGCTTATTTTTCCGGTGTGACCTTGGTGAAGCGGTAGACGAGCGGCTGGGGACGCGAACTGTGGAGTTCGATCAGCACGAGCGAGCGGTCCCCCTCGATGAGCCGGTATTCGCTGTAGATCCGCATGTGGGCTTCGCCCTGGGAGATTTCGAGCGGCGTGTCTGCCTCGAGCCGGAGTGTGCGGCCGTTGTCGATCCACGAGGCCCGGACGGTGCTTGTACCACCCTTGGCCGGATAGAGCGCCATGTGGCGCTGCTCGACCCGGAAGAAATCTGCGAGTTTTACTGCCTGAGAAGTATCGACGGTGTTGGTGGCCGAACGTTTCGTCGAGCGCCACTGCATGTCGTGCTGCAGGCTTACGCGGGGTCCGTTGCTGGTGATGACCAGGTCCCACTGGGTCCAGCCGTCGAGTGCGGAACTGCGCGTGGTGTCGAGACGCCAGCGACCGTCGAGCGGCGAAGCGGAGAGTGCCGCGAACGGCAGAAGGAAACCCAGGGTGGCAAGGAGAAGACGCGATCGAGTCATTGTTGAAAAATGGTCATTGGGCTTCGCGCGCGCGGAGCTTTTCCGCGTCGCGATCGAGGAAGGGAATGCCGGAGGTCATCCAATCGGGAGCGGGGGCACCCTTGAGGAAATGATCGAAGAACTGGCGGAGCCGGCGTCCGTAGTCCACCTGGTCCGCGCGGCGTCGCAGGCCGTGAAGGGCGTTGTTGTAATTGAAGAGGTAGGCCTCCTTGCCGAGGCGCCGCAGAGCCAGGAAGAACTCGATTCCCTGTTCCCATGGCACTGCGTCGTCGTGGTCGTTGTGCAGAAGGAGCAGGGGAGTGGTGATTCGATCGACTCCGAAAAGCGGGGAGTTTTCGAGATAGAGATGCGGCGCTTCGCTCAGCGGCCGGCCGATGCGGCTCTGCGTCTTTTCGTATTGAAACTGCCGGGCGCGCCCCGAAGCCCAGCGTATCCCGGAGTAGGCACTCGTCATGTTCGAGACCACCGCACCCGCCGCGGCGGCCCGGAACAGGTGAGTCTGCGTCACAAGGTAGGCGATCTGGTAGCCTCCCCAGGAATGTCCCTGAATGCCGATCGCGTTCTCGTCAACGAAGCCGCGCGCCACGGCGGCCTCGACGGCGGGAAGGACGCACTTCATTGCGCTTGGACCGGGCTGCCCGACGGAATAGACGATGTCGGGCATGAGCACGAGGTAGCCGTTGCTGGTGTAGACCGTCGGATTGACCAGCTGACTGGGCGCGGGCGGCGTGAACGTGTGCAACGTCTGTGACAGGCGTTCGTAGATGTAGACGATCAGGGGATATTTTTTGGTGGGATCGAAGTCGGCAGGCTTGCAGAGAGCGGCCTGGAGTTCGACGCCGTCCGCATTGCGATAGGTCATCATTTCGGAGCTTCCCCAGGCGAAGGGAGCCAGTTGCGCGCCGCCGTCCGAGACTTTCGCTGGCCTGGCAAATCCGGAGGTTGTGGTCAGGATGTCCGGAAATTCATCGAACCGGGAACCTGTCAGCAGCAGTGTGTCGGCCTCGGCGGCGCGGCCGAGATAGCGGTAGTTGCGGTCATCCCACAGAAGCTGCTCGGGTGCGCCCGTTGCACTGAGCATCGTGCGGAAGAAGCCGGTGGCGCGGGTGACTTCGCTCTCACCGCGAAAATAGAGTGGCTTGGCGGGATCGATGCCGTGGGTTTCCTTTTCTGGATCGACGACTTCGATGTTCTGCAGACGCAGTTGAATCTTTTTCTGGCGACCGTACGAGGCCGTGACGTTTCTTGCGGGACGGCCGTCTGGAAAGACCTGCCACAGGTCGAAACGATCGTACAGCAGCACAGAATCGCCCGTCTCCGTCCAGCCGGCGACTCCATAGGCCGCAGGCGCCCCGGGCGAATCATGGAGTTCATTGTGAAAGGCGACAGGAAGGCTTCCGGTGAGCGAGACGATTCTTGTGCTGGCCGTATCGAAAGCGAACCACTGGCGGTCTGCGAACCATACGATCCATTTGCCCGAGGGAGAGAAACGCAGGGAAGAGGTTTCACCGAGATCCTTCGCAATCAGCCGGCGCTGGCCGGTGGATGCATCGACGAGGTAGGCATCCTGGAAAGTGCCATCGTAGTCGTAGCGACGCCGATAGGCGCGGTCGTCGGTGCCGAAGGCACGGGTGCCGTCGTCGCACAGGGTGACCGAGGCCAGCGAGCGGTTGGCGAGTTGCGCGAAACGTGCCGTGGAAAAATCCCATAGTCCGACATAGGCCCGTTTCCGCTCACGCTCGGCGCGCACCTTTTGCAGCGGCTGGATTTCGTCGTCGTTCCAGCGCCAGAGATCAGCGGTCACCCTTTCATCGTCCAGCAATTCCGAGAGGCGTTTGTCAGGCTCCGGGACCGGCGGCGCGGTGGAGACGAGGAGCCGGGAGCCGTTGAAAGTGAAGGCCGGTGCGACGTTTCCGCTGACGATCCAGCCATCGGGAATTCCGGTGGTCGACGGACTTACAAGCTCGGAGGCTGCGTTCGCGTGTCGTTGCCACTGCCAGACAGAAAAGCGGGGGGACTTTGCCTCGTGATCTGCGCGGTCCGTGAGAAAGGCGAGGCGGGTCTGCTGGCGATTCCATGCGAGCTTCTCATAGCGCCCCGGTCCCTGCGCGAGGGCGACCGGAGCGGCTGGATCGCCCGGAGTGATGCAGAACACGCCATTTTCCTCGGGCTTCGTCGAGGCGATCGCGTAGACCAGGCTGCGGCCGTCGCGCGTGAGCGAATACTCAATCACATGGGGAAAGACACGTTCCATGGCGGCGGAAAGATCGCGCAGCACGAGATCACTGCCCGTTTTTTTCCTGGAGTCCTTGCCGGAGGCAGGTGAGTCACCGGCATCCCCAGGCTTGGTTTCGAGAGGTGCGGGTGGGGCATTCTTGAGATACGCAATCCAGGCGCCCCCCTTTGCCGGAACCTGGAAGCTCTTGACGTCGTCAATTCGAGCCACCTCGGAATTGCCCAGATTGACGATGACAATACCCTCTCTGGGCAGCTGGTCTGACCTCCGTTTCGCCCGTTTTGCCGCACGTGTATCTTCGATGTCGGGAAACCGGGTTGCCACGGCGAACCGGCTGTCGCTGGTGAAGACCAGAGTGACCTCGCGGCGCGGTGCCGCCCGTTCGGGGTTTTCGTCCGACGGACCTGTCGGGGGCGGAGGAAGTGCGCCTACGGGCAGCCGAGTCTCGGTTCCGCCGTCGACCCGGTGCAGGACAATTTCGCCGTCGCCCACCTGCGGCATGTAAGAGTAGCCAAGCCAGGCGCCATCGCGGGACAGCGTAGCGGAAGCGATTGAACGCCAGGCGTCATAGTCTGCGGGTGTGAGCACCCTGCCTGCCGTGAGGGTTTGAAGCGGCAGCAGCCAGAGGAGGAGAACGAGAGAATGCGCCCGGCGCATATGGAGGGAATGACAAGCCAAATTGGAAAAATTAGGCATGGGAACCACCGAGCGAGTCAGTCGCTGGCCCGATTGGTGCCCGGGATATGGGAGAAACTTCCGTCGATGAGTCCGGCAGTCATGCTCACTTGGAGTCGGGGAGCCGCAATGCCGAGACCGCACCGTTCTGCAGGTCAATTTGAAGGGTGGCAGTTGCAGCGCCTGCGACATTCGCAAGCGAGAGCTCCGGACCATAGCGGCCGGTGCCTGCGGTGCTGGGGCCATGGCGCGGATTGCCGGGCGACTCGATGATTCCCTGGTAACGCGAACCGGGATTGTTGTTCGAGAGCTGAACTGCCATTTCAGAACTGAGGACGAAATTCTTGTAGGTCCATGTCTCGATCTGCCCGGCAGGGGTGTTGTGGGTCTGGATCGAAGTGGGCTTTCCGAGTGCGATGTAGACGACGTCATCGCTGTCGCCAATTGCGACGATGCCTTCGGCAATGCGCTTCTGAGTGGGGGCGTCGAATTTCGAGTAGAGCGCGGATTTTTCCTGAATTCGTGTAGTGCGTGGGCTCTGGCATCCGGTGATGCCGAGTCCGAGGAGGGTTGCAACAAGTGCCAGGGTGAAGGCTTTCATGGAAGGACGTAGACGGGAAGGAGGAAGAAAAAGGCGGAGGCGTTGCCGCCTCCGCCTTGGGATGATTGCTGATGCCGGGTAGATCCGGCGTCAGATTAGAACGCGACCGTCGTCGACAGCACCCAGTTGCGGGCGGGCGAGAACACGAACGATCCGTCGAGATAGTCCTTGTCGGTCAGGTTGTAGACACCGAGGGTGGTATTCAGCTTGTAGCCGAGCACTTCCCAAGGATACGACAGCGTGGCATCGAACACGACGTAGTTTCCAGCCTGGAGACCGTTGCGCAGAGGATTCCAGTCAACCGAACGGCTGATGACCGTCTTAGACACATAGCGACCACCCAGGCCAACGGCGAGGCCGCGGCCGAATTCACCGAAGATATTGTCGGTGTAGGTGTACTTTGCGAACGCGGCCAGCTTGAACTCCGGAACGTTCTCGATCCGGGCGTCGTAGTAGATGTCCGAAGCAACCTTGGCGGCGGCGCTGAGCGCATTGTAGGCGGCCGTTCCTGGAGCGGCGCGGGTCTTGTCATACACGGTCTCGGCCGTGAACAGCCATGAACCATTGATGACGGCCTGCAGATTCCTCGTCGGCTGGTAGATGACCTCGGCCTCTATGCCTTCGATCCGATTCTTCAGGTCTGTCGTGCGCCAGCGGAAGTTGCGGGCGCCGTAGCCAGCGGTACCGGGAGCAAACAGCGTCGTATTGTAGTTGAACGGCTCCTCGATATTGGATTGGCGGGCTCCGTCGTCGAGCTTCTGGTTCTCGCGTTCTCCGCGGAAGAGGGAGAAGGTGCCGACGAGCTTGCTGTCCCAGAGCTGGGCCTTGAGGCCGACCTCGTAGTTGATGCCTTCCTCATTCTTGATCAGGTCATAGGCGCCGCGAGCGCGCAGGGCTTCCTGCCCCTGGGCGACCGACGTGATGGTCTGACCGAGGTATTGGAAGGAGCCGCCGCCCTTGGTCAGGGCGCTCTGGATGACCGCTGCTTCGTCGCCGGGGAAGAATCCACCGACGTTGCCGAAGTTGAACTTGAAGGTCTTTGAAACCGAGGCGTATACCGAGATGTCCTTGGTCAGCGCGAACGAGGCGCCGCCCATCCATGAGTTGCCCGTCTTCTTTTCGAAGTTGGTCCTCGCGTAGTTACCCGAATAGTTGTAGACGCTTTCCGGGTACTTCGCGGGATCGCGGAAGGCATCGGGCGGCGGGATGAACCACGGGTAGTTGGCAATCAGGTGTTGGCCCGTGTCCTTGTGATGCTCTTTCCGGTAGCCGGCGAGCAACGTGAGGCGGTCATCCAGCAGCGAGCCCTGCCAGTTCAGATACCAGGCATATTGCTTGGGCTTGTATCCATCGAGCAGGTTGCGGTCGATGAGACCGTAGACCTTGTCCACCGGCGGGGCAATTTCCGTTCCCGGATCCCATTCCATGTAGACCTGCTGCGCGGTCTTGATATTGCCGTAACGGTCCTTGATCACCTGGTTGACGGGCACGTTCCAAGCGGTATTCCATGAAGCGGGAAGGGTTCCGGGGCCGCTCGGTGCGGTCGGGTAGTTGAAGCCCGGGACGAGGAAGTACAGCGGTACCGTGTTCGTCGAGTTGGCATTGTACCGCTGTTCGTACGTGTTGTTCACATAACCCGCGAGGAACTTGTTCTTAACGCCAAAGAGATCCACCTTGCCGATCAGGTCGAGCTGATGGTTCGTCGTCTGGCGATAGTATCCGGCGCTGTTGCCCGAGAGGATGCTATTGAAGGTCCGGCCATCCGCGTTCGGATAGGAAATACCTTCGACGGAGTCGTAGCGATTGTTGTCGCTCGTGAAGACATAACGCGCATCGAGCCATTCGGTGGGCGAGTAATCAACCGTGCCGGTAAACACATTGACGGCATTGTCGATGTAGGCGCCACGGCTCCATCCGTTGAAGTCCTCGTCGTGGATGCGCTTGCCTGACTTGTCCAGGTAGAACGCGCCCCGAGAGGCGGAGGTATACAGGGGGAGCCCTGGATCGTTGGCATTCTTGCGCACATCAGCCATGTAGTTGCCGAGGCTGGCAAAGATGCGGCTGCGGTAGGCGGTCGCATCCGCGACGCCGCTGGCGGAGATCAAAGCCGCCGACGGATTCGCATACGCATCGAACCAGCCCTGCGGGAAGATCCAGTCCCAGTCGTTCTGATTGGACCTTGATTTCAGATGCTCCACCTCGAGGTTGATCCTCAGGCGGCCGTCCTCGAATGGGACGAGTGTCAGGGACGGAGTCAGGTTGAAGTTCTTGCGGAATTCGTAGTTGCGTTGACCGCCGGTGTTTTCCCAGGCGCCGACCACGCGGAAGGCGGCCTTGTCGCTCAACTGCTGGTTGTGGTCCATGACAACCTTCTGGCCATCATCGCTATTGAATTCATAGCGGAGGGTGGTCGGAATGCGGGAGAACTGCGGCTTCTTCGTGATGTAATTGATGACGCCACCCGGGTATCCCTGGCCGAAGAATACGGCGGCGGGACCCTTCACGATCTCGACGCGGTCGACGTTGTCCAGGTTGTACGCGGTGTACCGGTATACGCTGTTCCGGAGAACCGTATTTACGGTGAACCCACGCATCGTGAAGCCGCCTTGGGGCGTTGCTTCATTGGCGGGGCGGCGCATTGCAAACCGGTTGTCGCCCGAGGCCGAGGCCGAATAGCGAAACAGGTCGGTGAGGGAACGGGCATTGGTGTCGCGCAGGAAATCTTCGGACAAAACCGAGATGTTCATGGGAACCTTCTGGATTTCCATGCCGATACGCGTGGCCGTGGCCGAGTTCGTCTTCAGGTAGCCGAAGTCACGCTCGCTGCTAACCTCGAAGGGCGAGAGGACGATGGTGTCTTTCGGAGCCGGTTCCGTTGAGGTGACGGGCTGTACGGCAGGTGCGGCCGTACGGCTCGTCGAGGCAGCGGGAGCGGCCTGCTGGGCTGCTGGCTGACCCTCCATTTCAGCGAGGCGCTTCCTGAGCGCCGCGTTCTCCTCTTGGAGCCGACGAATGGCGTCCGGGCTCGATTGTCCGGATGCCGAGGTGGCGATGAGCAATGCCGCCAGACCGGTGGCCAGGAGTGCCCTGGCGCGATCCAGACGGGTATGCGGGTATTGATTCATGATTTTGGTTATGTTGGAGTTTCCAGTGAGTGAACGCGTGTGACGCGCCCAGTTGGAAAGTTTTGCGTCGTTTCTGTGTGCGTCGATGTTTTATTGTTTTGTTGAAGCGGCGGAAGAATCCCCGCGGGAAATCAGTTTGGGCGAAATCGTCAAGCCAATGCGGCCACCGACGTCGCGATTCTCAATCCTCCACAGGAGGTGATCGATCACCTTTCGCACGAGGAGCGGAAGGTTGATGTCGATCGCTGCCGGATGGTGGTCGAGATTGTGATAGATCATCGGGTTGTAGTTGCCGAGGATCGTGTCGAAGTCGCGCTCCGGATTTTTTCCGGCCTCACGCAACGCGCGGAAAAAGGCGCCGCAGAAATGATCCACCGGCAGATAGAGCCCGGTGGTTTTAGGTGCGGATGCCAGCAAACGGCGGACGAGTTCGGCGCTTTCCGCATGGAGCGGCGTGAATTCCAGATAGCTCACCCCGGGATTCGACACTCCCATGATGGAGTGCAGCGTCATGCCGA
>JAGOJU010000053.1 GCA_017994935.1 Opitutaceae bacterium
GCTCTGCGCGGTGATCGTGAGCACAAAGCTGCCCGTGGTGACAAGACTGCCGTCGCTGACGGAAAGCGTCACAGAGACCGATCCCATCTGGTTCGACGACGGCATGAGCGTGATCGTGCGGTTTTCTCCCGAGCCACCGAGAACGATGTTCTGGTTCGGCAGCAGCGTCTGATTCGACGACAGGGCCGTCACGGTCAGGCTGCCGGCAGGAGTCTCCACATCATCCACCGTGAACTCAATGGCGCCGGAACTGCGCCCGATGACGGTTGCACGGTTGGATGGCGCGCCGAGCGTCGGAGCCGTGTTGGGAACCGTCACCGCAAGCACGAAGCTCGTGCTCGCGCTCAATTCACCGTCGCTGACGGTGACCGTCACCGTGGTCGTGCCGGTTTGTCCGGCAACCGGTGTCGCCTTGAGCCAGCGATTCGCGCCCGAACCGCCAAACGAAAGGGCGGAATTGGGGACAAGCCCGGTGTTTGAACTGGTGGCTGAGACTACGAGGTTTTCAGCAGGCGTCAGCGCATCCCCCACGAAGAAATCAATGGCGGCAGTCGTCGTCCCCATCGTGACGGAGCGGCTTCCGATACCCGTGATCGTGGGGGGCGCGTTTCGCGGGCTGACCGTCACCGTGAAAGACGTGCTGGCCGACAGCGCCCCATCGCTCACAATCAGCGTGACCATGGCGGTGCCCGTCTTTCCAGAGACGGGTGTGATTGTCACGGTGCGGTCAATATCCACACCGCTGAATGACACTCCCTGCGCCTCGATGAGCGTCGGATCGGATACCTGCGCGGTCACGTTGAGATTTCCGGCGGGCGACTCCGCATCCGAGACACTGAAGGGAATGGCGTTCGAGGGTATTCCCATCTCCAGGGCCTGGGCGGGCACCGCGGAAATGACCGGAGCCGTATTGGGGGCTGAGACGCTCAGTTCGAAGCTTGTCGAAGTGGTCTTCGTTCCATTGCTGACGCTGAGTGCAATCGTCGCAGTTCCCGTCACGCCCGCTGCCGGAGTGACCGAGATCGTGCGCTGGGCGCCGGAGCCGCCGAGCACCACGCTCGAAAGCGGAACCAGTCCGAGGTTCGATGAATTCACCGACACGGTCAGCAGTTCAGCGCTGATCACGCGATCGCCGACAACAAAGGTGATCGGGCCTGTGCCGGATCCCAGAGGCAGATTCCGGTTCGAAAGGCTGCTGATGGTCGGCGCTTCAGAAGAGGG
This sequence comes from Opitutaceae bacterium, assembly GCA_017994935.1. Classification (GTDB taxonomy): domain Bacteria; phylum Verrucomicrobiota; class Verrucomicrobiia; order Opitutales; family Opitutaceae; genus UBA6669. The sequence continues at coordinate 1,222 of JAGOJU010000053.1, forward strand.
AACCACGTCGACGATGAAGCTCGTGCTCGCGGAGGCGACACCGTCGCTCACCGTCAGGGTGATCGCCGCGGTGCCGGTCAGCGCGGTTGCAGGGAAGATCCTGATGGAGCGGCTGCTGCCCTCCCCGGAAAGCTGGATGCCTCCGTTGGAAACAAGCGTCGGGTTCGACGAACTGGCCGAAACCACAAGCTGGCCGGGGAGCGTTTCCACATCCCCCACCAAAAACGGCATGAGTTCGCTCGAGTTTCCTGCAACGAGCACAAGGTTCGCAATCGGTGTGATCGTGGGCGACAGGTTCTCCCCCGTCACGGACAGAACCAAGCTGGTGCTCGCGCTGCTGGAACCATCGCTGACCGTGACTGTCACGGTCGAGTTGCCCGCCATACCCGGAGCGGGAGTGAGCGCAATGGTTCGCGCCGAGCCCGAACCCCCGAAAACGATGCCGGACAAGGGCAGCAGCGAAAGATTGGAGGATTGCGCCGTGAGAACAAGACTGTCGGCGGGAGAATCCGGATCGTTCACCGAAAATCCAATCGTCCCGGTCGTGCCGCTCCGGCCGATCGACTGATTGGCAATGCTGCCGATCGTGGGCACGGCATTGACGCCTTGAACGGTCACGCTGAAGGAGGAACTCGAAGTCAGGGATCCATCACTGACGGAAACCGTCACGATGGACACCCCCGATTTGTCCGTCGCGGGTGTTGCGAGGATGGTGCGATTTGCTCCGGAACCTCCAAAGGAAATTCCCGAGAGGGGAAGCAGGGCGGGATTCGATGTTGCCGCCGTCACGACCAGGCTTCCCGGTGCGGTCCCGGAGTCCCCGATCGTGAACGCAATCGCCCCCGTCGAACGGTTCACGTTGATCGTGCGATCGCCGATCGGACTGATCGTCGGCGCGGAGTTCACCTCATTGACCGTCACGAGAAAACTTTCGCTGGCGCTCAACGTGCCATCACTGACCACGATCGTCACGGTGGCGCTGCCAGTTCTGCCAGCAGCGGGGGTGACACTGACGGTCCGGTTCACCTCGCTGCCTCCAAGGAGGATGCCGCTCAGCGGCAGGAGCACCGGATCCGAGGAAGACGCTGTCACGATGAGCGAAGCGGCCGGGGTCGTGGCATGCGAGACGGAAAACGGAATGGCCGAGGTGGAGCCATTCACGCTGAGGGTCACGTCTGCGATCTGGGAAATGGTGGGTGCCGTGGCCGTGGCATTGACCGTGACCACAAACGTCATGCTTGAAGACTGGGTCCCGTCGTTCGCGGTGACCGTGATCGTGGTCGCACCAATCTGGTTGGGTGTCGGCGTAACCGTGATTGTCCGGATCGAGCCGGATCCCGAAATCGCCAGGCCCGCGCCTGAGACAAGAGCGGTGTTGGACGAGGTTGCATTTACCTGGATCGCGGCGGCCTGGGTCTGCGCGTCGGCCACGGTAAAGGAGAGCGCTCCGGTGGAGGTGTTGACCTCGATCGTCCGGCTCGCAACGGGGCTGATTGTCGGCGGCGTGTTGGCTGCAGTGACCGTGACAGCAAAGGAACGCGACGTCGAAAGATCCCCATCGCTCACCGTCACTGTAATGCCTGCGGATCCGGATTGATTTGCGGCAGGAACGATCGTGACCGACCGGTTCGCTCCACTGCCACCAAAGGCGATGTTTGCCTGCGGAACCAGGGTGAGGTTGGTGGACTGCGCCGTGACAACAAGATCCGAGGCGGGTGTCTGGGCGTCTCCCACGACAAAAAGCAGCGGGGTGCTGGCATTGTTGGCTTCGATCGAGGCATTGGGAATGGCGGTGATGGTCGGCGCCGTATTCGGCGCGGTCACCGTCAGCACAAAGCTGTCGCTGCTTGCCGACGTACCGTCGGACACTGTGACCGTGATGGTGGCGGTGCCTGACTGTCCGGCCGCCGGCTGCACCACAAGGGTGCGAGTCGATCCCGAACCGCTGAGCGCAAGCGAGGAGGAAGGCACAAGGGTCGGATTGGTCGAAGCAGCCGAAACCGTGAGCAGGCTGGCGGATGTCTGCGCATCCCCCACGGTGAACCGGATGGCGTTCGTGCTCGATCCGGCGGCAACGACCTGGTTGGGAATGTCACTGATCGTCGGCGATGTGTTGGGGGCCCGTACCGTAAGGACAAAGCTGTCGCTGACACTGAGCGAGCCATCCGAAACGCGCACCGTGATCGTCGCAACGCCCGACTGCCCGGCGGACGGCTGGAGGGAGATCGTCCGATTCGCTCCGGACCCGCCCAGGACGATGTTCGAGTCGGGAACGAGGATTGGATTGGAGGAACTCGCGGTGACAACGAGGCTGCCCGCGGCCGTCTGCGCGTCCCCGACCGAGAAGGCAATCACTCCGCTGTTGGCTCCGGAATCAACCGTGCGATTCTCCAGGTCGCCGATTGTCGGCGCCGTGTTGACGGCGTTGACGGTAACCGCAAACGTGGTCTTTGCGATGTTCACCCCATCGCTGACGGTGAGTGTCACCGAGGCGCTTCCGGACTGATTGGGGGCCGGAGTCAGGGTGACCGTACGGCTGGCGCCGCTGCCCCCCAGGACAATTCCGGTGACGGGAAGAAGCGCCGTGTTGCTTGAGGCGGCGGTGACCGTGAGGGAACCTGCGGCAGTTTCCGCGTCGCCCACGGTGAACGCCATCGGTGTCGAGGAACTGTTGGCGCCGATGGAGACCGCGGGAATCGAGCTGATCGTTGGCGCAGCGTTTGCCGATGACGGCGTCGTGGCCGAGGCGGTCGCCGAGTAGGCGGAAGATCCCCCGGCATTGAAGGCACAGACCCGATAGGTGTACGCTGTTCCGTCTGCCACGCCGGAGTCCACGTAGGTTGTGATGTCGGGACCGGTTGAGCCGATCATCATGAAGCTGCCGCCGGCAGAAGAGCGCTCGATGCGGAAGCCGAGCTCGTTCGACGAGTTGTCCTGCCACGTCAGCGTCAGCTGCGCCCCACCGGCCACCGCCGATGCGCACAGCATGCCACAGGCAATCGACCGAAGGCCGCGTGCGATGGCACGGGTCGCCCAGCCCCGGGCGGCATTCCTGATCAAGCCGGGCGATCCTGGGATCGCGGGAATGTGGCGGGTGCGCTTCGGTTCGAGTGTCATTGAAAATTGGATACGTATTGTGGTCAGAGGCTGCGGGCGGAACACCGTGCGCCGGCCTCCTGGCGCAGCCGGAGGCAAGGGACGCATTCACCCGCAGGACTCATTCGTCTCCACAGGGCGGATGCCCCGGGTTTCACACTTTTTTCGCAGCCGGAATCGGCGGCAGTCCGCAGTCTCCGCCTCACGGATTACGCTCGCATATCAAAATGAATATTAATATCTTAAGACACCACTAGGGAATATCACCCCGATCAATCGGGAGGCGCCGGAGGGGCGTCTGGTGGAAACTTGATGTCGTCCCGGGAGAGCCTGAAAAGAAGGCCCATTTCCGGCGCGGCGCGGTGTCGTGTGCACCGCCGCCATTTGCAACAGCTGCAATCCCTCCAACGTTGCGGTCAGGCGGACTGCTCGCTGGTCTTCTGGACAGCGTACTTGTCCATGAGATCGTAGAGTGTCGGCCGGCTGATGCCCAGTTCAAGGGCGGCCGGTGAAATCTTTCCTCCATGGCGTCGCAGCGCGCCATGCACCATCTCACGTTCCAGATCCTCACGGGCCTCTTTCAGGGAGGGACCCGGTACGGGCTCGGTTGATTCGAGCTCAAGGTCGTGCGGAGTCACGCGGCTGCCTTCGGCCATGATCACCGCACGCCGCACGCGGTTCTGGAGTTCGCGGATGTTGCCGGGCCAGGGATGGCGTTCGATCGCGCGCAGCGCATCGCTGCTGAAAACGAGATTCTGTCGCCGGTTCTGGACTGCGTATCGATGCAGGAACGAGCGCGCAATGAGCGTGATGTCCTCCCCTCGATCGCGCAGCGAAGGAAGCGTTATCCGCACGACGGCCAGGCGATAGAAGAAGTCCTCGCGGAAAGTCCCCTCGCGCATGGCTTTTTCAAGATCGGCATTCGTCGCCGCAAGTATCCGGGCGTCGACCTTCATTTCAACCCGTCCGCCCACACGCTCAATTGTCTGCTCCTGCAGGAACCTCAGCAGCTTCACCTGCACCGAAAGCGGGACCTCGCCGATTTCATCAAGGAACAATGTTCCCTTCGACGCGCTTTCAATGCGTCCCTTGCGCTGGGCGCTTGCCCCGGTGAAGGCGCCCTTTTCGTGTCCGAAGAGCTCGCTCTCCAGGAGTGATTCGGGAATGGCGCTGCAATTGATCGCGACGAACGGGCCGTCGCGCCGCGCACTCTGCTCGTGGATCGCGCGTGCAACCATCTCCTTTCCCGTGCCGCTTTCGCCAAGGATCGTCACGGGGGCTTCGGAGGCAGCCACCTTCCTGATCGACGCAAACACCGCCTGCATCGCGGGCCCCGCCCCGATCATGCCTGCGAATCCTGCCGGCTCCATCTGCTGCTTCAATTCACGAAACTCACGCTCAAGATGCGCCACATGGAAGCTCCGTGCCAGCAGTTGCCTCAGTTCATCGACAACCAGGGGCTTTGAGATCAGGTCGTACGCACCCGCGCCGATCGCCTTGAGCGCGATCGCACGATCTCCACCGCCGGAGATCACCACCACCTTGGTGAATCTCTCGACTTCAAGGATCTCCCTCAACGTCACGATGCCCTCATTTGGATCATTCGCCTGGGATGAAATCGCCAGTTCCATGAACACGACGGCGGGCCGGTGCTCGTGAACAAATGCCATCGCGGCGACGCGATCACTCGCGGCCCGCAGGTCGTATAAATCCGAAAAGGATGCCCAGACTCTTTCCCACGCCGCGGCATCCCTGTCGATGATCAGGACCAGCGGTTTCGCTGTTTCCCTGCCGCGAACATCGTCCTCTCGCCGCCGATCCCCATGCGCTTTTCCGGGCCTGCGTGAAGCGCCATCGCTTCGTCGCGAAGGCGAAGCGATGCCGGAATGTTCATCGTAACTTGATCCATAGTGAGCCATTCGTGCGGGCGCGGAACACATACCCACTCTCTGGAAACGACCCAAGAACCCAGGAATTGAGCGCTTTCTGATGCAGTCGATTGACTGTGGCAATCGTCCCGCGGGTCACATCCCATGCCCCAGTGTGAACTCGGAAGCGAAGTGCGTCAATCCCGCCAGGCACTCGTCAGGGTCACGGAATGTTGTAGACCTCGACGAGACCCACCCCCACGGGCGAAGATCCGGCGCGTGCGACTGCGGTGTAAACCCCCGGTGCAAGCCAGACGGCAAGCGCCGCGCTCCGAGACGTCGCCCCGAGAGGAAAGGCTCCCGCCCTGCCGGCCGCATTGGCCACATCGGAATCCGTAGCCGTGACGTCATCATCCTCTGCGATGAATCGGGAACCTTCAGCGGTGGCTTCGAAGAGCGAAACCTGCGGATCCTGTAGCACGCCCGCCAGGCCAAACTGGGAAAGTTCGGGTCCAACCGCCCGCAACAGGATGCGTTTCGGCGAATCTCCTGCTATCGCAAATCCCACGACAACCACGTCCTCTCCAACGCCGATTCGTGTTCGAACCGAAAGGTTGGTCAAACTCGCACCCTCGGTCTGGTAAAGGTCAGCAGCGTCGTAGATCTCGACCAGCGCAACTCCCGAGCCGGCACCATTGCCGCTGGTTTCCACGGTGTAACCACCGGCAGCCGCGGCCACATACAATGCGGCGTCCAGGCTTCCCTCCTGCAGGGGAAAGGCTCCCTGCGCCACGCCGCCGCCATTCCCGGAAACCAGCTGCCAGTTGTCATTTGATCCGAAATCACCCGAGCCCCCGGTTGCTCCCAGTCGCCTGACCTCAAATCTTGGATCCGCGAGGAAATTCGGCACTCCAAACGAGGACAGACCTGGTCCCACGGCGCGTATCAGGAGAGGCTGGCTTCCACTGCCGGCAATCGAGAAGCCTGCAACCATCACACCTTCGCCGGGAAAAACGGTGGAGCGCGCTGACAGGTTCACCAATCGCGACCGCGACGCTGTTCCATCCCATCGACCCACCACAGGAAAGGTCACACTCCCGACAGTGGCCGTCCCCGTCAATGCCCCCCCATTCGCAAGAAGCAGCGAAACCGATCCGCCTCCTGGCAGTGAAACGGCAATCAAACCATCCGGCTGCACATCTCCCTGGCCGCCCAGCACCATCCCCTTGAGATTGACCGCCACCATCGCGCGCCCGCCTTGCCCCACCATGACGTTGACTCGTCCTTCGCTTGTGTGACAAAGCGGCGCCGAGAAGATTCCCGTGCGCTGGAGACCGACGCCGCCGACGGCATCGGGCAAGGCGACCATGACCCGCCCCAGCGACGGAATCGCAATCGTCGCCGAATCAGCTGAGGCGCCCACCGCCACCGTGCCCAAGCCCTCGACGTCAGTCGTGTAGGTCACGCCAGGGGCGAGGATGAAATTCGACAGGGCAAATCCCCCGGGGATCCCGGCTCCCGACAGCAGCAAGGTCGCAACCTGTCTTGCATCCACGAACAAACCGGCCGAGACGGAATTTTCACCGGGAGATTTCTCGAAATAGGTTCTAGGTCCGATCGGGGGTGATTCCGACGAGGAGCCCCCTTGGGTGACGACCGGTACCTCGACTGTCAGGACAAAGGACCTCGAAAAGGTGCGCTCTCCATTGGAGACCGTGAGCGTGACGGTGGTGGTTCCCGCAACTTTGGCGCGGGGCCGGAGCGTGATCGCGCGTTCCCCACCCTGACCTGACACCAATAGGGCGTCGTTCGGCAAGAGGGTCTGGTTCGAGGAACGAGCCGTGACAACCAGACTGGCGGATTCCACACGAGGATCAGAAACAATGAAGTCGATGCGACGTGAATCCTGATCAATCGGAATTGTCAGGTTTGGGAGCGCACCCAACTCGGGAATGGACGCAGGAGGAACGACCACCGAGGAGGAATAGGCATACTCGGATTCGCCTAGCGCGTTGAAGGCACAAATCCGATACGAATATTCCTGTTCCCGCAGGACCGTGACATCCGTGAAGGACGTCGCGTCTGCATCCGCCGCCGCAATCGGCTGAAACGTGGCGCTCCCCATACGCCTTTCAATGCGAAATCCCGACTCATTGGTGGAATTGTCCTGCCAGTTCAACTTGAGCTCCGCGCCATGAGCGGGGGAGAGCCCGGAGAGCAGGACCGCAATGCCCCACCCTACTCCCGCTGCAAATTGGCGCAAACAATGGGCAAGGAACTTCATCCGCATGTTCCTTGATCCATACACTCCGTCCACAGCTGCAATGACTGTCCACCCACGAGAGATCATGTTGTCCGAGGCCAAATAAACGTTGCCGTAGGGGAAAATCCTGAGCCGATCAGAGGCAAATCACAGGCACAGTCAGGGGTATTTTCCCATTTCTGCCGAGCTTATTCAGCCGGTACCGACCCCAGGGGTATCTGCCACACGGATTCCAGCATCTCCACCACCTTTTCGCTTTCTCGCAAGATGGCGGCTTTCATACACTTTTGAAAACTCGAACGCCAGGAAGTGCCGATCTACTTGCAGTCAGCTGCATTCTTGATGCGTTCCGGTTTGTCCGACGCAGAGGGAATTCGACGGACAAATAAACCGACGACACCATGATCCTGCTGAGCCATCCGACTGGAAGCACCCCTGCGCGCCACGCCGCGCTGGGTCTCCACCGTGCAGGATTGCTCGGGGAATTCTGGACCGGTGAAACACCCTCTGCGACTTCATGGATCTCCCGCCTGCTCCCGGGTGGCGGGCGACAGGATTCCGGGCTTCACGCCTATCCGGAGGAACTCGGCGAAAAGATCCGGACACGTCCCCTGCGGCCGGCGGCGCAGAGTTTCGCGCAAAGGCTGGGGCTCGGCCGCCCACAATCCCGGGAGGATGAAAAAGGTCATGATCCGGCTGCCTTCCGGATGCTTGATCGAAGTGTCGCCAAACGACTCTCATCCGGAAGCTTCTCTGGGGTCTATGCCTACGAGGACGGGGCGGAATCCGCCTTCCGCATCGCGCGGGATCTCCACGAACTCTGCATTTACGACAAACCCACCCTCCATTGGAAAGCCGCTCAAGAATTGCTGCGTGAAGAGGCAGAGCTGGAACCCCAATGGGCGGACACGCTCTCTGATCAGTTCGTCAGTGACGAGGCATGCGCACGGCGCGATGCCGAGATCTCGCTGGCGGACGTGATTATTGTCCCCAGCGTTTTCACAAAACGCACCATCGAGCAGCATGTGCCCACGCGCGCCCGTATCGCGGTCGTGCCCTTCGGTCCTCCGGTGCAACCCCCGGCAATCACCGAAACAAAACGCGATGCCTCGCCCCGGCTGCGCGTCCTATTTGTGGGGCCATTGACGCAGAGACGGGGGCTGAGCTACCTGTTTGCCGCGGTGCGGCAACTCGAAGGCGCAGCAGAACTGACAGTCGCCGGGCGCCGGCCCCCCCGTCCGTGCAGTGCGCTGGACCAGGAGTTGTCCCGGGTGAATTTCGTCGAGACAGACTCCCATCCGGAAATCCTCCAGCTGATGACCCGGCACGACGTGCTCGTGTTTCCCTCGCTGTACGAGGACTTCGGAACTGAACTCCTCGATGCCATGGCGGTCGGACTGGCGGTCATCGCAACCCCCAACAGCGCGGCGCCAGACCTGATTTCCGACGGCAACGAAGGTTTCATCGTTCCCATCCGCTCCACGCAGGCGATCGCCGAACGGCTTCATCTCCTTGTCCGCGAGCCCGGCCAACTCGCCGAAATGAGTCATCGTGCGACCCTGCGCGCGCGAGAGTTCAACTGGAAGCGTTATGAGACGACTCTAGCCACGCGTGTGTCCGAAACGCTGGCCATCGCGGGCATGGGAACGTGCGCCTCCTACTCGAAAGCGACCCCCGCTCCCATTTTGCCCGGAGTGGTGCCGCTCGACCAGGACAGGTAGGCGAGCACCTCCATCGTCCGTTTTTGAGGTTCCCCAGTTCCGACAAGCCTGCTTCGCTCGGCCAACCATGAAGGCCGCCCTTTCCACCCATCGCCAGAGCGACGCGTGGTCCTCGCCATGGCCATGGCAACTTCGTGCCCAGCGGGCGCTGTGGCTCGCCACCTGGGCGCTTCTTTGCCGCTGGACGCCAAAGCCCTTCAACCCGTGGCGCATCCTCATCCTGAAACTCTTCGGCGCACGCATCCGAGGAACTCCGTTTGTCCACGGCAGCGCGCGTATTCACTTCCCGCGTCACCTTTCACTGGAGGATCGTTCCTGCATCGGAGAACGCGCCGTCCTCTACACACTCGCGCCGATAGAAATCAGGGCGCAGGCAACGGTTTCGATCGAGGCCTTTCTTTGCACGGGCACCCATGACTTTTCCCGGGAGCATATTCCGGTTCAAACAGCGCCCATCGTGGTCGGTGCCCACGCGTTCATTGCCGCACGCGCATTCCTGCTTCCGGGTGTCGAAGTCGGCGAACAGGCCGTCGTCGGCGCCTGCGCAGTGGTCACCCACAATGTGCCGCAAGGGAGCATCGTCGCGGGCAATCCCGCCCGCGTCATCGGACACCGCACCGGAGCAACTTGAAGGGACATGCCAGCCGCCGCTTGCAGGTCGGCGGGAGGCCCGTGCTCATCCCCGCCAGGTGAAGGCGTGACACAGTGCAACGCCTGCCGCATCCGCCTCATCGCTGGCGAGCGTGCGCCCGTGTCCCAGCAGCGCCATCACGGTTCTCGCCATCTGCTCCTTGCTCGCCCTGCCGACCCCGACCACCGCCTGTTTCACACGTAGAGGAGGATATTCGAAGACCTCCCGACGGCCAAGGGATGCCGCCGAAATAGCCGCTCCCCGCGCAGCGCCGAGAATCTGCGCGGTCTGGAAATTCTGGACATAGATCGTCTGCTCAAGCGCCACATGGCGGACGTCGAATTCGGCAAGCAAGGCCGCCACCGCGCGGTGGATCTCACCGAGGGCATGCGCCATCGACTCCCTTGGCGGCACCTTCACGGTCCGGCAGCGCAGCAGAACGGGAGGGCGCCCCTGCGAAAATTCAATGATCGCAAGCCCGGTCCCGCGCAGCGACGGATCAATGCCCAGCACAATGCCTTGAAATGGTACGCGCCTGAATCCCGCCTCGTGCGCCGTCACCCGCGGAGAGGAAGCCCTCCCCTCGACGGAAAGTCCGCGCAATTTCGCCGCCCACATCTGTCTGCTCGTGAGACGTCCCATGCTCAAAAAAACACAAGCTTGATCCCCGCGAGCGCCGTCAAGGCGAGCGTGACGCGTTCAAACCATTTCTGATTGATGCGGTGGACAAGGCGCCGGCCCGCGAGCCCGCCGACTACGACCGCCGGTGCGAGAAGCAGGTTTACCTTGAAACTGGACATGTCGATGAGGCCGAGATCCACCATGAAGGGGACTTTGAAGAGGTTGAGGAGCAAAAAGTAAATGGCGGTTGTCCCGAGGAAATTCAACTTCGGCAGTCGAAGCGCGAGAAGGTAGAGTGTCATCAACGGACCCGCGGCATTGGCGACAAGGGTGGTGAATCCCGCCACAAATCCTGTGACGATGACGAGCGGTGCCGGTGGACCTTCCTCCTTCCACCGGTCAAGCAAGGCCGCCGCCCGGCTCCGGCTCCACACATGCAGGCAAAGCAATACAAGGATCGTCGCGCCCACAAGTACCCGCGCCTGGCTGTTGTCGATGCGATTCAAGGCAAAATAACCCGCCACCACTCCGGCACCGGCCCAAGGGAACAGGCGAAGCAATTGCGGCCACTGCGCATGGCGGCGATAGGTCGCGACCGCGATGCAGTCGCCGAAAATCAACAGCGGCAAAACCATGCCGGTTGCCTGTTTTGTCGGAAGCACGCTGGCAAAGATCGCAATGAACAGCGTGCCGAGGCCCGCGAGTCCCGTCTTGGCCATGCCCACAAACACCGAGCCCACCACAAGCAGGGCCCACTGCCAGGGAAGAAGCGGTGTCATGCGGGTGTTGGCGTCTCCGCCGTAAAACTTCCGTTCTCCACCTGTATGACCTGCCAGTCTTCACGCACTGTCTTCGGCAGTTCCGTGCCCGTCGCAATCACCTGCCAGTCTTCCGGCAGCGCCGACCAGAATCCCGCACGCCGCTCCGCGTCGAGTTCGCCAAGAACGTCGTCGGCGAGAATCACGGGCGGCGTTCCGCTGTGGAGCCGAAACCACTCCGCCTGGGCGAGGCGCAACGCCAGGACAAGGCTGCGCTGCTGACCCTCCGATGCCACTTCGCGGGCGGGCCGGCCATCGAGCGTGAACTCAAGGTCGTCGCGATGGGGTCCCGTCAGTGTCGTGCGAAACCGCACGTCGCGCGCACGGCCTTCGGAAAGCCTGAGCGCCAGGTCGGTGGGCGAGTTCCCGGGGGTGTTGGGTGCATAGGCAAAACCCACGTGTTCCCGGCTGCCCTGGGCCGCTATCCGGACATAGGCCTCCTGCAGGCAAACGCCGAGACGCTCAAGCCCCTCGCTTCGGGAGGCGACCAGCCTTGCGCCGTGCTCCGCCATGAGCCGCTCGAAGGCAATGAACTCGTCCTCGCTCGCGCCGCCCTTGAGGAGCGCGTTGCGTTCCGCGAGCGCGCGGTGATAACCCTGCAATGCCTGCAGGTAGGAGCCCGCCGCGGCTGCGAAGGTGAGATCCAGCCAGCGTCGCCGGCCGGCGGGGTTTCCCCGGATGAGTTGCTGGTCCTGCGACGAAAACACCACGGTCGGAAACTGCCCGATGTACCCGGCAAGTCGCGTCACTTTCTCGTTGTCGACCGTGACTTCCTTGCCCCCGGCGCGCAAACGGACACCGATGTGCGTCGGCCCCCGCTTCGCATGATCGAGTTCAAATCCCATTGCCGCCTCCGTCTGACCATGGGCCACCATCAGCCTCGAATCACTTGTCCGAAACGAACGCAGGGCCGTGAGAAATCCGATCGCCTCGAGCAGGTTGCTCTTTCCCTGCCCGTTCCGACCCACGACGAACTGGCGCGGACCGTCCGTCGCCAGCACGGCGAGCGGTATGTTGCGAACGTGCTGAAGGGTGATCCTGCGCAGGCGCATCAGGCAAACCGCCGAGCAAAGTCCTCACCCGGCGCGCACGCAATCCTGCAGGAAAGCCTGCTCATGGCGTCACCGTCGCCACCCCCGTCCGATCGAGTTCCCCTGCCGTCTCCTCAAGGGTGGCGGCGAGCGCACGCCAGTCCTCGCGAGTCGTCCCCCACCCCGAACTCACGCGGATCGACCGGCGCAGGGAATCCGGGGAAACCCGCAGCGCGGCGAGCACATGCGAAGGATGGTCGTTCCCTGCGGCACAGGCGGATCCCGTCGAAACGGCAAAACCTTTCCGGTCGAGCACGGTGACCCAGCGGTGATTCTCGTGCCGGGGCATCAACAACGCGACGGTGTTCCAGAGTCGGTCGCTCTCCTCCCCCACGATGCGTGTGCCAGGAAGCCGCTTCATTACGGTCTGCTCGAACTCCTGTCGCCACGCCTGTCGCTCACTCTCGTAGAGCACCTTGGTCCGCTCGACCTCAGCCCACGCTGCAAGCATCGCGGCCACCGCCGGGAAATCCTCCGTGCCGCCACGATGCCCGCGCTGTTGATCGCCGCCCTCCTGTCCCTTGAAGCCATTCGCCTCCGCCGCCCTGAGAAGAAATCCCGATCCCTTGACCCCGCCAAACTTGTGCGCGGATGCGAATACCCAGTCCGCCTCCCCGAGTCCCGCGGCCGGCAGCTTGCCGATCCACTGGGTGGCGTCACACACGTGGGAGATGCCACGTTCCCGGCAGATCGTCGCATATTCAGGCCAGGGCAGCACCACGCCGGTTTCGTTGTTAGCCGCCATGATGACAACGGCTTTCGTCGAGGCTCCCGGGGATTCGCCACTCAGTTTCCGCGACAGTTCCTCCGGGGGCACCACTCCGGAAGCCGTCACGGGCAGATAGTCCAGGCGACCTGGAAACTCGCGCGCAAACGCTGCCAGCACGCAGGGATGTTCAGTCGGATTGAGGGCAACCCGTGCATCGGCGGACAGCGAACGCCGCAGGTGAGCAGCGATCGCGTTGGCGGCCTCGGTCGCTCCGGACACAAACACCACCCGATCCGGTTCGGCGCCCGTCAGAGTGCTGATTCCATGCCTCGCCCCTTCGAGCTTCACCCTTACGCGCGCGGCTTCCCGATAGGGACCCGATGGGTTCTGCCAGGCCTCGTCCTGCGCCCGCAACCAGGCTTCCCTCGCCACAGGCGCGACGGGCGTTGTCGCATTGCAGTCAAAATATCTCACAGCCTCCATCGTGCGCCGCGGCACTGCGGCTTGCAAGTGGCGCCATCAAAACACAGGATGAAAGCCATCCTTCACGCATGTCCTTCGACTCCTCCCTCGCAACCACGGTCCAGGTCTTCCAATCCCTCGCCAGCCTGCGATCCGAAGTGGAACAGGCAGGGAAGCTGATCGTAAAAACCCTCAAGGCGGGAAACAAGCTGCTCATCTGCGGCAATGGCGGAAGCGCCGCGGAGGCACAGCATTTTTGCACCGAGCTCGTCGGCCGCTATTTCAAGAACCGCCAGTCGCTCCCCGCGATCGCCCTGACGGCCGACGGCTCCCTGCTGACCTGCATCGGCAACGACTACGGTTACGATGCGGTCTTCTCCCGCCAGATCGCGGGACTCGCGCAGCCGGGCGACCTTGTCGTCGGCATCACCTCAAGCGGAAACTCCCAAAACATCTCCGCCGCCATCGCCGAGGCCCGACGCCGCGGGCTCCCGAGCCTCGCGCTGCTCGGCCGGGGCGGCGGCCGTATGAAGGGACAGGCCACCATCGACATCATCGTTCCAGGAGAGTCCGGCCGGGCCGCACAGGAGGCGCACCTGTTCCTCATTCATCACTTCTGCGACCTGATCGACGCAGAGTTCTCCTGAAACGCCTTCCAGAGGGGAAGCCCGCCCGTCCGGCATGCCTCGGGAGTCCTCCGCAGGAGCGTCTTCCCATTCCGCACGCTCCATGCCCTGGCCGTCGGGGCCCTCCTGCCCGGCGGGAATTGACTCCCCCGGTATCCTCGTCACGCTGGGAACATGGACGCCCGCTGGCATCTTTCGCACGCACGCGGATACCTTGAACTCGACATGCTGCCGGAAGCCGCGGCCGAGCTTGAGGCGCTTCCGAAAGATCGCGCCATGTCGGCGGATGCCTTGTCGCTCCGGATAACGCTCTACCAGAAACGCTGCCAGTGGCGTGAACTGACAAGTGCGTCGGCGGCGCTCGCCCGGCAGCGTCCCGAAGACGCAGGGGCATGGATCATCTGGGCCTATGCAACCCGCCGCGCGCAATCGCTGGAGGACGCCGAACGCATTCTGGACGAGGCCAAATCGCTCCATCCGAAGGAAGCGACCATCGCCTTCAACCTGGGATGCTATCATTGCCAGCGGGGTGACTTCGACGGGGCGGCCCGGCTTGTCGCAGAGGCCATTGCCCTCGACAGCCGTTTCCAGGAGCTTGCCTCGACCGATCCGGATCTCGCGCCGTTGCGCCAGGCGGGCCTGATCACGGGACACCACAGCGCCCCGTCAAGGCGCGGAGATTGACCGGCCTCTGTTTCAGGAACCGGCCTGCATCTGCGCGCTGCGGACCGTCAGCGGATGCGGAAAAAGAACCAGAGCCCCGTGATGAACATGACCACGTTGGGCAGGAGCGCCGCAACCATCGGAGGAATGACATCCCTCCCGCCGAGGGCATAGCTCGCCTGCACGAGTCCGTAATAGAGCACGAAGAGTCCAAGCGATTTGCTGACTCCGACGACCGGATTCACGCGGACGCCCGCCACGGCGAAGGGAATCGCAAGCGCCAGGATGATCAAGGGCCCGAGCGTGTCCGCCCACAGGCCGTAATAGCGGGTCGCGTAGAGGGTGATCTTGGGATTCGCATCAACGGCAAAATAGTCCAGGATGCGTTTCAGTTCCACGAACGAGAGATCCCCGGGCTTCCTGTCGAAAACCAGCATGAGGGCCGGATCCTCCCTGAAGTGAGGTACGGCCTTTTCCCTGAACGACACGGTGCGCATCATTTCGCCGGTCTCCGGGTCGAACCAGTCCTCACGGCCGTCCTTGAACACCCAGTACCCGCGCTGTGGATCGCGATAGGCCTCGCGGGCAACAATGCGGGTCTTGTCCCGCCGTTCAGCATCGAGTTCTGCCACACTCACGCCATACCCGCGGGCGAGGAAGGGCGAATAGCGGTTGATGAACCACATGCGATGCTCCCGCTGATTGTCGAACGCCACGCTCTTGACCACCCCCACGCGATCGAGCGGCGTGGTCTGCGCCAGCTGTTGATATCGCAGCCGGTCGAGCATGCGGTCGGAACGGTCGATCGACCAGGGAATCACACTCGCATTCAGCCACCAGGCCACCGCACAGAGGACAACGCCGCTCACCCAGAGGCTTCGTGTTATCTGGAAGAGCCCGAGTCCGGCCG
Source organism: Opitutaceae bacterium (assembly GCA_017994935.1). Lineage (GTDB taxonomy): Bacteria > Verrucomicrobiota > Verrucomicrobiia > Opitutales > Opitutaceae > UBA6669. The sequence goes on from JAGOJU010000053.1 coordinate 16,701, forward strand.
CACGGAGGGCAATGATTTCATTGCCCCGGTGCAACTTGCCGAGGGAATACAGCAGCGATACGAGCAGCGCGAGAGGCAGGACCACCGAGAAAAACCGAGGCACTCGCACCAGGAAATAGAAGGCCACATCCGATCCCGAGGCGCCCGCATCGAGGAGGTCGCGAAAGTTGTCGTAAAGCGCCTGCATCAAAACCAGCCCCACCGTGGCACCCAGCACGAGTCCGAAAATAATGAGCCATTCCCGCAGGACGTATCGATCGACCAGGTTCAAGGCTCCACGCAAGCGGTTCCAAACCCACAAGAAAACGAAAAACCGTTTCCGTTTCCCCTGTTTACTGGGAAACACGGCACGCTTTTCCTGCCTGTCCCGAGATTGCACCTTTACGAATACCCGCAGATTCCCTGAGACTCACGACAACCATGGGGGTCCCACCCCGTGTTGCCGCTTGGCACAGCGCCTGCACTCTTCCTGAATTCTGCTTCCCGATTCCGAATCATCTCACGATCTCATGCTTAGGACCAAATTTCTTCCCTGCCTCATCGGCCTGACATTCTCCTTCGCGGCAGTGACCGCACCGGCACAGGACAAGATCAAGATCGGCGAGTTTGCCTCGCTGACCGGAAAGGAGGCCGCATTCGGCCAATCCTCCCACAAGGGCACCATCCTCGCGATCGAAGCCGCCAACGCCGCGGGCGGACTTCTGGGAAGGCAGATCGAACTCATCGCCGAGGACAACCAGTCGAAACCCGGCGAATCCGCCACCATCGCCAAGAAGCTGATCACCCGCGAAAAGGTGGTCGCGCTGCTGGGTGAGGTCGCCTCCAGCCGCTCGCTCGAGGCCGGGGCCGTCGCCCAGCGGTACAAGATCCCGATGGTGTCGCCCGCCTCGACCAACCCGAAAGTCACCGAGCTGGGCAACTACATCTTCCGCGTGTGTTTCGTGGACTCCTTCCAGGGCGCGGCACTCGCAAAATTCGCCCGCGAGGATCTCAAGGCGAAAAACATTGCGATCCTGCATTCCGTGTCCTCGGCCTACTCCGTCGGCCTGGCGAAGTATTTCAGGGACCGTTTTACAAAGGACGGAGGCAGGGTTGTGATCGAGGCCAGCTACAGCGAGGGCGACAAGGATTTCAAGGCCCAGCTCACCTCGATCAAGGCCGCCGCCCCCGATGCGATCTTTGTTCCCGGATACTACACCGAAGCTGCGCTGATCTGCAAACAGGCCCGCGACATCGGCCTGTCCATCCCCATCTTTGGCGGCGACGGATGGGAGGCGCCCACGCTCCTTGAGATCGGCGGCAGGGCCGTCGAGGGAACCTACTATTCCACCCACTATTCGCCGGAAGCGCCCTCGGAAACGGTGAAGACCTTCGTCAGGAACTACAGGGAACGCTGGGGCGAAGTGCCCGACGCGATGGCCGCGCTCGGCTACGACAGTGCCATCGTGCTTATCGATGCGATCAGGCGCGCAGGCAGCACGGAGCCCGCAAAGATTCGCGACGCTCTCGCCAAAACAAAAAATATCCAGGGTGTCACAGGCCGCACGACCATCGACGCCCATCGCAACGCCTCCAAGCCCGCCGTCATCATCGAGGTGAAGGACGGCAAGTTTCATTTTGTCAAAGAGGTCGAGCCCTGATGCCTCCAGATCCGGTCCGGGTCCGTCGCCGTGTCAGTGATGCCCGCATGGGTCGGATTTCGACGATGCTCTCGCTCGTGCCGGGGACACCCAATCACCCTCCGGATTCCGCAAAGCTCCGATCGAAACAACGGCAGCCACCGCCAACATCAATGATCCGAAAGTCCATGTCCGTCGAAAGCCCCAGCCATCCGCCTGCGACCCTGGTTTCGCGGAAGGCCATCGCCTGAGAGTGACAGCCACCCCTGCCTGGACGACCCCTTCCGCGCGCGCATGAACGAATTCCTGCAGCAACTCCTCAACGGGCTCTCCCTCGGCGCCATCTATGCCCTGATCGCGCTTGGCTACACGATGGTCTACGGAGTCCTTCGATTCATCAATTTTGCGCATTGCGACGTCTTCATGGTCGGCGCCTACATCGGCTATTTCGCCGGACAGCACCTGCCACACGCAACGATCTGGGCGGGCATCCTCATCCTTCTCGCCGCCATGGTCGGCTGCGCGATTCTCGGCATGGTGATCGAGCGCCTGGCCTACCGGCCGCTCCGGGCGGCTCCAACCCTCAACGTCCTCATCACGGCCATCGGAGTCTCATTGTTTCTTGAATACAGCGGCCAGCTCTTCTTCGGCGCCACCCCCCGCAACTTTCCAGACATCTTTCCATCGGCCAACTTCCATGCGGGTGGGCTGGTGATCTCCAGCAACCAGGTCGTCGTGATCGGCACCGCCCTGTTCCTCATGCTCGCCCTCCAGTTGATCGTCCACCGCACCCGCATCGGCACCGCCATGCGCGCGGTATCGCTCAACCCGAACGCCGCGCGCCTCGTCGGAGTCAACAACGACATCGTCATAAGCTTCACGTTCGGACTCGGGTCGGCGCTCGCCGCCGCCGGCGGCATCCTCTACGCCATGAACTATCCCTCCATTGATCCGCTCATGGGTGTCATGCCGGGCCTCAAGGCGTTTGTGGCCGCAATCCTCGGGGGGATCGGCAACATCCCAGGGGCCGCGCTCGGCGGGCTGCTCCTTGGAACCGTGGAGACATTCGTCAACGGGAGCGAATACTCCACCTACAAGGACGCCATCGCGTTCGGGATTCTCATCGTCATTCTTCTGTTCCGGCCGGCGGGCCTGCTGGGAAAACTGATGGTCGAAAAGGTCTGACCGCGCCATGCCTCGCCCCCACATCGCCCTCCTCCTCGCAATCGCCGCCAGCATCGCGGTCACGTTTTTTTCCGACAGCATCGACGCCTACCTTCTCGACGTCGCAATGGGTGTCGGCATCAATATCATCCTCGCCGTCTCGCTCAATCTGGTCACCGGCCACACCGGCCAGTTCTCGCTGGGACACGCCGGATTCATGGCGGTGGGCGCCTACCTGTCGTCCGCCGTCACTCTTCATCTGGGTCCGATCCTTCTGGGCGCGGAGGGCGGGGACGCCCTGGGTCAGGGCGGCGTGTTTGCGCTCGCGCTGGTGGTCGGCGGAGTCTGCGCGGCCTTGGCGGGACTCCTGATCGGCATCCCGTCACTCCGGCTCAAGGGTGACTACCTGGCCCTCGTGACGCTTGGGTTCGGCGAGATCATCCGCGTCATATTCCAGAATGTCGAATGGCTTGGCGGCGCCCTTGGACTGGTCGGAATGCCCGCGTATACGACCTTCGCATGGACCTACGCCTGCGTCGGCCTGACGGTCTTCACCGTGAGCTGTCTCGTGAACAGCACCTACGGCTGCGGCTTCAGGGCGACGCGTGACGACGAGATCGCCGCGGAGGCGGTCGGGCTGGACACCACCCGCTACAAGATTGTCGCCTTCGTTGTCGGCGCATTTTTTGCCGGCGTGGCCGGTGGACTCTTCGCCCATTTCAAACTCACCATCGATCCGCGGGGCTTCGATTTTCTCCGCTCGATTGAAATTGTCGTCATGGTGATTCTCGGCGGCATGGGCAACACCTTCGGGGTGATTCTGGCCGCAATCCTTCTCACCATCCTGCCCGAGGCGCTGCGGGAGGTCGCCGAATACCGCATGGTCATCTACTCGCTCATGCTGATCCTGCTCATGCTGCTCCGGCCCAACGGCATCTTCAACCTGAAGCCGGGTGCCCGCCGCCCATGAAGCCACAGACCGCACCCTCGCCGGAATTGCTCCGCCTCAACCACGTGACCCTGCGTTTCGGCGGTCTGACGGCGGTCAACAATGTCGAGCTGACGATCAATCGCGGCGAACTCATGGGCCTCATCGGCCCCAACGGCGCAGGCAAGACCACCATCTTCAACCTGATCACGGGAGTCTACCAGCCGAGCGAGGGTTTTGTGGCCTTCGCTGGAAGAAGCCTCGCCGGCCTCTCCGTGCATGCGATTTCCGCACGGGGTATCGGCCGCACGTTCCAGAACATCCGGCTTTTCGGGGGACTCAGTGTTCACGACAACGTGCGTGTCGCCTGCAATCTCCACCGCACCGCCTCCCCCCTGCAGAGCCTGATCCGGCTCGGACGGTTCAGGAGGGATGAAGCCCGGATCGACGAGCGAGCCGATGAGTTGCTGGAGATCTTCAATCTGCGGCGTTTCCGGAATGCCCCTGCGAAAAGTCTGCCCTACGGGGAACAGCGTCGGCTCGAGATCGTGCGCGCCCTCGCCACGCGTCCGAAACTGCTGCTGCTCGACGAGCCGGCAGCCGGGATGAACCCTTCGGAGAAGGTTGAACTCGTGCGCCTGATCCAGCAGGTTCACAGCCAGTTCAACCTCACCATCCTCCTGGTGGAGCACTCGATGAAGGTGGTGATGGGAGTCTGCCAGCGGATCATCGTGCTCGACTACGGCATCAAGATCGCCGAAGGCACTCCGGCCGAGGTCCAGCAGGACCCAAAGGTGATCGAAGCCTATCTCGGCGAGGACCACGGCACCAGCCGGGCCCACCACTGACCGGACCGCCCAATGCTTTCCGTCACCAATCTCACGGTCTCCTACGGAGCCATCACCGCGCTCTCGGGAATCTCGTTCACAATTCCAAAGGGCGAAATCGTCACCCTCGTCGGAGGCAACGGCGCAGGCAAGACCACCACCCTGCGCACCATCTCCGGCCTGCTCCGGCCCAAGGCCGGGAACATCACCTTTGCCGGTGAGGACATCACAGGACAACCGGCACACCGGATCGTCGCCCGCGGACTCTGCCACGTTCCGGAGGGGCGCATGGTGTTCTCGAACCTCACCGTCGGGGAGAATCTTGCCATGGGCGCCTACCTCCTCCGGGACAGGCAGCGGATCGAGCGCAACCGCGACTATGTCTTTACAACTTTCCCGCGCCTCGGCGAGCGTATCAAACAGCTTGCGGGAACACTCTCGGGTGGCGAACAGCAGATGCTGGCAATCGGACGAGCCCTCATGGGGGATCCGAAACTGCTCATGCTCGACGAACCCTCGCTGGGCATTGCACCGAGACTGATCGGCACGATTTTCGAGAAGATCCAGGAGATCAACCGGACCCAGGGGATCACCATCCTGCTCGTCGAACAGAACGCCAATCTGGCCCTTGAGGTATCCAACCACGCCTATGTCCTCGAAACCGGCCGAGTCGTGATGGAAGGGGTCAGCTCAACCCTGAAGAACGATCCCCAGCTCAAGGCGACCTACCTCGGAGGCTGATCCCTCCCCTGGGGGAGTGTTACGCACCCACCGCCCCTACCTGCAAGGCCCGGGCAGAATGGAGCTTTGCGGCGTCCGCTTGATTTTTTCCCTGAAAAGTTAAACTAACTCTCCCTTGCGCCAAAATATGACGCAATCATTTTTCATCTTATGAGCACCTCCACACCACAGACCTTCGAGTTCCAGGCGGAAATCAAGCAGCTCCTGGATATCGTCATCCATTCGCTCTACACGGAAAAGGAGATCTTTGTCCGCGAGCTGGTCTCGAACGCCTCCGATGCCCTTGAGAAGATGCGGCATCTCAAGCTGACGGAGAAGGACGTCGTCGAGGAAAGCAGGGAGCTCGAAATCAACATCACCACCGACGACAAGGCCAAGACCTTCACGATCCAGGACTCTGGACTCGGAATGACGCGCGCGGAACTGGTGGAGAATCTTGGCACGATCGCGCACTCCGGATCAAAGGCGTTTCTCAAGAGCCTGAGCGAATCCGGCCAGAAGAATGCCAATCTCATCGGCCAGTTCGGTGTTGGTTTCTACTCCGCCTTCATGGTCGCCAAGAGCGTCAAGGTGTACACGCGCTCCTGGCGCGCCGCGGAGCCCGGCCACGTCTGGACGAGCGATGGAGCGGGCAGCTACTCGATAGAGTCCGTGGAGGATCAGAGCCGCGGCGTGAAGATCGTCATCGAACTCAAGGATGACTGCACCGAATTCAGCCAGGAATGGAAAGTGAAGGAAATCCTCACGCGCTACAGCGCCTTTGTCTCCTTTCCAATCACCCTCAACGGCAAGCGGATCAACACCGTGCAGGCCCTCTGGCTGCGCAGCAGGAACGAGATCAAGGACGAGGAATACCTCGAGTTCTACAAGTTCCAGGCGCATGCACACGACGAACCGCGGCTGCGCCTCCACTTCTCCGCGGATGCCCCCCTCTCCATCAACGCGCTGCTTTTTGTTCCCAAGGAAAACACCGAGAAACTGGGATTCTCCCGGCTCGAACCTTCCGTCGCCCTCTATTGCCGAAAAGTGCTGATCGATGCCAGGCCCAAGGATCTCCTCCCCGAGTGGCTGCGCTTCGTCGCGGGTGTCGTGGACAGCGAGGACCTGCCGCTCAACATCTCGCGTGAAACGATGCAGGACCGCGCACTCATCGAAAAGCTCAACAAGGTCATCACAAAACGTTTTCTGAAGTTTCTCGACGACGAGGCCAGGAACCGCGCCGACGCGTACAATGAGTTCTATGCGCAATTCGGAAACTTTCTGAAGGAAGGCGCCGCACTCGACTACACCCACAAGGATTCGCTGATGAAGCTGCTCCGCTTCGAGTCATCCCTCACCGAAAAGGGGAAGCTCACCTCGCTTGCCGACTACGTCACGCGCATGCAACCGGAGCAAAAGGAGATCTATTTCCTGCTTGGCGCCAACCGCGAGGCGCTGGAAAACGGCCCCTACCTCGAGGGATTCAAGGCACGCAATCTCGAGGTGCTCTTCTGCTACGAGGCGGTCGACGACTACGTGATGAACAATGCGGGGGAATTCGACGGAAAGAAGCTGACCGCGGCAGACCGCGCCGACGTCAAGCTCACCGAGCTTCCAAAGCCGCCGCAGGA
>JAGOJU010000054.1 GCA_017994935.1 Opitutaceae bacterium
GCGATTCGACGAGGATGGCTTCCTTTTTATCGAGGGAAGGCTTTCCCGGTTCTCAAAGATCGGCGGCGAGATGGTGCCCCATGGCACGATCGAGCAGCGCCTGGTGGAACTTTTCGATCTGGATCAATCCGAGGGACTCAAAGTCGTGGTCGTCGGCCTGCCGGACCCCGGAAAAGGCGAGGCCCTCGTGCTCCTGACCACGCTTGATTTCACGTCCGAGCAGATCCGGGAAAAACTGGCAGCCGCAGGGCTTCCTGCGCTCTGGATACCGAAGATCGTGGCAAAGGTGGATCGCATCCCGGTGCTGGGCACCGGCAAGCTCGACCTCAAGGGCTGCCGCGACCTTGCCGCGGCGATGACGGTCGGAAACTGATCAGCGCACAACCCGCGCGCTGCCGCCCTTCATCAGTTTCTCGACCTCCTTCTGCGTCGCCATCGAGGTGTCGCCCGGAGTGGTCGACGCGAACGCACCGTGGGCTGCGCCGTAGTCGACTGCGAGCTGCGGATCGTTCTTCGAAAGGAAACCGAACTGGAGACCGCTCGCAAAGCTGTCGCCCCCGCCCACACGGTCGAGGATCTCAAGGTCCGGGTACTTGCGGCTTTCGTGGAATTTCCCCTCGTGCCAGAGGATCGCGCTCCAGTCGTTCCTTGTGGCCGTGATCACGCGGCGGAGGGTGGTCGCTGCAACCTTGAAGTTCGGGAACTCCTTCACCGCGGTCTCGATCATGGCCTTGAACGCCGCGGTCTCGATGGTGGAGAGTGAATGATCCGCGCCCTTGACCTCGAAGCCGAGCGAGGCCGTGAAGTCCTCCTCGTTGCCGATCATCACGTCGACGTACTTTGCGATCTCGCGGTTGACCTCCTGCGCCTTTTTCAGGCCGCCGATCGTCTTCCAGAGGGAGGGGCGATAGTTGAGGTCGTAGGAGACGATCGTGCCGTGGCGTGCGGCGGCCTTGACGGCTTCAACGGTAAGGGCCGCGGTCGATGCGGAGAGCGCGGCAAAGATGCCTCCGGTATGGAACCAGCGTACACCGAGCCTGCCGAAGATGTGATCCCAGTCGAAATCGCCCGGCTTGAGCTGGCTGGCCGCGGTGTTCCCGCGATCGGGCACGCCGACGGCGCCGCGGATGCCGAAGCCGCGTTCGGTGAAGTTCAGGCCGTTGCGCACCGTGCGGCCGATGCCGTCATCTTCGCGCCATAGCAGGAATTCGGTGCTGACGCCGCCCTGCATGATGAAGTCTTCGATGAGGTGTCCGACCTCGTTGTCGACAAACGCTGAGCAGACTGCGGTCTTGAGACCGAAACATTTGCGCAGGCCGCGCGACGTGTTGTACTCACCACCGCCTTCCCAGGCGGTGAAATGGCGCGCGGTGCGCACACGGGTTTCGCCGGGATCGAGGCGAAGCATGATTTCGCCCAGCGAAAGCTGGTCGAACTGGCATTCGGAAGCGGGTCTGATCTTGAGGCTCATGATGGCAAGGGAGAGTGGAACAGGTTAAGGGGCGACGGGAAACTCGGCGACCGACCAGCGCGGCTGGCCGCATTCACGGGCGAGCGTGTCGAAGTCCTGGATCTCCGCGGCGCTGAAGAGCAGTCCGCCTGCAGCGGCAACCCTCTTGGCAAACTCCGCCTCGACCTGGCCCGGCAGCATGCACCTCTCGTTGCCGTGTCCGAGGACGTCGGCGATGACCGCCCTGAGGTTTTCGGATTGAGTACGCCCCTTCGCAAAATCGCGGGCGTTGAGTGCATCGGGGTGGATGACCTGGAAAAAGAACGCGCAGGTGTGCTTGTCGCCGTCCTCAGCCCAGCGATTGCGCACGGTCGGCAGCGAGCCGCCGATGTAGCCGGCGACAATCTCATTGATGAGGGCGAGCCCGTATCCCTTGTGGGCGCCGAAAGGCAGCAGGGAAACGGCCTGGTTCGGATCCGTCGTGGGATTGCCGTCCTTGTCGACGGCGGCGAGCGGCGGCAGCGTCTTGCCCTCGCGTTTGAGCTGCTGGACGCGTCCCATCGCAACCACGGAGGTGGCCCAGTCGATGACGATCGGAAAACCCACCTCCTTCGTTGTTGGGAAACCCCAGGAATGGGGATTGGTCCCCAGGGTGGGGAACTTGCCTCCGAACGGAACCACCTCGGCAAGGGCCGCGGTGCAATTCGTGTAGGCGATGTAACCGCGGCGGGCGGCATCCATCACATAACCGCCGCCCCAGAGATAGTGGAATCCATTGTCGACCGAAACCGTGCCCACGCCGTACGTGTCGGCGAGCTTGATGGCCTCCTCCATGGCTCGGTAGGCGGTGGACTGGCCGAGCTTGCGATTGGCGTTCCAGATCTTGGCGGCGGGAAAACGCGAGGGCTTCTCCTCGATCTTCGCACGTGGGACGCAGCCCTTGGACCCTGATCCGAACAGGTGGTCAAGGTGCAGGGCTTTGAGCGCGTTGTGCGTGCGGATTCCGTGTCGCGAGGCCTCGGCGCAGAAACGCGCGCCCTCGGCGGCTTCATCGGCATCGTAGCCGCGATGCAGGTAGGCGGCGGCGACGAGTGAATTGTGACGCGACTCCGGGACAATGTGAAAGGTTTCCATGAAAGGATTGGAGGAGTGACGTTACTCAGAGCAGATTCGCCTGGGCAATCGGCTTCTTTCCGGCGAGGAAACGCGTAAGGTTTTCGACGGCACAGGAGGCCTGGCGCTGGACGCTCTCGTGGGTGCGCGAGCCGATGTGCGGTGTGAGAATGACATTGGGCAGGCCCAGCAGCGGATGGTCCGCTTGCGGCGGCTCCTGGTCGAGCACGTCCGCCGCGTAGGCGAGGAGGTGGTTTGATTTGAGTGCGGCAACCAGCGCGGAGAGTTCGATGATTTCGCCGCGCGCACAGTTAACGATGACCGCCCCCTTGCGCAGGAGCGGAAGGTTGCCTGCGTTGAGAAGATGTCGTGTCTGGGGCGTCAGTTTCGTGTGAAGGGAGACGATGTCGGCCTGGCGGAGGGCGTCGTCGATCGTCTCGACACGCTGGATGTCGTACCACCGCGCGAAATCGTCGTCCCAGTAGTTTCCGTAGCCGATCAGTTTCAGTCCGAAGGCGCGCGCTCGCACGGCGACTTCCTTGCCGATGCGTCCAAAGCCGACGATCGCGAGCGTCTTTCCGCAGATCTCGTTTCCGGTGATGCGTGTCCAGCGGCCGGCGGCGACGTGGTTGGCCTCCACCACGAGATTGCGAACGGCGGCGAGCATGAGCGCGAAACTGTGCTCCGCGACCGTGGTATGGTTGACACCCGGTGTGAACAGGACGGGCACCTTCAGATCGGTGGCCGCCGTGACGTCGATCTTGTCCAGGCCGATGCCGTATTTCGAGATCACCTTGAGGCGCGGAAGGGATTTCTGAATGACGGAGCGCGTGAGGGCATCGTCACCGCACAGGTAGGCATCGAACTGCCCGGCCAGCTCAAGCATGCGCTTTTCCGGGAGCGGGCCCCGCTCGCGAATGACTTCGAATCCGGCTTTTGCCAGCATGTCGTGATGAATGCCAGGGGTGTCCTGGAAGGAAGTGGTCGTCAGGAGGACGCGGGTCATGGGAGGGAGTGTGAGCAGAGGAAGCGGGGCGGCATCTTGAAAGCCCAGTGATGGCGAACGTTCACCTTGCCGGCAATCTCCCAGTTGCCTGCTTCAGGTGAGCGGTAAATCGGAGGTGCGGGTCGACAAACCGGGGGGGCGTGAGCAAGGGGAACTCGGCGCCGCGGGTCGGCTTGGGTGGGCGAGGCAGACATTTCAGGAATTTTCACGGATCCCGCATTCTGTCTGGCCAAGGATGGCATCCCGGATTGAAGGTCAGCGTCATGCGACTGGACAGGGCCACCCGCAGACTGATTCAACGATTGAGCACTCGCGTGAACACGGGCGACGAGGCGCGTTTTCGCGCCTCGTTCGACGGCAGCAAACTGTCGTTCCTGCCGGATGCGGTCATCAAGCCAAGGGGCGATAGCGACATCGCCGTCGTCCTGGCGCTTGCCAATGAAACCGGCATGCCGGTGACCGTTCGAGGGGCGGGCACTTCGCTGACGGGGTCGGCCTCGCCCGTAAGAAAGGGCTGGGTGCTCGATTTGTCGGGCTGGAAGAAGCTGAAAGTCGACCCGGTGGCAGGCATTGCGCGGGCGCAGTCCGGGGTCGTCGTTGCGGAACTGCATCGCCGCGTCGAGGAGCAGGGATGGTTCTATCCGCCTGACCCCGCCTCGAAAGCCTACTGCACGATCGGGGGAAACATCGCCTGCAACGCAGGCGGCATGCACGGTGGCAAGTATGGCGTCACCCGCGACTTTGTTCTGGCGCTGAAAGGCTTTCTGCCAACTGGCGAGGCGGTGGAGTGGGGTCGCGAAACCAAGAAGTTCTCCGCGGGGTTCAATCTGCGCGACCTCTGGATCGGCAGCGAGGGGCTGCTCGGGGTTGTGACGGAGGCGACGCTCAAGCTCATCCCGCTGCCCGGGGCGCGGTGGACGCTCCTGACTGCATTTCCGGACGAAGTGACGGCTCTCCGGGCGATCAAGGACCTGTTTGCTCAGCGGGTGCAGCCGGCCATCTGCGAGTTTCTCGACCGCTTCAGTGTGGCCTGCGCGGAAGGCGCCACGGGCCGGACGGTCTTCGAAGGACAGGCGGGCAGGCCCGTGATCCTTCTGGAACTGGCGGGAACGGCGAGTGAAGTGGAGGACACCCGGTCGACGGTGCTCGCATGGGCGCGGAGTCACACGCTCGCCCACAAGGAGGCGGAGAATCGTGCGCAGGCCGAGGAGCTATGGGAGGTTCGTCGCCGCTGTTCAGGCGCCATGTTCGAGCTTGGTGACTCAAAGCTGAATGAGGACATCGTCGTTCCGATGCGCAGCTGCGAGGCGTTTGCACGCTTTCTGGAAAGGCTGCGTCGCTCGTCCGGGCTGCCAATTCCCACATTCGGTCATCTGGCGGATGGCAACCTGCATGTGAACATCATGTACCATGCCGGCCGCCGCGAGGAATACCTGCGGGCGGAGCGTGCCGTCGGCCAACTGATGAAAGAGGTGGTGCGGCTGGGAGGAGCGATTTCAGGCGAACACGGCATCGGGCTGGCCAAGACGCCCTTCCTGGCCTTTCAGCACTCACCCGCCCAGATAAAGGCGATGCGTGCGGTCAAGGATGCGCTGGACCCCAAAGGCATCCTCAACCCGGGCAAGATGTTCGAAATCTTCAAGGTTTGGGAGCATCCACGGGTGAAGGTGAAGCTCCCGTGGGATCACAAATAGGCTGCAAGGAACGGGTTGGCCGAGAGCCCTGCGGATCGCCCGGGGCAGGGCTCATTTTTCCTTTGCGCGGTCTCTTCGCACCGTCTGAATCGAACGCTCTTTCATGCATCTCAAGGCCCTCAAGCTTCATGGGTTCAAGTCATTCGCGGATCCAACCACGCTTCGTTTCGAGCCGGGCGTCACCGCTGTCGTGGGTCCCAATGGCTGTGGCAAGTCCAATATCGCCGACGCGATCCGCTGGGTCCTCGGCGAGCAAAGCGCCAAGGCGTTGCGCGGCGGCAAGATGCAGGATGTCATTTTCGAGGGTGCCGATACCCGCAAACCCGCACAGTTGTGCGAGGTATCGCTGCTGCTGACCGATTGCGAGAAACAGCTTGGCAGTGAGTTTCATGAGATCGAGATCATGCGCCGCGTGCATCGCGACGGCCAGGGCGAGTATTTTTTCAACGGGCAGCCCTGTCGCCTGAAGGACATCCAGAAGCTTTTCATGGACACCGGCATTGGCCGGACTTCGTACTCGATCATGGCGCAGGGCCAGATCGACCAGATCCTGTCGTCCAAACCCGAGGAACGCCGCGCGGTTTTCGAAGAGGCCGCGGGCATCACGAAATACAAGTCACAGCGGCGGGAAGCGCTGCAGAAGCTGGCGTTGACCGACCAGAATCTTGCGCGTGTTGCGGACGTGATCGGCGAGGTTTCGCGGCAGATCGGTTCGCTGCGTCGGCAGGCATCGAAGGCGCTGCGATACAAGCGGCTCAGTTACCGGCTTCGGCACCTTGCCCTCGCACAGGCGGGACACCAGCATGGCGAGCTCACGGCAACCTTGAACGGGCTCGAGACGCAGGTGGTGTCCCTGCGGGCCGCCGCCGAGACGCGCCGTGTGGAGCTGCAGCAGCGCCAGTCCGCCCTGGAGGAGAAGCGGGCCGAACGCTCGCGCCTGAACCAGCGCGTGCAGCAGGCGCAGCAGGCGACCTATGATCTTCGTTCCGAGAAGGAGCAGGCCGAAAACCAGGCGAACCTTGCCCAGATCAAGCGCACCGGTCTCGTCGACAGGCTCGAGTCCTCGCAGGAAAACCTCGGCGAACTCGAGATGCAGCTGCGCGAACTTGCCACCCAGGTCGATACGGGGGCGAGCGACAAGCAGATGCAGCTCACGCTGCTCGGGAGCTCCGACGATGTCTTCCAGCAGCGCAACCGCGACCTCGCGATCGTGGAAGGCGAGTTGTCGAAGCACGAACAGGAACTGCAGCAGGCGAAGTTCCAGCTCCTTCAGCATGAAAGCACCGTTGCGCGCCTGCGGACCGACACGACGAGCTACGAAATCGACCAGAAGACCAGCGCCCAGCGTCACGATACGATGGCGCAGGAGATCGAGGGCATGCGTGCCCAGCAGGGCGCCGCGACCGCGGCCCTCGGCGAGGTCGAGGCGCGGGTGGAGGAGTCGATGGTCGAAAAATCGCGTGCGCACCAGGAGGTGACTGACGCGCAACAAGAGATCTCCGATCTGACAAAGGAATTTCGCGACGCGCAGAGGAAGCTCCAGGAGATCGATCGCGGTCTCGCCCAGCGAAGCGCGCGACTGAAGTTGCTGCAGCAGCTCCAGGAGAAACTGGAGGGATTCGGCGAGGGTGCGAAGGCAGTGCTCCAGGGAAGGCTTGAAGGCGCGCTCGCCGGAGCGTCGGCCTCGCCGATCATGCAGGGGCTCGAAGTGAAGCCTGAATTCTCCAAGGCGGTCGAGGCGCTTCTCGGCACGGCGGTCGAGGCGATTGCGGTGGCCGAGGTCGGGACCGCGCAGCGCATCCTCGCGCAGTTGGAGGGAGAGCAGATCGGTGCGGTCGTGCTGCGAGTGGCCGAAGTTGCGGTGTCGCGCGACGCCCATGGCCAGGCGATGCCATCCCTGCTGAGGCCGGCGCGCGAAGCGCTCGGTGCGGTCGATGAAAACCATCCTGCGCTCGCCCTGCTCGATGCCTGCTATGTGGCGGATGACATTCAGGCCTTCCTGGAGTTCTGGAAGGCCAACCCGGGCTTTTCCTTTCTCTCGGTGGCCACACGTTCGGGCAACCTGGTCGATCAACGGGGTCTGGTTTACGGGGGGCATCGGAAAAAATCCTCGAACAGCATCATGCAGCGCGAGGTCGACCTCCGCGAAACCGCCAAGGCGCTCGCGGACGACCAGCTTCAGCACGACAGCCAGCGGCAGGCGATCGAAGCGCTCCAGGCACGCCTGACGGTGAGCGAGGCCAGGCTGGAGCAGGCGAGGCAGGACATGCTGCTCGTGACACAGAGCGTGGCGGCGGTGCAGCAGGAGCAGCGCGGCGCCGCGAAGGCCTGCGAGGACATCGGCAACCGCCTCTCGCGCCTCGAGCACGAGGTTTCCGCCCTCGAACAGGCGCGCCATGAGGCGGACGCCCGCTTTGAGAAGGCCAGGCACGGCCTGACCGAGGCGAACGCCTCCGCGGAGGCCCAGCGTGAACGTATCTCCGCGCTCGAGGTGAGGATTGTCGAATTGCGCACCGGCCGGGATGTGAAACGCGAGTCGCTGGCGCAGGCCCGCCTGGAACTCGCCGAACGCCGCCAGCGTGTCGAGGTGCTTGACCGCGGTCTCGCCGACATGCAGCGCCGCAGCAGCCAGCTTTCCGAGCTGCTGGTTCAGCGACAGCAGGAGATCGAGGTCTGGACGGGCCAGGTTTCCGAGCTGGAGCAGGAGAGTGCGCGACAGAAGGCGCGTGCCGGACAGCTTGCTGAGACGCTGGCTGTTGCCCAGCAGCAGGTCGAACAGATACGTCTGGAACTGGTGGCGATCGAGCATTCCATCGGCGGGGTCGAGTCCGGCCAGGTTGAGATCCGCAATGATGCGGACCGTGCGCAGGCCGAGCTCAACCGCTGCGAAATCAGGCTGGCTGAGAGCCGGCAGAGAGCCTCGTTCATCGAGGAGGACGCACAGCGGGAATTCCAGATCCGGGTGGGCAGTTACGACTGGCGCGCGCTGCTCTGGCGCTCCGAGGACGATCCGCCTGACATCAAGCAGCTCGACCTCGACGAGGAGGACGATGAAGGCGGCGGCCAGCCGCAGGGCGGAGCATCCGCGCCTTCGGAGCACGATGGCGCATCTGCGCCCTCGACGCCTGCGCCAACGAAACGCCGCAGGAAGAAGGGGCCGCGGCCGGATCCGACAGAGGAGGATCTGAAATCACTGGAGTCCATGACGGACTGGACGGCGATCAGGACGGAGATCGAGGTCCTGAGGCAGCGCCTGTCTTCGATGGGCGCGGTCAATCTCGTTGCGATCGAGGAGTATTCCGAACTCAAGCAGCGCTACGATTTTCTCAAGACGCAGAACGACGATCTCACGAATTCCAAGACATCCCTGCTTGCGATGATCGACGAGATCAACCAGACCTCGCAGCAGCAGTTCTCCGTCACCTTCGAGCAGATCAAGAAGAACTTCGCCTATACCTTCCAGACCCTGTTCGGAGGGGGCGTGGCCAATCTCGAACTCATCCAGACCGAGGACATTCTCGAAAGCGGCATCGAAATCACCGCCCAGCCGCCGGGCACGAAACTCAAGAGCATCACGCTCCTGTCGGGGGGACAGAAGACCTTGACCGCGGTCGCGCTGCTCTTCGCGCTCTACATGGTGAAGCCGTCGCCATTCTGTCTGCTCGACGAACTCGACGCGCCTCTCGACGAGTCGAACATCGGTCGATTCACGGACCTGCTGAAGAAGTTCGTGAACGAGTCCCAGTTCATCATCATCACCCACAACAAACGCACGGTTTCCGCCGCTCAGGCCATTTACGGGGTGACGATGGAGGAGCGCGGCGTGTCGAAGACCGTCTCGATGCGATTCAATCACCTGGTGGGTGAACCTGAGGCCCAGCCCGTGACGATTGCCGATGCGGTACGCGGATCCCGTGCGAATGCGGAGACGCCGGCCGAGGTGGGGGCGTAACGTTTCTGCACGACAGAGGCTTCGGACACGGTGCATTCGAAGGAGGAAACGAGCTGGCGCAGCATGAACGTGTGGACCGAGATCCGGCAGCTCTTTGGAATTGAAAAGCCACTCCCCACAGGGGCCTGGGGCGAGCGCGCGGCGGCGGAGTGGCTGGAGCGCGAGCGCGGATTCAGGATCGTCGCCCGCAACTGGCGCAGTCCAGGCGACCGGCGGGATGAACTCGATCTCATCGCCATGGATGGGGCGGTGCTGGTATTCCTGGAGGTGAAAACACGGAGTGCGCAGGCGCGCGTCTCCGGTTACCATGCAATCAATCGCAGAAAACGCACGGTGCTGAAGCGCGCCTCCGACGCCTACCTCCGCAGCCTGCGGCCCTCCGAGCGTCCGCCGTACTTCCGTTTCGATGTCGTCGAAGTGACCGCCGGGAACGGAAGCCAGCGCACCGCGACCTTCTCGCATTTCCAGAACGTCCCCCTCTTTCGGCGCTATTACCGCCGCTGACCCAAGGCACGGCAGCGATTGTCGTCCGATCACTGGCTCGGAGGATGGCCCTGGCCTCCCGCCAGGTTGCGGTTCATAGAACTCAATTCGCGGTCCGCACGGGCCGCCGGGAACACCGGTTGACTGACTGAATGCGAAGGAGCCATGATCTGTTCCGTGTAGTTGCTGCGCGCCTGCGATCCCTCATCGCCAATCAAGACCCTGGGTGACGTGCTTGCGGCTGCAGTCCATGGCGTGGGCATTTCAATCCTTTCTGTGGGGGAAGTCAGGTTAGGTTGCAATTTCCATGGGGGAGCCTTCGCTCGGCGTCGCGAAAAATTCCCATGCGACTCAAATCAATCGGACTTGCGCTTCTAACAATGAGTGTCGGCCTCCTCGGTACAAAAGTCATCCGAGGTGCTGTTGAATCACCAAGACCGGTGTCCATTGGACGCATTGGTGCGGTGGAAATCCCGTTCGGAGCCCACCCGGACTTCGATGTCGTGGCCGACGAGAAAAACGGGGCTTTCCACCTGGTTTTCAGGAACGGCGCCGGTTTGTACTATCTCACTTCGCATGAAGGCAGCGCGTCATGGTCGGAACCCGAAAGGATCGGCGAGGGAATTTCGCCACGGCTCGCAGTGGATGCCTCGGGGACGGTGCATCTGGCGTACGCGGTGGGCGACGCAAAGTCCGCCACGGGTGAGGCAATTCACTATCGCCGGCGCGGACGAAGCGGCTGGGAGGGGGCAACGGATGTCTTCGGTCCGCCGATCGCCGACAAATTCAGGCATATGGCCCCGCGGATCGCTGTCGACGGAGACGGGCACGTCCACATTATTGCGTGGAAGATCGTGCGGGATGCGAAGCGCTGGAGGGAATTATCCCGCTGTGCGTATCGTCGGCTGCCGCAGGGGGCGGCACAGTTCGAGGCACCGCAGGAATTCAACTATGGGCGTGACGGCGCCGAGGGTGGGGGGCTTCACGGGGAATTGATCGTGGATCCGAAGGGGGATGTGCATTTGTTGATTGCGAGTTGGTTGAATGTCTGGCGAACCACGCATTTCTCGCGTGCGCGCGACGGCACATGGAGTTCATGGGTGCATCTTTACCGCGGAATGGCGTCGGATTTTGCCTTGTCGGGTGCGATCGATCGTGAAGGCGTTCTCCACGTGGCCGGATTCATTGCGGAAAGGCGCATTCCGCGCTTCTGGGCGTACTTCAATAATCGCCGCGACCGATCGGAGATGGATCTCGTGCACAGCATCGATGAAGAGTGGGAAATTGGCAACGATCTGCTGTTGCGGCCAAACGGCGACCTATGGATCGTACGAGGGAACTGGCAGAATACGGGTAAAATCGAACCCCTGCGCGGGCGATTGATGCATTACTCGGCTGCCCGCGATGCTTGGAGTGAACCGCGCGCGATTTCGCCCCTAGGACACCGCAATCTCGACCTGAAACATGGTCAGGTTCCCAAATTCGTGGCTTACAAGGGCCAGATCAAATTGTTCTACGCGGAGGACGCTCCAGGGCGGGGATTCGGATTGTTTGTGCAGACTTACGACCCCTGAAGGGAAACATTGGATAACGCCCGCTGCATCCCGGCAAGACGCTGCGGTGCGGCTTTACGGAGCACGGCGCAACAGAATCGATCCGTCTGCGCGGCGTTCGGCTTTCACCGGATAGATCGTTTCTATTGCTGTCACAAAGCCCTCGACATCGCTTGCAGGCAACTGGCCCCCCAGTCTTGCCGTTGCCAGTGACGCCTCGATTTCGATCGCTCGCCCAGTCGCGCGCGAAAAGCGTGCCGCAAGTTCGCCGAGAGTCGCCCCCGCCAGTTCCAACATGGGTTCGTTCCAGGCAAGTTCACGATTGATTTCGCTGCGAGACGCAGGTGTCACGGTGACGCGGCTGACGCCGGCATAGGGACGCACGGACGCCCGGTGGCCCGCCGTCACGACAGCAGACCTGGCCGATTCGGATGAGTTTGGCGCGAGGACACTATCTGGCTGCGATGGGTTTACGTGCACGGTGCCTTCCGTGACCAGGACATCGACCGCATCGGGAGCAAAACGTATGGCAAACGATGTTCCCACCACGCGGATCTGGGTATTGCCGGCATCGACGATGAACGGTCGATCCCGGTTTGGAGTGACCGCAAAATATGATTCACCCCGTAACAATTTGACGCGACGCTCGCCGGTCGAGAAGTGCACCACGATCTCGGCGTCCCCGCGCAGGCTAACAATCGTCCCGTCTTCAAGGGTGCGCGTACGCGAAACGGGTTTGGAGGCCTGCGCGATCATGGGTTCGTGGCGATCTCCGGCTGGGACTCGTGTTCTCGGGAGGAGGAATACCCCGATCACAACTGCCGCCGCGGCCAGCAGGGCAATGACCGCCCATGATCTGCGGGGGGGCGCGCTTGGGGAATCTGCAGCGGGCAGCTGCCGCATCGCCGATCCTATTGCACGTGTCGTTTGCCACAGGTGCCGTGCGCTCTCATATTCGGCACCATGCCTTGAATCAGCCTCGAGCCAGGCGTTGAGTTCGCATTGCTCCTCCTCGGTGAGGGTGCGATCCTGACGCACGATCCATCGCGAGGCTGCCTCCCGGATGTCGTCTTCCGGTTCGAAGGAGGAGCGCAGCTGTTTGCTCATGTCTCGTTCTCCTGCTCAGGCAGCGCACCATGTGCAGCGAAATAGTCCCGGCAACGATGGAGTGCCTTCGTGAGTTGCGATTCCACAGTATGCTCGGCGATGCCGAGTCGGGCGGCGATCTCGCGTTGCGAAAGATTCTCGAATTGGCGTAGGATGAACACGGTGCGACAGCGATCCGGCAGGGTCTGGATCGCCTCGGCTAGGAGTTCGACCTCCTGGCGCCGGCTCGCGATCTCGTCCGCACCGGGTGTATCATCCAAGACGTTCACGTATTCAATATCCGTTACGGGTTCCACGCGCGCCGTGCCGCGCCGTCGGAAAAGATCATGTGCGGCGTTGCGCGCCATCGTGAACAACAGCCCTCGCGTCGATCGCACACGCCCCGCCTCCCTCAACCGGAGCAGCCGTCGATAGCTTTCCTGCACAAGGTCATCGACATCTGAAACACGCGAAAAACCGAGCAAGTAGTGGCGCAGTTTCCTCTCGTGTGGCTGTACCTCTCGGTAAAACCAGGCGGAGGTCTCTGAATCCTGAGGAGGCATTGCGGGGTGGAAATTGGGCGCTTCGCAAGGGTCATCTGTCCGAACGGCCAATGCAAGGCTGCGCCCGGAAGAAAAGTGATATTTTTTCGTGTGAGGCGTAGCGGAAAGTTCCGGTGATGACGACTCTCTTTCCTAAGCACGTGGCAATCCTTCGCCCCTCCCTCGTTTCTTACCGGCTTGCGCTCCGGATGGTCTCGCGTATAGCACAGCGGTGCCCAGCGAGAATTCGCAGGCAACCGGCATGCGTTTACTTCGCCTCATTGCCTTCTGTTGGGTTGTCGTCGCGCTTTTGGCGAGTGCCTTTGCACGCCCGCGCGGCGAGCCGCGGGTGTTTCAGATTCCGGCTGGCGAGGCGGCGGACACGCTGGTGCAGTTCTCGAAGCAGGCTGGAATGCCGCTTGTCTACGTTCTCGAACACGTACGGGGAATTCGTACCGGAGCTGTCTCGGACACTCTGCCTCCGCGGACCGCCCTGGAGCAGATGGTCGCCGGCACACCGCTGGTTGTACTCAAGGACCCGCGCACAGGCACCTTGATGCTGAAGTTGCACGATCCCGCTCCCTCCGAAACGTCCGTCAAACCCAATTCCACCTCCAAAGACACCATGATTTCCGTCCGTCCACGTTCTTCTCCCACCTGGCTTTCAGCGCTCGTGGCGCTGCTCGCCCAGCCCCTTCTTGCACAAACAGTCCCGGAAAAGGAATCCGTAATCACGCTCTCCTCCTTCGAGGTGACGTCCGATCGCGATGTTGGCTATACCGCCTCGAGTGCCCTCGCAGGCGGCCGCATTGAGGCCCCGCTCAAGGAAACACCGTCCGCGGTCACGATCATGACGCGTGAATTTCTCGACGATATCGGAGCCACGAGTTTTTCCTCCGCTGCAGAATGGGCGCCTAACGCCATTCCCGTCGGCGATACGGGCGCGGGTGCAGGCGGAGAGCACAATGTCAACATGCGCGGTCTCGGCTCGAGTTTCCCCAGCCGGAATTATTTTCGCTGGTACGTCTCCAGCGACAGCTTTTCCACCGAACGGCTCGAATTCGCGCGTGGTCCGAATGCCATCCTGTTCGGCGATGCCAACCCAGGCGGCGTCAACACGACCTGGTCCAAGCAGGCTCTATTTGCGCCCAAGCGCAGCCTCCAGATTCGCGCTGACTCCTGGGGTGGCTACCGCGCCTCGCTCGATTTCAACGAACCGGTTGGCGACCGATTCGCCTTCCGCGTCAATCTACTTCACGACCGCCTCGGCGGCTGGCGCGATTACGATGACGCGCAACGCGACGGTCGTCACCTTGCGGCGACCTTTCGCATGACCCGCAACACCCAGATCCGGGCCGAATATGAGCAGGGACGCTACCTCCGTTATGCCTTCGCGCAGAGCTTCACGGACCAGAGCTCAAATTGGAATCGCACGACCGTATACAACGGCGTTACCGCCCCGTCCACCTCCGGTACAGGCGTCGCTCGGTTAAACGGCACTGCTTCCAACGACTATCTCGTTTGGGATCCGAACGTTGGCCAGGTCGTCAACTGGCGAGGATTCTATCAGACCACCGGCACTGGCCTCACGCTCCTTCCTGACGGCCGCCCGATCACCAACTTTCCAGCGCTCCCCAGCCTCGAGTACAGCCAGCAGCCCCCCGATGCCTTCATCGCCGCCAAGTACAGGACGTGGACCGTTTACCTTGAGCACCAATTCAACAACGGCATAATCGCCCAACTCGCCTATAATTACCAGCAGCAGACCCGCCGGGGCAATGTCCGCATGTGGAATGTCCACCGCATCGACGTAAACACCATGCGCCCGAGCGCTTCCGGCGGACTCGAACCCAATCCCAATTTCGGCAAGGTTTTTACCGACGTAAATACGAACCTAGTCGATCGTCCCAATCGCCTCGGCGATCTCCGTCTTAGCCTGGCTCACCGCACTCAGATGAAGTGGCTGCGTCACAGCCTCAGTTTTATTTCCGGCTACCGCACCGATGAATATCATCCCACGGACTATCGCGTCGGCCGCGTCAACAACACCGCCGTGCCCAACGCCAATGCGGCGACGAATATTCTCATGGTTCGCCAGTATTGGGACGGCCCTCGCAACCCGCAGATGTTTGACGAGCTGGTTTCCAATGGCGGTGAATACCGATGGATAAAGATCAACGACGACACGGAGCGTCAGAAACTCTTTTACAGCCAGATTGCCTCCGCGTCTTCGCTCTTTGACGGGAAGCTGTCCGTGCTGCTGGGGTATCGCTATGACGATTACAATCGCGAGACCTGGGGCGGCATCGGCACGAATGCGGACGGTACTCCGATTATCGGCGCATCTGGCGGACCTGGTACCACCGACACCACGAATTTCAGTCTCGGCACGTACTCTGCCGGTGCCGTTTGGTTCCCGGTCCCATGGGTAGGGCCCTACGTCAACTACTCCCAAGGATTTAACGCGCCAGGCTATGGTGACAATCGCATTGATGGCACGCCCATCGAGAACTCCTTCAACGAGGGGGTCGACCTGGGATTCAAGCTTGAGCTTTTCGGGGGCAAGGTGTCGGGCAGCCTCGGTTACTATTTCACCGAGCAGATCGATCGTCCTCGCGCGGGGGACAATCTTGGCGACATCAATCTGATCTGGACCGATCTCAGCAAGCCCGACCGCACCCTCAGCGGATACCGCGACACCGAGAGCTACAAGGGGCACGGGCTTGAAATCGACCTCACAGCGAACCTGACCCGCAACTGGCGTCTGATGTTCAACTATGCGCGTCCGGAGACCGAGCAATCGGACATCGGCCAAGGGCTTCGCGGGTACTATGATGCCAACATAGCCGAGTGGCGGGCCGGAGCCAGCAATCCCGCGATTCCCAATAACGCAGCGATCGCCCAGAACATCCTCGATGTCGAAAGCACACTCCAGGGTTATACTCAGGGGCGCCGTCTGAACAACACTCCCGACTACACCGCCAATGCGTATACGACCTACTCATTCCGTGACGGATGGTTCAAGGGCTTCGCCATCGGCGGCGGCGCGAACTTCAGAGGGCGCCAGCTCATAGGCAACCGCCGAAACCTGCCCTTCGACTACCTCTATTCGAATTCCTATGTGCTGGTTTCGAGCCACGTGAGCTTCACCCACCGGATCGGCAAGGTCCGCACCCGGTACCAGATCAACGTGTCAAATCTTCTCAATGACCGCGATGTTGTCTTCACCAACTACACCTACAATGCCGCGCTCGGCACCGAGTTGCCCAACGCATTTCGGCATCAGGCACCGCGTCGCTTCATGTTCACCGTGACATTCGATCTGTAGTCATTTCTCGAACGATCAGGCACAGCGCAATTCGCAGAAGACACTCCTCAAGCGCGGCAAGATCCTGCCTGGTGGCCGAAGGCACCAGGCTTCAGCCCCGCGTTTTGGAAAACGTTCATCGCCAGCCAAGACCCGGGGCGACGTGCTTGAGGATGGATTCCATCACGTGCACGTTGTAGTCCACGCCCAGTTGATTGGGGATCGTGAGCAGGAGGGTGTCCGCTTCCGCAATCGCCTCGTCCTTTCGGAGCTGCTCGATCAGGACGTCCGGCTCGGCAGCATAGCTACGTCCGAAGACGGCGCGTGTCGTGGCGTCGAGGTAACCAAACTGATCCGTGGGATCATCATCTCCGCCGAAATAGGCACGGTCGCGGTCGTTCATCAGCGCGAAGATGCTGCGGCTCACGGAAACACGCGGAACGCGTGAATGCCCAGCTGCCGCCCAGGCCGCCCGAAATGCGCGGATCTGCGCGGCCTGCTGGAGATGCAAGGGCTCGCCTGTTTCGTCGAACTTCAACGTCGAACTCTGCAGATTCATCCCGTGCTGCGCCGCCCACACGGCCGTCGCATTCGTCGCCGAACCCCACCAGATGCGCTCCCGCAATCCCTCCGAATAGGGCTCGAGCCGCAGGAGCCCGGGAGGATTGGGGAACATCGGTCGCGGATTGGGCCTCGCAAAACCGCTCCCTTTGAGAAGCTCGAGAAAAGTTTCGGCCTGGCGACGTCCCATCGCCGCATCATCCTCGCCTTCCTTGAGTTGATGCCCGAAGTGACGCCATCCATCGATCACCTGCTCCGGCGATCCGCGGCTGATGCCGAGTTGCAGGCGTGAGCCCGCGATGAGATCGGCGGCGCCGGCATCCTCGGCCATGTAATGCGGATTCTCGTACCGCATGTCGATGACCGCGGTCCCGATCTCGATCTTGCTGGTCCTCGCACCGACCGCGGCGAGCAGCGGAAAGGGAGAGGCAAGCTGGCGCGCAAAGTGATGAACCCGAAAATAGGCCCCGTCCATTCCGAGTCGCTCTGCCTCAACCGCCAGATCGATCGACTGCAGCAGCACGTCCGAGGCCGTGCGTGTCTGCGATTGCGGCGAGGGGGTCCAATGACCAAAGGAAAGGAATCCGAGCTTCTTCATGGCGGCTAGAGGTACTCAGCCGGGCTCGAATGGCAAAACCTACGTTCTGATTTGCCATGGTTCAGCCTGGGGAGGCTCACCACGCCATGGTCCCCTTGACCGCCGGCTTTCAGGACGTCGTCGCCTTGGTGCCTGCCTCCTGCGCAAACCAGTCGACCTTGCGGGTGAAGAACATGACGGCCGACAGGACGGCGAAGAGCGATGCCGTGCCTGCGAGCAGCGCGAAGTCCTCCATGCGCAGGACCACGTAGAGCACGCTGTGCTCCGCCACCAGAAGCGCGGCTATCGACGTTGCCCGGGCGCAGCTGTGCAGGATGGAAATGCTGTAGCACACGACGAGAAGCGACGACGCGGCCGCAGCGGCGATGTAGGCCCAACCGGGCGGCATCAGTTCACCGAGCGTCAGCAGTGCGAGGTAGAACAGGCAGAGTGCGGCCCCCACCAGCATGTAGTGCACCGCGTGGAGCCGGAGTCCGGCGAGTGTCTCGAACAGGAAAAAGGCGGCAAAAACGAGTGCCAGCACGAGCGCACTGTGTTTCAGGGAGCGCTCGACCATGCGATAGCCCTCGGCGGCAGCTCGCGCCGGGTTGTAGGCGGTGCCCGTCGGTCCTTCCTGAGTGAGAAGGGGCTCACTTTGCCGCGCGTAGGCTGCCTCGCGATTGCGACTCCTCTCCTGGCGCAACTGGTTGACGAGGCCCAACGGCAACTGCAGCAGCAGCACCAGTCCTCCAATGAAGAGGAGTTTGAGAGTGACAGCATGGCGCCGGCTCGAAGCTGGGGAGGGGCGGTTCTGGCTGGACGGCGTGGGAAGGGGAGGAGGGAGTGGATTTTCCATGTCCCCACTTTGCCCCGTCTGTGTGAAGACCATGTGAAGCGCCCATGAAATCGCGTAGAAAACTCACTCCCACCGGTTCGACGCACGGGTTTGTGTGGCAGCCGGAGTGTGCGTAACTCTCGCTCACGACGCGGCAGGGATCCAGAAGGTCGCCTGTGCGCCACCCCCTTCGCGGTTCTCCAGGGTGGCATCTCCGCCGTGCAGGTGAGCGATTTCCTTTACGAGCGCCAGGCCGAGCCCCGTGCTCTTTTTCGCGGAACCAGGCCTGGGCACGGAATAGAAACGCTCGAACACCCTTGGGAGCGCATAGTCCGGCACGCCGGCCCCCCGGTCATCGACTGTGAAGAACACCTTGCCGTCCCGTGCCTGCACCGACAGCGAGATCCTGCCGCCCGACGGTGAAAATTCGACCGCGTTCTGAAGCAGGTTTACCAGCGCTTCACGCAGGAGCACGGTCTCGCCCTGCACAGTCGCGTCGCCGGCGCCGGCCACCTCGAGCACGATGCCGTGGGCGGCTGCGACCGGCCGGACGATCTCCGCGGCCTCGGACGCCAGCTTGGCGGACGCCATGTTTTCGGTCTGGCGGAGACGCTTGCGGGCTTCGAGCGAAGACAATTCCAGCAGGCGGTCGATGATGCGTTGAATACGTGCCGCCTCCGTGCGGATGTTGACCAGGAATCTCGCACGCTGCTCCTCCGGCATCGCTTCATCGAGCAGTTCCGCCGCACCGCGGATCGCCGCAAGCGGTGCCTTCACCTCGTGTGCCAGCGCCTGGGTGTAGCGTTCGACGTGCTGCCGCCCCTCGAGTGCGTCGCGCATTTCCTCAAAGGCCTGGCCCAATGCCGCGATTTCACGGGCGCCGGACTTCACGGGCGCCGCAGGGCGGCCGTCGCGTACGTCGCGCACATGGGCGGTCAGTCGCTCGAGCGAGCGCGTCAGGCGCGCCGAGATCCACCAGCCTGCCATGACCATGATCAGGGCGACGATGCCCGTGTAAAGCACCAGCCTCCAGCGCGCCTCACGCACCCCCTCGTTCACGGTCGTCAGCATGCGACCGACTCCCACCCAGCCGGCGAGGTGGCCATCGCGCCGAACCGCGGCTACGACCCGCAGTTCTCCGTCCACGACCGCGACATTGGCCCGCGTGTAGTTTTCCGAGGCCCTCCGTCCGCCGCCGAACATGGTCCATTGATAGGTCGTGCCCTTGTCGCGCGCAGCCGAGTCAAAGAGCACGAGCCCCTCACGATCGCAGGCGAAGATCCGCAACAGGTCCGACTCGCGGGGCAGGGTGGCGATTCGGCCCGTCCACTCCTCGCCGGGCGATGCCGACGCGGCGAATGCCGCCAGGTAGGCGGCGGTATCGCCCATGGTGCGCCGCATGGATTCGACATAGCGGAGGCGAACGTCACGCAGCACCAGGGCCATGACGACCGCGAAGCCTGCCGCGGAGGCGACCACATAGACGCCGAAGATGGCGGTGCGGATCCTCACGACTCGCGCAGCGAATAGCCCAGACCGCGGTGGGTCACTATGGGATCGGCGTCGGGCGCGGCCAAACGCAGCTTGGCGCGGACCGTCTTGATGTGTGCATCCACGGTACGATCGAGCGCCGCGCCGGGGTCCTCCCAGGCCGCGGACATCAGCTGTTCGCGGCTGAACACCCGGCCCGGCGCCGCCAGCAGTGCCGCGAGCAGCCGGTATTCGTTGCGGGTGAGATCGAGCGCCTGACCGTGGAAATCGATTCGACACCTGGCCTCGTCGTGCGACCAGCCGGCGGGAGTGGCTGCAGGTCCTGTGACGCCATTGCCGCCGGTGCGGCGCAGCACGGCGCGCACACGGGCGGTGAGTTCACGCGGACTGAAGGGCTTTGCCACGTAGTCGTCGGCGCCCAGTTCGAGGCCGACGATGCGGTCAACCTCGCCGCTGCGGGCCGTCAGGAAAATCACGGGCACATCATGCCGCCTGCGCAGTTCGCGGCAGACGTCGAAGCCGCTTTGGTCGGGCAGTCCGACGTCGAGAACCACCAGGGCCACCGGCTGCGCGGCAAGCTCCGCCAGCGCCTCGTTTCCCGTGCTTTTCCACACCGGCTTGAATCCCTCCGTCTGCAGCGCATAGGTGATCGTCTCGGCGATCGAAACCTCGTCCTCCACCACCAGGATTGTTTGCCGCGGGGCCGACATGGGGCGTATCTGCCAGCCAAGGCCCGGGCTGGCAAGCATCCCGCGTCGGCGGCAGCGGGCGCCGTCAGCCGCGGTCCACCCAGCCAGCCAGGAGAGGTGACAGGGGACTGCGTTGGCGGGTCTGGGCCGAGATGCAGAGGTGCTCCGTGCGCACGCGCGCGGCGATCTTGCGCGGAGGGCCGAGCTTGACGATCTCGAAGGCCAGTGTGAAGCCGTGCTCATTGGTCCGGGTCGGGCTGACGGTGACTTCGATCCGATCTCCGGCAAACAACGGGCGCAGGTAGTCCGCCTCGCTGCGCGCGATGGGGACCGTGAGTCCGTCGGAGGCTGCGAAGTAGGCTTTCAGATCCATCCCGGTCGCGAGCAGCGCGGCCTCGTAGGCCTCATGACAGATCGAGAGCGTGCGGGGAAAAAAGACCACCCCGGCCGCGTCGGTGTCGGACAGCCGGATGGTGCGGGCGTGGATGAACGGCATGGGGTGATCTGGGCAGCAGCGCCGTGATTGGCAAGCGCGCCGTGACAACACCGCGAAGAGTGCTTTATCTGATGGCATGACGAAGAAGGAAATCGCCGATGTCCTGGATGAGATCGCCGTCCTGCTGGAGCTGAAGGGGGAAAATCCCTTCAAGGTGCGCGCGTACCAGACGGGCGCGCGTGCGGTGGAGGGCATAGAGGAAACCGAGTTGGGCGCGCTGATCGCGGAGGAGCGTCTCGGCACGATCAAGGGAATCGGCGATGCGCTGGTGCAGAAGATCACGGAGCTGCACAGGACCGGCCGGCTGGAGTTCTTCGAGCGTTTGAAGGCATCCATCGAACCCGGACTTGTTGAACTCCTGCAGATTCCCGGACTCGGGCCGAAGAAGATCCTCGCCTTGCACAGCCAGCTTGAGGTCAACAGCATCGCCTCGCTGACGGAGGCATGTCGCACGGGGAGGGTGGCGACCTTGAAGGGTTTCGGGGAGAAATCGCAGCAGAAGATCCTCGAGGGCATAGCAAACCGCGAGGCCTATGGCCGGCGGCACCTGTGGTGGGACGCCAATGCCGTCGCCGGGCCCATCCTTGACGGGCTGCGGGCATTGCCGGACGTCCTGTCCGCGGAGTCGGCGGGCAGCCTTCGACGCGGATTGGAGACGGTGGGCGACCTGGATTTCATTGTGGCGGCGGCGACGGTTGAGCCCGTGGTCGACTGGTTTTGCTCCATGCCAGGAGTCAAGGAGGTGACGGCGCGGGGCGAAACGAAGGCCAGCGTGCGGTTCTCGAGCGGACTTCAGGCAGACCTCCGGCTCGTACCAAAGGAGCAGTTCGCTTTTGCCCTGCATCATTTCACCGGATCCAAGGATCACAATGTGCAGATGCGCCAACGCGCGCTTGCCCGCGGTCTGAGTCTGAGCGAGTGGGGACTCGTCCCCTCCGAGGGAGAAGGAACGGTGAAAGTCAAGGCCGGCCATGGCGCTGTGTTGCGCACGCATGGGGTGATCGATACCGAAAGGAAATTGTTTGCCGCCCTTGGCCTGAGGTTCATTCCGCCGGAACTGCGTGAAGGTCTGGGCGAAATCGAGCACGCGGAATCAGGGGAACTGCCCCGCCTGCTGGAACTGGAGGACCTGAGAGGTGCATTCCACAATCACACCACTGCCTCGGATGGTCGGAATACGCTGACGGAGATGGTTGCGGCTGCGCAGTCGCTGGGCTGGGAATATCTGGGCATTGCCGATCACTCGAAGAGCAGTTTTCAGGCGAACGGTCTGAATGAAGAGCGCCTTCATGAGCAGGTGAAGGAGATCAGGGCACTCAACGCCTCCGGGCGATTTCGTACGCACGTGTTTGCCGGATCGGAGGTGGACATCCTTCCGGATGGGCGCCTCGACTTTTCGGATGAGGTGCTGTGCACGCTGGATTACGTTGTGGCCTCGGTGCACAATGCCTTTGCGCAGAGTGAGGATGTCATGACGGCTCGCATGATCCGCGCGATCGAGAACCCGTGGACAACGATGCTGGGACACTTGACCGGACGTCTTCTCCTCCAGCGCGACGGCTACAGTGTCAATGTGCCGAAAGTGATCGATGCCGCGGTTGCGAACGGCGTCATCATTGAAATCAATGCGCATCCCAGCCGGCTGGACATGGATTGGCGTCACTGGAGGAAGGCCGCGGAGAAAGGCCTGCTGTGCGCGATCAATCCTGACGCGCACGAAACGGACACGCTGGTTCACGTGCGTGCGGGTGTCCTGACCGCGCGCAAGGGCTGGCTCACGCGCGAGAATCTGCTCAATACCCGTCCCCTTGCAGGGGTCGCTGCCTATCTCGAGGAGCGTCGCGGGGCGGGATAACGACGACGCTGAGGCACGGCTGCGATCAGCGCGCGGTGACGCTTTCGGGATCCGCCGTGATGACGGCCATGCCGGCGGAGGCGCGGCGATTTTTCTTCGTGAACCAGTCCTTGAGGACGGCGTGGGCGACCGGCACGGCGTAGCGGCTACCGGCGAACTCCTCGTTCGGAGTGTCGCCCTCGACGACGACAGCGACGGCGATCTGCGGATTTTCCACGGGTGCAAAACACACGAACCAGGCGAGGTTCAGTTTGCCCTTGCGGGTCATCACCTGCGCGGTCCCGGTTTTTCCCGCGATGGTCAGACCCTCGATCTTGAGGAGGCCGCTGAGGATCTTGCCGGTTCCCGTCTGCACGCACTGCTGCATGCCCTGGATGACGGCTTGATAGTGGGGGGCGGGAAGATTGATGGGAGCCGAGCGCAGGCGCGGCCGTCCGGGCTGGTGAATCAAGGTCGGTCTTGTCTCCGTTTCGCCACGTGCGAGGGACGCCACAAAGCAGGCCATCTGCAGCGGGGTGACTCCGAGGAATCCCTGGCCGATGGCGAAGTTGGCAGTGTCGCCGTCGAACCATTTTTCGTCGCGCGTTCGCAGTTTCCAGGCCGGGTCAGGCACGAGCATGCCGGTGGTCTCGAAGGGCAGTTCGATGCCGGTGGGCGAATCAAGATTGAAACGGCGCGCCTCGTCGGCGATCGACTGCGCACCCATTGCGATGCCGCGATCGTAGAAGAAGACATTGCAGGACTTCTCAATGGCCTCCCTCAATTTCAGCGGACCGTGCTGATGTCCGTCGTGGCAGGGAAATGGCCGGCGACCGACCATCAGCGCTCCCTGGCAATCGACGACAGTGTCGAGCGTGATGGCGCCGGATCGCAAGCCCGCGAGTGCGGTGA
>JAGOJU010000055.1:0-2013 GCA_017994935.1 Opitutaceae bacterium
GACGGATCAGCAGCCTGGTCGCCCGGCACTACGCCGGGTTGAGCGCCCTCCACTCGGTTCGCGATGCCGCCCTGAAGGCTGCGCGGGACCTCCGGTCAACCGACAAGTCCGCGTCGGAGGAGGCCGTCCGGGCGGCGCAATCCCGCGCCCTAGAGGCACAGGGAACCTTGCACCGTCAGTTCCTCTCCGATCTCGCCCGCGATCTGAGCCCAGCGCAGATCGATCAGGTCAAGGACGGCATGACCTACGGCGTGCTGCCACTCACCTTTCGCGTGTACCAGGAAATGTTGCCGGATCTCACCCCCGGGCAAAAGGCGCAGATTTTCGCGTGGCTCACCGAGGCACGGGAACTTGCCATGGACGGAGGAACTTCAGAGGAGAAGCATGCAATTTTCGGCAGGTACAAGGGCCGCATCAACAACTATCTTTCCGCCGCAGGAATCGACATGAAACATGCGGAACACGACATGCTAGCCCGCAAGAAGACAGCCGAAAAACCGTCGCGATGAAATCTTTCACCCTTTGCCCGCTCGCACGACGATTTGCCTCCGTCGCGCTGCTGGGTTGCGTCCTGCTTGCCCTCACGGCGCCCGCAAAGGCGCAGTACCCGTACATCAGTCCAGAGATCAAACACGAGGCGGACGCCCGGCGCGCGGCAGCGGATGCGCATTCCGATCAGGCCTTCGCGAAGGCGATGAAGGAGATTCTTGCAGGGGAGGCGCGGGGCAAACCCTACCTGCCCTGGGCGGCAGAACCAAAGGACCTGCCCCAGGCATCCCTTCCCGCCTTTCCGGGTGCGGAGGGCGGTGGCATGTACTCCTTCGGCGGGCGAGGAGGAAAAATCTTCGTTGTCACCAGCCTCGAGGATTCCGGGCGAGGCAGCCTTCGCGAGGCACTGGAGGCAGGGGGGGCGCGCATCATCGTCTTCAACGTTTCAGGAATCATCCGGCTCAAGAGCCGCATCCGCGTGCGTGCGCCCTACGTCACGCTCGCCGGCAGCACCGCGCCAGGCGACGGCGTGTGCATTGCGGGCGACACCGTCGAACTTGAAACACACGACGTCATCATCCGTCACATGCGTTTCCGCCGGGGTGAGACCTGGGTTGGCGACCGAAATGACTCCCTCGGGGGAAATCCCATCGGCAACATCATGATCGACCACGTATCGGCATCGTGGGGGCTCGACGAAAACATGTCGATGTACCGCCACATGTACCAGCCGCCCTCGGGAGGACCGGAGCTCAAGCTGCCCACGGTCAATATCACTATCCAGAACTCGATCTTCAGCGAAGGCCTGAACACCTACCATCACGCCTTCGGCAGCACCATCGGCGGTCTCAACAGCACATTTCATCGCAATCTCTGGGCGAACAACACCGGTCGCAATCCCAGTGTCGGAATGTACGGCGACTTCACGTTCGTGAACAATGTGCTCTACAACTGGGTTCATCGCACCGTGGACGGCGGCGACCACCGGAGTTTTTTCAATATCATCAACAACTACCTGAAGCCCGGCCCCGCAACGCCCGTCGGCCGGCCCATAGCCTGGCGACTCCTGAAACCCGAATCGGAGCGCAGCAAGACCGTGTTCGATCATTTCGGGAAAGCCTACGTGAACGGCAATGTGGTCGAAGGAAATGCCCGTGTCACACGGGACAACTGGGACGGCGGCGTGCAACCCGAGTCGCGCGCCGATCCCGCCACCGTGCTGCCGGCCATCCGCAACGACAACCCATTCCCCCACGCAAAGCTGACGATGCTTTCCGCCCGCGAGGCCTACGAGACCGTGCTGAATGCCGCAGGCGCCACGCGCCCGAAGCGGGATGCGGTCGACCTCCGTATCGTTCAGGACGTGCGCTCGGGCAAGGCATCGAGCAGGCCGTTCGATGGATCGCGAGAGGCCTACAGGGCGGTCCGCTACGGTGACAAGGCGATCGATGAAATCATCCGCCTGGTTGACCTCGGCATCATCACGGATCCGTCACAGGTCGGTGGATACCCGGACTACAAGGG
>JAGOJU010000055.1:2113-23284 GCA_017994935.1 Opitutaceae bacterium
ATGGATCGCGAGAGGCCTACAGGGCGGTCCGCTACGGTGACAAGGCGATCGATGAAATCATCCGCCTGGTTGACCTCGGCATCATCACGGATCCGTCACAGGTCGGTGGATACCCGGACTACAAGGGAACGCCGTACGCGGATGCGGATGGCGACGGATTGCCCGACGATTGGGAAACCCGGCACCATTTGAATCCAAAGGATCCGTCCGATGCTTCGAGCGACAGCGATGGCGACGGCTATGCCAACATCGAGGAATTCATCAACGGAACCGATCCGGTCCAAGGATTGAATTGAATCAGGACCCACGGCTCCGGCCCGTGCTCCCTTGCTTTCGTGCAGTGGCCAGATGCCAGCAGAGGCATTCCGGGCATCGGTAGGCGACCCGCTGTCGTTCAACCCCGACCAACGCCGCAGCCTCAAGCGCTTCGCCTTCGCTGCGATAGCGGCGCTTGCCCTTGCATGAGGCGCTGCCATTGGGGCGGCGCTGTTTTCCTCGCGACACGGGACGCGACCCTAGGCGCCCTCCCCCGCGGGTCAATCATTGGCAACACATCGCCCGGTGCCATACGGCCGAAGACTGCAACCCTGGCGGCTCACCGGCAGCCTCATACCGATTCATTCAAAAACCACATCCGAGGCGCGGAGTGATGTCTGCAATAAGCGCCTCATCGACGGCATCCCGATGAAGACTGCCGCAATCCATCCACGACAAGCCCCAGTGCTGCGGCAATTCACCGGCAATCGGGTCCGACGGCAACGTGGTCCACAAACATACTGACCTGCATTGCCTTGCATCGCATTTCAATTCGAGACGGATCCTCGTCTTTTGATCAAGCTGCATGCCCCCCGTGACGATTTACCTTGTCTTACCCAGACATGAATTGGCGCACCACGGTTTTGCTCGCCCTCATTGTTTCAATGGCGGCGTTTGTTGGATTGATCATGGCTTTCGGTGACGTCCTGTCTCCTTACCTGATGGTCAAAAGTGGTCCGGTCGGCAGGATCGCGCTCGCATCGATCGCAGGCGCCACCTTGATGGCAATCGTCCTGGGGTTCCTGGGCGAACGCCTCTTTGCAGCACGCATCCGTGCGCTACGCTGCCTCGTTGAGCGACTGGAAAATGAGAAGTCGGCGCGCGAACTCCAATTGTATCCCGGAGGGAGCGAGGTCGCGCGGCTCGCCCGTGTCACCGGCACAATGGCGCTGCACCTTCTTGAGGCACGGAAGACCGCGGAGGCCGCCGCCCTCGCCCGCTCCCGTTTTCTTTCGAACATAAGCCACGAGATCCGCACCCCGCTGAATGCGGTGCTGGGCTATACGAGCCTTCTGCGATCCACGCCCCTCGAGCCGAAGCAGGCGACATGGCTGGACTCACTTGCAGCCGGTGGCGAGACGCTGCTCAGCGTCATCACGAACATTCTCGACTATGAAAAGGCGCAGAACGGGAAACTCGACCTGCATCGCAAGCCGGTAAAGATTCGTAGTCTTATTCTGGATACAGTCTCGGCCATGGCCGCATTTGCGGAAAGCAAGGAACTCCGCCTGGAATCCGGCATGGATCCTCGGGTCCCTGAAATTGTCGTACTGGACACTCCCAGGCTCCGCCAGGTCCTGATTCATCTGCTCACCAATGCCATCAAGTTCACACGTTCCGGCTCCGTGGAACTGTCGATTGCATCGCGTCAGGCGAGCCAGCCCGGTCACGTCCTCCTAGAATTCCGGGTCCACGACACGGGTCCGGGCATCCAGCCCGACCTGATCCCACGCCTCTTCGTGCCGTTTACCCAGGGCGACGACTCCCGCACCAGGCTCCACGGCGGAATCGGCATGGGACTCGCCCTTTGCTCTCGGCTGGTGCATGCGATGGGAGGCAATCTTCAACTCGAATCCACTTCGGAGATGGGCACGGCATTTGCCTTTTCCTTCGAAGCCGAGATCCGCAACAGTCTCGATCCCGAACAGGCCCCGCCCTCGGACGATCCCACACCGGCGCACGCCTCCCTGCGCGTGCTTGTCGCCGAGGACAATGCCGTCAACCGCGGCCTGCTCCGCACCATGCTCCGCCAGCTGGGACACGAGGCCGAATTCGCAGTCAACGGCATCGAGGCGTTCAAGCGGATGCAGGACCTGAGGATCGACGTCGTCCTGATGGACATGCAGATGCCCGAACGCGACGGCTGTGAGGCCACCGCCCTTTACCGGAGCTGGGAAAAGACTTCCGACCGCATGGCGCCGCTTCCGATCATCGCCCTCACGGCAAATGTGCTCCCTTCGGACCGCAAACGCTGCCTCGAGGTCGGCATGAATGGTTTCCTGAACAAGCCGATCCTGCTCTCGGATCTTCGCGCCGCACTCGCGCGATTCACGCACGATCCGACGCTGGAAAGCCCGTCGACAATCTGAGGCGCGCCCCGTGCCCCGAGCGATCAGTGCAGACTCGAGGGCTTGAGGATCACGTGCTTGATCTTCTTGCGCCCCCACGTGTAGGTGATGTGCACCAGTCCGTCGGATGCCTGGATCACCGCGGGATAGGAATAGCCGCTGACCATCGGCTCCGTCTCCAGAGTCACAATCCGTTTCCACACGATTCCGTCGGACGAAATTGCAACGTCGAGAGGCCAGCGATTGCCCTTCCCGGGCTCGTCCGGGCGATGACCGGAGTGGTTGTACACGATAAGCTGCCGTCCGTCCTTGAGTGTCACCGCATCGGTTCCCGAATTCGGATTGGGAAGTTCTGTCGCCGCCAGGGCGCTCCAGGTTTTTCCTCGGTCGGCCGACCACGTCATGGCCACCGTGCCCTGCTTTGTTCGGCACAACGCCTCAAGCCTTCCATCGGCATGAAAAAGAATGCTGGGCTGGATGGCGTCCAGGCCAGGTCCCTTGCCCACTGACGCAGTTTTCTCCCAGGTTGCCCCCCGATCGTGCGACAGCTCGAAATGCACGCGCCAACCCTCAGGTGTGCCTTCAGTGCTGGAGCCGCAGAGCCATGTCCCATCCTCCAGCAATACCGGCTTGTTCTTGATTGGCCCAAGAATGCCCTCCGGCAACGGGCGCGCCGCACTCCAGTTTCTGCCTCCATCGTCCGAGGTGCGCATCATTCCCCACCATTCGCTTGGCGACGGCCCGATCTTGTAGAAAAGGACCAGCGGTCCGCCCGGAGGATTGAACAGTACGGGATTCCATGTGGGCAAACGCGGCCCGTTTGACTGGCGTCCGTCCGCCACCTCCACCGCCTCCGACCAGCGGTTGTTCTCGAAATGGGCCACCCAGATGCCGACATCGGGCGCACGCTCCTTGGTGCCGCCGAACCAGGCCGCCACAAGATGCCCTTTTCCCACCTCGACGATCGTCGACGCATGGGATTCCGGATAGGACGGATTCTCGTTCACAAAAAAGGCCGCCTTCACTCCCTTGGGAAGGCGTGCCCCGACAAGCGGGGGGGCGCCAAGGAGCGCAAGTGTTAGCAGGCATGTCAGAATACGAATAGGCATAAAAAGGAAGAGAGTGCAGACAATCGTTCGGGAAACCCGGCGGGAATCAAAACCCAAATTGCCTCACGGCTCGATCGGCGCCTTTGCCGTGCTCACTGGTGCCGCGCCTCCCGAATACCTCAGCCTGACCGCCATATAGGGCCTTCCAGGCAACACAATGGCGCGCCCATCCCGGTCGCCAAACATGTAGCGGTCCTTCTTTTTTGTCGTGAACACTCCGTCGACCGGCGTGATCGACATGTTCCAGGCATCAATGACATCCGCCTTGAACTCCATGCCATCAGTCAGTCCGGTGCGATACATGACCGGACTCCACGATGACGGGGTCTCCTTGCCAAAATAGATCAGGTAGTAGTGACCCGGCTTGCCCGCCATCCGGGGGTCCTGCCAGTGATCACTGGGATCGAGGCCGCCCGCGGGGGATTCCTCCAGAATACGCCGGAGAAACGCCAGTCGCGTGGGGCTTTCTCCCTTCAGCACGCCACCCTGCGCGAGCCAGACGACATTGCGTTCATCCGCAAAATATTCGCTGTGCCCCCCGTAGGTCCCCGCCACCGTGCACGACCAGAAGCGATGCACCATCTCGCGACCATCCAGCTGCGCCCACCTCAGGTCGTGGTTTCCCTCGTACTTGAGCTCATCATACACAACCGGCTTCCGGTACACGTCGCGATAAAGCGTCGCCCGACCCGGATCCTCAGTCGCCATCCCGTTCTGCATGCTCACATGCGTCACCCAGGGCTGGTTGTGATTGTAGATCAGACGTCCGTTGTGAATGGAACGGAGATGGTGGTAGGGGTCCCTCGCCCGGATCAGCCTGAAGATGCGGTCCCAGTCCGCGTCCGTTTTCGTTCGCAGGAAATCATACTCGTTGGCCAGCGACCACCACACGTTGCGATAGGCCGAAAGCCGGGCGATCAGGTAGCGTACATAGCGGTCATCGGTCTCCGCAGTCATCGTCTCGAATCCCCAGTCCTCGTCGTCATCGTATGGATGGAAAAGTATGAGGTCGCATTCGATTCCAAGATCGCGGAGGTCTGCGATGCGCTTCTCGAGATGCCTGAAGAACTCGGGATTGAAACGCGTGAAATCCCAGTCACGCGGTGCCTTGCCCGCAAACGGCCAGCGGGTGGGCGGCATGAATTTGACGCCGTGAGCCTGGGGAAACACGGCCATGCGGATCTTGTTGAACGGTGCCGACGCAAGGGTCTTCAAGGTCTGCTCCTCCATCTCCTCGGAACGGTGCGTCCACGAATAACACGTCGTGCCCACCGGCCTGAAGGGCGTTCCATCGGCATGGGCGAAATGATAGGTGTTCCGCACACGGACCGGACCATGGTTGTCCTTCGAGGCGGGCGTCACCACGAAGACGCCGCTCCGATCCGTGAGCGGCCAGCGGTTGCTCCTGGTTTCATACCTCCATTCGCCGGGTGTCTCCGGCATGAAACGGATGCGGTAGACGCCGTCCCCATCGTAAAAGCCCTCCACCTCGATGCTGCGCACGCCATCGGTGAAGGTCGCCGTCAGACGGACATCCACAAACGGATTCCCGTCCGCAGGTCCCTTCAGGGCCACTTCGTACACAGCCCATTGTTCAACGGAGGTGGACGCGGCACGACAGCCGAAGGTAGCGGCGCAGAACACGCCCAGCACAGCAAGGGCAGTCTTGATCATTGGATATGGTCTCATGGTCGGAAAGTTGAGTTGAATTTTTCCCAAACGGGAGGGTCACGCTTCGTCGTGAGCGGCTTGTTTCACTGCCGTTCGGGTCCGCACTGAAAATACGCCTTCCCCAGACAACGACGCGCACCCCTCCAGCCCGGAAATCAATGCGGCGTCGTCATTCATTGCAGAAAAAAATTGAATCCTCATGGGCATGGTTGTCCCGCTCAACGCGTGAGCCAATTCAGCGATGGAGATCCCTGCCCACCTGGGAATGAGACAATGCCTCCGCCCTCGACGGATTTCCCGGAATCGGAGACCGCGCCGGTCTTTGCATCGATGTGCCGAACGCGAAACCGTCCGCGTTCGTTCGTGAGATCGACTTTTGCGTCGACCTCGCCTGCGACAACAAAGTAGCCGACTCCCTGCTCCGCCAACACGCCGACTCCCACCGGTGTCATCCGGACAAGCGCGGCATTCAATGTTTCATCCAGTCGCGGCAGTCCTTTCGGAAGTGATCCTCCTGAACCCAGAAACCACCAGCCATCCCTCTCGTCGAGATTGGAAATCACGGCTCTTTCGGGATGGGCCCTGCGGTACTCGGACACCATGCCGGCGATCGAAACCGCTGACGGACGTTTCCCTTTCCATGTCCGCAGATGCTGGCGCGGGGCCAAACGGGTCCCTCCCTCGGGCGCGAACAGATTTCCCTCCGCATCCCTGAACCAGTACGTGAGGTCAATGACGTCGATCAGCTTCGAGCGTCGCGCATCGGCGAGGATAGCATCCTGAACGTCCTTGGGTGCGCTGAGCGCAATCAATGGGTGCCGTCCGGTCTCGACTTCCCATTCCCCCACCACATCGATCCAGAACTGCATGAAGGAAAGCGGGCCGCTGTTCTCGGCAGTCAGCGTGTGGATGACATTCGGTTCATCCGCGAGATTTCCGAGGCATTGCCGGATGAAGGCCCGATGGAGCTCCCTTCGCACCGGATTTTCCAGATCATAGAACTCGGGAGCCATGCGGATCGTGTCGCCCTTGAATGGCGGCGGCTCCGTGAACCCGGTGGCGTTGATGTCGTTAACCGGGCGCCAGGGCGAATCCACCCAGTGCGCCCCTGATTCGAGGATGTTGTGCTGGAAATACATCTCGTTCACCAGAACCAGGCCCCGGGCGCGCGCCTCGCGGGAAAAGTCCCGGAGTCTCGAGAAATACCAGGGATTGTATCGCGTGAGATCGTAGCGGCTCAATCCATCCCAGGCCGCACCGGTCCCGCTGCGCGCAAAGGGCTGTTCAAAGAACGGCGGATAGACATCACCGTCGGGCCGGCGAATCATCTGATGATCGATCCGCCGCCGGTCAAACCAGAGTCCGTAGTGGTGACGATAGACCACCTGTCCCTCCTTGA
The DNA here is from genome assembly GCA_017994935.1 of Opitutaceae bacterium. Classification (GTDB taxonomy): domain Bacteria; phylum Verrucomicrobiota; class Verrucomicrobiia; order Opitutales; family Opitutaceae; genus UBA6669. The sequence continues at coordinate 8,677 of JAGOJU010000055.1, forward strand.
CCATGGCGTCCGCAAGCAGGGCGAGATCGTCCGTGAGACCGGTTCCCGCACGTCCCGGGGAAAAGCGGGTGATCGCGGGACCGAACTCCGCGGCACGCGCCGGCTCGAGTCTGCCAAGCCACCAGGCCCCGCCCAACGATTTTCCGAACAGCAGTTTCCCGTCGCTGACGAGCCATCCATTCACGAGCGCGAGCGGCTGCCCTCCCGCCGTCTTCGGCACCTGCGCCGACCGCAGGCTCGCATCGGGGATCGCCTCCTCGATTGTCGGCATCGGCTCGTCGACAATGTACCTGCGCGGCAACAGGCTATCGAGCGCCCTTGCACCCAGCCGGGCGGACAACTGCGCGCGATACAGGCTCTCCGGCCTGGGGAATTCATTCACGTGACTCCATGTCCCGTCGCCGACAAACTGTCCCCACACGCCAACCGCCCAGTTCGAAGCCCCAGGCGGCGTGCGACATATCACCACGGACGCCGAACAGCCCCACAGCATGGAATTCGCGGCATTCCACCCGACTCCCTGATTCCATGTTTCAAGGTTGTCCAATCGCAACGCACCGCCGTCGATCGTCACGCCATCGAACAACAGCCCCGAAGACCAGCTTCCCACCGAACCGCTGAATCCATGCGTCTCGCGCGTCTCGCAGTTCAGAAAGACCACCGGCCCAGCCGTGAGATAACCCGAGGAAAAGTCATTCCTGCCATGTTCGGAGTAACAGCGCAGGAACAGGACCTGTTGCCCCTGGGTGTGAAACGCCATCCGGCGATACCCTCCCTCCTCCGAAACCGGCCGCAAAGACCTGCAATCCTGAACGGTCACACGCGCGGCTGTCGCACCCACCAGCACCGCCGAACCCGGAAACTGTTCCGCCGTCACATCGCACACCCAGGCATCACGGGCATGGTGAATCTCGATCGCATTCCATGCGTGGTCTTCATCCTTTGGATTGCCTGTCGAAACCTCAGACCTGCAGCGCAGGTTCTCGATTCCAACCATCTCAATTCCCCCATCCGACGGTAGCACGCTCACGGTGGCCACGCCGAGGCTCGTATCCAGCGCTGTCGTCAGCGGGGCATCCAGCACCACCCCGTCTCCGTCCACGTCCTCGACAACGCGATCCCACGTGACATTGAACGCGCCGGGTTTCCACGAATAGGGTTGGCGGGCGGGACTGTCATCCATACCCAGCGCTTGGATCCACTCCCTTGAACTGGGCCGTTCGATTCTCAAACGCATTCCAGGTGCCAGGCGGGGTAGCGCCTCGGATCGTGAGGCCGATTTGAGTCTGAGGCGGCGGCCTCCAACCGGCACATGGTCGTCCGCAACAACCAGCATGGGTTTGGCCATCGGTTCATCCTGCGTGCCCGAAATCACGATCAAAGCACGGCGATCACTGCCCGTTGCAACCAAGGTTGTTCCTTGTTCTCCCGACCCCGCGCCCCGCAATACCACGCCGCTCGCGGAAAGCCGGAGATGACCCTCAATCTCGTAATGTCCGGCTTCCAGCTGCACGGCACCGCGCACGCCTTTCCGGTCCGGGGAAAGTCTGGAAACCATGTCGATGGCCGCCTGAATCCGCGCACCGTCATCACCCTCCACCGGGGAGACACGTACCCGTGCAAACAGATCAGGAAACCGGATGCCTCCCCCCCGATAGCCCGCATGGGAATAGTCGGGGACGGCATCTCCATTTGCCGCGCGCACATACTCAAGGGTCCCCTCCTTGCCCAGTGCGACTGGCGGAGGCACTTGTTTCGCAAGCACCGCATCCACGCCGGCGATGAAGGCAGGCGCGATACACGCCCAGGCAGCGATTCGTTGAAGGAGTCCTCTCATGGCAACCTGCCCAATGGGACCTTCAAGGCTCCGAGTCGATCCGACTTCGCCACCACCCGCCCGTCGAGCCAGACTTGCAGGCCCGATCCCTTTCCATACTTCGCGCCATCCCGGTCCCACAGCACCGCCAGATCGCGCCCCCGCACACGCACGCCATCAAGACAGAACCATGCCCACGTGCCTTCGGGCAGGAGCGGCGCCACGGTCAATTCATCACCTTCCGCCGGACGGATTCCCACGATGCCCGTGATCAGCAGATCCGCATAGGTCGAATGATTGTACCAGCGGCTGCGAGGATCTCCGCCTTTCAACCAGGCCCCGGTGTTCTCATCCTGATACTCACCGATGTAGGGTATGCCATCGCGACGCTGGCTGCGGGTGTAGGTGACAAATGCGTCAAAGTAGTCGCGACGTGTCACGGGGGCCGCGCCCCCGTCGGACAGGACATTAGCCAGCGCCGTGAGTGTCTGCGACGTCGCAAACGGCCAGAGTGCACCATCCCATTCACAGGTTCCGACACCGTGCGATCGAAACGCCGGGTGCCTCCGCTCCGCGGTCATGAGTCCCCAGGGTGCACGAAATCCCGCGGTGTCCGTGATCTGGTTCCAGGCCGCTTCATATCCGCGTCCGCTTTCCGGAATCGAGAAATACCAGGGGATGAATCCGATCGCCTCGCGAACGGGGATGGGATGCAGGTTCTCGTCCACTGATCCAAAGAAACCCAAGGCGGGATTCCAGAGCGTCGCCACAATCCTCTCACGGAGAAATCGCGCCTTCTCGGAAAATTCCGCTTCAATTTCCCGACGCCCGGCCAGCCGCGCGATGCCGGCAATTCCCGCCGCATTGCCACACATGTAGCTGCTTATCGTCGGACGGACGTTTTTCACCTTACGGCCGCCGCTGATGGACTCTTCCATGGCGTCGCGCACATCATACTGCCAGAAGAGCCCGTCTCCGCGCATCTGTTCGCGCTCCCATGTCCGATAGTCCGCCACCAGATCATCGAGCAGGCCGGTCGCACCGGCGGTGTCACCCGTCACCTTCCATCGCTCCCAGAGCGCAAAAGCCAGCCACTGCGAAAAGCGGTGAAAGTGCTCCTGCGGTTTGCCTCCGTTTCCACGCAGCCAGTACCGCACATAGTCGTCCAGGATCCCAGTGTCCCTAAGCCAGCGGCCTTCCATCACATGGTGCCCCAGCGCACTGCTGATCGGACGGGAGCGTGTGATGAACTCCGTGAACACCCGATTCCCGCTCGCGGCATCCAGTCGCAGGTGCTTGCGCAGGGCCCACCATCGAAACCAATAGGTCTCGGTGATCTCCGGATCGGCGCACTCGAATCTCGGGACTCTAGGTGCCAGCCAGTCCGCGGCACCGGCATTCGGTACCAGATTGACCACCGGCTCGTCCTCCATGCGGTTGAACCGGTCGACATGGGTTCGCAGGGCATCCTCGGAGAGCAACGCAAATCCAGTGTCCGCAGCTCCGCCGACAGCCGGCATCGCGGAAAGCATCGCCAGCAGAGGCAGACCTCTCCTGACAATCCCTGCCTGAAAATGTATCCAGAAAATCACGACGATGGTGCGGGGAGGTTGGGCGAAAGCGCGAACAAGCCGACTCTACCCTGTCGGTCGTGTGCACTTCTTCCGCATTTTGCGAATCCTCCTGCGGGATTCTAAGGATTTGCCATTCGGCGCTCGCTCCTTTCGGCATCGCAGCCAGTCTTCAAAACGATGAGCGCACCCCTCCCAATTGGCACCCACCGGAGGAAAAGACGGATCATCCTTCTTGTCCATCGGTGTGCCGTCCTGATCGCCGCACCCCTGACCTCTCCTGCCGCATCTCATGCCGAGGCCCCGCTGATCTTCACCGACCCCACCCCGGTCACCACGGCGGCGGACGGAGGACTGAGGCCCGCCGTCGGTGTGCACCTCCAGCAGGTCTTTCGCGCCAACCGCACGAGATCCACCCATGCTGACGGACTTGGCGACACCTATCTGCATGCGCCCATGCTCGCCTGGTGGCGTGGAAAATTCCATCTCGAATACCTGAGCGGGCCTCGCGACGAACATGAGTCGCCCTGCGTCACCTCCCTCACGACGTCGGCTGACGGCCTCACCTGGAGCGCACCGCGCGTCATCTTTCCCCCTTTCAAACTGCCCGACGGTACCCGGACTATCGCACACCAACGCATGGGATTCTACGTCGCCCCCGACGGACGCCTCCTGGTTCTGAGCTACTACGGCAAAGCTCCTGCCCCCAACGACGGCACCGGAATTGGCCGGGCTGTCAGGGAAATACATCCGGATGATTCGCTCGGTCCCATCTATTTCATCAAACTCAACTCCAAGCCGCCGTTCCCCGGCTTCACACCGCCTTACCCACTCTACACTGACTCTCCGGACCGCAGCTTCATCACGGCCTGCGAAGCGTTGCTGAGAAACCAACTGATGACTGCGCAATGGTGGGAGGAGGATTCTCTCGACGAAAGCGGTTTCTATCGAATCAAGGGAAAGGCGCTCTCGTTCGTCCACCGTCCGGACGGCAGCGTACTGGGAATCTGGAAAAATGCGCTTGTTGCCACCACCCGCGACGAGGGGCTCACGTGGTCATCGAAGGTTTTTGCCCCGCATCTTGCGAACAACGCCTCGAAGTACTGGCTTCAGCACACGCCGGACGATCGATATGCCCTGTTCTTCAATCCCACCGGGCGGCTCCGTCATCCGCTCGCGGTGGCCACAAGCTCGGACGGCATCTCTTTTGGCGATCTGCTGGCAGTGCACGGCGAACTGCCCGACCAGCGCTTCGGCGGAGCCTTCAAGAACATGGGCCCGCAATATGTGCGCGGCATCGTCGAGGGCAACGGCATGCCTCCGGATCACCGCAACGCCGCGTGGATTACCTACAGCGTCAACAAGGAGGACATCTGGGTCGCTCGGGTTCCATCGCCAATCACGGGAAGGGTCACCGGAACGATCAGCGACTCCTTCGATTCCTCGCCGTCGGGATCACCTCCTCCGGGCTGGAACACCTACAGTCCGGTGTGGGCCCCTGTCCGGGTCGTCGGCGGTGCCGCGGGTCCTGGAAATGTCCTGGAGCTCCGCGATGAGGATCCCTGGGACTACGCTCGGGCGGTGCGCGTGTTTCCCGAGACTCATGGCGTGAAGATCAGCTTCAAGGTGCTCGCCAAGCAGACCGGCGGACGCCTCGAGATTGAGCTTCTCGATGCGAAGGGTCAGCGTCCGGTTCGTCTTGCGTGGGAGGAGTCCGGAGAGATCCGGGCCTGCCATGAGGGACAATGGCTCGCCGCCGGGAGGTACTCCTCAGGCGCGTGGCAGACGGTCGAACTGGAGATCCCTGCCTCCCCTGGCGCCGACCGCTGCGGGGTGATGATCGATGGGCGGACGCTGTTGAGTCGTCCCGCGATCTTCACCGACCCGGCGACAAGTGTGGAACGGTTGTCTTTCCGCACAGGGGAATTCCGCTATCGCGGTTTCGGCGGACGAGATCTCCCGCACGCGGACATCCCGGCGGCCCTGTCCGTCTTTCAGATCGATGACGTGAAAATTCTTCCGATCAGCACCGGACCATGACGGGCGGCGGACCACGCACCGGCGTGATCCTCGGCCATATAGAAATACATCACCCCTTCGCGAGACAGCAGTGCTTGTATTTCTTCCCGCTGCCACACGGGCAGGGATCATTCCTTCCCACCTTCGGGTGTGCGGATTTGTACGGTGCCGGACCAAGTCGCATTTCCCGGTTGTAGAGCCAGGAACCGTCGATGCGCAGGAACTCCGCCTTCTCGTGCAGCACCTTTTCGACACCGTCTTCCTTCCCATAGGCCGAAAAATCAACGAAGGATCGATCGGGATTGTCCGTCGTCTCATGCGCATGGATTTCCAGCCGGGTCCAGTCGATGGACGGCTCGCCGCTTTCCGGAGCATACGGTTTGCCCGCGGTCTCACGGTAGGAATCATGAAGGAATTTGAAGTCACGCACCGCATGCGCCGTGAACCGGGCGCGCATCAGTTCCTCCGCGGAAGCCGCCTTGCGTGCACCGGCATGGAGCGGCAGGCAGCAGAGGCCAAAGGCCTTTCCGCTTCCACAGGGACAGGGATCGGACTCGCTGACACTCCTCTTCTCAGGTGTTGATGACGACATCGGGGCATCGTCACGCACCGCTCCGCCGCTGGCGAGCGGAAAGCCACAATGTCACAGTCCGGATCGCCTGCCTAATGCGCAGTCGTCCTGTCCTCGTCCAGTTCCAAAGGTGTGGTCGAATCGATGCCGAGCCAGCACAGCGCCGCAAAGCCGTAGACAATCGCGGCGACGTAGAGCGGCACGTTCCAGTTGTTGTCGGTCCAGATGAGAATGTAGGCCACCATCGGACCGGCGACCGCACCGCCGCCGGCTCCGCCCATGTTCATGCCACCCGATACCGAACCGGCATACGTGCGCCCGATGTCCATGCAGGCCCCCCAGGAGCAGGGTATGGTCAGATCATTCGCAAAGCTGGCAAAGCCCATCGCGATCATGGCGAGAATCGGATTCTGGATCTGAACCGAGACGACAAGCAGCAGGCCCGCAGCCGAGAGGCCGAAGCATCCGAGCACCTTGCGCGCGCCCGCAACGCTCCCGAACCATCGTGCAAACAGGGGTGAAAAATGTCCGCTTACCCAGCAGCCGATTCCTCCGAGAAAAAGCGGTACTCCCGCCAGCAATGCACCGAGGAGCGCATCCCGTTCGAGGGTGAACCCCCGCGCCTCGCGCAGGTAGGAAGGCAGCCACTGGATGTAGAACCACCACCCGTAGCTGAGCAGGAAATACTGGAGCCAGAGCAGAAGGACCGAGCGGTTGCGCAGGATCTTGCGCCAGGGAACGTCGCCGTGCCCCACTTTCACCGTCACCTTCGGCAGCAAAGCCTTTTCGGCGTCATTCAGAGCCGGATGAGTGCGCGGATCGTCACGGTACCATCGGAAGAAGAACACCGCCCAGATCACACCCAGGACGCCGAAGATCTCGAAGACCCGGCGCCAGTGCATGTGCTGCAGCAGGAGCGCGACCATAAAGGGGGTGACCGCCCCGCCCCACCGCGCCGCAAACCACATCAGGCCCTGCGCGCGCACGCGCTCGTGCACCGGGAGCCAGATCGTGAAGGTTTTCGTCAGATTGGGAAAACATCCCGCCTCACCCACACCGAAAAGCAGCCGACACACAAAAAGGGAAACGTAGTTCCACGCCCAGCCTGTGGCGGCGGTGAAGAACGACCAGAACGCCACCACTCGGAGCAGGACCTTGCGTGCCCCCCACTTGTCGCCCATCCATCCGCCCGGAATCTCGAACAGCGTGTACGCCCAGGAGAAAATGCCTAGCACCCACCCCCACTGTTCAATGCTCAGGTTCAGGTCCGCACGCATCGTCGGGGTCGCCTGTGCAATGATCACCCGGTCGATGTAGCAGATCATCGCCAGCGAAATCGCAAAAACAACGACCCAATGGCGTTTGCGCGTGGGAACGGCGGAGGCAGCGGAAGCGGTGGGAGGCGACACGGAAGTATTTTGGGAGGGGAAGAAAGAGCCCGCCACGCTCGAAGAGCGGATGCGGAGGGCCACTGGCACCAGCGCCGCCGGGACGACAACGCAGTTGCGCGCCCGCAAGCTGGTGAACAACCTGGTCAAGTTCAAGGCCAAGAATTTCTGTCCCACCAGCCGCTTCCTGCATGCACAGACACAGCCCGCACCCCACCCCTTCCATTACCTCCAGAGCCATCACCGCCTGCGCAGGTTCCTGGCCGCGGCTGCTCGCGGTCATGTTCGCCACCCAGGTGGCAACTCTTTCCGTCGCGGGGCCGCTGCCACGCAGCACGCCTGAATCACAGGGCATTTCCTCCGAATCGTTGCTGGCCCTTTTTGAATCCGCAGAAACGGAGATTGATGCGCTGCACAGTCTCATGATCGTGCGCAACGGGAGGGTCATCGCCGAGGGCTGGTGGGCTCCCTACGCCTCCGATGAACCCCATATGCTGTTCTCGCTGAGCAAGAGTTTCACGGCGACGGGAATTGGTCTGGCTGCCGCCGAGGGCAGGCTGTCGATCGATGACCTGGTCTTGCCCTATTTTCCCTCTGATGCCCCGGCCGAGCCGTCTGAGAATCTGAAGGCCATGCGAATCAGGGACCTGCTCATGATGTCGACAGGACACCATGCAGAAGCGATTTCCCAGTTTCCCTACGACTCCAATGGTTCGCTGGTCCGGGCCTTTCTAGCATTGCCGGTGGCGCACAAGCCGGGGACCGCCTTCCTCTACAACACGCCTGCGTCCTACATGCTCTCGGCAATCGTTCAGAAGGCTACCGGCGAAAAGCTCGTCGACTACCTCCGACCGCGTCTGTTCGAACCACTGGGCATCGCCCAGCCCCGCTGGGAGGAAAGCCGCCAAGGCATTTGCATGGGAGGATTCGGCCTCAGCGCAACGACCGAAGACATTGCCCGATTTGGTCAGCTGTACCTCCAGGAAGGAAAATGGAATGGAAGGCAAATTCTCCCTGCAGAATGGGTGCGTGCCGCCACTTCACGACAGACCTCCAACGGCAGTTCACCCTCCAGCGACTGGGAGCAGGGGTACGGGTTCCAGTTCTGGCGTTGCCGGCATGGTTTCTACCGTGGTGACGGCGCGCACGGCCAATACTGCGTCGTCATGCCTGAGCAACGCGTGGTGGTCGCGATAACGGCCGGCACCCGCAACCTGCCTTCCGTCTTGAATCTTCTCTGGGAAAAGTGCGCCCCCCTGTTCCAATCCAAGGCTCTCCCGGAAAATGCCGCTGCCCGGCTCGCCCTGGCGCAGAGGCTCGCCCGGCTCACTCTTGCCACCCCCCAGGGTGCCGCTGCTCCGCCAAAGGCCATGGCGAAACTCGCCGGAAAACGTTTTGTCTTTCCAGCCAACGCGCGTCTTGCTGCCGGGGGCGTAACTCAACAATCCCATTCCCAGCCGATCGAGGCGTTTGCATTCGAAGCAAGCGACGACAAGAAAGGCACCCATCTGGCGCTCACCGTTGGGGGACAAGTACATCACACCGTCGTGCAACCCGACAAATGGGTGCGCGCCTTTCCCGTGGGACCAACCAGTCCCACTCCGGCAGCCGCGAGCGGAGCCTGGTCCAGCGAAAATACTTTCGTCTTGAAGGTCGCTTACTTTCAAACGCCCTTCACCACCACCTACACCCTGGTTTTCTCCGGGAACCAAGCCTCGGTGACATTCGTAGAGCATGTCGGGGCTGGCGGGCGCACGCCCAGCCAGTTCATCGCCACTGTCCAATAAAGTGGATTTCCTGCCAGACACGCCGACACTGCCGATGGTGCAGCGTGGCAGACGATTCGAAACCCGGCCATGCCTCGCCTCAGCGTTCATCATCGATCCTTGTGATATCCGCTCCGGGCCTTCATGATCTTCCGGTTCGAGCGTCTCTCCCCACTTTTTACGCAATGCCCATCTTCTTCCGTCTTCTTGTCTGCCTCGGAATTCTCGGCCTGCCCTTCGCACGTGCGCAGGCTTCTGCGCAAGCTGCCCAGGCGGGCGCCAAGGCTCCTGTCCGAGTGCTCATCATCGACGGGCAAAACAACCACCTCTGGCGTGCCACAACCCCCTTGCTGAGGCGCATCCTCGAGGGTACCGGGCGCTTCCAGGTCGACATTTCCACGACTCCCACGGCACCCGTCCGCCCTGCCCTTTCCAAGGATGCAAGCGCCACCGAAAAGGCCGCCCACGAATTGAAACTCAAGGACTACCAGTCTGCGCTCGCGGAATACCAGTCCCGGCACGAGGCATTGTGGTCCGCCTGGCGCCCCGTCTTCTCGAACTACGCGGTCGTGCTATCAAACTACAACGGCGAAAGCTGGCCCGAGGCGGTCAAAGCCGCATTTGTCGAGTTCGTGAGGAACGGAGGCGGCTTCGTTTCCTACCACGCCGCCGACAACGCCTTCCCGGAATGGCCGGAATACAATGAGATGATCGGTCTCGGTGGATGGGGAAATCGCACCGAAAAGGACGGGCCCTATCTGCGACTGCGCGAAGGCAAGTGGACCCGGGACATGACACCCGGCCGCGGCGGGGCCCACGGACCGCAGCATGAATTTCTCGTCGAAACGCAGGACCCGAACCATCCCGTGATGCGCGGTCTCCCCTTGAAATGGATGCACGCACAGGATGAGCTCTATGACAGTCTTCGCGGCCCAGCGAAAAACCTCATTGTGCTGGCCTCCGCCAGATCTCCGCGAACCCAGGAAGAGGAACCTCTCCTCATGGCCATCACCTATGGCCGAGGCCGGGTCTTCCACACGGCCCTCGGACATGGCATGGAGGCGCTCCAAGGTCGTGGATTCCAGCTCACACTCGCCCGCGGAACGGAATGGGCCGCGACTGGCAAGGTGACTCTGCCCGGCAGCGGCAGTTCGTCCTTGTCGGATCGCAAGGCGACCCTCCAGCCGGTTACGGCCTCTCCCTAGCCCGCCCGGCACTGTCCTTCGTAACCGGGATTGTGGAAACACGCCAGCGCGCGGGAAGCTCAGACGAAAAACGTCGGACTGCCGGTTTCACGGTTCCGCAGTCTATCATCCTCCCATCGGTGTTACGGCAATGCTGCTCGTGTTCCAGAGGCGCCTGTCGCCTCCTTCGTGCCCTGCACCACCGAAAAATCCGAAATCCTCAGGTGACTCTTCACCGTACGGAATCCAAACCATCCCGAGATCAAGGGATGCGGATCCTCAAATCGAAAGACACGTTCTCCATCACGCCAGAATTCGGCCACACCCTCGCGCGCAGCAAGCCTGATGCGCACCGGACGGTTCGACGTCAGCATGTACTTCTGATCGGAGAGGTCGTGCTCGGGAAGCAGCGGCCGCAAAGATGTGCCGTCATAGCGCCGGAAGCGGGTCGTCGTATTGTTGTTTGCGCCGTAACCGACATAGTAGGTGAACAAGCTGTCATACTGCGAAAATTTTCCGCTCCGCGCATTGCCCGGCGCGAAGGGGGCATCGGTCGAATTCGTTTCCTGCGCCATCCAAAAACAGTTCAGGTCGGAAACCCGGTCAGTGGGCGTGGGCCCCTGAACCGGCGTCACCGTGAACTCAATCTCCACAGGTGCCGTCAGTTTCTCCCTCCACCATATCGTACACCCAGCCTTGTCGCGAATCTCCATCACGCCGCCCTTCATTGTGACCGTGCCACCCGGCATCTGCTCGACCACCCAGAGCGCCGGATCGCCGGTGGGCGCTCCGGCCGGCACCGCGGAAGCCGTAATAACCACCGCCAATCCGGCAAGCACGTTGCAAGCAAACTTGGATATCATGGAGAAAGACCTACCTCCGATACCGCGAGTTGCCACCTGAATTTCTGTAGCATCGTCCCCAGAGTTCCAGCGATGCTGGACGGTCAACACGCGCTGTCTCACGGGGCGCGGGATGTTACTGATTTTGCATACCACCGGCATGACCAGCCCTGACTCATTCAGGAATCATGAAAATCGAGGGCGATGCGGGACTTCAGAAAACCCTGGATGATAAAATGGCGTAAACCCAATTTCTCCCCGGAGAACCTGCATTGAAAGCGCCGATGGAGCGACTATTGCTCGTGTGTTTACGAAGGCTCCCTCCCGTGCACACTCGTCATCCGTTCAAGATGTTCCGCCTCTTCTCCAGTGACCTGAGACCGGCTGCGCGAATCACCCGGCCAACGTTCCTTTCCTGGATCGTTTCCATTCTTGTCGCGCCATTGACCTTCGCGACGACCGTCATTCCACCCGATTTCTCCACGCTTGTTTCCTCGGCCACGCGGATCGTGCAGGCAACCGTCGAAGGCTCGGAATCCGCCTGGGTCACTCAACAGGGTTTTCGTGTCATCAAGACCTGGGTTACACTGAAGGTGAGCGAGGACCTCACTGGCGATGGCGGATCGGGGACGCTTCGACTCGAATTCCTCGGAGGGCGGGTCGGCGAAGACGAAATGCGCGTGGAGGGCTCTCCCCGTTTTGCATCCGGTGAGGAAGTCATCCTGTTCGTTGCAAACAACGGGGTCGATGCATGCCCTCTGGTTTGTTGGGGACACGGTGTCTACGACATCAAGTCCGATGCAACGACGAGCACGAAGCGGGTCTATCGCGTCAATGGCGCGCCCCTTGCATCCACGTCGGATGTCGAGTTGTCCCTCACCTCGGCTTCGTCCACCCACCCCGCGATCGCCGCCTCAAATCTCAGTCGCACGGCTTTGTCGCTGGACGAGTTCAAGGCAGCGATCCGCAATCAACTTCGCCAGGGCCGCAATGCGAACTGATCTGCGCCGCTACGCGGCATCAACACTCTGCGGACTGCTGGGGCTCCTCACCGTGGCCTCATCCCTGCGCGCCTATGTCGCGAGTTCGTCGAAATGGACCGGGCCGATCGTGATGCACCTGGCCCTGGGCATCCCATCCTCGCCGCTCACCGACGGCTCCACAACCTGGGACTCCGTCGCGCAGGGCGCAATGGCGGCATGGAACCCCTACATGGGTTCGATCCAGTTCTCAGGGGTCAATGCATCGAGTGCCGCAAAGGCGCAGGGCAACGGCATCAACAACGTCTTTTTCTCATCGACCGTGTACGGCAGCGCCTTCGGCTCCAACACGCTCGCGATCACGGTTTCCTATGCGTCAGGCAACCGTCGCGTCGAGGGCGACGTGCTCTTCAACACGGCGTTCACCTGGGACTCCTATCGGGGTGCGATCCGCTATTCCGGAGGCAACAGCATCCAGGATTTCTATCGCGTGGCGCTTCATGAATTCGGACATGTGCTGGGATTGGATCATCCCGACCAGAGCGGCCAAAGCGTGCAGGCGATCATGAACAGCACGATCTCCAATCTGGACACGCTCACTTCGGACGACACCTCAGGCGCGCTCTCGATCTATGCTCCCGGGGGTCTCACCGCACCGTCGATCAGCTCCCACCCCTCGGCACTGACTGTGACCGCGGGCACAACCGCGCAATTCTCTGTCACGGCAACCGGAAGCGCACCCCTCGCCTACCAATGGGCCCGCAACGGCTCACCCATCTCCGGTGCAACCCTCTCCACACTGGCGCTCTCCAACGTCTCCACCGCGGAAGCGGGCACCTACGCCGTCACGGTATCGAATGCCGCCGGCTCTGTCACAAGCAACGGTGCCCTCCTGACCGTGCTCCCTGCGGCAACGGCACCCCAATTCATCACCCATCCCCAGTCGCAGACAGCGATGTCCGGTTCGTCGGTGACGTTTGTTGTCTCCGTCTCGGGTACGCCGCCGTTTTCCTATCATTGGAAACGCGACAACCAGACGGTTGCCATCCAGGCATCACCCAGCCTGACCCTGATCAATGTGTCGTCCGCAAACGCCGGCTCGTACACGGTGACCGTTTCCAACGCCGCCGGCTCCGCCACAAGCAATGCGGCCATCCTCACCGTCACCCCCGCCATCGTCGCCCCTGTCATTGTGAGCCCCCCGATCTCCCGCTCCGTGGCCTTGGGAAACAGCGTCAGTTTCTACGTCGTCGCCTCCGGCACGCCGATACCAAGCTACCAATGGCTCCACAATGGTATCGCGATTCCCGGCGCCACCTCGTCCACGTTCACAATCGCGTCCGTGGCGACGCAGGATGCGGGGACCTACAGCGCAGTGGCGACAAACTCCGCCGGTTCGGCAACCAGTCCACCGGCGATCCTCTCGATCAGCGAGCCGCCCACCATCCTCACAGGTCCGGCTTCACTCACAGTCATCGCCGGACAGCCGGTCAGCCTCACCGTGAGCGCGTCGGGATCCGCCCCGCTGTTCTATCAATGGTTGAAAAACGGCGGTGAGATTCCTGGCGCAACAGCCAGCACCTTCAGCCTCACCTTCGCGACTGTCAGCGATGCCGGCACCTACACCGTGCGCGTCACGAACTCGGGGGGATCCGTGGTCAGTTCCCCCGCAATTCTCACGGTCACTCCCGCGTCGTTCGCGCCCCTCATTCAGTCACAGCCGCAGTCCGCTACCGTCGCTGCGGGCGGCAATGTGACCCTCTCGGTTGGCGCCACGGGGCTTCCCCCACCCGTCTATCAGTGGAGCAAGAATGGCGCCGCAATTCCCGGCGCCACCTCCGCCTCCCTGGTCCTGAACAACCTCTCGCCCACGAACGCGGGCAGCTACACCGTACTCGTTTCGAACAGTCTGGGCAGCATTACCAGCTCTGCCGCCGTTCTCACTGTCACAACGCCTCCAGCCATCGTCTCGCAGCCCGCGAGCCAGACGGTCACCGCCGGGGACACGGTTTCGCTTTCGGTCGTCGCCTCGGGCACGGCTCCGCTCAGCTATCAATGGAAAAGGGATTCGTCCCCCATCGCGGGCGCAAATGGCAGCACGCTGAGCTTCACGCCTATTGCCCTGAGCGACGCCGGTTCGTACACGGTGACAGTGCAGAATGCGCTCGGCAGCGTCACGAGTTCGGCCGCAGTTCTCACGGTGCAGCCTCCATTCTCACCACCGAAAATCCTGACGCAGCCCGCTTCCCAGACTGCAATCTCAGGCAACACCGTAACTTTCAGCGTGCTTGCATCAGGACTGCCGACACCAAGCTACCAATGGTTCAACGGCGCTGCGCACATCCCGGGCGCCACGGATGCCTCCTTTTCGATGAGTGGCGTCTCCATCATCAGCTCGGGCTCCTACCGCGTCGTGGTCTCCAACTCGCTTGGAACTGCGACCAGTGACTCCGCTTTCCTCACCGTCCTCG
>JAGOJU010000011.1 GCA_017994935.1 Opitutaceae bacterium
CTACGGGAAGGTCATGAATGAGGCGCTCGAAGGCCTGCCCACCCCACCGCCTGCCAACCAGCAATCCCGGACGGGCGGATACTGACAATTGTACTTTAGACAGGAGGGGCGCCCGGGTTCTCCTCCCGCGTCAGGCAGTTCGGCCCTCCGCACCAGAACCCTCAGCTGCGCACGAGGTGGCTTGGGAAATCCCCCACTTTTGCGCATCCGACCTGCTCCATCACCTGCTGGAGCTGCCGCTTGAGCATGTGAATCGTGTGCGCGCCGCCACGGCGACCCAGCGCCCCCACGCCGTACATGAACGTGCGGCCCAGAAAAACAAAATCGGCGCCACTCGCGAGTGCGGCTGCGATGTCCGGCCCAGCGCGATAGCCGCTGTCAGCCATCAGTTTTGTCTTCCCGTGGAACTTCTCCGCCAACTCCGCAAGCGGCCGGATGGTGGAGGTGCCGGCATCGAGTTGCCGACCCCCATGATTGGAGACAATCATGCCGTCGACACCGAGATCCAGCGCCTTCTGTGCATCCTCGGTGTTGACGATGCCCTTGATCACGAGTCTGCCTTTCCAGCGCTCACGCAGCGCACGGATCTTCTTTTCAGTGAGGCGACCTGAGAAGGTGCGATTCATGAAAAGTCCGAGATGGCGCAGGTTGAGTCCCTTTGGAATGTACGGCTGCATCGTCTTGAACGCCGGCACGCCCGCGGCAAGTTGCGAAAACGACCATGTCGGATGCAGGCACATCTGGACGACATTCCGCAGGTTCATCTGCGGCGGGATGGAAAGCCCGTTGCGAATCTCCTTGGGCCGGTAGGCAAACGTCGGGGTGTCGGCAAGGATGACCAGCACCTTGCAGCCGGCCGCCGCGGCACGCTCGAGGAGCTTGTCGCGCAGCGCATCCTCGGCCGGATGGTACAACTGGAACCAGAAGCGTCCCTTGGTGAGCTGGGCAATCTCCTCGATTCCCGCGGTGCTCACCGTGCTCAGAATGAACGGGATGTTTCCCTCCACCGCGGCCTCGGCAAGATATTCGGCGGATCGCGGCCAGATCAGTCCCTGGAGCCCGATCGGCGCAACGCCGAAGGGCGCGGCGTAGGTTTCCCCGTAAAGCTCCGTTTCCATCGTCGCCCCCGGGAAATCACGCAGATAATACGGCCGAAGCCGCACCTCACGGATCTCATCGGTGTTTCGCCGTAGATTGATCTCGGAGAAACAGCCGCCATCGAGATACTCGAATGCGAATCGCGGAATGCGACGACGGGCCTTCTCGCGCAGCAATTCGGTTGAAGGGAACTCGGAGTCAAAAATCTCGCCCATGGTTCCGATAGCCAAGTGCCGCACATTCGAGACTGCAAGCTGCCGAATTGATCTGAATCAACAGTATCCCATTTACCGGGGCCGCCCAGTCCCGGGGACGCCGATTCCGCGGCAATCACTTCGACGCCTCGGGGACCTTTATCTCGAAACAACACTGCGGGCAATCACCCCGGCGGCAGCAATCGACCACCTCGCTGTTGACGATCTGGGCTATCAATTCAGTGAGGATGTTGCAGGCCGCCCCATGCTGCGAAACCACGGAGGCCAGGACGCAGCCATTGCTTCGAAGGATCACCTTGCCCCCCCGGCGTTCAATCTGGGTATGCCCGCCCTGGCTCTCGATGAGCCGGCGAACGGCCGCGACCTTGTCTTCAAAGGTCGCGTCGGGCCGGCGATGGGGCATCGCCATGTCGCGCCCGATCTCGCGCAGGAATTCGCCGCTCTTCGCCTCACCCCATTCATGCTCAAGCCTGCCAATGACGTTATTCAAGATGGTCGCATAAGCCTTCGGAAAAAGTTCCTCCGCCTCCGGAGTGAGCACATAGGTGAAGTGCGGTTTTCGTGATCCGGGTCGTTCTCCGCTTTGGCGGGCCAACCCATCCCGCTCCAGGGTCGCAAGATGAGCGCGCACGGCATTCTCCGTCAATGTCAGCTCCCGAGCGAGATCTGAAACCGTAAGTTCCTTTTCCCTAAGCATCTGAACAATCCTTCCGCGGGTGCTCTTCAGGAAGCGGGCGGTGTGAGGCGACAGTCTCATGCATGGAATCTAGCGGAAAATCCAAATAAAACAATTAAACTAATAAAACATTTGACTTATTGATTTTCTGAAGTGATGTTCGGCCTTGTTATGAATACCGATACTCAATCCTCCTCCGCGGACGCCTCCTGCACGCCCGCCTATCAAGCCTTCCGCATTCTTCAGCTCGGCTTTATCGCCGCTCCCATTCTGGCCGGCGCCGACAAATTCACCCACCTGCTCGTCAACTGGGACCAGTACCTTCCGGGGATTGTCCAACGCCTTTCGCCGATCAGCGGTCACAGCCTCATGATGATCGTCGGCGTGATTGAAATCATTGCCGGCATCGGCGTCGCCCTTCGCCCCCGGATCTTCTCGCACGTCGTCGCCGCCTGGCTTGTCGTCATCATCCTCAACCTTCTCATGATCCCGGGCTATTTCGATGTGGCCCTGCGTGACTTCGGCCTCTTCCTGGCGGCATTGGCGCTCGGCAGGCTGAGTCAGCAGTTCGCCACTCGCTGAGCAGTCCCTCCGACCGTTCCTCCGGCATCGTCACCTCCCGGGGCGATCCTCGCCAGACGGACATCGGAACCCGCTCCTCTTCGCCGAATTCCCCGCTGGGGATTGATCCAGCCCGCCGCCACGACAAATCACGATCGCGGCGGCTTCGAGTTGGACGGCATAACACGAAGGCACAGGTCCTGGGACCTGTGCCTTTTTTTGTCGCACCCCGCCGGGATCCGCCCCAAGGACATGTTAGAATATGTTCATTTCGTCTTTTCATTGACATTTTCTAACATAATCCCTCAATCGTGCCTCCATGAGAAAACTTCCGTCCGCCGCACGCCTGGCACGCATCCGTGAGAGATTCGCGAGCGAGGCGGGCGTTTCCGTGGCGGACCTGGCCCGCGAGTTTGGCGTCAGCGAAATGACCATCCGGCGCGACTTGTCCCAGCTGGAAGGGCAGTCCCACATCCACCGCACCCACGGCGGCGCCGTGCTCACCGGTCGCATGCTGCTCGAATTCGACTACCGTGACCGCCGCGAGGCCAATCGTGAGGCCAAGCAGGCCATCGCCCGGGAGGCCCGCAAACTCGTCAAGCCCGGCCAGCGCCTCATTCTCGACAACGGAACCACCACCCTCGAACTCGCCTGCCTTCTGCGCGACGGCGAGAACCTCACGGTCATCACCCCAAGCCTGGCTGTCGCCTCCGAGCTCCTCGACGCCCCCGGTGTCGAGGTCATCCTGCTCGGCGGGGTGATTCGGCAGGGCAGCCCCGATCTGACGGGACCGGTGACCGAGCACTGCCTCGAGCTGTTCTCCGCCGACCTCACATTTCAGGGCACGGACGGCATCGGCATCGATGGCAAACTCTACAACGCCGACCTTCGCCTCGCACGGGTGGAAAAACACATGCGCCGGATCGCCAGCCGCTCGGTCGTGCTTGCCGATCACACCAAGATCGGACGCACCGCCCTCGCCTGCTCGGGCAGTCTTTCCGACATCGATATTCTGATCACGAACCGGGCCGCACCCGCAGACGCGCTTCGGCGCTTCTCCAGGCTCGGTGCCCGGGCCGTCATCGTCTGATTCTCCAACATGATCGCAAACTCCACCTTCAAGACTCTCGAATGGGGCCGCGTCGACCTCTCGCGCGTCCCCCACGTTCCCGTGCCCGCCCCGGGCCCCCAGTCCAAACACTGGCACGATCGCTGCACCAGGCATTTCAAGGGACTGAGCGGCCAGGTGAAGCTCTTCCCCGTAAGCTTCGAATCCGGCAGGGGCTGCGTGCTCAAGGACGTCGATGGAAATGACTACATCGACTTCTCCTCGGGGATCTACGTCACCACGCTCGGCCACTGTCACCCGAAGATCAGCGAAGGCATCGCTCGCGCTGCGGGCCAGTTGATGAACGCCCACGATTTCACGACGCCGATCAAGACCGAACTGATGGAGAAACTCGCCTCGGTCCTTCCGGGCGATCTCGATGGTTTCCAACTCTACGATTGCGGCACCGCCGCGGTGGAGGCCGGCATCCGTGTGCTGCGGGCGGCCACGGGCAGGCACGAAACCGTCAGCTGTTTCTACGACTTCCACGGCAAGACCTACGGCGCCGTCTCCCTCGGCCACATCCGTTCGCACGTCTACGGCGCGGTGCGCGCCCCCGGTGCGCACATGGTGCCCCGCCCGGACACCTACCGTCCGGTCTGGACCAAGCCGGACGGCACAATCGACACCGACGCCTACCTGCGCTTCTACGGTGAATACCTCGACAAGGCCACGGTGGGTTCCGTCGCAGGCTTCGTTCTCGAACCCATCCAGGGCTGGGGCGGATCCATCATGCCCCCCGACGATTTTTTCCCGAAGCTGAGAAAATTCTGCGACGACCGGAATATCCTCCTGATGGCGGACGAGGTTCTCACAAGCTGGGGCCGCACGGGAAAATGGCTCGCGATGGAACACTGGGGCGTCATCCCCGATGTCGTCACCATCGGCAAGGGATTCGGCAACGGTTTCCCTGTCACCTGTGTCGCTGTCCGCGAGAAATTCAAGGAGAGCTTCGAGAGCATCTCCGCCTCCTCGAGCTATGGCGGCAACCCCATGGCCTGCGCAGCCGCACTCATCTCCACGCAGGTCATCGAATCCGAAAATCTTCTCGAGCACTCCACCCACCTCGGCAAGGTCGCCCTCAAACGCATGCAGCGCATGAAGGATCAGCACAAGATCGTGGGCGATGTCCGCGCAAAGGGATGCCTCATGGGCATCGAACTCGTGAAGGACAAGGCCACCAAGGAGCCCTTCGACAAGGCCGGCACCCTCGTCTATCAGAAGGCCTTTCGAAAAGGTCTGGCCTGGATCCCCGCCGGACACATTCTCCGCATGAGTCCACCCATCGTCATGGACGAGGCCACCCTGCTGAAGGGCCTCGATCTCATCGACGAGGCGATCGGCGAAACCGCCCGCGAACTCGGATTTTCCTGACCCTCCCCAACCCTCCTGCCAAAGACTCACCATGACCGCCTACCGTCTCAATCGTCTCTTCAATCCAAAGTCGCGCCGCTGCTTCGATGTGGCCATCGATCACGGTTTCTTCAATGAATACGGCTTCCTTTCAGGCATCGAGGTCATCGACCGCGCCGTCGCCACCGTCGTAAGCGCCGCCCCGGACGCAGTGCAGCTCAGCGTCGGGCAGGCGAGGCACCTTCAAAGGATCGCGGGGCGCTTCAAGCCGTCGCTCGTGCTCCGCATCGACGTGGCCAACGTCTACGGAAAACAGCTTCCGCGCCGGCTTTACAGTCGCACCATCGACACTCCCGTCGAGCAGGCCCTCCGCCTCGACGCCGCCTGCATGTGCGTGAACCTGTTCCAGATCCCCAATGAGCCCGAGGTCGGCGAACAGTGCGTTGAGAACATCCTCCGCCTCAAACCCCAGTGCGAACGCTACGGAATGCCCATGATGATCGAGCCGCTCGTCTTCCAGGCGAATGAAAAGGCCGGCGGGTACATGGTTGACGGCGACGAGAAAAAAATCATCCCCCTCGTCCGCCAGGCCGCCGAACTCGGCGCAGATGTCATCAAGGCCGACCCCACCGACAATGTCGCCGTCTACCACAAGGTCATCGAGGCCGCCAGCGGCATCCCGGTGCTCGTGCGCGGCGGTGGCAAGGTGGGCGACCGCGAAATCCTCCAGCGCACCCACGAACTCCTCGCCCAGGGCGCCTCGGGCATCGTCTACGGTCGCAACATCATCCAGCACGCCAATCCCGCGGCGATAACGCGGGCGCTGATGGGACTCGTCCACGACGGTCTCTCCGTCGACGCCGCCTTCGATCTCGTTTCCAAGGGTTGAGCTGCTGCCTCCTGCCATGAGCGATCTCTTGATCCGAGACGTCCGTCTAGTCGTTCCCGGAAGGAGCATTCTCCAAGGCGACGCCTGCGTCCGGTCCGGACGCATCGCCGCGATCGGAAGGGTCGATGTGAAGCCCTCGCCCGGCACCCGCATCATCGAGGGTCGCGGACGCCTGCTCACGCCGGGGCTGATCGACATTCACACCCACGGCATCAAGGATTGCCTCTACGAGGAAGGCGCCGAAAGCATCAGGAAAGCCGCACGATCATTGGGCGAATTCGGTGTGACCACCGTACTGCCTACCCTGATCCCAATTATCAGCGATGACTGGTTCGATACCGTGCGCGAAGCAACCGCCATGCTTCCGTCCATCACGGAAGTGAACATCCCCGGAATCCATATCGAGGGCCCGTTCATGGCTGTGGGCGGCGCGGCATGTCCCACGCTTCCAGGAGATCTCGCGCTGCTGGATCGCATCCTCTCTGTTTCCAACGGCCGCTTTGCAGCGATGTCGCTCAGTCCGGACGCTCCCGACATTCTTCCCGTGATTCATCGGCTGCGGGAACGGAAGATACCGGTCTTTCTCACGCACACGCGGGCAACGGCGGAACAAACGGAAGCGGCAATCGAGGCGGGCGCCTCGCATGCGACTCATTTCTACGATGTCTTTTATGCACCCGCAGAATCAGACCCGGGCGTACGCCCCGTCGGTGCCGTCGAGTCCATCCTCGCGGATGCACGCATGTCGGTGGACTTCATCGCCGACGGCGTCCATGTCCACCCCACCGCAATCCGTGCCGCCCTCGCCGCCAAGGGCTGGCAAGGCATCCTGCTGATCACCGACTCCAACATCGGTGCGGGCCTGCCTGCGGGAGTCTACAACACCCCATGGGGATATACGATCCGCGTTTCGCCGGAGACCGCCGCGCGCCACTCCGAAAAGGGATTCCTCGCCGGCAGTGCGCTGACCATGAACCGCGGCATGGCCAACCTGCTGCGCTGGCTCCCGATCCCGCCTGAACAGGTCTGGGCCATGGGCACGCTGAATCCCGCGCGCCTGCTCGGACTCGACCGCAAGGGCCGGCTGGAGGTCGGCGCGGATGCCGATCTTGTCCTTTGGAACGAGAATCTCACTCCCGCGCAGACGTGGGTGAATGGCCTTTCTGTCTATGAAGAAACCAACTTCACGGTTTGATTTCCAGCCTGCGAGCTTCGTGCCCTTCCGCGACAAGAAGGTCGTCGCGCGTGTTCGCGCCATCACGCGCGAGCAGATCACCCGGCACCGCAATCCGGATTTCAGGATCTCCGTGGTGCCAGACAGCGAGGTCGAATTCCTCTGGATCACTGACATGTTTTTCCGGATCAAGGAATCGATGGACGCCGGCCGGGCGCTGGTCGCCATCATGCCGAATCCGTGGCCGGGCTACGCCAAGCTCGCCGCCATGCTGAACCGCGCAAAGGTGGACTGCAGGAAACTGCACACGTTCAACATGGACGAATATGCCGACCAGGAGGGTCGCATCGCCCCGGAATCATGGGAGTTCGGCTTCGGTCACGCCTTCAAGAAATACTTCTGGCGAAACCTTCATCCCAAGCTGCGCCCCGCGGAAAGGAACATCCGCATTTTCACGGACAGGAACATCAGGGACTACGGCCGCATGCTCGCCGATCTGGGCGGTGCCGACATCTGTTACAGTGGTCCGGGATGGACCGGCCACCTTGCCTTCATCGAGCCCGACGCTCCGGAGTTCGCGGGTTCGTTGGAGGAATGGAAGGCGATGGGACCACGGATCTGCACGCTGAGTCCGTTTACCATCGCCCAGAACTCCCTGCACGGCTGCTTTGGCAGCAGCGGCGACCTCACCGCCGTCCCCCCGAAAGCGGCCACCATCGGACCGGCCGAGGTCATTGCAGCCAAACATCGCATCGACATGCATGCGATCACTGTCGACGGCTCCTTTGCCTCCTGGCAGCGCCTCACCACCCGCCTGGTTCTGCATGGCCCGGTGACACCACGGGTGCCTGAATCAATCCTTCAGACCCTTCGCACGGATGTCTGGGTCTCGGAATCCATCGCCGCCAACATCGAGACGCGCTGGGACAAGGGTTACTGAGCACCGTCCGAACTGATCCTCTGCGCCCGCGGACGGCTGCGGGCGCCTCCACTTTCCGCGATCCGCACCGAAGCCGGCTCAGACCATCCGGCGAAGCAAGCCCATTCCCCGAAACTTCCCCCGACCCAAATGCCTCCCCCCCCGGATCCTATCCCCTCACGCGCCTGGCTCGTTGTCGGTCTGCTCTGGTTTGTCGGGTTCCTCAACTACCTCGACCGCCTCATGCTGATCACCATGCGGCTCTCGGTAAAAGAAACGATCCCGATGAGCGATGCCCAGTTCGGACTGCTGACCACGGTCTTTCTCATCATCTACGCGGTGCTCAGCCCCATCGGCGGATTCATCGCCGATCGGCTGGGCCACAGCCGGACCATCATCGTCTCGCTCTTTGTCTGGTCAGGCATCACCTGGCTGACCGCCCACGCCACGACGTTCGAACAACTCCTGCTCACACGCGCGCTCATGGGTTTCAGCGAGGCTTGTTACCTGCCCGCTGCAATGGCGCTCATCGCCAACTATCACGGCAATGCCACCCGCTCGCTGGCAAACGGCATCCACCTCAGCGGAGTCATGGTCGGTTCCGGACTCGGCGGGCTGGGGGGCGTCATTGCCGAACGCCATGACTGGACCCTCGCCTTCGAAATCTTCGGCGCAATCGGTGTCGTCTACACGGTCGTCCTTGTCCTGCTTCTGCGCGACAATCCGCATGCCACCTCGAAGGGGGACGACGCACCGGATGCCAAGGCCCGGACCGTTCGATTCAGCTCCGCTCTCGCAAGCCTTTTCAGCGCCTCGAAATTCAACCTTGCGATCGTTTTCTGGAGCCTGCTGGGAGTGACCAGTTGGACCTTTGCCGGATGGCTGCCGGCCTTCCTCGGCGAAACGTTTCAACTTCCCCAAGGAAAGGCAGGCATGATGGCGACGGGTTTCCAGTCGATCGGCTCGCTGGTCGGAATGCTCGTCGCGGGATTCTGGGCGGACCGCTGGAGTCGCAGGCACCCGGAGGCCCGCGCGTTCGTCGGAATCATCGGACTCGCTGTCGGCATCCCGGCTGTCATTGTCGTCGCACACAGCTCCCTGCTGCCATTGACGCTCGTTGCCGTCGTCATATTCGGACTGACCCGCGGCTGCACCGATGCGAACATGATGCCGATCCTTTTTGAGATCGCCGAACCCCGCTATCGCGCCACGGCGTACGGTATGCTCAACGCGTTTGCCACAACGACCGGCGGACTCATCATCTATCTCGGAGGGGTGTTGCGCGATGCTCATGTCAGCATCGTCGCGGTCTTCTACGGCGGCACGGTAGGCATGGCCCTTTGCGCGGGACTGCTATGGCTCATCCGCCCCCGCGCCGTCGCGACGAGGTGAACGCCTCCTCCCCTTCGATGGGAAAGGCATAGGCAAACGCGGCGCAGAGGCCGGAGTGGTGACAAACATTTCGCGATCGCGCTGCTGGTCCGTTCTCAGCATGATGCCGGACCTTCATGAAAACTCCCCGCCGCACGTTCTTGAAAACCTCGATCGCAGTCTCCGCTTCAGCGACTCTCGGAACCGGAATTCATGCCGCCGAAACTTCGAAGGGAAAAGGCCGTGAATACTATGAACTCCGCTGTTACCGATTTTCCCAGGGTACTCGACTGACGAGCGACGCCAACCCGGCGCTGCTTGACCGCTATCTCGAACAGGCGATGCTGCCTGCGCTCGAACGGTGGGGCATCCGGAATGTCGGAGTCTTCACTGAACTGGACGTGGACAAGCAGGCCGTCACGTCCAAGCTCAAACCGGGTTCTCCCGTATGGGTCCTGATACCGCATGCAACGCTCGATTCATTTGTGCGCGTGGCGGCGACCTTGAACACCGATCCCGAGGTGCGGAAGGCCGGTGCCGGCTACCTAGAGGTGCCAAAGGCGAGCCCTGCCTTTGAGCGGATCGACAGCTGGCTGCTGCTGGCATTCAAGAGCATGCCCAGACTCGAGCTTCCCTCCTTCTCGCGAAGCCGCGCGCCCGCTCGGGTGTTTGAACTGCGCGACTACGAGAGCCACAGCGAACTCAAGGCTCTCAGCAAAATGGCAATGTTCGACGAAGGCGAGACCGACATCATGCGCGATCTGAACATGTCGCCGGTTTTTTTCGGCCAGGCGCTCGCCGGTCCGGATCTTCCCCACCTGCGGTACATGACCGGAGCCGCGGATCTCGCGTCCCACCTGGCCCACTGGAAGGCTTTCGGTCCCGACCCGCGCTGGGACAAACTGAAACGCCTTCCCCAATACGCCGACAATACCTCCCGCAACACCTCGCGTTTCGTGGCACCCAAGCCCTATTCCCAAATTTGAACGACTACAGGGGCAGCCTCTCGCCGGCTCCCGCGGATTGCCGGCCCGACCTCGGAGCGGAATGGCACGATAGAGTACCCGGCCCTGCCTCAGGCGCGCGCGAGGTCGCCGGACCGCCGCTGGATGCCGACAATGGTTTCGGCGATCTGCTCCATCGCTGACCGGGAATCGAGCAGCATGGTCTGCCCAAGCCACACCGCCTCCTCGACCACCCGGTCGTTGACCGGGCAGCGGTTGCGCTCGACCCACTTCGCCATCGTATCCTTGCCGTAGATACGCTGGTAGTGCGGGTTGGCGGCGAGCGCCTTTACGTGTGCCGAGGTGTTCAAACTCGAATAGCCACTGCTGGCGCCGATTCCCGCCTTCGCCAGTTCCTGCAGGAACCTCGCGCGGGAGAGTCCGGAGAACTTCGTCGCGTCATAGCGGAACATATAGAGATGCCACGCACTTCGGTTGTTGCCGCTCGCGAGTTTCGCCGGGGCGATGCCAGGTATCTTCTGCAACATGGCCGAGAGATGTTCCGCGTTGGCGTTGCGCTGATCCTGCTGGGCATTGAACCGGCTGTACTGCGCGAGCAGCAGGGCAGCCTGAAATTCCGTCAACCGAAAGTTGGCCGCCCGGCCCCAACTGGGGACCGGCTTCGGCGTGCCTGGGGCATGGAAGTTGTAGACCTGGTTCGCGAATGCCTCGTCGTTGGTGAGCACCGCACCGCCCTCGCCGGAAGTGAGGTTCTTGCTCGCCTGGAAGCTGAAGCATCCACCGATGCCCTTCGTGCCGACCGGCTGACCGCGCCATTCGGCCCCAGGAGCCTGGCAGGCATCCTCGATGAAGGGAACGCCGCGGCGCCGGGAGATGTCCGCGATAGCATCCAGTTCGCAAGTTGAACCACCGATGTGCACTGGCAGGAGCAGCCGGGTCGCGGGAGTGATGGCGGCCTCGAGTTTTGCGGGATCAATCTGGAAGGAGGCAGCATCGACGTCGGCAAACACCGGCAGGGCAAAGCTGGCCGTGATGACGTTGAACGTAGCGACGAACGTGTACGGTGGCAGGATCACCTCATCGCCCGGCCCGACATTCAGGGCGCCGATCGCGCTCAGCAACGCCGTGGTGCCCGACGACGTGGCGATGCAGTGCTTCGCCCGCATGCGCCCGGCGAATACGGCCTCGAACTCCCTCACCTTCGTGCCGTTCCCACGGCCCCACCTGCCGGAGTGCAGGACGCCGAGCAGTGCCTCTTCCTCACGCTGGTCCCACTTCGGCCAGTCGGTGGCCGCGCCTGCGGACGCGGCCTTCCTGCGCGGCGACTCCGCTGCGGCGACAGAGTCGAGTCCCAGGGAAAGGGCGGCACCGGCCGTGGCGGCGCCGCCAAGAAACCGACGGCGGGAGACGGGAGCTTTCATGACGGGGAAAAATGAATCAGGCGACGCGGAGTCTGCAGACAATGTCCGGGTAACCGGAAAGTTACTTGGCCCAGGATCGAGTCAAGCCGTTTTCCAGCAGGTTCATATACCCGGCAGGCGCCATTTTCACGCCGCTTCGCCCCCGTTCACCGGCAGGGAGCACCTGCAGCGGGCCATCACCTGTTTCCCCGCTTCGGCTTTGCTTATAGCCCCGATCGCTCTACTGTTCCGCCGCACCGGAAAGCAACGGATCCTGAGGGGCCCCTCCGAGGGCCAGCCCCTCTCTGACTCTTGCTCCCATACCATGACACCCTCGTTCCGATCCGCTGCCTTCGCTTTCTGGCTGATTCTCAGCGGGCAGACCGGGTTGATCGCGGCCAAGGGTACGATCACCAGCCACTCAACGGCATCGGTCGCGCTCGGACACCCGATTGACTATCTCGTGTACCGGCCGCCGGACTACGTGGCAGACGGGTCGGTTCGTTATCCGGTGCTCTACCTCCTGCATGGACGTGGCGACAAGATGGAGGCATGGGCAACCGTCGGATCCGATCTTGATGGACTGATCGGTGCCGGCAGGATTCCGCCAGTCATCGCTGTCATGCCCGATGCTCCCTCAAGCCTTCGCGCGGGCTACTATGTCAATTCCCTGTTTCGCGGTCACAAAGGCTTGCCTGCCGGCGAAGCGGTGGAGCAGGCCATCGTCAAAGACCTGGTCCCCCACATCGATGCCACGCTACCGACACGTGCCGATCGCAGCGGCCGGTGCATCGCCGGTTATTCGATGGGAGGATATGGCGCCCTGCGTTATGCACTCGCTCATCCGGAGTGTTTTGGCTCAGCAATCATCCTGAGCCCGGCTGTCTACGTGCCGCTCCCGCCGATGGATTCGAGCACCAGGGAGTTCGGTGCCTTCGGCAAGGATGCTGAGCCCTTTATTGCCGAGATCTACATCGCAAAGAACTATCCTGCGCTGCTGCCTGCTTTTTCAGCCAGCGGTCTGCCATTGACAGTCTTCATCGGCACGGGAGATGACGAACAGGCCTCGGCTGATCCGGGATCGGCCATCCACGACATCGACTACGAAGCGCACACGCTCTACGCACGCCTTCGTCGGATCCCGGGAGTGAGTGCCCAGCTTCGCGTAGTCGACGGCGGCCACAATTGGCGCACATGGCGCCCTCTCTTCAGCGAGGGTCTGGAATTTGTTCTCAGGCGTTCGAAACCGCCTTCGGCTTCGCATTGAAAACGGTGAGCCCACGAAGGGACTCCTCCGTCGGGGCCGGGAAAAGGTAGCTCGCAGCCCATCCCACCACAATGGAGATCAGGATCGAGATTCCAAGGTAGAGGAATGGATGCACAAGCTGCTGCCACCAGATCGCGAAGGTGGCGACAAAACTGACCGCCATGCCAATCAGCACCCCCTGCCAGTTGGCACGGCGGGTAAACATCCCCAGGGTGTAGGCACCGCCAAACGAACCTCCGAAAAGCCCGGCAAACTCTATCGCGACGTCGAGGAACGAACTGATGTTGAACGGCGAACACAACCGCTCACTGCTCAGCGAAGTGGGAGTCACCCCGGCAGACTACGACAAATTGCTGGCCGACGGTGTTCTTGTTGAATCTCAGGTCGCAAAGGATCCAAGAGGACCCAAACGGGGCGACCCCTAACGATTTTGCTCGCCACCTTAAATATTAGGAGCTGACACTACATGACCTTTTCGTCCGCCTTCATTACTACTTGACAGGCAATCTTGAAATGTAGGATTGCATTCTAATGGCAAGAAACCCGCGAGTTCAGTTTCCTGGCGCAATCTACCATGTGACGAATCGCGGGAACGATCGGGATAACCTTTTTGCCACACCGGCGGCGGCCAGTGCGTTCATCGACTGCCTGTGGGAGGTGTGCGAGCAAACCAAATGGAAGATCCACGCCTACTGCATGTTGCGAAATCATTACCATCTGGCGATCGAGACTCCGGAGGGGAATCTCGTCGAGGGTGTACACTGGCTGCAAAGCACATATGGCAACCGCTTCAATCGTTTCCGGAAGGAAAGCGGTCGGACTTTTCAGGGACGCTACAAGGCAATACTGATCGAACCAGGCATTCACCTGCTTTACCTGACCTGCTACCTGCACCTGAACCCGGTTCGGGCAAACCTGGTGTCACTTGAACAGCTGGCTGACTTTCGCTGGAGCAGCTATCGCGCCTTCAGGCGCATGGACAAGGGTTCACGCCCGGGTCCTCTGACTTCGCAGCCATGGCTTTCAGAACTGGGTGGAGCGCAGGATGCCCCGGATGGCTGGCAAACCTACCACCGCTATCTGGAGCGTCTGATGGAGGAACCGAAGCTCCTGATCCAGGCGGGTTTCGACAAGATTGGCCGAGGGTGGGTGTTTGGCAGCGAAGATTTTCGCAGGCATCGACTTATCGATCTGCAGGCACAAACTGAGGCTAGGGACTGGGGCGGCAGGGAACTGGCGGAAACTGCCCGCGCCAGATGGGAGGTGGCTCTCACCTCAGGCGCCAAACAACTGTGCAGAAACCTCGATTCCGCACAGCTCGACCCCAAGTCGGCCGACTGGAAGGTCGCTCTGGCAACCTGGATGAAAACCCACACCACGGTGAACAATCGCTGGCTCAGTGAACGATTGCACATGGGCGCTCCCGACGGCGTCAGTCGCTACTGCTCCGAATGCAAATCCGGAAAGCGACCCTCCGCGCAGTCGCTGCTTTCATCGCTTGACCACAAACATTAGGGGCCGATCCCGCTGCACGTGATGCTTCGTCGGTTGGATCAACTTTTGGCAAATCTGGGATACTGCTCGCGGCGGGGCGCGCGCGATTTTCTCAGGGCGCACGAAGTACTCGTAGACCGCATTCCGGTCGGGGATCCGTCTCAAAAAGTGTCACCCTCCGCGGTCCGGGTCGACGGTGCCCCTCTCGATCATCCGGACGGCATACTGGTCATGCTTCACAAGCCGGTCGGTCTCGTCTGCTCGCACGATGCGAGCGAAGGACCTTCGGTCTATTCGCTCCTGCCGGATCGCTGGCGGAACCGGTCGCCACAGCTCACAACTGTCGGGCGACTCGACAAGGAAACCTCAGGTCTTCTTCTCATCACCGACCAGGGACCGCTTGTCCACCGGCTGACTGCACCCAGGCACCACGTTGCGAAACGCTATCGCGCGCGCGTTGACGGCGCCATTCCGACGTCACTGATCGATCTGTTCGGCGCGGGACAGCTCACCCTCGAAGGGGAACGGTCGCCGTGTGCGCCCGCCCGCCTTGAAATCGCCGGCAAACACGAAGCGCTGCTGGAGCTCACCGAGGGACGCTATCATCAGGTACGCCGCATGTTTGCCTCGCAGGGACTCACGGTGCTCACCCTCCATCGAGAGAGTTTTGGCGGCTTGTCGCTGGGCGATCTCGCTCCCGGCAGCTGCCGCGAGCTTCCGCTCTCCTATTTCGACTGATCCGGCCCGAAGCCCTCCAGTTCCGCCCGCGTGTATCGCGAGGGCCGGTAGCGCTTGTCGCACCCGCCTGCATCCGCTAGGCTTGTCTCCTTATGCAGATTCCGTTTGCAACCGTGAGGATCGGCGCCGCCACACCTCTCATGGCAGGCTTCCTCTCAATGATGCTGCTCCCCATTGGCTATGCTCAAACAGCCGGGACCCCGCTCCAAGGCACAGCCGAACGCCTCTCGCCCATGGTGATCTCGGCAAGCCGGATGCCAACTCCCGCAGATGAGCTTCCCGTAACGGTCGACCTGTTCTCTCCCGAACGATTGAGCGGCTCTCCCGCACTCACGCTCGATGCGACCCTGCGCGAATCGGCCGCCTTCAGTCTCTTCCGCAGGAGCAGCGGCCTGACCGCAAATCCCACCGCGCAGGGCGTCTCCCTGCGGGGACTGGGCCCCAGCGGCGCCAGCCGTTCGCTGGTTCTGCTCGACGGCATTCCCCTCAACGATCCTTTCGGTGGCTGGGTTTCCTGGTACAAGGTGCCGCGCCTTTCCCTTGCCGGCATTGAAATCATGCGAGGGGGCGGATCGGGCACCTGGGGGAACGCTGCCCTCGGCGGTACTATCGCGCTTTCAAGCCAGACTCCGGCCGAAACTCACCGCAGCCTGGCCGTCTCCGGCGGTGAGTTCGCAACCCTTCTCGGCGAAGCCAGCCTGACCCAGGCAATCTCAAGCGGATCCGTCGTCCGCCTGGACCTGGCCGCATTCTCAACCGGTGGCTTTTTCACCGTGAGTCCCAGCCAGCGGGGGGCTGTCGACCGGCCACTCGATTCCGAATTCCAGCTCGCTCAACTCACGTGGCAGCAGGCGCTCCCCAACCACCTGACAGCCCAGGTCTCCGCTCGCGGATTTCGCGAAGACCGCGGCAATGGCACACCCTTGCAGCGCAACGGCACGCGCGAGGGCATGGTGTCCGCAACTCTCGGCAGAACGCTCGCGGCCGGCGCCAACTGGTCGGCGGTCGTCTACGGTCAGAAGCAGGACTTCAACAGCTACTTTACATCAGTCGACGCGCTGCGTGAAAGCGAGACACCCGCGAATGACCAGTACTCCGTGCCCTCATCAGCCGCGGGCGCCGCATTCACGCTGAACTGGACCGACCCCGGCGGTGCGCGCACCTCCGCCGGTTTCGACGCAAGGTGGGTGGAGGGCGAGACCCGCGAGGAGTACCTTTTCTCCGGCTCCGGCTTCACGCGACGCCGTCTCGCGGGGGGCGCGCAGGTCTTTGCAGGCATCTTTGCGTCCCACGACCGTCCGCTCCCTGCCGGTTGGCGCGTTTCCCTCGCGGCACGCATCGATCGCTGGTCAAACCGCGACGGGCATCGTCGCGAACTCAATCTCCTCACGGGCGCGGCCGTGCGTGACGATCATTTCCCGACAGACTCCGGAACCGAATTCAGCCCGCGCCTGGGCGTGAACGGGCCGTTGTTTGGAATGACCTTCCTGCGCGGACGGGCCGCCGTGTACCACGCCTTCCGCGTCCCGACGCTGAATGAATATCACCGCCCCTTCCGTGTCAGGAATGTGAATACAGAAGCGAACCCCGCGCTGAAGCGGGAATCCGTCGACGGCGGGGAACTCGGCATCGATTTCAATCACCGGGCGTTCCGCCTGAGCCTGACCGGTTTTCTGAACGATCTCGACGACGCCGTCGCCAACGTGACGCTCAGCAGCACGCCGTCGCTCGTAAGTCGCCAGCGTCGCAACCTCGATGCCATTCGCGTGCGCGGTTTCGAGGCTGGCGCCGAATGGCGCGCGTTGCCCTCACTCTCGTTCAGGGCCGATCTCCTGGTCAACGACACGCGGGTTGAGAAGGCCTCCGCGCAACCCTCACTCACGGGCCTGCGGCTCGCACAGGTCCCACGCCAGACACTGACCGCAGGCGCATCCTGGCTCATGAGCGAAGCATGGTCGCTGGAGATTCGCGTCCGTTCCGTCGCCAACCAGTTCGAGGACGACGAGAACACGCTCCGCCTGGCTTCGTTCACCGTGGCCGACCTGCAGGCGGCCTGTCGGATAAATTCCGGACTCACCCTCACCGCATCGGTCGAGAACGCGTTTGACCGCGACATCGAAACCGGTCGCAGCTCCGACGGCCTTGTCACACTCGATGGACCGCGGCGCATCCGCGGGGCTTTGCGCTGGGAGTGGTAGCTTCGCATCGCGTCCGGCGCTGCCGCAAACCCATCGCGCGGCACCGGCCATCTTCGAGGCTACCGCTCCTTCTGCGCAGTCAGGTTGGCCGAGCCGTCCGCAAATTCCGCAGTCACTTCGGCTCCCGACAGGAGCTCCGCCCGGCGCTGCAAGGGTGTCCCGCGGGTGTCCCGAAGGATGACAAATCCGCGGTTGAGCACCGACTTCGGGCTCGCGGCCTGAAGGCGTTTCCAAAGGCCGAGCAGTCGATGGGACTCCTGTTGCACGCGAAATTCCGGAGAGTGCCGCGCGAGACCGTGGCCGGCGTCCGACAGGGCGTGGCGCGCCTCCTGGAGCCGCCGCTGGGCGACCCCGACGAGCCGGTTGGCAAGGTCGTCCAGACGCAGAAACCCCTGTTCGACCTGCGCCGCGGGCGACAGCAGCCGCAGCCGCGCACGCTGGTGTTCGACGCTCCGCTGCAGCGTCGAGAATTGACTCTCCACCTGCCGCCAAAGCGCGAGGCCCGCCTGGGCGAGGCGTTCGTTGCAGGCGACAAACCGGCTTGAGATCAACTCCGCTGCGGCGCTGGGAGTTTCCGCGCGCAGGTCGGCGGCGAAGTCGCACAACGTCACATCGATCTCGTGCCCCACGGCCGAGATCACCGGCACCGGCGAGGCGGCCACCGCCCTGACGAGCACCTCCTCGTTGAATGCCCAGAGGTCTTCCAGACTGCCTCCCCCCCGCCCGATCACCAGCAGGTCGAATATGCCCATCGCCTCCGCCTGCCGAAGCATCGCCACCAGCTCTTCGGCTGCGCCCGCTCCCTGGACCTTTGCCGGCAGAACGACCACTCGGCCGCGCCATTCGCGACGCCGGAGGATCTGAATGAAATCGCGCACCGCCGCGCCCGTGGGAGACGTGATGAAGCCCACGGTGCGCGCCAGTTCGGGAAGCGCCCGCTTGCGCTCTCCCGCGAAGAGTCCTTCCGCCTGGAGCCGGCGCTTCAGCGCTTCAAATTCCCTCTGCAGTTTCCCCACCCCGTCATCGACGATCGCCCGCGCAATCAACTGATAGTTGCCCCGCGCCTCATAGACGCTGATCTCGCCAAACACGACCACCTGCTGCCCGTCCCGCAAAATCACGGACTGGCGCTGCGCGTCTCCCCTGAAGAGCACCGCGGAAAGCTGAGCCCCCGCATCCTTCAGCGAAAAATAGACATGCCCGCTCGACTGCTGCCTCAGATTCGAAACTTCGCCGCGAACCCAGCCGGGTGGAATCTGCGATTCGAGCAATCCCTTCACACGCCGGGTGAACTCCGTAACGGTCGCAACACGATCCTGTCCTGAAAAAAGTTCGCCACCTTCTGCCATCGTTGTCACCTCCGAAGCCACTGCATCACGTCCTGCTACGAGGACTGCGGTTCACGTTTGCGTTTCGCGTAGTGCCTGCGGAGCAGGTGTACTCCGAGCCCCACCGCGATCAACAGGCTGATGCCCACGACCGCCCATTTTGCCTTACCCTGGGCGAGGGCATCACCGAACAAGAGGATGCCTGTGGCATTGCACATCGGCAGGATGAACGAAGGAAGGATGTATTTCCGAAAGGGAATCTGAGCCAGACCCAGCAGGTAGCTCTGCACGAGAAAGGGCGGTCCTGGCGTGATGCGCACGAGGATCGTGACCTCAATCTGGTCCGCCACCTCCACCACCGGAATCCTGTAGCCGAGCCGGCCCAGCCAGCGTTCGAGGAGCGGCCGCAAGGCGTATCGGGCGAGCCAATACGTCAGCGTGACATTGACCAGAACCGTCGCGGCAGCACCTGCCAGAATGCCACGGATCCCGAGCTGTTCGCCAAAGGCAGACCCGGCAGCCAGGCAAAAAGCCGTGAACGGAAACCCGATCGCCAGCAGCACCGCCATTGCAGCAAAGAACACCAGAGGCCCAACCGACCGGATCTGCCGCATCACCGGTTCGACCATGCCTTTGAGATCCACCCCGCGCAGCAGCAAGAACCCCGCCACCACCAGAACAGCGGCTGCGAGTCCAAGCTTTAGCAAAAGCCATTTTTTCCCACGCGATGGGGTTCCCTGCATTGGTTGACGATGTCCGGCTTGCACTCCGCGCGTCAAGGAGGCGCCAGCCTGTCAATATCCATAAAATGGCATCAACGTAAGCCCATGGGAGGGATTCCTCAGGCTTGTCGCAGGTTTTTAGTTTTAGCCCTTCATGTTGAAGGCAAAACTCCGAGTGTTGAGCATGTTGCCACCCGCAAATGACACAGCCTCCCGATTGAAGCGCTTCGGTGCGATCTGCATCGGTGCAGGAATCATCGCGACAACGCTGCTGACTCTGGCAACTCCCTCAACGAGCCGGATGCAGGTCTGGCCATGGTCCCTGCTCACCCTGTTCACGTGGGCGACCTGGATTCTTGCGGGATGCTGCGCGCTGGCCGCCCACGGGCGCCTGACCGCCTCGCTGACCGGTGCAGGCCTGGCAATCCTCGGTCTCGTCTGCGTGCTTTCGGCTTTCAGCTCCTTCCTGCCTGGCGTCTCCAAACCCGCAACGCTTCCGGTTCTGGCCGGCTGCATGGCGCCGTTTGCATTTCACTCCGTGATGGCGGGAGAGCGACGGAGACACTGGCTCGCGTGGCTTGGACTTTTCAGCGGCATCGTGACCGCGGTTTCATTCTACCTCTGGATCATCACGCGCGTGGGGCCGGCCTTTGCCGAGGGTCAATCCTTCACCGACGCATTGAAGGCGCGCAACGACCAGCCCTTCGGGCACAGCAACTACGTCGCCGCCTTCTCACTGCTTGCGATCGGCACCATGGGCGCCTGCCTGGCTCGCGCTTCACATCGATGGGAACGAAACGCCTGGAGCGCAGGGATCATTGCTGGCCTGGGCGTGCTCTTCTCGACGGGCAGTCGCGCAGGACTTGTGGCTCTCGTCGCCGGGATCGCGGCGTTCGGATTCATGGCGCTGAGGGCGGGTTGTCGCATTCCCAGGAAACACCTGCTGATCGCAGGCCTGGCAACAGCCTTGCTTGTCGCCGCAGGGGTCGCGGCCAATCCCCGAATGCGGGAGCTTGTGCTGCACGGACGCTGGGGTGCGACGGCTCAGGAGAGCAATCAGCAGCGCCTCGGGATGTCGCAGGCAGCGGTCGCGCTTGGCCTCGAACGTCCGGTGCTCGGCTGGGGACCGGGCATGGTTCCCCAGGTTTTCCCATCCGTTCGCGCAGCGGTCGCCGGGAATGTCGACAATGTCATCCAGGTGCACAGTTCGCTGCTCCAGACCTGGGCCACGCTCGGTATTCCCGGCACATTCGCCGCCGTGCTCATCGCCGCCGGATTTCTCACCCGGGTGTTCCGCCCTTCCCGCATGCCGTCGGAATCCGGAACCACATCCGGATGGATCTCCGAAACCGCTCCGCTCGCAAGCGGGCTTGTCGCATTTGCGGCATACTCATTTTTCGATCACTCGCTCGACATTCCGGCAATGGCGCTGCTTGCAGGTGCCATGCTGGGAGCGACCGGTTTTTCGCCAACGGCTCCAACCGCTCCAACCTCGATCGGCCGCGCGGCGGCTTCGATTGCACTGGTGCTCACGTTGCTCCTCGCCCCGGGAATCGCCCGCGACCAGCTCGCGCGGCAGGCCTATTCCGAGGCGCTCGCCAGCGTGATTCGACGTGACCAGCAGGGATTCCGGGAGGCGCTGATCCGGGCGGATCATCTCGCGCCCGACTCCACCTACCCCTCGCACGTTCTGGCGTCCTGGCTGGCGACCGGCCTGCCGTTCGGCAATGAGCCTCCACTTGCCGACAAGGGAGCCGCCGCGATACCCGTGCTGGAGGCCTCGCTGACGAGGAATCCATTTCTTGAATACGCGCACTACAATCTTGGCTGGCTCTACCTCGAAAGCCGGCCGGAAACCGCGGAGAAACATTTTCTCGCGGCGTCGCTGCTCGCACCTCATCGCATCGGCGTTCACACGGGGCTCGCCCTCGCCCGGATGGCCCGGGAAAATCCGGCTGGCGCCGCAGCTGCATTCGCAGCCGAGCGCGTCAATGATCCGCGCCAGGCATTCGAGCCGCTTTTCCGCGAGCCCGCTCTCTCGGACATTGCGTCCCGCACCGACACATTGGCCCGCAACTTCCTGCGTGCGCAGGCCAGGGCGGGTCATATCGACGGCAGGCGCGCCGATGCCGTGCTCGCCGCCTGGAGCGACACGAGCCTGCACAATATCCCAACCGGCCAGCCTTTGCGGAGGGTCCGGCCTGGCTATGGCGTGCTCATGGGTTTCCCAGAAGGCAGGCCTCCTGCCGATGTGAACCTCATGGCCTCGCCTGGCCTACCTCCGGCGATCAATGCCTCATTGCCGAAACCAGGCTGGGTCAATGGCGAGCTTCTGCTCAAACTCGCGCTTGGTGAGGCTCCACCAACATCGCCATGACACGGGCACTTGAATCCCACCGACTCCGCCGCGTCTGGCTTCCATTGGTCCTGCTGATCGGCGACACCCTCACGGCCTTTGCCGGATTCTGCGCCGCCTATGCGCTGCGCTACGCCTCGCCGATCGGAAGACTCGGAATTCCGGTGCCCGATGCCAGGTTTGCCGAGTATCTTCCGCTCCTGCTGATAGGGACGTTCTTCCTGACCGCCGCCTATGTCCAGCTCGACCTGTACACCGAGCGCCTTCTCCTTCGCCGCCTTCAGTCACTCAACCTGATCCTCAAGGGCACGGTGCTGTGGCTCATCGCGTTTCTCGGACTTTCGCTCGTGCTCAAGTTCGATCCTCCGGTGTCCCGGTGGTTCGTGATTCTCGCGATCGCCACGGTGCTGGTCCTGATGTACGCATGGCGCACGATCGCCTACTACGCACTGACGCGCTCACGGCTCGTCAACCGGCTGCGCCAGCGCGCCGCGGTGCTGGGTTGGAACGAGGACGCGGCAACGCTGGTGCGCGACCTGCAAATGACGCCGGTGCATCCACTCTCGTTCATCGGCTGCATCCGGATTGAGGGCGATGCGCCCTGCGATGAACGCTGTCTGGGATCGATCGATGACCTCCCGGCCATCCTCCGATCCGAACGGGTCGACGTGCTGATCGCCTCGCGCACGGACCTGCCGCGCGAACAGCTTCGGTTTGTCGTGGAGACCTGCGAGTCCGCCTACATCGAGTGGAAGGTGGTGCCGTCTTCCTTCCAGATTCTCATCAGCGGACTGCGTCTCCAGACCGTCGGACGCGTGCCGATCATCGGCATTGAGGATCTTGCCATCAACCGCCTGCTCAACCGGCTTGCCAAACGCTTCATCGACGTCACCGGATCCGTCGCGGGACTCTTCCTCTCAGCTCCCGTCATCGCGCTGCTTGCCGTACTGGTGAAGCGGGAATCGCCGAACGGCCCGGTTTTTTTCCGTCAGGAACGCGTGGGCGCACGGCATACGCCATTCATCCTCTACAAGCTTCGAAGCATGGCCCCGGATGCCGCGACACAGGATCACGCCCATGTCAGCACGCGTGCGGGAGATCCCCGGCTGCTCCGCATCGGCGCCTGGATGCGCCGCTGGAATCTCGATGAACTGCCCCAATTCTGGAACGTGCTGCGGGGTGACATGAGCCTCATCGGTCCGCGCCCCGAACGCACTCATCATGTGGAGCAGTTGTCCAACGTGGTTCCGCACTACCTGCCCCGCCATCTGGTCCGCCCGGGCATGACGGGATGGGCACAGGTCAACGGACTCCGGGGAGAAACTTCGATCGCGGGGCGGATCCAGCACGACATCTATTACATCGAAAACTGGTCCCTTTGGCTGGACCTGCAGATCCTTCTCCTGACGTTCTTTCGGTGGAAAAACCCTGCGGCATAGGCGCCCTGTCGACGTTTACTGGCTTTCGTCCGAGGGCCGCTTCGCCTTGTATTGCGACGCATGCCCGATGCCACCCACTCCCGCGCGATCGTCCAGCTTTTCATGGCTGCCCTGTGCTGGAGCCTGGGTGGACTGCTCATCAAGTACCTCCCCTGGTCGCCCATGGCCGTCGTCAGCGGACGCGGCCTCATAGCGGGACTCTTCCTCCTCGTCATCAATCGTGGCATCAAGGTCCACTGGTCGCGCTGGCAGGTGCTTGCGGCCATGGCGTATGCAGCCACCTCCCTGACGTTCGTGATGGCGACCAAGGCCACGACCGCGGCCAACGCCATCCTGCTCCAGTATACGGCCCCTGTGTGGATAGCCCTGCTGGGCGCCTGGCTGCTGGGCGAGAAGGCCACGCGCAGCGACTGGATCACCATCGCCGCCGTCCTGGTGGGCATGGGAGTGTTTGTCTATGACGGCGTGAGATTCAGCAGCCTCACGGGAAACCTCATCGCCCTGTTGAGCGGACTTCTTTTTGCGCTGCTGATCCTTTTCATGCGGAAACAGAGCGACGGATCACCCGTCGACTCCATCATCCTCGGGAATCTGCTCGCGTTCCTCATCGGCATCCCGGCGCTCCTCCCCGCGCCCGCGCTGTCGGTGAACGGCTGGCTCGCGCTGGCTGTTCTCGGCACGGTCCAGCTCGGACTCTCCTATTGGTTCTACTCGCAGGCCATCAAACGCGTAACGGCGCTCGAAGCCGTGCTCATCCCCGTCATCGAACCGCTCCTCAATCCTCTCTGGGTGCTGTTCATGACCGGGGAAAGACCAAGCATCATCGCGATGGTGGGTGGCACCATCGTTCTAGGCTCCGTCACCCTTCGAGCCATCGTCTCGCTGCGGGGGACTCGATTCAAACGGCCGATCGCGGCCGAGGTTGCACGCAACGCCTAGGACGACTGCCCTCAGGGCTCGGACAGCACCCGCCGCACGAGGGGAATCCACAGATCGTAACCCTTGCGGTTCATGTGGAGCTGGTCGGAAACAAAGATATCGGGCTTCGGCGTGCCGTCAGTCCGGAGCATCGCAGGCACGACGTCGACAAACGCATCGCGGGAGTCACGCGACAGGTAGTCCCTCATCATCCGGTTGAGTGCGACCACCTGATCACGCTGCTCCCAGCGCCTGGGATTGAGCGCAACAGCGATCACGGCAACCCTCGTCTTCGGAAGTTCCCGGTGGATCCGTTCGACGATGGCCTTCATGTCCGCAAAAACCTCCTCCACCGGCTTCTTCGCATTGATGTCGTTGCCCCCTGAATACATGACGACCTGACGCGGCTGGTAGCGCAGGATCAATTCGTCGAAGAACAAGCGGATGTCCGAGAACTGCGAGCCTCCGAAGCCGCGGTTCAACACACGGTGATTCGGAAAATCCTGCGTCAGATCCGTCCAGCGCCGGATCGAAGAACTGCCCGTGAACACGATCGGCGAAGCAGGCGGCGGCGTCTCCCGATCCGCGTTTGCGAAGGCAGCGATTTCCTTGGCCCATCTGGATTCCGCCTTGGCTGCCGCACCCGCAATTGGAGGATGCACAGGCGCGGGAGCCTGCGCCGAGATTGAACCCAGGGTCAGCCCAAGGGCCATCACGCCGGCAAACATGTTTCGGAACAGTGGGAGCATTGTCATGCAGTCAAGACTAGGCGCCGGTCTCCGAAACCCAAGTCCGATCTTGCTGGGAGCCGCTTCCTCAATCCTGCCAGACAACCCATGCAGAACCACACGCGGCACCATTTGGAAGCGCGGGCTCCGCCAGGCTCAATCGACTGGAACCGGCGAGGCTTCCATGCGCTGCCTAAAGCTGCGTCACTGCGCGACCCTTCACGGACCCCGCCGCATCGGCGCGCGAAGAAATTTCCGCAAGCGCATCCAGCACTTTCCCTCCCGTGAGAAGTTCCGGCAATACGATGGGGTCCTTCAGCGCAGGCGCATAGATCAAATTGAAGGGCACTGCCGAGCGATTCCACTTCGCGAGTTCCTGGGTGATCTTCGGATCCTTGTTGGTCCAGTCCGCCTTGAACAGGACCACCTTCTGCCTGCCGAATTCCGCAAGCACGTCCCTCGAATTGAACACCGTCGCCTTGTTCGTCTGACAGGTCGCGCACCAGCGCGCAGTGAAATCAACATAGGCATATTTGCCGGCCGACTGCGCCGCCGCGACCGCTTCCGGACTCCATTTCTCCCAGACCACCTGGTAACCGGCACTGGAGCCATCTGCCGCCACTGCATTTGCCGCGCGAGGCCAACCGAGCCAGATGCCACCGACCAAGAGGGCGGCAGCAGCCACTCCGCCGACCACGCGACGAGCCGCCTTGCCATGCGGCTGTGCAAAGCGTCCATAGGCCCAGCCAGCCATCGCAATCAGCACGAAGGCGAACACGATCATCAGCAGGGCATTCTCATCCGCGGCTGTCTGCGCAGCGAGCACCCAAAGCAGCCAGGCCACGGTCGCATAGAGCGGAAAGGCCATGAGCTGCTTGAAAGTCTCCATCCACGCGCCCGGACGCGGAAGGATCCGTGTCGCCTGCGGGAAAGTCGACAGGAGCAGGTAGGGCAACGCGAGACCGAGCGCGATTGCCGTGAAAACGAGCAGCGATTCAAAGGGCGCCAATGCCAGGGCGACACCCAGCGCCGGTGCGAGAAAAGGCGCGCTGCACGGCGTGGCCACGAGCGTGGCCAGCATGCCGGTGAAGAAAGAGCCGCTGAGTCCCTCCTTGCCCTGCAGGCTCGCGCCTGCACCCGTGGCGGAGAGTCCCACTTCAAACAGCCCGCTGAGATTGAGCGCAAAAATCAGAAGGAACACGGCCATTCCGAAAACGAACGCGGGGGATTGCAGCTGAAAGCCCCAGCCGAGTTGCTCTCCGCCCGCACGCAGGGCCAGCAGAAGTCCGGCCAGCGCCCAGAACGAAACAAGCACGCCGGCTGAAAAGACGAGTCCATGCTGGACCACCTTGGACTTGTTGCTTCCGGACTGGTTCACAAAGCCGAGCACCTTGATGCCAAGGACGGGGAAGACACAGGGCATGAGGTTCAGCACAAGGCCTCCCATGAAGGCGAGGAACAGCGTGCCCATCAGGCCCGCGCCGCCAGCCGACGCGGCACCCGCTCCCGATGCGCCAATGCCGGAGGAACTCCCGCCCGACGGAGGGGCTGCTGAACCCGCCGAAGCCATCGCATTCGCTGTCTTGGCAGAGGCAGCCTTGGCCGATGAAAACGGCACGTTCACAAGAATCCCACCGGGGCCTCCCGGTGCAGCCTGCCAACCGTTCATGGCGGTCAAAATGCCCGTAAGCACCTTGGCATCCGCAGGAGAATCCGCACCGGTCGACATCTCCATCACGTAACTTCCATTCTCAGTCCTCACCGCCTGGGGGGCGGCATAGTCGACGACACCCACATCATCGAAGAAGTGCAATCCCTCCGGCACATGCGTCGCGCCCGCCGGCGGTGTCACCGTAAGCGCCACTTTCGCTCCGTCCTTCGTTGCATGAAAAGTCCATCCGTCGAGCGCACGCGGCAGAGCGCGAAATGCAGCGTCGAATTCGGAGGCGATCGCTGACCTTTCAGGGGACTTCTCGGCGGTGACCGGAAGTCGAAGCTTCACGGCGCCATCACCCGGCATGCAGGACGCCTCACACATGAGCCACTCCACCGTCGCGGAAAGCGCGGCAGTCGAACCCGGCCTGGCGTCGGCGGGCACCGAAATCTGCGTGAAGAGATAGACGCGGCCCTCGTATCCATTTCCAGTGACGGCCCCGTGGGCATCCTTCACCGTGTGCGGCGCGGGCCATACGATTTCCCCCGCCTTGTACCCTTCCGGCAGTGTCCAGGTCACGGAGGTGGGATACCCCGTGCCCGCGACCTTCCAGTAGGAATGCCAGTGAGGATCATGGTCCATCTTCAGCGCAACCCAGACGGACTTGCCGGGCTGTACGGACGTTTCAGCTGAAACCAGCTCAACCTGAACCGCACCATTGCGAACCGGCTGACCGACAAGCAGGGGTGATCCAAAAAGGAACGACAGGGCGAGAAGGAGGAAGCTCGCGTGGTTGGGTTTCGGATTCATGACAATATTTCCAAGGTGCAAGGGGGCGTCAGCGCATGAGTTCTACGCTAGCCGGATTTGTTTCCGATACAAGAGGACCGACAAAAAGCCTTGTCGAATAATAGCGCTCCGCACGGTCGCACAGAATCGTAACAACCCGTGAACCTTCCGGCAGCTGCGCGGCCGTGCGCAATGCGGCGATGACGTTCGCCCCGGAAGAGGTCCCAACCAGGAGTCCGAACTCCGAGGCGAGCCGACGCGTCATGGCG
Organism: Opitutaceae bacterium; assembly: GCA_017994935.1. GTDB lineage: Bacteria > Verrucomicrobiota > Verrucomicrobiia > Opitutales > Opitutaceae > UBA6669. Next base: position 27,630 of record JAGOJU010000011.1, read on the forward strand.
ATCGCGTCGGCACTCGCCACCTTCTCCTTGGCGTCGAGCTCCAATCCCTTGATCAACGGGGGGATATACCCGCCCGCCACCCCCTCGATACTGTGACAGCAGGGCGATTCACCGGAAAGCATGGCCGCTTCCGCCGGTTCCATGGCGACAATTCTTACACGCGGATTGTGGGTCCGCAGCGCACGACTGACACCATTCAGCGTTCCGCCTGTCCCGTATCCGGAAACAAACGCGTCCACCTTCCCTTTCATCTGCGAAAGGATCTCACGGCCCGTATGCTCCAGGTGATCCAGCGCGTTCAGGGGATTCTCAAACTGACGGGGAAGAAAGTAACGGCTGTCCTGCTTCGCCATTTGTTCAGAGATCTCGATTCCCGTCACATAACCTCGCGTCGCGGCAAATAGCTGCAGTTCCGCACCGAAATGTTTCATCAAATGCCGGCGCTCGATGCTCGCCGTATCCGACATGAGGATCTTTACCCTGACACCAAAAAGTGCCCCGACCATGGCGAGTGCGATGCCGGTGTTTCCGCTCGTGCATTCCAGGATCGTGGTGTCGGGTCCCAGCAAGCCTCTTTCCCGCGCATCCGTAAGAATCGTCAGCGCAAGGCGATCCTTGATCGAACCACTGGGGTTCAGGTACTCGCATTTTGCATGCAATGTGATGCCTTCCGCACGGAAATGAAGCGGGATCAACGGTGTGTTGCCAATGAGCGACAGGACAGCGGGGCGCGCGTTGGTGGTTGTCATTGAGGCTCGCGCAGACGCCGCCGGCCGGCGTCGTGCCGTGCGGACTCCGGGGAAGCTGGAACGTGATGGGTTGCTCGCCATTGCTGTCTGTATATCATGTCACCCGTGCGGTTCCAATAGGTCAAAAGGGCGAAAAGACACGAATCCCGCGAGTTGTTACCGACGGCCTATTCGACAGGGCGCTGCGGTGTGCTACCGTGACACCTTGTTCATTTCGAACGCTCATCCCTGAATTACCAACCCATGAAATCATCGCTCTTGCCGATCCTTATTTTCGCTGCGGCAGGCACGGCCGCCGCGGGATTTGCCCAGGCACCCGACACCGTCGCACCATCCTCCGCACCGAGTTCGGCATTTCCCCGCCTGAAGGAAGGCGACCTTGCCCCTGACTTCGAGGTCGTGGGGTCCGATGGCAAGACGATCAGGCTGTCCGATTTTCGCGGCAAGAAGGTGCTTGTCGACATCTGGGCAACGTGGTGCGGGCCCTGTGTGGCCTCCATGCCGCACAACAGCGAAATCGCGAAGAATTTCGCCAAGGATGACCTGGTCGTGCTCGCCGTGTGCGCCGACGACAGCCGCGCAAACTACGAAGGCTGGGTGAAACGGAATGCGTCCAAGTATGCATTCCTCACCGCGCACGACACTGCGGGCAAGGACAACTGGGACAATTCCGTATTCAACACGAAGTACCGTGTATCCGGTTTTCCCACACTTTTTCTCATCGATCGCAATGGACGCATCGTTGGGCAGACCTCCGGCGGCGGCAACAACGAGAACCCCTATCTGATTCGTCTCCTCGCCAAGGGCGGCATTCCCGTCGACACCTCCCACCTGCCGCCCGAACCCACAGGAGGGCCGAAGTCCATTCCAGCCATGAAGAAGACGATGGCAATGGGCATGGGTGCACCCGCGCAGTCGGCAGCTGCAGTGAGTCCCACCGCACGATTCGCCTCGATGGCCGCCGGCACCACTGTTCCCGATTTCACCATGCTCGATGTCTCGGGCAAGGAAGTGAAATTGTCCTCGTTTCTCGGAAAACCGACTCTGATCGCCTTTTGGACGGGCCCTCGGGCGCCCGCGGATGACGTCGCCCAGATCCACTCCGCCTACAAGGACAAGGGTCTCCAGGTCATCGGAATCAATACCGCCACAGACAACGCGGAGTTCGCAAAATGGTATGCGTCGAATCCGGGCGCCATTCCCTTCCCCGTCTATTCCGATCCCGCAGGCAAGGCTCCCATGGAAAGCATTTCGTACATGACCTTTGGCGCAGGCATGTACCCCGCCTACGGCATGATCGACGCCAAAGGAAAACTCGTGGGTGGCATGATTGGCATGGGCCCCAAAGTGAGCGGGTGGCTTCGTGATCTCGTGAAAAATGCGGGCTTTGCCCTCACACCGGCGGACGAAAACATGCTCGCTGACACAATCAAGGCGCAGGCCAAGGCACACCCCGCAGGCACAGCCGTGAAGGCTACTGCGATCACGCCGCGCCCGGGCGGCGAGACGGCTCCCACACGCCCCGCAACGCTCGGAGCCGGCGCCATTGCTCCGGATTTCGTCATGCACACGGTCGACGGTCGCGAGGTTCGCCTTTCGGACTTCAAAGGCAGGATTGTGATCCTGGACTTCTGGGCCACGTGGTGCGGTCCGTGCATTGCCTCCTTTCCGCATACACAAAAGGTGGCTGCGAAGTACAAGGACCAGGACGTTGTCGTCCTGGCCTCGGGCACGAGCGACAAGATCGACTCGTTCAAGAAATGGATCCCGAAGAACCAGCCGAAGTATCCCGATATTCAGTTCACCTTTGATCCCAACGAACGCGGCTCAGCAACCGAGGGGGAACGCGCGTCGGCAAAACTCTATCACGTCGTAAGCATTCCCACCCAGTTCGTCATTGGACGCGATGGCAGGATTGCCGCCACCATCGTCGGCAACGGCGGGGAGAGTGACGCCCGTACAGAGACCGCCCTCGCCGGGCTGGGCGTCAAGGTGGACGCCAGCATTGTCGAGAAGGGCAAGGCACAACTTAAGGAGGCGGAAGAGCGCGAGGCCGCACAGCGCGAGGCCGCCAAGACTCCGCGGCCTCCGTTCATCGAAAACTACGGCAAGCTGAAGGCCGGGGAAGTCGCTCCTCCTGTCGACGTCATGACCGCCGATGGCCAGACAGAAAAGCTCTCCGACATCACTGCCGGAAAGGTGGCTGTCATCGGCATCTGGAACGCCTCAATGGGCCCTCCTGCTCCCATGCTGCAGATGTGGGAGTCATGGAACAACAGCTACCGCGACGCAAACGTCACTTTCGTCGGTATCAGCGCATTCGGTTCGCGCGAAGACTTCAACGCCTGGGTCGCCAAGAACAAGGAATCCATCTCGTTCCCTGTCGTCCTCGATCCCGCGGGCAGTCCGCCACGGCCGGAGAAGGACTATGCCGATCTCACGGATGAGGAGAAAGGCGCATATGCCGCGAAGTCGCGTGAGCACATGAAGCATGTCATCCCCTTTCTGCTCGGCGGAGTCATCACCCCGATCCCCTCAGGCATGGTGCTCGATGCCAAGGGAAGACTCGTAGGATGGTTCGCCGGTTACGGCGATCATGCGTCCGAGGCCGTGGCCAATCTGCTCCTGCGGGCAGGCGTCACGCTCAAGCCGGACCACAAGCCCTCGCGCGTTTGGACCGCCGAGGAAACCAAGCCTGCCCCTGCGGAGGCGCGCAAGAGCACGATCGCCATCGGAAAGATGGCGCCTGACTTCGAAACCACCACACTCGACAAAAAGGCGATCCGGATTTCCGACTACAAGGGCAAGGTCGTGATTCTCGATTTCTGGGCCACCTGGTGCGGACCGTGCATGAGCGCCATGCCGCACACCCAGGAGGTTGCTGCGAAGTACAAGGACCAGGGCGTCGTGGTTCTCGGGTCATGCACGAGCGACGGCCGCGCCCAGTTTGAACGCTGGGTGAAGGCGAATCAGGAGAAGTACCCCGATATCGTCTGGACTCACGACAAGGAAGAGCGCGGCCCGAAACGCGCATCGTTCGACCTCTACGGTGTGGCCGGAATTCCCACCCAGTTCATCATCGACCGCGAGGGTCGCATCGTCGACATCGTGGTCGGATACATGCAGGGTGAGGCCGTCCTCGACGCGGCCCTGGCCAAGGCAGGGATCAAGGTCGATCCCGCCCTCGTCGAGAAAGGCGCCGCCGATCTCAGGCGTCGCGCGGTGCTCGCAGGCGAGGCCCCTGCCCCAGCTCAGAAGCTCGTGCCTCCGCAAACCCGGTAGTTGAGTCCGCCGGCGATTTCCGTCAGGATGCGTGCCGAGGTGAAAAGGAAAAGGACATCACCCGGCACGGCAGCTCCCATCGTTGAAGCGAGGGATCGCTCCCCCCATCTGGAGGATCCCGCGCTGCGGCGTCTGATCGTCGACATGCAGGTCGCCGCCAGCATTCCGGAGCTCTGGAAGGCGCTGCACCGGCTGCTCCAGCAGGCGATCCCCAATCATCATTCGACGACCCTTTTCCTCGATGCGATGGAGAAGAATCCCGGCGCGCTCACCCTGCATTCGCAGCCCTCGAGGAAGCCGCCGGACTGGTGGAAGGCAAGGGCCAGGCTTTCACCCACGCATGCCTGGCTCGACGCGCATCCCGGCGTCAAGCTCTACAGCCTGGACGATGTTGTCCCCGACCGGGTCGCGCTGAAAAACAGCGATTTCTACCGCCATGTCCTCATTCCGGAGGGCTGGGACAAACTGCTGGGGCTGACCCTCTGGCAGCAGGGTGAGCGAAAGAGCATCCTCTGCCTGCGACGCGCAATGAACCAGCCTGCGTTCAATGATGGCGAGAAGGCGCTGATGCTGGAGATCCATCCGTTTCTCGACCGCAACCTGCGTCGCCTGGAAAAGCACGAGGAGGAAGTCGTTGCGCGCAACAGCCTGCAGCAATTCATCAACCTCCTTCCCCAGGGCATCCTCCTAGTGAATGCCCGCCACGAACTCGTCTTTGCGAATCACGAGGCCTTCGAAGCCTGCGCCGTCTGGAATCACGGCGCCGCCGCCGCGCGCCAGCTCAACGGGCGCGCCGTCTTCGCCGTACCTCCCGCCTTCATCGAGGTCTACCACGAGCTCATGTCGCGACACTACGCGGCCGCCCTTGCGGATCCCGACGGGCACCATCCGCCGGAGAAGCGACGCCTGATCCATCCGAAACTGGAACACATGCAGGCTGACCTGTCGCTCTTCTCCCTGGACGACCCGCTGCTCTCACGTCCCAACCTTTTTGCCCAGATCATCAACCGCCAGTCTCTGAATCCCTCGACACCCGCGACGATGGACCGTCAGCTGACGGTGCTTGCGCGCCTCACCCAGCGCGAGAAGGAAGTCGCCCTCCTCGTGCGCGACGGACTCAGCAACGACGAGATCGCCCAACGCCTTTCAAAGGGAGTGGGCACGGTCAAGAACCAGTTGCAGTCGATCTTTGGAAAACTCGAGATCGATTCGCGTGCCAAATTGATCTCGCTGCTGCGGTAGTTCACCGCACGCCCTCCACCCCGGCGCATCGTTCCCAAATGGAGCAGGGTCACGCGTCGTCGTGACCGGTTCGAGATCATCCGGAAAATCATACGCCGGCGTCAGCCGCAGCCAGAATCTCGATCCAGGCAGAACGACAAGAGAACCGGCGATGTGACGCGGAAATCGGTCACAGGTCACGACGACGCATGCCCCTCCAGATTTCTTCCGGCGTCGTTTGTCACTCCATTCCAAGGAGGCCGATTTCTTGTCGCGCAAGGGCGTCCGCGGAGCATGCCCGCGGACGCGCGATCAAATCAGAACGGCAGGCGGAAGGACAGTTCGTACGACCGTCCCAGCACCAGATTGCTGTGCAGACCGCCGTTGTAGCCGAATGCGGTGTCCGAGAAGGGTGGCTCCTTGTCGAAGAGGTTGCTGATGCCGAAGGACAGCGACAACCCCTTCCCATAGCCCCGCCAGACTCCTTTTGGAAAACGGTAGCTGCCGCGCACATCGACCCGCATCACCGCGGGCGTGGGCAGATACCGGATGGCGCTGTTGTTGGCGACAAACGTATTGCCGGTAAGGTTGGTTTCGAATCCATCGATATAGTTCACGAACAGGGATGCGCTCATTGGACCCCGATCCCACAGCAAGGACGCGATATAGCGCCATTTTGGCGGCGCACCTGTGTCGTCTTCGAGAATCACCGGAGGCTGACCAGGCGCCAGGGTCTTTTCATTCTTGAGCGACCGAGAAGCGCTTCCAGACAAGCGCCACCTGCCGAGCCTTTCGTTGGGCAGCGAATAATCCACGCGAAAATCGAGGAAATGCGCAAGAATGCTTCCAAAGTTGATGAACGTGGTGTCGATGGAGGTCAAGCGACCGGGCTGATTCGCAGCGATATCCTCGGGAGTTGCGGGAGCCCTGACAATGCGGTCTTGAAACAGCGCTTCATTGTTGACGATGACCGTTGCCGAAAGGCGCTGAAGCGCGTTCTTCTGCTCGATCCGCGTGTAGTTGACCTCAAAGGTCAGCCCTTTCAGAACCGGCGGCTCGAATAGCAGGCCGTATTTCTCGGTTGTCGAAGTTTCCGGGCCCATGTCGGGTGCAGAGCCGGAAGACACCTGAACGTTGGGAGTCGATGCAGGAGTGCGCCGTGGATCCACGACGGTCGAGTTGGAAACGGTGGGCGCAATCTGGTATTCGCTGAGGAAAGGGACACGGAACCCTTCTGAGTAACTTGCGCGCAAAAGCAGCGATTTCACCGGAACCCACGCGATCCCATACTTCGGGACGAACCTGGAGTACTGCTCATGGTCTTCATACCGGCCGGCAATCTGCAGGTCGAGTCGGCGCAAGAGTGGCAGAGCGTTGGGCTTGCCAAATACCGGAATGGAAAGTTCCGAAAACGCGGCGGTCGTATCCCTCGACCCACCGACCTGGGTGCGGGTCGGAACAGGCGCTACCGCCTCACGGGTATTGGTCGTGATGTTGTCGTTCTCCTCCTTGTAGAAGCTGCCACCCACGGCCATCTTGATCTGCCCACCTGGAAGGGAGTAGAGGCTTCCATCCGCATTGATGTCAAACTGCTGCTCGGTCGAATCTGAATCCACCGTGTTGTAGAGAGCCATGCTCTCATAAATGGCCGCCTGCTTGCCGCCCGCCACACGAGCATCGTAAAAGGGATTCAGTCGAAGTGAAAGGTCCGGGTTGGCCAATGCTGCCGTGATGGCAGCTCCATTGAACAGGCGTGTCACCTTGTCCATCTTGTAGTTCTGCCAGGAATAGGACCCATCCCACTGCCAGGTATCCCCGAAGACACCCCGCAGTCCGACAGCACTCATCAGGGTCTTTGAGTGCGTCTTCTGGCTCGAAGGACCAAATTCATAGTGAACCATGCCCACCAGCACATCCTGTCCAAATGGATTGTACGGATTGGCAACGCCATTGATCGTCGCCGGAACAACCGTGGAATAGTTTCCAAAACCGCTGAATGCGGATGCCGAGGAAACTCCGGGCTGGGACTCAAAGATACCGCGCACATCCGCGTAACTCACCTTGCCGTAGAGTTCAACGGGGCTCTTGAACTTATAGGTGAAGTTCCCTGCGAAATTGTAGCGTTCCGAGGCAGGAATGATATCGAGAAACTCTGCGGTATTTCCCCGAACCAGCCCGGAGGCGCTATTCAGATTGCTTGGCGGTGAGGCAACAAAGTTCGAGAGAATGGGGTTTCCCGTGATGCCGCCCTGCACCAACGCAAAGCGGGTTGGCGTCCCATCGGGGAGAAAAAATCCGGCCAGGTTTCCCGTACGGGCCTGGACCACCCCGGGGTACCCCCAATTGATCCGAAGATCCCTGCCGGCTGAAGGCGCTCCCGTCGAAACCAGGGTTCCGGCGGTGATTGCACGGTGATCCTGATTCTTGGAAAAGGCCCGCTGCGATGCCTTGAGATCGGCGCGACTGTAGTAATCCGCGCTCAACACCACCTGGAGATTCCCCCTTGAAATGCCGGTGGTGATATTGGCAAACCGTTCGTGCCCGCCTCCGTGGAATGCACCGCGGTAGGATCCGCTGATCTCCGTGCCCGTCCACTTCTTCTTCAGCACAATGTTGACGACACCGCCGATAGCATCCGCGCCATATAGCGCCGAGGATCCGTCGGTGATGATCTCCACGCGCTCAACCATGCCGAAGGGAATGCCGTTTAGATCGACGAATCCCTGACGCGAATCGGAGGATTGATTGCCTTCACCCGATTTGACCATGCGGCGCCCATCCACAAGCACCAGCGTGGAACCCGCTCCCAGGCCGGAAAGGCTGATTCCTGAAACTCCGGTTTGACCGGGGGGCGCGGAGGATGCACCGAGGACAAAATTGATGGCGGGCGAAGTCGATTCGGTCCGCTGACCAAATTCGGGATTGAATTCGTTGGGAGTGGATCCTCGCCCCGAACTGATGCCCGTATAGTTTTGCGGCAGGAAATTGAAAAAGTCCGCCAAGGTCATCGCGCCGGTGGCATCGATGTAGGACCGGTCGTAGGTGATGACCGGGGATGGTCCCTCGACATCGGGTCTTCGTATGCGGGATCCCAATACACGCATTTCCTCAAGTTCCGTCGCTTTGACCAGCTTCTCCGCATCAATGGTCTGGGTGCGGATGCGAGGAAGATCCTCGGCGGCATTGTCCGGCTTCGGAGCAGGCGATTGCGCGCGGGCAGCGCTTCCCAGCAGCAGGACGGCAAGGGAAAGGCGGAGGCTCAGTCTTGTAGGTGTAGGTTGATACATGGTTAGGCGGGTGGCAGGGACTTTGGATCGAAAAAAGCAGGAGCAGAGGCGTCGGTCACAGGAGTTCAACAGAAACGCACAATCATTCAAGGGACAGGCGGGCAACACGCAGATGTATTTCAGCCAGCTTGCTGCTTCCGAAGTATCTCATGTGATTCTTGAGGCACACAGGTGTCCGTAGGGCGTTGCACCCATCCTACGCGAGCGAAGGCAATGTAAGCCATAGGCCAAAAGGCCTAATCCAGCGTCACCGCAGGAAGAAATCCTTACCCACGCCGGACCGCACCGTGGGCACCTACGACTTCCGGACACCGACCATCAGCAGCACATTTGCAGCCGTGATCAGGCTGCCTCCCACAAGGAGGGTGGAGGTCATCGTTTCATTGGAGTAGTGAAGTGCCCCCAGCTCTGACAGCCAGGACGGAAGAAACAGCGCCATGAGCGAGCCGAAGATGGGTTCCACGCAGTAGATGAGCCCGGCCTCCGTTGCCGTTATTTTCGGCTGCCACGCATTCATGAGGCCGTACGCACCTACCGTGCAGACCATCATCAGTATCACCGTGAACAGCCACCAGGGCAGCGATGCAGCCAGGACCCCGATCGACGCAGGGTCCGGTGCCGTGATCATCACCATCCCCGTCAGCACCACTCCCAGCGTCGTATACATCACGAGGGAGATCTTCTCCGGACGATTGCCCGCATATTCGGCTTTCTCCAGCCAGAGTATCTGGCCCGCAAAAAAGAGCGATCCCAGCATCGTTTCCCACTCTCCGCGTCCGAATCGCAGCGATCTCCAATCGAAGTTTCCAAGAATGGACACTCCCACGATCACCAAAAACACGCTGGTCCACATCGCAGCTCCGGGATTCCTGCGGGTTCGCACCATCAGGTAAACGGGTATGAACACCACATACAGCTGGGTGAGGAATGCGGACGTGCTTGCCGCGGTGAACTGCAGGGCATCGCTCTGGCATATCATGCCCGCAGAGGAAAAGAGCCCGATGACCACTCCCTGGACAAGTTCGCCGCGCGTGCACCGAAGTGTGCCCGAACGCACAGACTGCCATACCGCGAGCAGCAGCGCCGCCAGGACGAAACGCGGCATGAGGACCATCGACGCAATGAACCAGGTGCTGCTGCCCGGCAACAGGCGCTCATGGAGAAAGGCCATGCCCTTCACAAGCGGGAAGCTAACGCCCCAGAAGGCTGTCGCCAGAATCAGGAAAAAAATGGCCCGTGTTCGGGTGGACATTGGAGGGAAACGTGATGTCGATGAAATTCCGGTGGCATCGCAGGGCATCGGGTCGCGCGCCCCAACGCAATCACCTTACGGCGAAAGGGTGGATGCCGGCGCAAAAGGAAAACTTCATCTGGAGGACATGAGCCGTGACTCGACAAACGCCAACGGGACGCGTTGCCTATGAGCCGATGGGCAAAAAACGCGCACCAAACGGCCGTCTCGCCAGGAAGGAATACGAACGCGCCCTCCCACTCCTTCGTGAGCGGCTTGTCCAGTTGCAGGTTCAGCTCAAGGAGTCCGCCTCAAAGGTCATTCTGATTGTCGCAGGGGTGGACGGCGCCGGCCGCGGAGAGGTCCTCAATATCCTGGGCGAATGGCTCGATCCGCGCGGCGTGGAGACGTTCTATTTTCATGCGCCCACCGATGAGGAGCGTGAACGGCCCCTGCTCTGGCGATTCTGGCGCCGTCTGCCCGCCAAGGGACGCATCGGCATTTTTGCGAGTTCATGGTACACCGAGGCGCTGCACGAGGAGGTCAGCAACAAGCGGGAACAGGCCGATCTTCAGAAGGAGCTGAAAGGCATCCGACACTTCGAAAAGCTGCTGTCCGATGACGGAACGCTGATCATCAAGATCTGGCTGCACATTTCAAAGGAAGCCCAGGCCGAGCGACTCCGAAGCCTGGAAAGCGATCCGGATACGGCCTGGAGAGTTACCGAGGAAAATTGGCGCGCCCACAAGCACTACGACAGGCTGTCACACATCGCACGGCTCATCGTCAAGGAAACCGACTCACCCGGCGCTTCATGGACGGTAATGGATGCGACCGACGCCCGGGCGCGCAATCTCGCCGTTGGCTCGCTGCTGGTCCAGCGGTTCCAGTCCCACCTGCGTCGCACCACCGCCCGCAGCACACGTCCAACAGGCCCCACGCTTCATCCACGTTCGCTCGCACCGGCCGGACGCCGCCGGCTGATGTCGGTTCGTCTCGACCAGACATTGTCGGAGGAGGACTACGAAAAAAAACGGGAGAAGTGGCTCGGCCGCCTCAACCGGAGCCTGAGGGCGCTTCAGGCTGCGCGGCGTTCCATCGTTTTTGTATTTGAAGGCTGGGATGCGGCAGGAAAAGGCGGCGCCATCAGACGCCTCGCCAGCGCGATGGATGTCAGAAACTACCGCGTCGTCCCGATCTCGAAACCCACGGATGAGGAAAAGGCTCACCACTATCTCTGGCGATTCTGGCGCCACGTGCCACGCGACGGTCTTGTCACCATCTTCGACCGCTCCTGGTACGGACGCGTCCTTGTCGAACGACTGGAGGGCTTCGCGCGCAAGGATGAATGGAAACGCGCCTTCAAGGAGCTCAACGAGTTTGAGGAGCAACTCGTGAACCATGGAACGATCGTAGTGAAATTCTGGATGCACATTTCCAGCGAGGAACAGCTCCGCAGGTTCAGGGCGCGTGAGCAGACGCCCTACAAGCTGCACAAGATCAATGCGGAGGACTGGCGCAACCGGCGCAAATGGAGGGCCTACGAAACGGCCGCAGGCGACATGCTCGCGCTGACAAGCTCCCACTTCGCTCCCTGGCACGTCATCCCGTCCGACAACAAACGCTACGCCCGGCTGCGCATCCTGAAAACCGCCTGCCGGGCGATTGAAAAGGAATTGGAGCATTGAAGCAGGGTGATCGGCGTTCGCCTACTTTACGGAGCTCCACCTTCCTTGCGCCGAATTCGCCTTGTTTTGACCCGTCCTGGGTTTGCATTCCCGACCCGCGCCGCAGGCTGTGCATTCCAGAGGTGCATGACGGCATAGCTTCGCCATGGGCGCCATGCATCGGAATGTCTCTCGGCCTCCCTCGGAGAGACGCCGCCCAAGGCACGAAGTATGCCGACATCGCATGGCGGAAAGGCATCAGGCCAGCACAGTGCGCGCATGGCGATATAATGCGCCGTCCATGGCCCGATGCCCGGCAGTTCGACCAAACGAGCCAGCACCGCCTGCACATCGACTCCCGGGTCCAACTTCAGCGCACCGGATTGGAACGCACGCGCAGCAGCGCGAATCGCGGCGGCGCGCGAGGGAATGATGCCCAAACTGACCATCTCTGCCACATCCACCTTAGCGATCGTGTCAACCGAAGGAGAAATGGATTTCAATCCCTCGGGCATATTCGCCAACGACTCTCCAAACGCATTTGCAAACCGCCCTGCCAATGTCGTCGCCGCTGCGACCGTGATCTGCTGGCCGAGAATCGCGCGCCACGTCAGCTCAAATGCGTCGAACGCCCCCGGCACACGCAAGCCGGGATTTGCCCCGACACTTGTCATCAAACGAACATCCCTTCGCAGGCGCTGCGCTATGAGGTCCGGTCGCGCGGACAAGTCGAACATTCTGCGAACGCGCACCAGCAGACCTGGCAGACAGGGAATCAACGCATATGATACGTCCAGTTTCAGAACGCATTCCTCGAAATCGTGCGTCACTCGAATCCATCCTCTTCTGCCGCTGTGGCATACCGTGCGCAGATAGGCATGGGCATCCACTGATTCGACTCCATCAATGCGCCTCCGACGCAGGAATCCGAGCATGGCGTCCCAGGCATACGGCGGACGATATCCCAGCCTCACTGTCACGGTCGGTTCCGCCATCCTGACGTTCGCCCTCTCTTCCGTGATCTTGCGCAGCCGTGTCGGTGGCATGCGATACTGTGTGCGGAACGCATCGTTGAATCGGCGCAGGCTGGAGAACCCGCTCGCAAACGCGACATCGATCACCGAAAGTCGCGTCTCCGTAAGCAATTGTTTCGCAAGCAACAGGCGTCGTGTCTGGATGATATCGATCGGAGTTGCACCGAATTCCTTCAGTGTGATGCGGCGCACCTGTCGTGAGCTGAGTCCAAGGCGCGACGCCATTGCCTCGAGATTGAAGCCCTCACCTGCAACTCCTTCTTCAAGACCCTGCATAAATTCATTGGCGATGCGGGACGAGGAATCGACAGGGGCGACCCCTGGAGCAAGCTCCGGCCGGCACCGCATGCAGGGCCTGAACGAGGCCTTCTCCGCCGCTGCGGCGCTGGGAAAAAATCGGCAGTTCTTCGCGCGGGGAGGCTTAACCGGGCATATCGGCCGACAGTAGATGCCAGTTGAGGTCACACCTACATAGAACACCCCGTCGAAACGTACATCACGCGCAAGCAGCGCGTGGTAGGCAACCTTGGGATCGATCATCTTCACCGGGTCAGACTGACGGAAAAACTGACGAAATGCTGGCCATTTTCGGACACCTGAAAATTTTGTCTCAATGTCCGAATACGGCGAGCTTCCCACGCCTGCTCATGGCACAATCCACCCATCACCCAATCCAAGCCGATGCGTCCAAGAAGTTATCCTCCCACCAATTCCGCCCCACGCCTGGCCTCAACAACGCTTCACTCACCGGTTGGGCTGCTGACCTTGGTGGCCGACACGACAGGCATGGTCGCTGTGCTCTGGGAGAATGAGCGACCGGGGCGCGTGCCACTGGATGGCGATGTCGGGAGCGACGCCATACCCATCCTTCAAGAGGCAAAACGACAGTTCGTCGAATACTTCAACGGACGACGCCAAACCTTTGATCTCCCGCTAGCAGCCAAGGGCACTCCTTTTCAAAGCAAGGTGTGGGAGGCGCTCATGGCAATCTCCTACGGTTCCACACGAACCTATGGGGAGATCGCCCGGCAGATCGGCCGCCCGCGTGCAGTGCGAGCCGTGGGCGCTGCGATCGGACGAAATCCGCTTTCCATCCTCGTCCCGTGTCACCGGGTGATCGGCTCGAACGGCAAACTCACCGGTTTCGCCGGCGGTCTCCCGCGGAAGGCAATCCTGCTGGAACTCGAAAGTGCGGGCAAGCCCGCCGCCACGCGAACAACAGTCACGAGACGACGCACAACACATTGATTGCAGGAAGCAGGTCCCAATTTCCCATGCCCACTCTTCCGCAAAAAATCGATCCTTCCGCGGTCCTTTCATGCGCTGATTGCACCTCCTCACGGGTCTATTCGCGCCAATTAAGCATGGCTCGTCGTGATTTTCCGGACGCGACGGCCTCTGGTCTTCACCCTTGCAAGGCCAGACCGCAAGGCCAACGTCACTGCAACTCGCGATGGCTTTCCGCTTCACCCCCAGTCTGCTCACTAGGTTCTCTCTCCTCGCGTCGATTGCCGCTGCTTCCGTTGCCGCGGGCGCATCCCAGGCCGCGGACAGGCGCCCCGTGTCCTTCAATCGGGACGTGCGACCCATCCTCTCTGAAAACTGCTTCGCGTGTCATGGTCCGGACAAGGCCGCCCGCAAGGCCAAGCTTCGCCTCGACCTCCGCGACGTGGCGCTGGAAAAGGGCGCATTCGAGCCCGGGCAGCCCGACATCAGTGATGCAATCACGCGAATATTTTCCACCGACCCGGATGAGATCATGCCGCCGCCGGATTCCAACCACAGCCTCACGGCTGCACAACGGGAAACCCTGAAGCAATGGGTCGCGGAAGGAGCGGAATACGAACCTCACTGGGCATTCATCCCTCCCGTGCGCCCGGAGGTACCGCGCCATTTTTCCGCGGATCAGGATGTCAATCCCATCGATGCCTTCATCGGCGCAACCCTGGAGAAGGCGGGGCTCCCCTTCTCTCCCGAGGCAGACAAACGCACCCTGATCCGCCGCCTCAATTTCGATCTGACCGGTCTGCCTCCTTCCAGTGACAGCGTGGACGACTTTGTCGAAAGTCCGCGTTCCGACGCCTACGCGACACTCGTCGAAAACCTCCTGGCGTCGCGCCACTACGGGGAGCGCATGGCCATTCCATGGCTGGATCTTGTGCGCTACGCGGACACGATCGGTTTCCACAACGACGTCCCCATAAAAGTCTGGCCGTATCGCGACTACGTCATCGACACCTTCAATCGCAATCTCCCCTACGATCAATTCACGCGCGAACAGCTGGCCGGCGATCTCCTGCCTGGCTCCACCATCACGCAACGCGTTGCCTCCGGCTACAACCGGCTGCATCGCATCAGCGGCGAAGGCGGCATCCAGGACAAGGAGTACCTCGCCAAGTACGCGGCCGATCGCGTGAGAACCACGGCCACCGCCTTCATGGGCGCCACCCTTGCCTGCGCGGAATGCCACGACCACAAGTTTGACCCGTATACGATCAGGGACTTTTACCGCTTCGAGGCGATCTTCTCAGACCTTCACGAGAAGGGGGCCTACAATCTCAGCGGCGGATTCACGCCTGAAAATCTTTCGGAGGAATTCATTTTCCAATCTGGGAGGCAAGAACAGCAGATCAGGCAGCTCGACCATGAGATTACGCGCCTGAACCGGGAAATTGCAGCAGTCACCGACACCCAGCTTCAGTCAGAGCGGGTGGAGTGGGAACGCGAGACCCTCGCAAAGGCCAGGGCCGGGGCTCTCGAATGGACGGAGGTGAAGCCCCTGTCGTTTCACTCGCCCTACGGAACCACCCTCACCCTTGAGGACGATCAATCCATTTTCGCGAGCGGGATAAATCCACGTAGCGACACCTATGTTGTGACGATCCCTGTGACCCATCCCTCCATCGCGTCGATCAAGATCGAAAGCCTTTCCGACCTGAGGCTCCCCGGCGACAGTTTTTCCCGCTCGGGGTCGGCCTTCTTTATTTCGGAAATCGAAGTCGCTGAAACCGGTGCCGACGGATCGCCCGGCCGGTACCTGAAGCTTGCCAACGCAAGAACCAGCAGTTCCGCACAATCCGGCTATCCTCCCTCGGCGTCGATTGACGGCGACTCTGGTACGGCGCTCTCGTTTGTACGCAAGGTGGGGGGAGCGGTTGCCTTTGACCTGGCGAGCCCATGGGCCGGCGGCCCTGGTCGATCGCTGACGGTCATACTGCGACACTCGGGCCAGCATCCTTTCCAGAACCTCGGCCGCTTCCGGTTCGCTGTCCATGCGCTGCCCGGAATCGATGCCTCCCCCGACGGCCTGCCCGCAAAGGTTCTTCGAGCATTGAAGGTACCCTCCGACCTACGCAAGCAGGACGAGACCAGGGAGCTTCAGCAGTACTATCGCTCCATCGCGCCCAGCCTGGCGACGCAACATGCGGCACTGCTGAAGACAACCTCCGCACGCGAGCAGCTTGCCCTGGAGATTCCTTCGATGCCGGTTTCCAAAAGTGTCGAACGCCGCCCGATCCGCGTGCTTCCGCGGGGCAACTGGATGGATGACAGCGGGGAAATCGTGGAGCCGGGCGTGCCCGGGTTTCTTCGTCAGATCAACCGTACCGACGGACAGCCGATGACGCGTCTCGATTTTGCGGAGTGGCTGGTTGCGCCCGACAACCCACTCACGGCACGCACATTCGTGAATCGTCTCTGGCACCAGTTTTTTGGACAGGGCCTTTGCCGGACACTCGAAGACCTTGGGTCCCAGGGAGCCTGGCCTTCACACCCCGAACTCCTCGACTGGCTGGCCGTGGAGTTTCGCGAAAGCGGCTGGGACGTGAAACACATGGTGAGGCTGATCGTCAATTCGCGGACCTACCGTCAGTCCTCCGTGACTTCGCAACGCGCCCAAGACCACGACCCGCTCAATCAGCTCCTCTCCCACCAGGCCCGCTTCCGACTCGATGCCGAACTCGTCCGTGACAACGCCCTCGCGATCAGCGGACTGCTCGTGGCCAAGATCGGCGGTCCGAGCGTCTTTCCCTATCAACCCGCCGGCTACTATGCAGCCCTGAATTTTCCGTCGCGCGAATATGTCGAGGACGAGGGTGAGAATCTCTACCGGCGCGGTCTTTACACCCACTGGCAGCGCACGTTTCTCCACCCCAGCCTGATGGCCTTTGATGCGCCAGCCCGCGAGGAGTGCACGGCCAATCGTATGCCGTCGAATACGCCGCTTCAGGCCCTAGTGCTACTGAATGACCCCACCTACGTCGAAGCCGCGCGCGCCCTGGCGGCAAGGATGATGATGGAAGGCGGGACAGATGAGGCCGCACGCATCACCTGGGCCTTCTCCCGCACGCTTTCCCGACCGCCCACAACCCGTGAACTCGCCCTGCTCGAGGGTCTCTTCCGCCGGCAGCAGACGCGCTTTCGCGATGATCCAGCCGCAGCCCAGGAACTCCTCGGTGTAGGGGCTTCGCCGATTCCCTACCAACTGCCAAGAACCGAGCTTGCAGCATGGACCTCCGTGGGACGCGCACTGCTCAATCTGCACGAATCCATCACCCGCAACTGAACAGCCTGGAAATCCGCGAAGGCTCCCATGCACCCGATTGAATCCTTCTCTCAGACCCTCACCCGCCGCACCTTCCTTGGTCGATCCGCTGCCGGTATCGGATCGCTCGCGCTCGCCAGTCTTCTCAATCCGCATTTGCTGCGGGCCGCCGACGCGAACTCAAAGTGGCGCGGCATCATCCACCCGCTCCACCACCCCGCAAAAATCAAGAGAGTCATCTATCTCTACCAGGCGGGTGGCCCTTCGCATCTCGAAACCTTCGACTACAAGCCAAAACTCGCGGAGATGCACGGCAAGGGCATGCCGGTGTCGTTCACCCAGGGCCAGCAGATCGCCCAGCTTCAGGGCAAGGAGTTGAAATGCCACGGTCCGCAATTCGCATTCGAACGCTTCGGAAAATCGGGACAGGAAATCTGCTCGCTCTTTCCCCACATCGGCAGCGTGGCTGACGACGTGTGCATCGTGCGATCGATGTACACGGAGCAGATCAACCACGACCCGGCACACACGTTCATGAATACGGGATCGATCATCGCCGGACGCCCCAGCATGGGGTCGTGGTTGACCTACGGACTCGGGTCGGAGTCCGACGACTTTCCCGGTTTTGTGGTTCTCATGTCCGCCGGCAAGGGCGGGCAGATGCAGCCGGTCGCTTCACGTCAGTGGCACAGCGGCTTCCTCCCCAGCCGATTTCAGGGTGTGAAATTCCAGTCCAAGGGGGACCCGGTACTCTACATCAACAATCCTGCTGGCGTCACCCGCAAAGATCAGGGCGGTCTTGTCGATGTCGTCAACCAGCTCAATCAGGCCGAGCACGACGCCATCCAGGACCCCGAAATCCTCACGCGCATCAGCCAGTACGAAATGGCATTCCGGATGCAGGCCAGCGTTCCCGGCCTGATGGACGTATCGCAGGAGTCCAGCCGCGTGCTGGAGATGTATGGAGCGAAACCTGGCGACGGAAGTTTTGCATCGAACTGCCTGCTCGCCCGTCGACTGGCCGAACGGGGCGTGCGCTTCATCCAGCTCTATCACCGCGACTGGGACCATCATGACGACGTCTCACACGTGAAGTTCAAGGCGGAGGAGGTTGATCGTCCCACCGCCGCCCTCATCCGCGATCTGAAGGATCGTGGCATGTTCGAGGAGACGCTCATCATCTGGGGCGGTGAATTCGGCCGCACACCGATGGCCCAGGGCAAGGGACGCGACCACCACATCAAGGGTTTCTCCATCATGCTTGCGGGCGGAGGCATCAGGGGCGGTCTCACCTATGGCGCCACGGACGAACTCGGCTACAATGCGGTGGAAAATCCCGTGAGTGTGCACGACCTCCACGCGACCATGCTTCATCAATTCGGCGTCGACCACACCCGGCTCACCTACCGCTACCAGGGGCGCAATTTTCGCCTGACGGATGTGCATGGGACCGTGCAAAAGGATTGGCTCGCCTGAGCCGTTGGCACAACCTGCCTGTCAGCGGCGACGCGAGGCCAGGCGCCGGCTGGGGGACAACGAATTCCCGTCGATTCCCGGCGCCTCCCCTGCTACGCAATGAGCATGCACCGCGTACCGGTTTCCGCCATCGCCGCCTTTCTTGTCGCTGTCGCACTGGCGGCCGCGGCCTTGCTCGTCGGTACCGGAAACTTCGTTTCTCCCGCTGCCCGCTCGGCCAACCAGATCGACAAGGCCAACGCTGAACTTTTTGGCCTGAGTGAAGCCTCCAGCCCATCCCAAACAGTGCCTGACGAAAGGTTCAAGGGCGCCGTGTTTCTGGATGCCGGTGACAGGTCCCCATGGTTTGGAACCTATGTCGGAGGCGACTCGTACACCGGCACGGTCAGGAGCACGTCCTTTCCACTGGCTGAACCCAAAATCCATATCCCCGTCATCGGCTATCCCGATTCCAACGGCAATTCACTCGCTCTGGAGATCCTTGGTCCTGATGGCACCGTCATCGATTCGATCGTTTGCCAGTCCGGCAACTCCATGGAGAAGATCGAACTCTGGACCGTCAGCGTGAAGGCATGGGTCGGCCACAGGGCGCGCCTCAAGCTGACCGATGGCCTGACGGGCATGCGGGGCTGGTTGGGCGTGGGGCACCCCCTTGGCGTTTCCAGATGGCTGGCAAATGTCCCCACCAACTACACGCGTTTGGTGATCGCGATTCTCGCGATCGCAGGGCTGCTCTTCATCCCGGGCGCGGCGTTGCGCACGTGGTCTCCCCGTTTTTCAAGGAGCATCGCACTGCTCCCTGTTCCTGGACTGCTGATGCTGGCCGTGTTAGGACCGCTCGTCGCGACCGGTGTGCTTCCGGGCTCGACTCGCCTGTTCTCAATTGCCGTGCTCCTGGGATCCGCCCTCACGAGCGCCGGGCTGGGCTTGCTCTGGTGGCGGCGCGGTTCTCCGTTCGTTGCCGCGGATCGCTCCCCTTTCCTCATCTACGCCTGTGTTTGCGGATCCTCGCTCGCCTACGCATGCCTGCCTTTGTCGGTTCCCCAGAGGGTATCCCCTCCATGGTCCCCGCTGATGGAAATCACCTCCGCACAACGGGAGACGCTTCTCCCCTTCCTCACGGCAAGTCACCTCCTGAACCGCGGGAAAGTGCCACCGCAAGGGACAGATCCCGTCGATGGAATCCGAGCGCCCGAGTATCGAGCACCGTTCGTTCCTCTCTGCATCGTGTCGCTCTTGACGATCTTCCGGGTGGATCCCGTTCTTCCAACGACCGCTTCCGTCGGCGCGTGGCCGTTGGATCCGGGCGGATATTTTCTCGGACGCATCTTCGGGATTCTCACCCAGGCCTTCGTGCTCCTCGGTGGTGTCTGCCTGGCTGCCAGGATGCTGCCGCAGGCATGGCGCCGCGCCCTGACCTGGCTGGCTGTGGCCCCGGTTGTTCTGCTCGGCACCGACTTTCCAGCGCCCCTGCTGCTCGCGGCCTTCTTCTGTACGCTCGCGGTGATCTCGATTCTCGGGTCCCGCTCGGCCCCTCTCGCGGGAATCGGTTGTTCGCTGGCAGTCGTCACTCATCCGACCGCGTGCCTGATGATCCTGCCGGTTGCCGGGCTGCTCCTTCATGACGCCGCCACCTGCCACGATGGAAAATGCGGCGCTCGCCTCGGCATCGCCATCAGGCAGGGTCTCCTGTTTTTTGCGGTGTTGCTGCCTGTCTTGGCGCTGTGGATACATTTCTCCACGCGAGGGAATGCGCTCGATCTGACGTTGCGCACAATCGCGGGGGATGGTCATGAGCTGGCCCGCGCCTCCGATCCAGGCTCCTGGCTCATGGCGCGTGTATCCAATCTGTGGTATACCCTCATGCCCACCGCCCTCTTCTTCATCCCCCCTCCTGAGATCGCTGCAGACTCCCTCTTGTCGGCTTCGCTGCGCTGGGTCGACGGCTATGCCGGATCCCTGGCCGGTCATGTCGGCTATTTCGCGTTTCTGTTCTGTGCCACGCTTGCCGCGGAGCCAGGAAGGGATTTTCGGAGGCGCGTGTGGGGTTGGCTGATCTGGGGGGCGCTGGGGTTGATGCTCGCCGTCTGGGGAACGAGCTCCGGCGGACTGGGGCGGCATGGACTGGAAACACTTTCCATCCTGTTGATCGTCGTCGCATCCTCCACTTCCGGATTGGGCGATCGTGCATGGAAATGGCTGATGATCGCCACGACCGCGGAAGCAGTATCGCTCCGGGCAATCGGGATTTTTTCCTCCGCATCGCTCGGGAGCAGCGCCATATCGCCGCAGACCGTCATCCTTTCACTGATTGTCATCACCGGGACCATCCTTCCGCTTGTCTGGTATCTGCGAACAGACCCCGGCCACGTTTCACCGGCGATCAAGCACCCTCCCCCATCAACCGTTGCATCGTAGACGCACCGGTGCCCTTTTCCCTCGGAGGAGAAGAACGATCACAGGGCCTCGACTTCGAAGCGATGGGACGGCGTCACGAACTCATCCTGCGCGGAGACCGTCAGGATCTCACGTGATCTGGCATCCGCGGTTCGCTTGAGCAGGCCATACACCGAAGCGCTCGCGCGACCGAGCGCTTCGGCAACGGATCCTCCTTCCAGCCAGTGAACGAAAAACAGCGCCGCTATCGCATCGCCCGCACCATTCACCGCCAGCGGCAATCGCGGCGTGCGCACACGGAACATCCGTTGACCTTCGGAGGCCACGAGATCGATGCATTCCCTCGGCGTCTCTTCGGTGTTCAGCGAGGTGACAAGGATCACCTTCGGCCCGAGCGCATGCACGGCCGCAATCGCCTGCCGCGTCGCTGCAAGTGTCCGCGTCTCGCAGCCTGACAGGTGGTCGAGTTCCCAGTGGTTCGGGGTGATGACATCCGCGAACGGCACGGCGCGGGTCTTCATGAATTCGGGGATGCCCGGCCGCACAAAGACTCCGCGCCCCACGTCACCGATCACCGGATCACAGCAATATTTCGCCCGCGGGTTCGCGGCCTTCACTTTCGCGACCGAGCCCAAAATGGCCTCTCCTATGTCGGCGGAGCCCATGTATCCCGAAAGCACGCCATCGCAGTCAGCGAGCACCCCCCGCATTTCAATTCCTTCGACGCATTCCTCAACCATGCCTCCGTCAAAAACACGCCCCTTCCATGCGCCATATCCGGTATGATTGGAAAATTGCACCGTATGAACCGGCCAAACCTCATGTCCAAGGCGTTGCATGGGGAAAACCGCCGACGCATTGCCGACATGTCCGTAGGCGACATGAGATTGGATCGAGAGGATGTTCATGCCGGAGAAATAGGAGCGTGTCGTCCCAATGAAAACCAACAAAGAGCGGCGTCCAGGCCAGGCCTCGACATGGATGCGTGAAGCAGGGTGAGAGGGCCCGGCGGCGGATCGAACCTGGGTAGTTCAGCTTAGGCACGCATGCTTGCGCCAAGTGCCATCTCATGGCTCGCTTGGGACAGTGGCTTGCAACCGATTCCCCCTTCAGAGTTCTCCATCATTTGCCGAAGATAACATTTGCAATGGCTGAACCGCGAAATCTTCCGACCTCCGACGAGATGAGGGCTCTCTTCTGGGTGATCTTCGACACCCTGGAGGAGGAGATTCGCAATGAGGTGCAACGATGGTGGGCGACGCACGACCCCGGGGCACCGCAGATTCTGACCGACCCGAAGGACTTTGTCACAGACGTCACCTACGTCGCGAGTGTTGGCACCATCATCCAGCTTCGCATCGACCGCCTGGCTGATCGCAAACACTCCGTGCTCCGGGCGATCTACCATGAGCTTGCGCACTTCTATATCGCTGCCGTCGGCAGCCATGCGCCCTCGGATTACGACAAACGGCGGGAGGTGCACGAGAGCGGTGCGACAAAACTCACGAAGACGTTCACGGACGATCTCAAACGCTCTCCCCTGAAGCGGAAGGCTCTGCGCGCGCACCCGCTGGTCGAGCGTTTCAATCGCCTCTTCGATTTCTCACCGCTCTACATTGGAGACCGCGATTTTGCCGCGCGGCTCGCGGCCGAGTGGGCTGCCGAGACGCGATAGCGCAAGGGATCGGAGTCGCCGGGAACGATTTCAGCCCCGGCTGAACAGCGCGTTGACTGCCGCGTGGGAAAACTCGGACTGTTCCAACAGGTCCGATTCGACGTGGCTGCGAATGTCCTTCGCCAGCTTCCATGCAACGGGCATCGTGGCCCGCATCATGCCGCTGCCAAACGTCACGCGCCGCACTCCGATCCGTTCCAGTTCCGGAATCGAGGGTGCACCATGTCCTGCCATGATGTTCACGGGACATGCGACGCTCCTGACGAACCGCGAGATCGTTTCAGAATCGCGAAGCGCTATCGGAAAGATCACGTCGGCCCCCGCTTCACAGTAGGCGCGGGCTCGTTCCACGGCCTGCACCAGACGTTCCTCGGGATTGCCCGTTCCGTGAAGAAAAACATCCACACGGGCATTGATCACAAGGGGAAGGCCGGCAGCTGCGGCAACGTCACGTACGGCCCGTATGATGCCGGATTGTTCGGCAATGCCTGAAAGCGGTCGTCCTGCGCCCCGTCCGTCCTCAAGGTTCACACCTGCCACGCCAGCGTCGATTGCCTGCTTCATCACACCCGCGATCTCCGTCGCAGAGCTCCCATATCCCGCCTCAAGGTCGGCTGTCACAGGCACCGCGACAGTCTGCGCGATCCGCCCGACCAGCATCAGCATTTCGCTGGCGCTGACATGCTGCCCATCGGGATAACCAAGGACCGCCGCCATCCCGCCGCTTGTTGTTGCAATGGCCGGAAAGCCGGCCTTCTCAAACAGGCGGGCACTGACACAATCCCAGGCGTTCGGAAGCACGAGCATCCTCGCCCCGTGATGGAGCTCACGCAGGGTTGTCGCGCGGGTGCGTTGTTCCTCCCGTTTCATCTTTCCGGCCTCCAAAGAGAGCAAACACCTGCTACCGTGTGCGACCTCCCGGCGGACGCGCAAACAGACAGGCCTGCGGTACAGGTCGGACCCGGCTTGCGTTGGTGGGGTGATTGTTTCATGGAATTGTCATGCCCACTGCCATCGTCATGCTGAAGATCGATCACCGGAAGGTCACGGGCACCGCCGAGAAGCTGCTCGAAATCCCGGACATCGCCGAGGTGTACTCGGTGTCGGGGCGGTTCGACCTGCTGGTGATCATCAGATCGGACTCGGTGGACAAGATCGAGTCGGTCATCACCGACGCGCTGCTGAAGACCGAAGGCATTGTCGAGAGCGAGACGATGTTTGCGTTCCGGAGCCTGGACAAACGGGAGGGTGGCCGGGCGATTGATGTCGATTGAGCGGCGCGTGTCACGCCCCGCTTTGCGCGTGCCTCGCCGGGGGCTGATAAGTGCCGGCCTCCTTGCGGAAGGAAACCGCGAGTCGGTTCCAGCTGTTGATGGCGACGATGGCCATGGTCAGATTGACGAGTTCCTGCTCGCCAAAGTGTCGCCGCACCTCCTCGTAAACCTCATCGGGTGCATGGCTCTCGCTTATCAGCGTCACCGCCTCCGTCCAGGCCAGGGCCGCGCGTTCGCGTGCGCTGTAATACGGCGCTTCGCGCCAGGCGCTCAACCCGTAGAGGCGCTGCTCACTCTCCCCCGCCGCACGGGCATCCTTGGTGTGCATGTCGAGGCAGAAGGCGCAGCCATTGATCTGTGAGGCTCGCGTCTTGACGAGTTCCAGCAATGCATGGTCGATGCCCGACTGTCGCACATACGTTTCCAGCGCGCGAAGGGCCTCGACGCCCTTCGGTGCAACCGCGGCGTAGTTCAGACGTTCTTTCATGGCCCCACAACGTCGCCCGGCACCCCGCGATGTCAAACGGGGGCAGGCAATAGGTCACCAGAGCCCGCAAAACAATTTCCCAATCTCACCTTTGCCACTGTCACCGGACCCGTCGCCTAGGGCACAAAAAAGCCGCGGTGGATTGACCGCGGCTTGCGTGCGAGGAGAAGGCCTCGCGATTTCAGCGTAATCAGAATTACTGAGCGTTGGTGCCGCCGCACTTTTCGCAATTCTTGTGTTCCTTGGCGGCCTCGACGCAGCAGGCGTGCGTGCAGGTCTCACCCTTCTTGGCCGCCTTCACGCAGCAGCCGGCTTTCTTGTTTTTTGCGGCCGACGCAGCGGGCTTGCCGGAATCGGCGGCATAGGCGCTCAGGGCAACCGCACCTGCCGCAACAATGGGAAGAAGTAATTTGAAGAATTTCATTTTGGTTTGATGACTGTGTTCGCCCGCAACACTGGGTCATGCCGGCTGATCACACAAGCTGTTTTGGATTACGATCTGGAATACGACGTATTCACGCAGCTACAACTCAATCCACATGAATCAATTGCGACGCCTGGACTTGGTGGCTATCTGGGCGACCGCAAAACGGATCACTCCCTCGAGGCGTTCGATCTCACCGGGATCCATGTCGTACTTTTCCTTCAGGGCTGCCTCGGCACGCTTGCGCGCTTCCTCGACCGCATTGACATCGATCTTCTCCTCGTTGATGGCGCACTCCGCAAGTACGGACACGCTGTCCCCCTGCACCTCTGCAAATCCAGGCCCGATCACCAGGAACTCGGTTGTTCCGTTCTTCGTCACCCGCAATTCCCCCGCCTCAATCTGGGTCAGGAGTGGAATGTGGCCCGGGAGGATGCCGATCTCCCCATCGACGGTCGGAATGACCACGGTTTCGACCGTGTCGGAATAGACACGCGCTTCCGGGGTGACGATTTCGAGGGTGAGAGGCATGGCGTGTGACGAAACTGGACCGGTTCTATTTCTTGGCGGCAGCCAGCACTTCGTCGATGCCGCCCTTCATGTAGAAGTCGCCCTCCGCGACCTCATCGAGCTGGCCGTCGAGGATCATCTTGAAGCCTCGCACCGTTTCCTTGACCGGAACGTATTTGCCCGGGGCGCCGGTGAAGACCTCCGCAACCGCGAATGGCTGGGAAAGGAAACGCTGCAGCTTGCGGGCACGATAGACCGTGACCTTGTCCTCGGGCGAAAGCTCGTCGAGACCGAGAATGGCGATGATGTCCTGGAGGTCCTTGTAACGCTGGAGAATTCGCTGCACCTCGCGGGCGACCTTGTAGTGCTCCTCTCCGACAACGGAAGGCTCGAGGGCCTTGGAAACCGAAGCGAGCGGATCGACGGCCGGATAAATGCCGAGTTCTGCGATGGAGCGCTCCAGCACGATCGTGGAGTCGAGGTGCGCAAAGGTGTTCGCGGGTGCCGGATCGGTGAGGTCGTCGGCGGGAACATACACCGCCTGCACCGACGTGATGGAACCCTTCTTCGTCGAGGTGATACGCTCCTGGAGAAGTCCCATCTCGTTCGACAGCGTCGGCTGGTAGCCCACGGCGGACGGTGAACGGCCGAGCAGCGCGGACACTTCGGAACCGGCCTGGGAGAAACGGAAAATATTGTCGATGAAGAGCAGCACGTCCTGGTTCTTCTCGTCGCGGAAGTACTCCGTCATCGCCAGCGCAGACAGGGCGACGCGCATGCGCGCGCCCGGCGGCTCGTTCATCTGGCCGTAGACGAGCGCGACCTTCGATTTGCTCAGGTCCTTCTGGTCGATGACTCCCGCCTCGGACATCTCGTGGTAGAGGTCATTGCCTTCGCGTGAACGCTCGCC
Organism: Opitutaceae bacterium; assembly: GCA_017994935.1. Classification (GTDB taxonomy): domain Bacteria; phylum Verrucomicrobiota; class Verrucomicrobiia; order Opitutales; family Opitutaceae; genus UBA6669. The sequence continues at coordinate 53,797 of JAGOJU010000011.1, forward strand.
GACCCCCGCGAACACCGAATAGCCGCCGTGGGCCTTGGCGATGTTGTTGATCAGCTCGAGGATGACGACGGTCTTGCCGACGCCTGCGCCGCCGAACGCACCCGCCTTGCCGCCCTTCATGAAGGGGCAGATCAGGTCGATGACCTTGATGCCGGTTTCGAGGATCTGCGACTTCGTGTCCTGCTCGGCCAGGGCCGGGGCCGGACGATGGATCGGATAACGCTTCTCGAAGGCAACCGGGCCGCGGCCGTCGACCGGATTGCCCGTGACGTCGAAGATGCGGCCAAGGACGCCATTGCCCACCGGGACGGAGATCGGCGCACCCGTATCAACAACGTCCATACCGCGCCGCAGGCCTTCCGAGGAGGACATCGCGATCGCGCGGGCAAGCCCTCCTCCAAGGTGCTGCTGCACCTCGAGCGTCAGGACTTCCTTCCGGCCGGATACGTCGAACTCGATGGTGAGCGCCTGATAGATTGGCGGAATGGTGTTTTCGGCGAACTGGACGTCGACCACGGGGCCGATGACTTGGACGATCTTGCCGGTATTCATAGAGTGCTAATGGAAGGTGATTGGAAAAGGATTGATCAGGCTGCGAACGACGCAGCGGCAATTTCGAGGATTTCCTGGGTGATGGCCGCCTGGCGGGCCTTGTTGTACTCGAGCGTGAGGTCCCCGAGAAGCTTGCTGGCATTGTCCTTGGCGGTCTTCATCGCCACCATGCGTGCACTCTGCTCGGAGGCCTTGGCCGAGAGCACGAGCTGGTAAATGTGGCGGTTGACGTAGAACGGCAGCAGCGCCTCGAGGACCGCCTGCGGACTGGGCTCGAAGAGCATGTCGCGCGTGTCGGCGAACTCGTTCGCCACCACACCGGCATGCTGCTGCAGGGCCTCGATGAACTGGCGCAGGTTGCTCAGCGGCAGCACCGGACGTACCATCGGTTCCTGGACCAGCGTGTTCTTGAAACGGGCGTAAATGACCTCGACGGTGTCGATGGTGCCCTCGAGGAAAAGTTTCACCATGTACTCGGCCACAGGGCGCACCTCGACAAACGAGGCTCGATCGCTGATCGAGAAGTCCGCAAGAAGGTCGCGCCTGGTCCGCGCCAGAAACTGCATGCCCTTCCTTCCGACGGCAACGAACTTGGCCGGCGTCCTGATCTCCGTGACCAGCTTGAAAAGGTTTGAATTGAGCGGACCGCAGAGGCCCTTGTCAGTCGAGATGAGCAGAATGCCCCGGGTTTTCACCTCCCGCCTGGCGAGAAAGGCATGCTGCGACTCGTCCACGCGGGGTGCGAGCGCCGCGAGCATGGTCGCCATCAACTGCGCATAGGGACGCCCGGCGAGAGCGGCATGCTGCGCCTTTTTCATCTTGGACGCCGCCACCAGTTCCATCGCCCGGGTGATTTGGCGGGTGTTCTTGACCGACTTGATGCGGCGCCGGATGTCGCGGGTTGAGGGCATGTCAGAAGGGACCTAGCGGCTGGAGCTTGAAGGAGCCGAAACCATGCCTCAGGCGGCGAACGATGACTTCCATTCGTCCACAGCCGTTTTGATCTTGGCTTCGAGATCCTTGTCGAGGGCGGCCTTGGTGCGAATCTCCGTGAGCAGCGCGTCCTTGCGGGTGCTGATGAAGTCGCGCAGTGAAACAGCGGCGGCGGTGACCTTCTTGATGTCGAGGTCATCGTAGTAACCCTTCTGCATCGCCCAAAGCGTGACGACCTGCTGCTCAATGGGCACGGGGCTGAAGGCCGGCTGCTTGAAGAGCTCAACGATGCGCGCTCCGCGATCGAGCTGACCCTTCGTCTTCGCATCGAGGTCGGAACCGAACTGCGCAAACGCGGCGAGTTCGCGGAACTGCGCGAGTTCACCCTTCAATTTGCCGCCGACCTGTTTCGTCGCCTTGATCTGCGCGGACGAACCGACGCGGGAAACGGAAAGTCCAACGGAAACAGCCGGGCGGATGCCCTGGTTGAACAGATCCGTCTCAAGGAAGATCTGTCCGTCCGTGATCGAAATGACGTTCGTAGGAATGTAGGCCGAGACGTCGCCCGCAAGGGTTTCGATGATCGGCAGCGCCGTGAGTGAGCCTTTGCCATCGAGACGCGCGGCGCGCTCGAGCAGACGCGAGTGGAGATAGAAAACGTCACCCGGATAGGCTTCGCGGCCTGAGGGGCGCTTCAGGATGAGCGAAATCTGGCGGTAGGCGACGGCATGCTTGGACAGGTCGTCATAGACGATGAGCGCATCCATGCCGTTTTCCATGAACCACTCGCCCACGGCTGCGCCGGAGTACGGCGCAAGGTACTGGTTGGCGGGATTGTCGGCAGCGGGAGCCGCGACAATGACAGTGAATTCCAGCGCGCCCGCGGCCTCAAGCGCACCGATGGTGCGCACGATGTTGGAATTCTTCTGCCCGATCGCGACGTAGATCGAGTAGACGGGGCGGAAATTCTTGTCACCACTCGCGAGCCCGACCTTGTTGATCTTCGCCTGGTTGATGATGGTGTCGATTGCGATGGTCGTCTTGCCAGTACCGCGGTCGCCGATGATCAGCTCACGCTGACCGCGGCCGATGGGAATCATGGAGTCGATCGCCATGATGCCTGTGAAGAGCGGCTGGGAGACCGATTTGCGGACGATGATGCCAGGGGCGATCTTTTCGACCGGATAGGTCTCGCTGGATGCGATCGGACCCTTTCCGTCGACAGGATTGCCGAGCGCGTCCACCACACGGCCAAGCAGGCCCCTGCCCACGGGAATCGAGAGAAGCTTGCCGGTCGTCTGGACCTCGTCGCCTTCCTTCAGCCGCGAGATGTCGCCAAGGACGACGCAGCCGACCTCATCCTGCTCGAGATTGAGAGCGATGCCGATGGCACCGCCTGGAAACTGCACCATTTCGTTGTACACGACGTCGGACAGGCCGTCGATCTTGGCAACGCCATCGGCGACGGTGCGGATGACACCGGTGTTTTTGCGGACCGCCTTGCTGGAAAGTCTGGCGATCTGCTGTTCGATTTGTTCGAGGACCGTGCTCATGCGGCGGTAAGGTTGGACTGCTTTTGAAAAGGGAAAAAACTAGACGGAGAGACCGGCCAGCTGGCTGGCCACCGAGGATTCGTACACATCATCGCCCACTCGCACCCGCACACCGGCAAGCAAGCCGGGGGAATCCTTGGCAACAGCAAGGATCGGGCGTCCGTAGCGGCGGGCCATGGCGGATTCAATCGACGCCAGCACACCCTGGCCGAGCGGACCCGCGTGCTCCACCACCGCGCGCCCCTTGGCAAATTCAACGGCGACAAGGCGCCGGTAGGCCAGGAGGACCGCCATCGGCTGTGCGGGGGGATGCTTTTCCAGGTACTCAAGCACGCCAGCCACGCGCTCTGCCGAAAGGGATCCTTCGGCGAGACTCATGGCGAAGAGCTGGCGTGCGAGCTGCTGGACTTGCTTATGTTGGGCGGCCATTGATTCGAAAGAGGAATGCTTCGGAAGGCGGGCTGTGCGCCGTCTCAGATGCTGCTCAGCTCGCGAGCGGCCGCATCGTTGTAGCGGCTGCGCTCGGCATCGGTCAGTTCCTTGGTGAGCACACGCTGGGTCGTCGCAATGACGAGGCGGGCGATTTCGCCGCGGGCCTGCTCAAGCATCTTCCTGTGCTCGAGATCGATGGCCTGCTGGGCCTTTGTGATGATGCCATTGGCGCGATCGGTCGCGGCGGCGGTTTCGCGCTCGGAGAGTTCCTTGGCGGTCTTGCGCGCCTCCTCGATGATGCGGGCGGCCTCGATCTGCGCGGTCTTGAGGAGCGCGGCATTCTCCTGCCGGGCGTTGGCAAGCTGGGCCTTCGCGTCATCCGCGAACTTGAGCCCGTCGGCGATCTTCGCCTTGCGCTCCTCGATCGTGGCCATCACGGGCTTGAACGCAAAGTACCACAGCAACGCGGCAACGATGATGAAGTTGACGGACTGCGCCAGAATGAAGGGCAGGTCGATGCCGAAGTCCTGGACAATCTTGGTGATGCCGGAGGGCGCACCATGGGCGTGGCCCGCGGCTTCAACAGCGGCGATGAAGAGCATCGAGGAGAGCATGGCTGGAAAAAGAGGCCGCGCGGGGCATCAGTCGCCTCGCGCGGTGAAGGTTGTCACGGATTACTTGCCGAGGAACAGCGCGTAGAACGCGACCGCTTCAGCGAGGGCCATGCCGATGATGGCCTGGACGAGGATCTTGCCGGAGGCACCGGGATTGCGGCCGACGGCTTCAACGGCCTTGGTGCCGACGATGCCTACGCCAAGGGCGGCGCCGAGACAGCCCAGCGCACCCTGAATGCTGCCGGAGATTTCGGCGAGGAGTGTGGTGATCATGTTTTGTGGAGGTTGGTTGGTTGTGTTGTCCGCCGTGCGCGCAACTTGGGCACGCTCCCGGAGGAAAAGGGAAAAATCAGTGGTGAGATCCCGCGATCTTGTCCGACCCATGCCCTGCAGCACCGTGGTTTTCCTCATGACCATCGCCATGATTGCAGATCAGCCCGATGTACACGCTCACAAGCAGGGTGAACACCAGGGCCTGGACAAAGCCGATGAGGATTTCGAGGAAGTAGAACGGAATCGGAAGCCCCCATTTCAGGATACCCGTCATCGCATGAATGAGGTTCTCGCCCCCGTAGACGTTTCCGAAAAGCCGGAAGGAAAGCGAAACCGGCCGGAAGGCGATGGAGATCAATTCAATGATGCCGACTGCAAAGAATATCAGGAACAGGAAATAGTAGATGACCGCAGGAATCTCATTCTTGTTCGCCTTGTTGCCGAAGATGTCATGGATGATCACCTTTGGCCCCGCATAGCGGAAGACGAAGTAGATCCACGCGATGAACGACACCAGCGACAATGCAATCGTGCTGTTCATGTCGGCATTGCCCGGGCGAACAAAGTCACGCCAGACGTTCTCCTCCTGATCAAAGATCTTGACCGTTCCAACCCCAGGGAACAGTCCGCTCCAATTCTGGATCAGAATGTAGATGAACAATCCGACCAGCAGCGGGAATGTCGCTCGGGCCACTTTGCTTCCCACGATCGGTGACGTGAGATCCATCACCCCTTCAACCAGACTCTCCACCATGGACTGACCCCGCGATGGCACAAGCTTTGGCCGGCCCACCGCGATGCGGATCACGATGATCAGCGCCGCAGCAACCACCCAACTCGTCACCATGCTGTTCGTCACCGGCAGCGGCCCGATTTGAAACAGCGCATCCGCCGCGGGCACGACGCCGTGGGATTCGCCCGCGGCAAATACCTGCGTGCCCAGAAATGGCAGGCTGGCAGATAAGGCGAGAGTTTGGACCCGTGTCATGTATGCGTGAAGAGACGTGGAAAGGCTGGAAAGGTTCAACCAAGCCAAACGCGCTCTGCTCCGTCAACCTTGGAAATGCCTCACTCTTCCCCTGCGCGGTGGAATAAGTTGACCGCCTTTTCGCTGTTGAACCGCTAATGCCGGACATCGTTCTGAATTGCAGTTGATCAAGCCCCCTCTACCGCTCATCACCAGTCCGCATTCAATCGCACTGAAGCCAACTGCTTGAATTAGCTTTAGTGCCCAGGCTACTTTCGCATTCGCGCGCGATCCCCCGAGGAAATCCGGATCTTCCCTTCCTTCGCCGTCGTCCAGATGTCCGAGACTTCCTTCAGCTTCGCCGGCAGCACTTCATCGGGGTTCATCTGAACCCGTACCCTCGCAACTCGCCGCAGCTTTTTGTTCGCGCGTCGCTTGTCCTCGGCGGCGCTCGCCGCGGCGGTGACGCCAATAAAGGGTGACTTTTTTCGCGAGCCGCTCATCGCTTCGAATAACCCTCGCACCTCGCAACGCGCCTGGCAATCGGCAACTGTCCTATTTGACGAAGCGCGCCACGATCAGGAGGTACATCCCCTCCCCCATCGCATGCGGAGTGGTGCACCCGTTCTGCGGCGACGACGGGTTACGGCTTGGTTTGGAGGTGACGTTGCGCCAATATGCCCGGCGATGCACCCTTTCCCCACATCCCGCCCCTTTCACGTTGGCTTTCATCTGGCCTTTCTCCTCGTCGCATTGATCACCCCAGTTGCGTGCAACGCCGAGTCCCGGCACGTTTTCTTCGGGACCGGAGGCCCTGGCGCAGATGGCATCTACCGCTCGGAATTTGAGACGGTTTCCGGCAAACTCAGTCCCGCCATCAAGGTAGCGGCAGCGTCGAATCCCGGCTTCCTGGCTCTGCATCCCCGCGGTGGCATTCTCTATGCCGTGGCGACCTTGGACAAGGTTCCGGTGGTGGCGGCCTATCGGATCGATCCCACCGGCTCGCTCTCGCTTTTGGCCAGCTCACCCATCGGCGACGGAGCTTCCGCCCACATCGCGGTGCATCCCTCCGGCCGGTTTCTGCTCACCGCACAGTATGGTGGCGGCTCTGTTGCACTCTTTCCTTTGGATCGGGAAGGAACGCCAGGATCCGCCCATTTGATAGAGCACTCAGGGGGATCGCGTGTCGTCGCGAAACGCCAGGATACGCCCCATCCACACTGGTGCGGGTTTTCGCCAGACGGCCGCTTCGCACTCGTGCCGGACCTCGGGCTGGATCGGATAGTGATCTATCGCGTCGATCAGGAGAAGCCGGCCATCGAGCCACACGGATTTGCCACCTCGCTTCCGGGCTCCGGCCCGCGCCACCTGCGCTTCTCTCCTGATGGTCGATTCATCTACCTTCTGGAGGAGTTGTCCCTGACCGTGACCACCTTTGCATGGGACGCCGCCAACGGCATCGCCAACAGGATCGCCACAGTGCCGACCTTGAGCGAGGAAGCAAAATCCGCAGAGGAAATGAACGCCGCCGCCGAAATCCTCGTGCATCCAAACGGGAGATTCGTTTACGCCTCGAATCGCGGAAATGACACGGTGACGGTTTTCCACGCTGATCCGGCGACCTCGGCGCTCAAGCCGGTGCAAATCCAACCGGTGCGAGGGGCGTTCCCAAGAAACATCAATCTTTCTCCCGGCGCTGGATGGCTGCTCGCCGCCGGCCAGGATTCCAATACGGTCTCCGTTCACAAACTGGATTCCAAAACGGGTAAACTGACCTTTCAGACCAAGGGTGTGATCAATGTGCCCGCACCCATTTGCATCCTCTTTGTGAAGAAGTGACCGAAGTCCCGTGCGAATCTCCCAACATCTGCAGTTGGCGCCGGAACCGGCGATCGCAACCCGCATGACAGGCGGGAGTAAACACCAGCCCGCCTAGGGTTCTTCCCACAGACTACGCGTTTTTACTCCCGCGGCTGATCAGGAAGCCGTTATTCCACATGACGGCTTTCGCCAGATCCGTAGCCGTCCCGCTCTTCCTCCTGTGGCAAAAAGTCCAAGTTCATTTCTCAAATCGTTGCGCCCTTCTGCGAGTCGATCGTCTTCATCGGCGTCGGACCCGGCCGTCGGGGCCGACAAGGTGGTATCGGTCTCCCTTCCGGCGTCGCCCTATCACCCCGCCCTCGCCTTGTTCGCCAATCAGAAACAGGCGCAGGCAACGGCCGACCTGCTGGGTACCTCCTGGGCTCCGATCCCTTTTGCCTGCGGCTATCTCATCACCGACGGGTGGCACTTCCACGATACGAATGGCGTCGTCAAAACCTTCTGTCCGGTTCCGCACGAATGCCTCGAGGTGATCCAGGAAATCGTGGGACAGCTTCAGAAGTCGGACCTCGACACGAAGTACTACCCGATCCACATCACGCAGGCCCTGCGAGACTCCCCCGTGCTCGCGTCGCTCAAACAGGCGGCCTTCGACAGCATCTGCCTGTGCACGCTGATGCGGATCGCCCATGCGCCGTACACCGGGGACAAGGAAGACTGGCTGACGATCCCCGCCTGGGCATTGCGCATCCCCAAGCGCCGCTACCATTAGGCGCGGCTCAAGGCTCGACCATCACGGGCATCCCCACCCGCGCGAGACGCAGTAGCGTTTCCGCATCCCAGTTGGCCAACCGGAAGCAGCCATGTGATTCCGTGCGCCCAACGTGCTCCGGAGTGGGCGTCCCATGAATACCGTAACCGGGACGGTTGAGTCCGATCCAGGCGACTCCCACAGGATTGTTCGGCCCGGGCGGGAGAACAAGCCTGCGGCCGAGTTCCCGGCCCTCTTCCGACTCGACAAAAACAGCGGGGTCAAACGTGTAGTCGGGATTGGGGATGACCACCGTCACCTGCAGCAAACCCACCGGTCGCTTCGCCACTTCACGTCCAATGCTGACAGGAAAATGCGCCACAACGCGTCGATCGGCATCACGCGCCGTGAGCGTGCGCGATGCCAGATGAATATGAAGTTCCGAAACCGGGCCCTGCACCGTGACCCTCGACACCGAGGGCACCTTGACCACCGTGCCCGCAGGCACCCGTTCCCAGTCGATCCCGGGATTCAAGCGGCGCAGGAGCTTGTGACTTGCGCGCGAGCGTTCGGCGACGAGTTCAAGGATCGTGGAAAAATCGAGTCGAGTCTGTCGCGACTTTCCGAGCCACGTCGGACTCAGCGGCTGCAGACTCGCGAGGTCAGCATCCGTAACCGTCACCTCGGTCAATGCGGGTGAGTCCAGCACAAGATGCTCGCGTGTCACCGCATCGAGCGCACCGGTGATGGGAATGGATTCCCTTTCCTGATACGCTTTGAGGGCCGCCTGGGTCTGCGGTCCGGGCACGCCGTCAATCGGTCCTGAGGAGAACCCCGCCCGCGCCAGCGCAACCTGCGCCTCAAGCCAGGAGGTTGCCAAGGGAAGCGGTTCAACCGCAGGTAGGACTGGGCTCATGGGCACAGTCCGGGATTCGGACACCGCCGGAATCCTGCCAATCTCCGCCTCTGCCGGCAGCTCAGCCGGCACGGGTTGCGCCTCGGGGCCTGGAGATTGGACCTGAATATCCTTGGGTCGTGTCGGCGCCGAATATCTGGTTTGCGGCCGCTCGACCGATTGCACCGCCGGCGACTCGGCTTTGACCACGAGGCCGGCAACGGCAATCGATCCTGTCAGTAGAATCCACGAGGAGGATAGTCGCCGGGACATGATGGGAAGATCACAGTTCTATCGACGCGCCTCCGTGATCAGAGGGCCTGTTGTCTGGGTCAAACGCCAAAGCTCATCACCCGCCCGATTCAGCAACGCGATCGGCGTACGATGCCAGGTTACGGATAGAGCCAAAACGCACGGGATTCCTCCCGGAATGCCGCCGCCTTTTCCCTCCAGATGCGAAGGAATGCCTCCACGTCGACGTCGGCTCCGCGCAAAATGAGAGCATCCCACCAGGCGGTGGAGCCAACATGGATGTTGAACGACCGCGACTCCTTCGCTCCCAGCTTCGCAAAGGGATTGGGTGGATCGTAGCGACAGGCGAGCCGAAGCAAATGAAAACTCAGCCCAGTAGGATTCCACGCCTCCCAATCCCGGACATCAACCCATACGCGCGTGATCGGTTTGCCGTCAATTTCACTCACTGGGATCAGACGATAGGCAAGGCCTGGCAGGTTCCAGGACCTGAGTTCATTTTCAAGCCGGACGGCGCTGGTGTCCTTGTAAAGCAGACTGCGAAACGGGTGCGCCGTTCCAATGCCGTGCGTGAATCCGCTGTATTCACAGCCCAGCCCGCACATCGCGTAGCCCACAACGGCGTCGAAATCCGGAATGTTCGGTGAGGTGGCAACAAACTTAAGTCCGGTTTCCGGCCACCGCATCTCACGCCGCCACCCGCGCATCGGAACAACCGTAAGTCTGCCCCTTGCCCGAACCTCCTCGGAAACGTCCAGAACTCCCGGTGTGCCCACCGCATAACGTGCCAGTTCGCCCATCGTCAGCCCATGCACATAGGGGATCGGGTAAGCACCCACTCCACTCCGCCACTCCGGATCCAAAAGCGGTCCGTCCACCTTGATGCCTCCCAGCGGATTCGGCCGGTCGAGCACCACGCACTCCACCCCGTTCTGAAAACACGCCTCGAGCGCATATTTCATGGTGACGCCATACGTGTAGGACCGAACGCCAATATCCTGAAGATCCACGAGCAAGGCATCCAACCCCTTCAATTGTTCCGGTGTCGGACGCCGGTTCTGACCATGAAGGGAATAGACCGGCAATCCGGTCCGCCTATCCGTCAGATCGTCGATCTGGGTACTGGCGGCTTCCGTGCCATAAATCCCATGTTCAGGCGCAAACAGTGCCGTGAGTTTTACCCCGGGTGAGCGGGCCAGCACCTCGACAGTCGATTCGCCGCGGCGATTTACCCCCGCGGGATGCGTCAGCAGGCCAACCCGTTTGCCCCGCACCGCTGCGAAGCCGTCGGCCTCCAGGACATCCACCCCCAGCATGACAGGATAAGCCATGTCGACCCGCATCGGCGAACCCTCCGCAAGTGGTGCAGGTGCGGGTGCCAAGACGGGATCCGTTGCGCCGCCTCTGCGGCCGCATCCAGCGCCTGCCAGTAGGGTCACCAGCAGGAGCGTCAGCAGGACCCCTGATCGCGCGCAATACCCGCGGCGAAATGGCAAGAAGCTCATTAATCTGCTCATGGATAGCCGATTATAGGACCGTAATGCGCACCGACAGCAATCTTGATATGCATCCCATTGCAAATTAGCATAATACGTAAATCACCCAAGCCCTCCACTGCCAGAAAAGCGTCGTCAATTCTTACAGAAACGATTCAAACGGTACTTTAGGGGAAACTACGAATCGTTTTCTACGGGTTTCTCTATCAATTGATTTAAAACACTTTATGTAATCGTAAAAATTTATTAAAGAAAGTTGAGCAGGTTGGTTCACGTTACGCTGAAGTAACGGACTTCCTGTATGAATCTGCCTCCACGCGCCGTTGCCGCACTCGGCCTTCTCCTTGGTTTGGGCGTAACCAGCCTGATTGCCGGTCCGATTCAAGGGCCTGCAATCAAATATAGCATCTACGACCGGGATCCCGACACGGGCAACGGTCCCATCGAGTTTCTGTCTGCCGGAGAGACCTACCTCTCGGATTTCAATCTCCTCGAAAAAGGGTTCGACCCTTTGACGATGAAAATTACCGCGGCACGCGTGACATTTGCCTTTGCCGATGACAACGGCGATTCAGGCGCCGAATACGCCACGGTCTGGCTTGGCGCAGACAAGATGGTGACTGTGAAGAATCAAGAAGTGGATGGCAACCATACCGATGCTCCATTGAACTACGATTACTATTACCAGGAGTGGAGCATCACCAATTCATCCGATCTCACCTTCCTCACGTCACTCCAATCAGGCATCCTCAACTACAAGGTCAAAAGCACGACAAAGAATGGTGTCTGCGGTGACTTCTACCTCAAGATCGCCCAGCTGGAAATCGACACCGAATGCATCGTGAAGGCCGCGGAAAGCGGTTCGACGGCACTGCTCCTGGGCTTTTCGATTCTTGGAATGTTCTGGCACCGTCTCCGCCGCAGTCGCACCAGCTCCGTCGCCTGATCCAAACCCTTTGGTTCTCTGCTCAGCCGGGTGCGTCCGTCACCCGGCTTTTTTGTTTCCTCGCGATTTGATCGTCCGCCACAGGGAACCTCTGGCGCGCAGCGCGTACTTTTGGTACGTATGGGCATGCATCGAGGCTTTTTCCGACTGGCACTGTTTCTTCTCGCGGCGCTCCCCTCAACTTCCGCGCAGCCTCTGCTCCGTTCCAATGCAAGCACGCTTGCACTGCCTCCAGACCTTCCCCCAACCGAATATGGGCTGGAGCGCGTCTATTCGTCGCTGACCTTCACCCAGCCCGTCGCCCTCGTTTCCCCACCCGGAGATACCCGCCGTCTGTTTGTCGTCGAAAAACAGGGGCGGATCTGGGTCATTCCCGATGTCACGGCTTCCTCGCCCACCCGCCAGCTCTTTCTTGACCTGACAGGTCGCACCACGGCTTCCACCGGCAACAGCGACGAGCGGGGGCTCCTGGCCCTGGCCTTCCATCCCCAATACGCAACCAACGGCTATTTCTACGTCTGGTACACCACCCAGGCAACCACTGCGGCGGGCGCGGGAATGCATGATCGTCTCGCACGCTTCTCCGTGTCGGCCATCGATCCAAACTCCGGCAATCCGGACTCAGAGTTTCCACTGATTTCCCAACGTGACCAGGCCAGCAACCACAACGGCGGAGAACTGCTGTTCGGGCCCGACGGCTATCTCTACCTGTCGCTGGGCGATGAAGGCGGCGGCGATGACGCCTACCAGAACAGTCAGCTCATCACCCGCGACTTCTTCGCCGGCATCCTTCGCATCGACGTCGACCGGAAGCCGGGCTCGCTCGAGCCCAATGCACATGCTTCCGTGCATGCCGGTTCCTACACGGTCCCAGCCGACAATCCGTTTGTCGGCCCAACCACCTTCAATGGATCCGCTGTCAATCCCGCCACCGTCCGCACGGAATTCTGGGCGGTCGGCCTCCGAAATCCCTGGCGCATGGCCTTCGACTCCGCCACAGGCACGCTCTGGTGCGCCGACGTCGGCCAGGGTGCACGCGAAGAGATCAATATCATAAGACGCGGGGGCAACTACGGCTGGAACTACCGCGAGGGTTTCATCGCCGGCCCGCGCAGCAACCCACCGGCTGGGGTCACTTTCGATGAACCCGTCTGGGACTACCCGCGCTCCCAGGGGGGCTCTGTCACCGGGGGCTTCGTCTATCGCGGGTCAAGAGTGCCTTCGCTTTACGGCAGGTACCTGTTCGCCGACTACTCGAGCGGCCGCCTTTGGGCACTCCGCCCGGACGGAACCAAACCGGTGAGCGCCGACCGCGTATCATTGCTCACGACGCACGGCGGAATCAGCACCTTCGGACTCGACCCGGCAACAGGCGACATCCTTGTCGCCAATCTGTTCGACGGTGCTATCAGGCGAATCACAGGCTCGCCAGCTCCCGGCAGTCCGCCCCTGCCGCCGACGCTCAGCGCCACAGGGGCCTTTTCGCCAACAGCCACGCTCACGCCAGCCGCCGGCGTGGTGCCTTATACGCCCCTCGCCTCATTCTGGTCGGATCATGCGCTGAAACAGCGATGGTTCGCCCTGAAGGAGCCCTCTGCAAACTTTGGGTTTTCCGCGACAGGTAACTGGTCCCTGCCCACCGGTGCCGTCTGGATCAAGCACTTCGACCTGGAACGCACACGCGGCGATCCCACCTCCGCCCGACGCGTGGAGACCCGTTTCCTGGTGAAAACAGCGTCGAGTGCCTACGGCATCACCTACCGTTGGAATGAGGCCCAGACCGAAGCCACCCTCGTGCCCGAGGAAGGCGCATCCCAGGATTTTGTCATCCGCGAAAACGGCGTGGATCGCACACAAACCTGGCGTTTTCCAAGCCGCGCGGAATGCATGCGCTGCCACACGAGCGCGGGCGGGCTCGCACTGAGTTTCACCACCCGACAGCTCAACCACGACCACGCCTTTCCTGGCGGAGACGCCAACATCCTCGCTGCACTCACGCAGGCGGGATATTTTGCGGCGGACAAGGCTCCGACAGGAGACCTCCAAACCTTGCCAGCGCTGGCGTCGCCCGAAGACGTTTCCAAACCCATCGAACTGCGGGCGCGCTCCTATCTGGATGCGAATTGCTCCCAGTGTCACCAACCGGGTGGTCCCGCTCTCGGCTCGTGGGATGCCCGTGCCGACACGCCGCTTTCGAGTTCAGGCATCATCAACGGCCCGCTCGCAAATCCTGGGGCTGATCCCGCCAACCGGGTCCTCGTTCCGGGGGACGCCACCCACTCGGGGCTCCTGCTGCGAATGGCCGCGTCAGGCTCTCAACGCATGCCGCCCATCGGCAGCAACGAACGTCACCTTGCAGGAGAGCAATTGATTTCAGACTGGATCGTCTCCCTGGCGGCGACAACGGACAAGGCGCGCGTCATCAACCTGTCGTCGCGCGGCGAAGTGACCTCCGGCGGAAACATCCTGATCACCGGTTTCACAATCACTGGAAACGCCGACAAGCGCATCCTGCTTCGCGCCGTCGGACCGGGACTCGAACCCTACGGGGTGGCCGGCATTCTCGCCCGGCCCGCTCTCACTCTCTGGAACGGTGGATCACAACTTGCAGGCAATGTGGTCTGGGGCACGTCTGCAAATTCCGCGGAACTTCGCAGCACAGCTGCATCCGTCGGAGCATTTCCCCTCGCCGAAGGAAGTGCTGACTCCGGCCTCCTCATCACCCTGCCACCAGGCGGATACACGGCGCATGCCACTTCCGCATCCGGAGATTCCGGAATCGGATTGATCGAGGTCTACGACGCGGATCTCTCCTCCGGGGGTGGCGGAAACGCCCCTTCCTCCCGGCTCACCAACGCATCGATCCGGGCACGCGTGGGCGCAGGTGGCAACATCCTCATCCCGGGAATCACGCTCGCACCGGGTTCGCCGCGGACGCTCCTGATACGCGCCGTGGGACCGGGACTCGCCGCCTACAATGTGACGGGATACCTGCCCCAGCCCTCCATCAGTCTGTATCGAGGATCCAGTATCCTTTTTTCAAATACACGCTGGAATACCGCGATCAATGCCGATGCCCTGCGCGCCGAAACCTCCCGCTCCGGCGCCTTCGCACTCGCGGAGGGAAGCGCCGACAGCGCACTGCTCGTGACCCTCGATCCCGGTGGCTACACGCTCCACGTCAGCTCCGTGGATGGCACGCCCGGCATCGCTCTCGTTGAACTCTACGAGGTGCCCTGAATCGCACCGGAGTGCCGAAAGTCCGCACGCTGTCAAACCCCGCTCGAGCACAGCGTCCCCGGACAGCAATCCGGCGGCGTCAAAGCTGGTCGACCGCGTAGACTTCGATCATGCCCTCGCCCGTGCCGCCATCGCTCCCGGTCAACTGCACCGTGTAACTGCCCGGTGCCAGTGTGACAACGATCGCGGCATCTTTGCTGCCGGGCGAAAGGGCAAAGGCTCCCACCTTGGAAAAAACCGGAGCCAGCGAGGCATCCCACGAGTCATTTTCTCCCATGCTTGCGCTGCCTGAAAAGAGTTCGAGCTTCGGATCAACCAGCACACCGCTCACGCCATAGTTTGCCAGTCCAGGTCCGATGCCGCGGATGAGCACAGTCTTGCTCGACCCGCCCGCGATCGTGAAACCTGCCACCAAGGCATCAGCCCCCGCGCCAACGCGCGTGCGGGCGGAGAGATTGACGAGCCCCGAATCGGCGGGCGCTGACAGTTCATACGCTTCCACCAAAACTACCCCGCCGGTCGCAGTCGATACCTGCACCGTGTTGCCGCCTTCGATCGAACGGACCAGCGCCGCATCAAGGCTCGTGGGCTGAAGCGCAAACGCACCCGCGGACAGGAAGGCCTGACTTAGCGCGGTAGAACCTCCCCAGTTGTCGTTGGCATCAATCTTCTTCGATGCGGCGAACACTGCAAGCGACGGATCCGGCATGGCGTCCGCAACGCCAAACGCCGCCAATGTCGGACCGATCGCACGCAGAAGCACGGGGACCGGTTTGCCCGCCGCAGTCAGCCCGACCACCAGGGTCTGATTCGCCGCCTGCATCGTGCGCACCGACAGGTTGACGAGCCGCGACGGCGGCGGCGTGACGACACTCAGTTGGCCAACCAAAGTGGAGACACTTCCAAGCGCATTGCTGACCGTGACGGTGTAGGTACCGGCATCTGCGGCATTCACGGGTTCAAGCACGAGGCTCGGTCCGATTGCCTCTGCGAGAAGCAATCCGTCCTTTTTCCATTGGTACGTGAACGGTCCCGTGCCCTTGGCAACCACCGAAAGGGTCGTTCTCGAACCGGCAACCGCAGACTGCCCGCCGTTCACGCTGACGACTGAAGGCGCAAATCCGGTGGCGAATCCCGCTGGAACGCCGTATCCCGACTGAGCGCCTTCGATGTCGTCATCGGTCAGCCGGTCAGTGTCACTGATGGCGCTATTCATCACCGACACCTTGTTCTGACCCGAGTCATCGGGATGACCGAGACCGAGCACGTGACCGAACTCATGCAGAGCCAGCCGCTTGAAATCATACCAGGGCCCAGCCGAACCGAGTGGCCCGCGGTAGGAATCCATCGGTGCATTGCTGTTGAAGAGGACATCACTCTCGGCGCGCCGCATCGTCCCCGAGCCTTGCATGACAGTGATCGTGAGACCAACCACACCGTTGCCCCAGGCTTCGCCGTAAACGGTCGGACTGAAGAACACATTGTTCACGCCGTTCTGCCTGCCCACCGGTGCGGTCGAACTGGGCACCGCAACAAACTGGGACCGCGAAATCACCGCATTCCACTCGCTCAAAGCCCGCTGCGCAACCTGCCCCCAACTCGTGGAGCCGTCCGCCAGGGGCCGGGGCAGTGGCGCGGTGTCCAGACTGAGGTGCATCGTGATCGCACCGGAGTCCCATCGGCGGGAATCCATGACATACGCATGGGCCGGGACCAGAAGCCCCTTCAACGCCACCGCAACCGCCAGGAATGTTGACAGGCGGTTCATGCGCTCAATTCGTGCTCGCACGTGACAGTTCGCCCTTGATCGCGGCTTCAAACTCGTCCGCCAGGAGTCCCTTGGCGGAATTCATGCGAAACGCCGGGTGACCCGACTGAAGAAGCGGAAGCGCAACGTCATCGACCGAGGAAAGCGGTTGAAGATTGCTGCGTGCCACACGCTCCATCCCCGTCGTTGTGTCCACGACCAAAGGATAGCTGCCGTGCATCACTCCCACCAGCGGACAAAACGTACGGTGGTTGCCCGCCAGGAAAAGAATGTAGGTCCGGCCAACTTCAAATTCCGGCATGTCGGCCACCTGCATCGAAACCTCTCCAACCTGCCCCCCCAGCAGGCGAACCTCGATGGTTGACTGACTCGTACCCTTGAGCGTGGCAAGGGTCTCTGCACGCACGTACGTGTGAATCACGGGACCTTGTTCGGACGGGTCCCAGCGCACCGAAATCTCGGTGACGCGCACCCGCACAATCTGTGTCGCTTCGGCCACCAGATCCGCAAATTCCGGCGGAATGACCGAGACCGCACGGCCCGCCGTGGGCCCCATCAGGCAAAGCATCAGGATCGCAAACGGAGCGAAACGAAGGCGTGCCATGAGTGACCCGAATGGGAGCATGACCCTAGGGTACCCGGTCGCCTCACGAGCCGACATGGGGGAACCTCCTCAGCCGCTATCCGGGATTCGGAATTGTACCCATGCTGTTCGCGTCGATTAGTCGTTGGCTAACTTGCACTTGGGAAACCTTGGATCGGCACTGAAGGTTTGCCTGGCGGTGACTACTTAGCCGGTCGCTTCCGGGTAGTATCAATCCCATGGATACGCGGAGACTGCGCATCGGATTCCGTCGCGGATGGGAAGGACTACGCAGTTTGCCAGCCTATCCGCACCGGCCGGCCCTCAGGATCTGCTATCGAAGGACGGGGTGACTACCTGGGTGCGGCATCCTTCGCGCAGGTGGAGCGCGCCCGCCATGAACGCCAGAATTCGACGACGATTGGAAGCACCGAAAGGACGATGATTGCGAGGATCACGAGCTTGAAATTGCGCTGCACCAGGGGGTGCGTGCCGAAGAAAAATCCTGTGTAGGTGAAAAAGTAGACCCACACGAATCCACCAACGACATTGTACGCAATGAACCTTCCGTAAGGCATGCGACCCACACCCGCCACAAAGGGAACAAACGTGCGCACGATGGGAACAAAGCGGGCGAGCACGATGGCACGTCCGCCGTAGCGAAGAAAGAATTCATGGGCGCGGTCGAGATGCTTCCTCCGGAGCAGAAAGGAATCCTCTCTCTTGAAAACGGCCGGTCCCAGCCTGGAGCCAACCCAGTAGTTCACCGTGTCCCCGAGCACGGCCGCAACAAACAGCGCCAGTGCGATGAGGTGCACATTCAACTGGCTCTCGGCGGGCGCACAGAGGGCACCGGCCGCAAACAGCAGCGAATCCCCCGGCAGAAAAGGCGTCACCACAAGCCCGGTTTCCGCAAATACGATCAGGAAAAGCACCGCATAGGTCCACACGCCGTAATTGGCGACGATCTCGCGCAGGTGCCCGTCAATGTGGAGAATGAAGTCAAAGAGCTTTCGAATGAGTTCCATGGACGTCAGCCATGAGAAACGGCAATCCGTCGGCGCCAAGCCCGAAAGAGGCTCAAGGCTCCCAACCCAGGACCATCGGCCCGTCGTCAGCAACGCACAAACACGATGCCTCGAGGTTTGAGCGACA
This sequence comes from Opitutaceae bacterium, assembly GCA_017994935.1. Lineage (GTDB taxonomy): Bacteria > Verrucomicrobiota > Verrucomicrobiia > Opitutales > Opitutaceae > UBA6669. Next base: position 72,028 of record JAGOJU010000011.1, read on the forward strand.
AGCATCCAAGACCCAATTCACCGGCAATCATCGATGGATCTATATTCAGAAATCCATTCGCATCGTCATCGCAATAGTGCGCGGATCCTCACGAAAGCCGCGCCGGATGTAGCGCGTGCGGGTGATATCATCCAAAGCCGCCTTGGTGATGTAGATCGTCCGATCATCCAGAAGATTCTGGACGTTGATCTGCCAGGTTACTGTGGTATCCTGAGCAAACTTCCCAAAAAGTCCCCGGGTGCGGTACTGGAGCATCGCGTCAAAAAGCAGGCGGTCATTGCCGTAGAGAGGTGTGTTGTTGAGCAAATCAACGCCAGCAATGTTCCTGCTCTGATAGCGGACACCACCGCCAACGGTAAGTCCGTTCAAACGACCGTGGGCGAAGCGGTAGCGTGTCCACGCATTGAACTTGTGCTTTCGGTTTCCATAGCCCTGCTCCTCCGAAAGCCGAATCTCGGCAAGTTCCCTGTCCGAGTCCGCAATGCGATCTGCAACACTGCGGGTTTGAACCACATCGGCGGCATTCACATAACGCTGATTGTAGATCGTCGGACGTCCCGTGCGGGTCGTATAGATCTTGTCGAGATTCTGCCAGAGAGCCACGCGTTCCGCCCACCAAGGCACTCCCTCGTTCAGGACATTGGTTTTTGTCGACTCCGTGCGTGAATACCCCAGTCGAAGCGCCCAGTCTGGAGTCAGATTGGCAACGAGCTCGAATTCCTGCCCCTTGCTTATCCGATCCGATAGGTAGGAAGCAGCCTGGGAAAAGTAGACGGTGCGCAATTCGTCGATCGATTGTATTGGGTCGCCTGGGCCAAAAGTCGTGAGGCCCGCCTGGCGAAAGTAGTAGTCAAACGAGGTCATGACATCGTTGTTCGGCTGAACAAATGCCGTCGTCACCTGGCCATTCGCCTGTTCGCCGAGAAACTTCGTTTCAAAAGCCCTCACCGACCCGACAATCTTGTCGTTCATGAGACTGAAGCTCACACCGACGTCCACACTTTCACCGCGATAAGGCAATGGAACCTGCTCGGTCGGCAGAACAGTCCGGTTGCGATCCGGGAGTTCAATGCCGTTTGATGTGTTTGCGGTGAGCGAGATCTGATTGGTAACGTGAAAGACGGCGCCGAGCGACCGGCGCCAGCCACTCTGGCTCGCCTCGTCGTACCATTTGAGCTTGCTGGCGTCGAAGAAAGGTTGGTCAGCTTCGGTCGCCAACCTGAAGATCTGCGTGGCGGCATCAAGGAGTTTTCTGGGCCCCCACGTATCCACCTGATCGTGACGGAATCCGAGGGTTGTCACGAGGCGCCTGCGAAAGAAGTAGCTTTGTACCACAAGAAGCTGGGAGTCGGTGATAATCTCATCATCGAAATCCAGGGCATTCGTGGGGACAGCGCTGCTGTTCAACATCCCGATGTTGGCGAATGACGAGCGATAGCTCTCCGAACTCAGGGGCTCAGCGGGAAAACCCGTCGTATACTGATCCCAGGGCGCGCCGATCTGTATGTACCTTCTGCGCGCCATCTGGTTCTGGGCTGCAGCAGCCGTGCCGCCGAACGGGCGTCCCTCCCACACTTCGCGCAACCGATCGCGTCGGTAGTTATTGATGTTACGCTCGACCATTGCAGCAAACCGGTGCCATCCCCAACGCGACCCCAGGTTCAGATCATAAGATGTCGAAGCGCGAAAGGTGACATTCTCCGTAAAGAGCTTCTGGCGGAGGAAACTCGGCGTCTGCATGAAATAATACCCATTGCCAAAGAAATAGGGATTCAGGGCGCCGCCGGGCAGACGATAGTTGAGATCGGCTGCAATGGCTGGATCACCGGCGAGCGTGGCAATGCTGTTGCGGCCGGACTGGTTCGCCGCGAGTTCGACATACCAATGCTCCGCAAGCCTGTGATTGAGTGTGGCTGTGAATACATGGTAGTCGATTCCTCCGTATTCGGACGCGCCCGTCGCAGTCACCTTCCCGAGAGGCGCGATCCATTCAGGAGCGATGGGCACGACCGATCCCGTGAAGACACTGGAGTTTGTGGCCAGGGTTGTCCTATTCGCCGTCGACGCCGTTCCTTCCCACAACACGGGCTCTCCCAGCGTAGGACCGTAAACCAGAAGTGTGCGTGTCGCCACATTGCCCACACCGGAGGATGCACCCGCAGCAACTCCATCACGGGTCTCATAACGCTCACGTGCAGGATTCCATACCACGTCGCCGGACGAAAGTGCGGCCAGGAATTTCGTGATGTTGTCAAGCGGCCCCCACTTGCGGCCGGAAACGCCCGCCAGGCGCGTATGCTCATAGGATAGCGTAAGGTTCGATTCGCTGCTGAACTTGTAGTTCACTGCCAGGGTGGCGCTCTTCTTCCGCAGGAACTGATAGGGCAGTGAGCTTCCCTCGTTGTCGTACAGGCCCATGAGGCGCAGGGCCAACCGACCCTTGATCACCACCCGGTTGACATCGAAGGTGGCGCGATGGGTTTCATAGTTTCCAATCTTGAGCTCGATGTTGCTTGAGTCGCGCACGGGATTGGCGGTCTTGGTTCGGAAATTCAACATGCCTCCCGGTGCGCCGGTGCCGAAGAGGATTGAATTTGGACCGCGGGTCGAACCCACATTCTCCACGTTGTACGTGTCATTTCCACCAACACCGGTTCGAAATCCATCGGTTGATGTGGACGACCGAAGACCGCGCATCCGGAATGCCGTCAAACCATCCGTAAACCCGTTGAACTCGGCACCGGCTCCGCCGGCTTGGGCGTCGCCGTAGTCCTCCTCCATGTTCAAATCATAGCGGATGATGTCCTTGATGTCCGTGGCGCCAATATCATCGAGGAAATCCCTCGTAAAAACGCTGATGGGGCCAGGCAGATCCCGCAGAGGCGTGTTGAGCCTGCTGCCCAGGAGGCTGTTGGTCGCACGATATCCCGATTCCTCCTCGGCATTGACCAGAAACGGATTCAAGGTGACCACCTCGTCGGACGGTGCATTCGCGGCTGCAAACGCAGCGATACGGACAGAAAGGAGTCCGATGGAAACTCCGAGACAGAGATTTCTTTTCATGGGGTGAGTGTTTGGCGGTGTACCGGCAATCGCGCTGCGAGGCGCAATGCGGATGGGGCGACAATAGGAAATTTCAGGCGCAGCGTCTTGGACCCCGGCGGAAATTGTCCTCACTGCCACGGAATTCGGAGGGGCGCTGCCGGCGCACAAGGCCGCGCCGGGAAACAGCCGTCCTCGTCCTGCGGAAATCACTGGCCGCGTGCCTGCGAGAGGCAGCATCCACTACCGGACGCGCAACACGCCCTTCATCGTCATGAAATGCCCGGGAATGGAACAGATGAAATCGTAATCGCCACTTTGCCTAGGCGCAGCGAAAAAGATGCGATCGGTGGCGCCAGGCAACACAACGGCGGTGTGAAACAGGACATCCTCGGTATCAGGCACGTATCCTCTTGCGGCTCCATCCAGACCGAGGTCGAGCGCCGCACGCCCTACCGCCTCACCGCGACCGGGCGCGCACAGGACAAAATTGTGCAGCATGTCGTCGTGGTTTCGCAATACGAACTGAATCCTTTCACCGACCTTCACCTGCAACTCCCCCAGATCAAACCGCATGCCCGGCAGCGTGCCCAACAGGATCGTACGATCGCCCTCGGGACGGCTCCAGTCAGAGGGTAGCTCAGTCGGATGCTTGGCAGATGGGGCCAGCGTCGCATCCGGAACAGGGGAGGCACAGAGTTCACCGGCCTTCGGTTCTTCGGGGATGATCCGGTCACCCTCCGGTATCCTGTTCAGCGTATAGTAAACCGTGTCGTGAAGCAGGCCCCTTCCCTGTCCGGCATCCCGTATGCCAGAGACCTTCAGTTCGTGAAGGTAGCCTTCCCTGAGACAAACAATGCCAAGCCGGACTCGCAGCCCATCGGGTGACACAACGGCCCGCCGCACCGGGCACATCCAACGGTTGACCGGAGGGCTCCCGTAGCTGCTGTGATGTTGGTAAGTAAAGCTGGAAAGCCTGTAGTTTCCGGGGTTGGAAGCCGCGGCCGGATCTACTGGTTGCGTAAACGTGACAAGGAATCCATCGGGCTGCGCCTGCACCTCCCGTATGTCAAACGGCACATCGCCACTCCACCGAACGCGCTCAAACGCGTGTGGCCTGCCACCCACCGAACCCCATCCGCGTGCGGTTTCTCCCACAAAGAGCGATCCATCCTCGCCAAAACGAAGGCGTGCGACCCCGGACTCGAAACCCTCTCGAAACGCATAGGCCGCGCCCTGCCACACGCCGCGCACCTCCTCGATCGTCACTCGCAAGATCCTGCTTTGGCCTGAATCCCCGACAAAGAAATGCCCGGCGAACGGACCAAACTTCCCGTTGGTCGTGTCTTCCACGATGTCGGTCGGCGCGATTCCAAATGTGGCATAGGGGAGACATACCGTGGGCGGCTTGATACCCGGGATGCGCTTGGAGAGTTCAAAGATAGATTCATCGCCATCCGGAATATCCTCCGGTCGCAATCGCACAGGCGACCCCGGCAACGAACTCCATTCCAGGGAACCGGGGTGCCCGATGAAGTCACCGGGTTCAATGTGCGTGACGTGGCTCGTGCCCATCCATTCACCCTGATTTTCCGTGGTGAGCCAGATGCCTCGGGAGGAATACACGGCACCTGCTCCAGCGCGGAAGCCCGCGGCGATGGGAGTCATCCGGCCCGCTGGATCGATCTCGAGCATCCACCCCCGCCAGGGTACCGGCGAATAGGCAGGCGCATTGTAAGCGAGCATGAGTGTCGCCCGTACATTGCCATTGGGGCATGGAAACGGACCGAATGCGAATTCATGATAGTTTCCTGAAACGGGAATCTGCCAGACCGTTTCAAACTTGTCGGCCCGCCCATCACCATCGCGGTCAACAACGCGGGTCAGCGCACCCCGCTGCACAACGTAGAATCCGCCCTCAGAACAAGGCGATATTCCAAGGGGTTCGTTCAGGCCCGCAGCAAAGAGGCTGCAACGTAGGACAGGCGGATCCTCGTAGGCCCCATCCACAAACCAGAGTTCACCCCTGCGGCTCGTAACAAGCAGGCGCTTCGACGGGAGGGGCACCACCGCGCTCGCTTCAAGCACCACGCCCTCCGGCATCGCCAGAGATACACGCGGCCACGCGCGTTGCTCGGCTGCGACAAGCGTGGCATCCGGCTTCGCAAAACGCTCGGTGCGGGAAACCGTGCGCTTTTCAGCACATAACAGGGCGGAAAACGAAATACTGATTGCCACCAGGACAACAAGCGCGAGCGATCTCCGTTTCATTTCCACAGGAGCCTGTAGCGAACGGGTACCCTCAAATGAACCGATTCCAACCTGACGGCGAGGAGTTGCCGATCGCCCTCCGTGCGGACAAGAGGTCTGACCTCCGCGTCCACAGGCCATTCGATCGACCACACGCCTCCTTCCGCAACCCACCCGTCGTCGACCTCGGAAAAGGTGCGTGCCTCACCGAGCATCAGCCAGGTTTCCCATGGAGACAGGCTCCCTGAGAATACAAGGCTGCGTTCCAGTCCGCGTTTGTCGGCCGTCGGGGCAATCCGGTCCCTGATCTCCAGCTTCTCGAGTGAAGCGAGAAACACCGGCTGGCCGTCTCGCTCCAGTTCGTAACCGTGCGATCGATACAGGGGCTCCGGCCGTTCGGGCCACCCCGATGGAAGGGAAAAAAGCCGATTGGGGAAAAATGCAAAGGACGGTCGAGTCGTAATGACCGTGACATGCCCGGCAGGCTCAACCACCTGATCGAGTCCGGCGCCGATCCAAACTTTCGACATATCCGCAAACCCACCCCGCCACACCATGAAGGCCGTGCCCGTTTCGAAATCATAGGCATAGTGCAACCCACTCGGTGTGCCGACGAGACACGCATGCAGATGCCGGATGCCAGCGCACGGCACAAACGAACACTGCACGATGACACGTTCACCCGGGACCAGCAGCAGCGGCTCAGCTGCAGGTCTGCTCCCGGGCAGTGCCGCGAAGGCGACCAGCGAGCACCCAATGTGCGCCAGCATGTGTCTCACGATTCGGAGCAGTGCCGTGGGATAGGGGTGGAAGCACCTCACGCAGTCGAACTAGCGAGCCGGGCATACCGCCCGCAAGCGATTCCTTCGGGGGTAAGAGCAGACATTCCGCAGGGGCCACGCAATTTTCCGCCAGCGCTCGATAGCGGGACGTATGTTTGACATCAAGAGTCCGCGTCGACCCCAACGGGCAGCAGGACAAATTCGCGACATCCCAAGGCAACCGCGCGATGTTCCGGGGGCGACCGCACCGCCGTTCCCTGCACGCGGACTGGCGGATCCAGGCTTGCCGGCTCAGTCCGCGCAGGCCGGCATTTCGTAGCGCTTGTCCGCACCGGCAACAAGGCCGGCCTCCATCAACTGATCCTCAATGCTGCAGGATGCGGCAGCAACCTGATCTGCAAAATCCGAAAAGCGGCCGAGGGCGTCAACAACACGCCCCTCGTCGATGATCGTGCGTGCAGCCTCAACGGTTGCAGTGCTCCTGTGACAGGAAAGGATGATGCTGATGTCTTCGTCCGCAATGTCCCAGGAAGTCGTCATGGCCAGGAGGTTCTCGAAGGGCTGAAAAGTTCGACGCTCCGAGTATCGTCCACTGTCCACGAAGCTTGAACAAAACCCTCTGAGGTCGATTACCCGGAAGAGTGAGATTTTCCGTTCAAAGGATCGCCACCACCGGCATCTCCGCACGGGAGTTGGACGCTGTGTACGCAAGGCAACGGGAAAAGTTTCCGGCCTTCCCACGCCTGACGGCTTGCGCATCCTCGCAACTGCTCCAGTTTGTTCAGGGAATCCCATGAACGGTTACAGCACTTCCAACGATCACCAGCCGCTCACCTACTGGGGCAATGTCCCGCTGTTCGCCGCGCACATGATCGTCGTGACCTTTGTCATCTCGATGATCGCCACGGCCCTCCTGAGTTTCTGGAACCAGGCTGCGTTTCTCAGCCTGGCCACGTTCGACAGTGTCCGCGTGCTGAAAGGGGAGGTCTGGCGGGTGGTCACGTATGGTCTCGTGAACCCACCATCGCTTTGGTTCGCCATCGATATGCTGATGATCGTCTGGTTCGGTCGCGAACTGGAAAAGTTTTTCGGACGCAGGCGATTCCTCTGGATATTCGCCGCCCTCTACCTCGCGCCCTCCCTGATCCTGACGGTCGTCGGCACCTGGTATCCGACCCACTTTGCCGGACAGACCGGGGGATTCGGCCTCTTCATCGCCTTCGCAACGCTCTACCCCAACGCAATGATGCTCGGAAATATCCTGGCAAAATGGGTGGCGGTCATCCTCGTCGGTCTCTACGTCCTGATCGCGCTTTCGAACCGTGATTGGGTCAGCCTCATCACCCTCGGAACAACCACCGTCATCGCCTGGTCGTTTGTGCGCCACGCGCAGGGGCTGCTGTCCGTTCCCACCCTGCTCCCCACTCGCACCAGACCCCGGCTCCGATCCTTGCCCGACCTGCCCGAGTCGGCAAAAAAATCCGATCCTCCGAGAGAAACCCCCTCTTCCATGGCGGAGGTCGACGCCTTGCTCGACAAGATTGCAAAGTCCGGCATCGGAAGCCTCAGTCCCAAGGAACGCGCCGTCCTAGACTCCGCACGACAGATCCTTAAAAAACGCCGCTCCTCAGGAGACTAGCCTCCCGAGGACGAATTGACTGCAGGACCCGCGGTTGCGGGCCGTTCGCATCAATTCTCCTTCGGTTGTCAAAAATTATTCCCCGGGGGGAGGCGGGGCCATCCGGCCCCGGGGGTTAGACGCGCCTGATTCAGGCGGCGCGCAAAAGTCCGTTCAGCCGGTCGGCGATCCGGCGTGCCCGCTCGGTGCACTTCTCGACGGCAATCGCATCGGTGCCTGCCTGCTGAAGCAGGGAGTCATCCAATGCCCACGCATCCTGCTCGATCTCGAGACCTTTCCCAAGGCCCATTGCGATCCATGAGGCGCAATGCAGCAGCGCACTCATCCTTCCGTTCGCAGGATCCGCAGCGGGGCTGAACTGATAACGAATCGGATCGGTCAGCGTAAGAGGATAGTCCCACAGCTGAAACACGCGGTTGATCGCCTCCGTACTCGTTGCTCCGAGCGCCTCCAGTTCCCATGCCTCCACACGCGCCGATGTGGCGTGGCGCCCGATCAAAGGGGCACAGGTCTGCTCCGAGGCAATCCGCTGAAGCAGCAGCCGACCGACCGGCCGCAGCAGCCCGAGGGTATAACCGACACGGCCATCCTCTCCTGCCGACTCGGCTAGATGGTCAAGGGCGACAGCGGTGGTCACCGAGTTTTCCCACAATTGATCACCTGAAATTCCGTAGACCGGCAGGCCGCCCGAGTACAACTGCGAGGCCATTGCCGCTCCGACGAGCTGAAACACCTCATAAATGCCGATGCGCTCGATGGCGCCATCCAGGCTCACAATGTTTCCTCCTCGCGAAAACAGTGGGCTGTTGCTCGCGCGGATCACACGCGCGCTCAGGACCGGGTCCAGGCGCACGACAGTCACAAGCGCCTCGACACTCACGTCAGGATCCTTGATCGCCGCACTCAGTTGCTGGAAAATGCGCGGCGCCGCGGGCAGCTTTGCAGCGGCCGCCGTCAAGCGGGCATCAGAAAGGGGTTCTACCGGCATGGGAATGCCCTTGGACTATCGGCACAATCCCGCGGCACTTTATGTCAGCGAACCGGGTCAGGTCGCTTCCTGAAAATCACCAGGTGCTGCCGGGGAAGGCTTCTGATCGTTTCCACGAATTCCAAGGGCTGGGCGGTCATCTCCCGCCGGATCTGCGCCTCGGTCATCTTGTGCAGCCTTTTGATCGGAACCTCCGGATCCTCCGCCCGATACTCCACAAATGCAATCCGCCCGCCGGGCTTGAGGCGACGACACACCGCGGCGATCATCTCCGCCGGGTGACTCATCTCATGGTAGACATCCACAATCAGGACGAGGTCGACCGGTTCAGGCAGCCTGGGGTCATCCTCCGATCCGAGCACACCCACGACATTGGCAATGCCCTGGCCCGACATCCTGACTGCAAGGAGCTTGAGCATCTCAGCCTGGATCTCGACGCCATAGACAATACCCCCTGGACCAACCGCCTTCGCGAGCCGCGAGCTGAAATACCCGGTACCGCACCCCAGATCGGCCACACGGTCCCCGGGCTTCAATCGAAGCGACTGGATGACCAGATCCGGACGCTCCTCCCGCTCGCGCTCCGGCCGATCGAGCCAGGGCGCCGCTTCATGAGACATGTAGTGCGCAATCTCACGGCCGAAGTAATACCTGCCCAGGCCATCGCGTGTCTTTGCACCCGTACTGTAGCCCTCGACCAGTGGCGTTTCGCCCCTGGCGTTTGCGAAGAGATCCACCAATCCCAATACGGCAATTGCTGCCAGCGCGGATCGGATTGACGGGAACCTCTGCCAGTCTTGAGCCATTGCCCGATTGTGGTGTCAGCTTTCCGCTCTTGGCAATGCCTTCAGTGAGGGGTACCTCCACGCAGACGTGACTCTCCAGATCCCCGCGCCGGGGACTTACTCGTTGAACTCGTCGAACTTCTTCGCCGGTTCCGCGGCAGAAGGGAGAAGGCCGGGCTGCAGTTCGCGCAGGCGGCGTTCGAGTTCCCGAAGCTGTTCCTCCTTCTGCTCCAGTTCCACCTCCCGTTCGAGTTGGGCCTGACTCGTCTGCATCAGGCGGGCCTCGCTTTGCGACAGGAATTTCTCGCGCTCTCTGAGCGAGGCATCGGTCTCGTGGCGCAGGGCATCCAGGCGTTC
>JAGOJU010000118.1 GCA_017994935.1 Opitutaceae bacterium
CCGCTCCTCGGCTTCTCGAGATTAGGCAAAGTGATCGGCCGCGGCGTGCCCACAAAGAGGGGCTTTGGCAGGTCAGGGCCAGAGGAACCTTGTCCTGGGCATGGACGACCGCCGTGAGGGCACCGACGGTGAGAGTGGTGAGAACGAGTCGTGTGAGCATACAGAAAAAATTCGAATTGTCTGAATGGGGAAGGCGCGCGCTATGCCGTGAAATCCTCCGGGCTCATGGTAAGCATCCTGCGAGCCTGCACCGCTTCATTGACCTTCAGCACAGTGACTGCGGAGGCGAGCCCCTGTTCACCCGGGCAGGTGAGCGGAGTCCCCTTGCGGATGGCATCGAAGAAGTTCTCCAGATGGGGCTGGTGAATCGCCTTGTCGAGCACGACCGGGATATTCCAGGCGGAAAGCGCGGCAGTTTCGCGCACATCGACGACGGACGCCCGTGGCGGGGCAAGCGTGAACTTGGGTTTGAATTCCTTTTCCCACGGCAGACTCGGAGGGGCTGCACCCTCTTCACCCGCTCCTGGCTTCGTAAGCACGCCTTCCCTCACAAAATGATCCCACTCCGGGGCGCGCGCCTCACGATAGACCTTGGTATACTTGGGGTTTTCGGACATCTTGAGTGTGCCTTCGTCACCCATGAAACTTTCATGGTAGCCGCCTCCCGCACTCGTGGTTGTCAGCACCTCATAGAAAGCGCGCACCGTACCCGCCGGGGTGGGAAACTCATAGATCGCCATGACGTTGTCGTACCATTCATGGTTCTTGTAGTAGTCGACTCCCCCACCCGCCATCACGGACACCGGATTCGAGCCCAGCATCCAGTTGAAGACATCGATCTGGTGCGCACCGAGGTCCGAGATGGGACCTCCGGAATATTTCTTGAACCAGCGCCAGTTGCGAAACTGGTGCATGTCCTCGTACCCGTATTTCTCCAGCGTCGCCTTGGGAATCTCATTCCGGGCTGTCCAGCCGAGGTCGTCGCTCACCGCACGATTCCACAAACCATTGATGTTCGTGACGCGCCCCAGGATCTTGTGGTGACGGACCAGTTGATCCCTGGCGTAAAGGTAGCGGGGATTGCTTCGCCGCTGATGCCCGACCTGCAGGAGTTTGCCCGTCTCGCGTGCGGTTCTCACCATCGAACGGGCGCCCTCAATGGTATTGGACATCAACTTCTCGCAGTAAACATGTTTGCCCGCCTTCAGGGCCGCGTTGGTGTGCTCCGCGTGGTACCAGTCCGGAGTTGCAACAATGACCGCATCCAGTTCAGGCACCGATGAGAGCATCTCGCGGTAGTCCTCAAACGGTTTCACGTCGTGCCCGAATTTCTTGAGAAGCCGTTCCCCGTAGGTCCGGTTCTCGTTCCAGATGTCGCATACGGCCTTGAACCGTATGTCGGGGATCTTGAGCGCCGCAGTCAACAGGACGCGCCCCTGCGCACCCGAGCCGATGACGCCGACATTCAACGCCTGCGTCCCACCCGAGCCTGCCGGCGCCTGGGCACTGGCAAGGTACGGAGAGGCCAGGACAACGGCGCCCATCCGGGTCCCGGAGGAAAGAAAAGACCGGCGGGTGACGGACGATTGCGTGGTGGACTCACTCATTCTGAAGTCTTGGTCGAGTTGGATGAGTTTAGGAACGATCCGGCAGAAGGGCAAACCGGTTGTGCCGCACCAGCAAAAGAGCGCCCACCGTCAGACCGACATAGGTACCGATCCAAATAGCCCCCTCATCAGACTGCACCGCCATCAGGCCGAACCCAAGGCCCACCCAGACAAGCGCAAGGAGGATGAGCGCGCACCGTGTCTTGATTCCCAGAAGGAGCATGATACCCAGCGCGAGGAAAATATAGCCGAGCGGCATGGCAAACGCCTTGGTGGCCCACGAGGGGAGAAAGGAGGCGCCTGTGATGCCGTTCGCAATGCGCCCCATCGTCTTCCCGTAATTTTCGAACGAATACGTCCCGCCTGACTCAAATTTCTCCAGACCGGAGAGAAAAGCCCTCAATCCAAGAAAGAGGCGCAGGATCAAAAAGGCTGCCGTGGCATTCGACGTGCAGCACGAGGCGGACGGGGAGGATTCGGACGGGTTGGACATGTGACAGCGGAGTTCGGATTTTACCAGTAATGAAAATTCAAAAGGTTCAATCTTGCAAGGCGGGGGTTTGGAGAAAGGGGCGCCGGTCTTGGCAAGCCGAAGATTAACGCCCCCTGCGCTTCGGCAATGCAAGCACGGAGTTCGGCCAGGCCCATCTGCAGGCGACGAGCCGCAAGAGTCCCAAAGAACCCCACCATCCCTGCATCCGGGCGCAGGCGCCCGAAGTCATGGCGGTCGCCCGCACCCATCGCGTCAAGCTAACGCGGGATCACAACAAACGTGAGCTTCGCCTTGGGATTCGTCCACTCGATCGCCTCTCCGCCCTCCACGATACGCGCTTCCGGATCACTTACCGACGCGATCTTGCGCCCATCCGGAAGACGCACATGCACCCTCAGAGCCTCCGGCAACTTGCCATCCGCAAGCGCAACCTTCCCTGAAATGCGCCCATCGGTTCCCTGAACGAGCGAATAGTTCACCGTCCCAAAATGGGATTTCAAACCCGAACCGCCCACGGGCCCGCGCATCAGCCAGGAACGATCCACTCCCCGCCCGAGATGAAGGGTGTTGCCATCTTCGAATAGCAGACAATCCCGAATCAGACGCACCACGGCGATCGGTGTCCATAGGTGTTGACGATCGCCAATCGCCTTGGCCGCACCGGGCTCCGGACTCCGCTCCTCGCACCAGGTGTAAAGGGGCGTGCCATGATTGAGCGCCGCATAGAGGTAGCGGGCAGCGGCATCACCGTCGCCACGCAGCAGCAGCGTTTCCGCCAGATTGTCCAGGCTGATCGCCACCCATAGCCCATCTTCCATCCAGCCAAGATGAATCGGTATGCCGCCAGGGCTGATCTTCGATTCCAATTTCCGGATTGTCCCCGTGACCAGCGGGTCGTCCGCATCAAGCAAGCGCGTGGGAAATGCAGAATAAAGCGCACCCCAACGGCTGCCGCTCGTCTTGCCGGCAGTGCCAGGTATCCATTTGTAGCCATTTTCCTCGATGGCCCCCCGACGGATCGTATCGATGAGATCCCTGCGCGCCACTTCATGATTCGCCCGGATTTCAGCTTCCTCTTCCGACCGACCGAGAATCTTTGCGGCCTCCACGGTAAGAGCGTCCGCATACACGGCCCAGATGTTGTGAGGGATGTACACTCCGTAAAAACTATCGTCATTCTTGAGCCCTCCGTCTCCCATCCCTCGCGGCAGCAATCCATAGTTCACCGGTTTCTTCCCGTCCACAAGCTGCCGCGTCCGCCGACGCGCATGTTCCTGCCACCGCGAGCTTGCCAGCATCTTCGGAAAGGCAGTCTCCAGGTAGCCACGATCTTGGGTCATCCGATAATGTTCCATGATGAACCAGCTCTTGAATCCCGAGGCCATCCAGCCCGTACGCACCCATCCGTTTGAAGCAGACCAGCAGCCGTCAAAATTCTGCAGGTCAAGTGCGATCCGGTATCCATCCGCCGCCTCCATCGAAAGCCCCGCCTGGTCCAGGCAGACCCCCGCTATGGCTGGCTCCACGGGATTCGTCGATCGATACAGTTCCGTGCCTGCAAGCGTGCCAATGTATTCACCGGGCAGCGGTTCCCGCATGATAAAAATGTCTGCGAGCCCCGCATAATAGGCACGACGCACGCCCTCATCGGCCACTTGGATGCGGGCCGCACGGCCGATCAGTTTTTCCCACACGGCCTTGGCCTCCTCAAACTCCATTGCCCAGTCACGCCGGCGCAATTCGGGCAGCATCGACTCGTAACTGCGGTACGGCCGAACAAACCAGATGACGCGTGTTTCACCGGGCCGGAGATTGATCGTCGGGGAGAGAACGTTGGCAGCCAGCGGATACTCGTCCCCACCCACCGCCGCCACGAGCACACGATCGGCACGCGCCATCCAGCCGGCGATGAGGGCATCACGCGCATTCTCCGCGAGGCCGGGATCCACAAATCCCGGCATGACCCCCCGCCAGTTGCCGGGTACACCGCAATCCACAGCGGCGCGGTGCGACGCCTGGGTGTCCTGATTGACAAACGTGACCCGAAGAATTGTGCCTCGCTGCCCGCCAATCACCTCCAGGACCGTCTGCACCGAGGCGTGCGAAAATTCCGCCCTCAATCCCGGCAGCCATCCATCCATCCGGCTCCAGGTCGACTTTTCCGCCTTCTGCCCGTCGATCACCGGCTGGAACACGAGTTTCCATTGCGTTTGCGGACCAAAAAAATTCGCAACCGGAAAACTCATCAGCGTGTCGTTGCTCCACGATAGCGTCACTTTCCCGGGCTCGCAGTCGACAAGCGTCTTGTCCCCGCTGTCAGGCGGAGCCACCGTAATCCGGTGAGGTGTCCCAAACGCATATCCGAAGTCCACGCGGGGCGTGGCTTCAACTCCCGAAACCCAAGAGAAAACACTCAAAGCCAATGCGGAAACCACATATCGAAGTAGCATGCGGCGGGGAGGGTTTGAATACCTTGGCTGATGACAACTGAAAACCGACACTTTGATTGCTGCCGGCGTATTTTTGCGCGATTTGAACGCGCCCGCCAAGGCCCGGTCATTTGCGCACTCTCTGCGTTCGCGCTTTTTTTCCTCATGCCTGCGTCCGTTCTTTCGGCCGTGACCTCTGTCTCGATCCTCTGGCAGGCAGGCGGAGCAAGCGGGCAGATCAGAGTCGATCGCGGAAAGGTCGTCCACTCGCAGCCCGCGCTGGACTCAGATGATGGATTTGCCATCGCTCCTGGTCGTGGGGCTGCCCGCATTGACTTGTCCGTCGACTCAGAACAGCCGGAAGGCGCCCTGCCGACCCTGGTGGCTGTCACGACGATGCCGAGGGGCTTTGCATTCCGGCTCGGAGACATCCGCTCTGACTTCCCCGTTTTTCTCCCGGACGAGCGCATCATCGTCACTTCGGGGCACGATACACGCAGCTACGATGAGATCGTCGCCGCGATCCGATCCGGCTCCCGCAAGACTGCCCTGCAGAAGCTTGCAACCGCACCCGAGGCCGGTTTCACCACCGCTGCCGCGGGTTCCAGCAATCCCGCTGCGGCAACCTGGCTCGGTCTTAGCCGCGACATGCGTTTGTTCCGCATCGACGCACGCATGGAAACCCTCCAGCCGAAAAATGCAGGCTACGACGTACGTGTGGCTGAAATGCCATCCCAGCCCGCAACCTACGCCTTCGAATGCGGGCGCGGATGGGGTGCGCGGGATGCGATCCATCGTCACCTCGACAACGGCGATCTGCCCCTCCTTTGCGGACAGATCGACGACGGTCCCATCCGCTATGAGCTGATTCTCTTCACCTCGCCCGAACGTTCGCCGTTGAGCGCAGCCACGCTGCGCGGCACGGACTTCCTGGTCGCCGATGCACACGGACACGGACACATGTTCACCCCCGCGCAGGCAGAAGAGGAAAGGCGGCGCGCCGCCACCGAGTTGAATCCGACCGAGGAGGTGGTGCTCCATGCGCGCATAACAGCCGTCAACCGTGGCGACGCTCCTCGCCACGCGTTTTTTCGCACCGCAGTTCCCGCCCTTGCCACACCCGTCTCCCCGAAGCTCCCTGCGTGGACCTTCGACGCCGCCAACGGCTTTGGTGCATTTTCCTCGTCCGGACGCGTTTTCGCGGTGAGCCGGCTGAACGGCGCCCCCCTGCCCGCCGCGGAGGTTTCCCTGCTGCTCCAGCCAGGGAAACAGGCAGTCTTTGAATTCGCCCTCCCCCACCAACCTCTGGGTCGCGACCGCGCCGAGGCTCTGGCCGCTCAGTCATTCGAATCACGTTTGAATGAATGTCGCGCATTCTGGCAGGCAAGGCTTGCCACCGCGGCACACGTACGGCTTCCGGAACCGCGCGTGCAGGAAATGGTCCGCGCTGGACTCCTTCATCTCGATTTGATCACCTATGGACGGGAGCCCGATGGAGCCCTGCTTCCGGCAATCGGGATCTACACGGCAATCGGATCCGAAAGCGCGCCGATCATCCAGTTCATGGACAGCATGGGCTGGCACACGACCGCCGCG
>JAGOJU010000119.1 GCA_017994935.1 Opitutaceae bacterium
ATTCTGACCGTTGGCATCGCCGAGGTAGTACTGAATGTAGGGCCGGGTCGCGGTCGTCGATGCCACATAGCCATTGGTCGAGAGCTGATTGCCCTTCGGCTGGCCCGCGGGCGCATAGATCGGGCTGTCCGAGATCAACGCATCGCGGAAGTTGTAGACATGATTCTTGGACTTGCGCTCCTCATAATAGCCGAGGAACTGCTGCCGACCCAGGAGCCTCAGCCAAAACGACTTCTCCCTCGTAAGGTCCAGCACATAGGCCAGCTGGGCTCGGTAACTGTCGCGCTCATAAGGAGACTCCGTCCAGACACGCTCTGCAGCCCCGATGTAGGGCTTTAGAAAAAACGGATTGGGGCTGCCATCGAGCAGGCGGGAGTTGGGATTGACATAGATGTAGCCGGATGTGCCGACACCGGCGACGCTGCCCACCGTGTTGCGGCGGCGTCGGTCGGCATCCTCCCGCTGCCATGCGAGTTGGACGGCCACCGTATTGCGGTCGGTGTTGAGAATGTACTGCTCGAATTCGACGGTGGAGGTGTCGACCTCCTCACGCTGGTAGTTTGGCGCGGCGAGATTGACATGCGCGTAGTCGTAAATGTTGGGATCTGAAATGGCACGAATCGTGGTAAAGAGCGGCCGGCCGTCGCGGATGGGCTCGGGAACGCTTTCGAGGAGGCGGTTGATTCCGGCCACGTTGGCCGCGCCGTTGGTCGCCGTGGCTGCGGGCATGCGGCTAATCTCCCAAAGCTGAACCCCACCTTGATCGACATACAGCACCGGGCCGTTGCGATTGAGGTTGGCCAGTCCGACGGGATTGGTGGTTCCCGTGTATGCGGTCGCAACGCCGTTGACAGTCGCGATCTGGGTGACGGGGTCCCAGGTGGGACTCCCAAGCGACTTCCAGTAGGAAATTCCGTCGCGTGGCGTCATGGTGTTTGCCCGGGTACCGTCGGAAAAGTAGGACTGGAACGACGCCCGCAACGTCGTGTACTTGAACGGCTGGATGCGGAGCATGGCATTCAGCCGGCGCGTATTCATCCCGGAGGGCTTCTGGGGATCCTCATCATGCTGATAAACGCCGCTCACGCGGGCCGCGAGTTTGCCCCGGATCAGTGGCCGGTTCAGATCGAATGACGTGCGCCATCCGTCAATGCTGTCGAAACGAACCTGGGTGGTTGTGATTGCCCTGTTCAGATTGGCCGAAGCGGCGACCATGTTGACGGTTCCGGATCCTTCCCCGAGCCCGAAGAGATTGGAGTTGGGGCCGCGGCTGATCTCGATGGCGTCGATATCAATGGGATCCACCGGCACGCGACCGCTTACGGCGAAGCCCGAACGTGAGACGTTGGCGGCGCCTATTCCGCGAAGCCGGTTGGACGACTGGCGGTCAGTCATGACCTTGTCCGTGATGTAGCCTTTGCGGTTGACGTCAAAGTCCGTGTAGCTGTCCGCGCTTTCCGCGCCCGCCTCGTAGGCAAAGACATCATTGATGTCCAGCATGGCAAAATCCATCATCTGCTGCTTCGTCACAACCGAGATCGACGACCCGAGGTCCTCAAGTTTGGTGTTGAGCCGCGTGCCCGACATCGTGTTGGTCGCAAGGTAGCCGGTGTTGCTTTCAGTGACCTCAAAGGGCGAAAGGGTCACCGTACCGGAACCGGCAGCATCCTCTGTCGCCGAGGCACGGGACCCCTTGGACTCATCCGCACGCACCGCTGCTTCATCCTTCGCGTCGATCCGCCCATCATTGTTCAAATCGTAGCCTTTCTGCGCGGCCTGGTCGCGTTCCGCCGACGGCACCTGTGCGGAGACGACACAGGGCGCGAGGGCCATCAGCAAGAGGAAGCGCATCGGCGCAGAACGGAAGCGAGGCGGCAGTGGATCACAGCATGTTGGGCAGGTATACATGGGTAAGGTCAGTTTAGGGGGTCCTGTGACTGCACATTCTCCGACCCCGTGTCGGGGATGGGCAGGGCGGCGCGAAAGGAGCCAAGCCGCCAACCCCGGGTCGATGCAACCCGCCGCTTACTTTTGTCGTATTAGTAAACGTGAGCCTTCTGCGAGGGCAGTGAACGGACGGAATCCCCCTCGATCCACTGGCCACGAATGACGCTGAGGACGGGATGTGACGGTATGCCACGTTCCCCCCGGGAAAGCTGTCCTACAACTCCGTCGACGGCCGCCGATCCGACCTGGTGCCAGTCCTCATCGATGCAGGCACAGCCCTCATCGGGCAGGAGGGCCGCCAGGCAGGCGATCCCGATGGACTCCGGGGCAGACAAACCCAGTTCCCTGAGCCATTGTCGAATCGGATAGGCCCCTCCGCACAGCACCGCATCCGGCCGGTAGGAGCGCAGCCACCGGCCGAGCGCGGCCTTGGCGCCGGTCGCAGGAAGGCTGGCAATCGCCTTTGGCATGATCCTGCCATTCCCGAAACCAAATGCACAGAAGGCAGCGAGCCAGCTGCGATGCACACGCAGGTTAAGCTGCTCATCCAGCACGATGCCGATCCGCCGGTATCCCCGCACACGCAGGTGTTCCAGTGCGATCAGCACCGAATCGAAATGAGCCGTCACCACGCGATGTAACAGGGGCGATTCCAGCGTGTAACCAATCGCCACGCTGGCAAATTTCTCCCACGGAAGGGACAGGGAAAAGCCGTTCGCCAGAGGGAACACGACCACCCCCTCAATGCCGCGCGCCCGCAGGACCTTGGAAAGGCGGTCGGCGCTCAGTCCGTTGCGTCCCATTCCAAACTCCTCAAGAACATAGCCCAGCTCCTTCGCCCGCTGCCTGGCACCCTCCCATTGCAGGCGCCAGGTGGGATACCTCCGGTACTCGGAGAGTTCAGGCCAGTTCGTCACAGCGGCCAGGGTAGGTCTGTACTTTCTTGGGCGCTTCGAACGAATCTGGGCCATGAGGGACGAAATGCCCGCGTGAGGCTGATAGCCGAGTTCCCGCGCGACGGTGCGAATGCGCTCACGCGTCGCAAGCGGGATGCTGGGATCATTGCGCAGTGCAAGCGAGACAGCAGGCTGACTGACTCCCGCAGCCTTGCCGACGTCTGCCATGGTAACGAGGAGAACTTTCCCCATTTGCCCGAAGAAGACTCGAACCGGACCGGAATTCAACGAGGAAAATCCGGGCTCCTGCGCATGATCCGGTTTTTGATGCGTCGGAACAGCCGGACATTGCCCGCCCAACTAATACGAGAAAAGTAAACGCCGCATTGTGTCGGATCGACCGAGGCGGCTGGCTGACGCCCGCAACATTGAGGATTCGCGGTCCCCATCGCACCAGGCCCGAAAACAACTGATGTCGCCTCTTGATCCCCCTACGAGCCATCACCCCTGAAATTCGAACTGCGGTACGCTCACGTGTCCTCGTTGATTGCGATCGACTCCATCGATAGACGATTGGGCCCAGCAACCTCCGCTGCAATGACCTCGCCCGCACAAACTCCTCCCTCCTCCAAGAGATTCACCCGATCCGTCTATTTCTTCGGCGCATTGGGCGAACTGATGTTCGGCTACGACGTGGGCGTCATAGGTGTGGCGTTGCTCTTCATTTCCCCGGAGATGAACCTTACGCCATTCAGCCAGGGGCTGGTGGTGAGCGCACTCCTGGCTGGAGCCGCCGTCGGTGTCGGCTGCTCCGGAGTCCTGTCGGATCGATTCGGCCGAAGGCCGTTGCTTCTCGCCATGTCGGCTCTGTTTGTCGTCGGTGGAATCGGAGGAGGGCTCGCCCCGTCAACGCTGTGGCTCATTGCCGCCCGTGGGGTCATGGGGCTGGGGGTTGGAGCATCTGCTGTGGTTGTGATGGTGTACCTGGCTGAACTCGCACCCACCGAGCATCGGGGGCGCATCGCCGCCCTGGGCCAGTTCATGCTCGTCTGCGGCATCCTGCTGTCCTACATCGTCGCCTATCTGCTGCAACCGTGGGAAGCATGGCGCTGGATGATCGGCATCAGTGCCGTCCCGTCGCTTATCCTGTTCATCGGTCTCCTGGCAATGCCGGAGTCCCCGCGCTGGCTCGTCCAGGCAGGCCGTCCCGCGGAGGCGCGCACGGTCCTGCAGCGCATCGGACAGGGCTCCCGTGCCGACACCGAAATTGCGGCCATGCAGCAATCAATCATGGCGACCCAGGCCGCGGCAATGGGCATGGGTCGCATCCTGTCGTCACCCGGGCTCCGGCGTGCCCTGGTGGCCTGCTGCGGACTGGCCGTCCTGGTCCAACTCCTGGGTGTCAACACGATCATCTACTATGCACCGACCGTGCTCATCAAGGTGGGCTTCGCCCAGAAAGGCGCGGTGGTCGCAAACCTGGGCATTGGCGCAACGAATGTCGCCATGACCGTTCTGGCGCTTTCACTGCTTGACCGCGTCGGACGGCGGCGGCTTCTGCTGATCGGCTCGGTGCTCATGACGCTGGCGATGGTGTTCCTGGGCGGTGCCGGATCGGCCCAGGCCGCCAGTGGCTGGCTCATGCTGGCCGGAATGCTGACATTCCTTGGCGCATTTGCGATGAGCTGGGGTGCCTGTGTGCGCGTCGTCATCTCGGAGTTGCTGCCGCAGCAAGTCCGCGGCGCCATCATGGGATATGTGCTGGTCCTCAATTGGGCCGCGAATTTCAGTGTCGGGCTGCTGTTCCCCTTGCTCGTCGCCAGACTGGGCGCGGGTCCCACCTTCTTCGCGTTTGCCGCGATGGGAGCCCTGTCCCTGGTTTTCGTTTTCCGATTCGTTCCTGAAACCAAGGGCCAGACGCTCGAGGAGATTCAGGCCTCGCTTCAGCGGGGCTGAGAACACATCATGATTGCATCCCCTTCCCGTCCTCCACCCAACATCGTCGTGCTCATCGCCGACGATTTGAGCAGATTCTCGCTGGGCTGCTATGGCGATCCGCATGTGCGCACGCCCGCAATCGACCGGCTCGCAGCCGAGGGCATGCGATTCCAGCGCGCCTATGCCACGGCGCCGCAATGCAGCCCGAGCCGCTCCTCGCTCTTCACGGGGCGCACACCCCATGCCACCGGCACGTCGCGCCTGCACGCACCCCTGCGGGCAGAGGTGCCAACGGTGCTCGAGCCGATGCGGGAACGCGGCTACTTCACCGGAGTTTTTCGGAAACATCATCTCGGCGATGAATTTTCCCGGCGCTTCGATCTCGTCGGCGGCAACGACATGCCGACATCGGAGGTTTTCCGCCGTGCGCCTGCCGACCGCCCGTTTTTCCTCTAGGTCGGCTTCCATGATCCCCACCGCGACCTCTACACGAACTACGACCACATTCGCGGCCAGGTGACGCCCCCTCACGATCCTGCGAAGGTCACCGTGCCCCCATTCCTGCCAGATACGCCCGCCCTTCGCGCCGATCTCGCCCTCCACTACGATGCCATCCATCGACTGGACCGGGATTGCAACGAAGTACTGCGGCAACTTGATGAGTCCGGACGTGCGCAAGACACGCTCGTGGTGTTCCTGAGCGACCATGGAATGCCTTACCCGCGTGCCAAGGCCACGCTGTATGAAGCGGGCATCAACGTGCCGCTCATCGTCCGCTGGCCCGGAAACATCTCCCCGGGACAGGTGACATCCGAACTCGTGTCGTCGGTCGATCTTCCGGCGACGTGGCTGGACCTCGCCCGCGAAGCCCCGCTGCCCGCGATGGAAGGTCGCGGCCTCCTGTCATTGTTCACCGGTCGTCCCCACACGCCGCGCCAGTACGTTTATGCAGAACGCAACTGGCACGACACCTGGGAGCCGACCCGCGCGATCGTCTCAAGACAACATGCGTTGATCTGCAACTGTCGCCCCGAGGTCTCGTACCGGGGTTCCCTCGATCATGTCTCCGCTCCAGTCTGGAAGATACTTGAATCCGAGCACACCGCCGGGCGACTTCCGCCCCCACTGGCGGAAATGTTTCACTCGCCACGCCCGGTCGTTGAGCTCTACGACCTCGCAAACGACCCCCATGAACTCGTCAATCTCGCGGGCGACCCAGCACACGCCACGATTGCGGACACGCTGCTTTCCGAGTTGGACCGCTGGATGCGTTCCACGAATGATTTCCTTCCACCGCCGGTTTCGTTCCCCGAGATCAG
>JAGOJU010000120.1 GCA_017994935.1 Opitutaceae bacterium
GAACAGGACACTCTCGCGATTGAACATCCTTTCCGCGAGAATCAGGCCCAGTGCCGCAAAAACAGAGGTCGAAATGAAGATGAGGCTGATGTACCCCCAGTTGAATACACCCGACACGAGCTCCTTGCAGAGCAGGGCGACGTTCAGGATGGGAACACAGGCCAGCGTGGCGTTGAGATCGACCCCCGGGAGGGTTGCCAGCATTGCGGGCAGGAGAACGACGATCACCAGCGGTGAAACGTAGCTCTGCGCCTCCTTGTAACTCTTGGCAAACAGCGAGAGAGCGATCAATCCTGAGGAAAACAGGACTGCGAGCGGGAGGACCATGGCGAGGGCGAGCAGGAAGCCGGTCGGGTTGATTGCGGGCAGTGCGCCATGGGCTGTGCTCGCCGCTCCCTGTGCGACGGAAACCATCGTGTCGCGGGCAAAGAGCACAACGCCCGCGCCCAGCGTGAAGGCTGTCGAGAGTGCCGAGAGCACGACGGTCGCCAGCGAGGCGGTGAGGACCATGAGGAACTTGCCGAGTGCGATCTCGCGTCGCCCCACCGGGCTGCAAAGAAGGGTTTCCATGGTGCCCCGCTCCTTTTCTCCGGCCGTGAGGTCCATGGCTGGATACATCGCACCGGAGAAGGAGAGCAGGATGATCACGCAGGGGATCAGTCCGCCGATCAGGTTGCCCCCCACCTTCTCGGGTGGAGCCACGTTCTGCCGCGTGATATCGAAAGGCCTGAGGATGGAGCGCGGGACGCCCCTCTTTTCGAGGCTGGAGCGAATGAGTTTTTCGCGGTAGTCCCGAAGGAAGCGGTCCAGTTCGTTGGCTGCGAAACCGGATCGAAGCTCGCCCTCATAGGTGAAGATTTTCACGCTGGCGGGACGACCGGCGGTGATCGACTGGTCGAAGCCGCCGGGGATTTCCACGGCGGCCCGGAGCGTCTTTTCCGAGATGCGGCTCCGAAAGTCATCCGTGGTCGGAACAATCTTCAATTTCGGCTGGGAGGCGAGTGCTGCCCGAATGGCGGGCGAATCCTCGCCGCCGATCACCATGATCGTCTGTGTCTCGGAGCGTGCCTTGCGCACAATCTTCGTCGTGAAGGCGCCGAAGGCGAAAAAGATCACGGGTATGAGCAGCGTGGGAACAACGAACATCGACATCAGCGTGCGACGATCGCGGAGCGTGTCGGTGAGCTCCTTCGCATAGACGGTGAAGACCTGGCGTGTGTTCATGGCGCGGCCTCCGCACCGATTGTCCGAAGGAAAACCTGCTCCATGTCGGACGCACCGGTGCGCTGCTTGAGTTCCTCGTGCGAACCTTCCGCCAGCAGGCGTCCACCATGCACCACCGCGATCGTGTCGCAGAGCTTCTCCACCTCGCTCATGATGTGCGTCGAATAGATCACGGTTTTTCCACGATCGCGACAGTCGCGCACAAACGCGACAATGGTGCGTGCCGCGAGCACATCCAGTCCGAGCGTCGGTTCATCAAGGATGATGACATCAGGATCGTGGACAAGGGTGCGCGCGATGGAGGTCTTCTGCTTCATGCCGGTGGAAAACCGGTCAACCCTCCGGTCCAGGAAGTCCTCCATACGAAGCTCGGCAGCCAGTATCCCCGTGCGGCGTGCGATCTCATCGGAGCTCAAGCCGTGGAGCCTGCCGAAGTAGGTGATCGTTTCTCTCGCGGTCAGACGCCCGTAAAGCGCGGTGCTCGCCGCCAGGAATCCGAGCCTGGCGCGGACCGCGCCGGGATTGTCGGTGAGTTCGATGCCGGCGACGCGTGCGCTTCCGCTTGTCGGCAGCAGGAGGGTTGCGAGCATGCGCAGGATCGTGGTCTTTCCTGCGCCGTTCACGCCGAGGAGCCCGTAGATCCTGCCGGGATGGCAGGTGAAGGACACCGAGTCCACGGCCCTTACCTCACCCCGTTTCCGGTCATGGAACACCTTGGTCAATTGTCGCGCTTCGATCATGCGGCCCCGCGACGCTGACGGGCGGCATGGCAAAGGGAAAGGGCGAAAAGCGGCGGGCCAAGTGACCGGAAGGCAAGCCCGCCGCCCTTCGCAAGGCATGAAGCGCCCCCTGTGAGGCCCTTCATGCGGACGGACCGATCAGATGGCGTTGTCGCCGGTTTCCTCGGTACGGATGCGGATGGCCTGCTCGACAGGGAGGATGAAGACCTTTCCGTCTCCGATCTTCCCGGTCTTTGCCTTGGCCACGACCGTGTGGGCCACGCGGTCGGCGAGGTCATCGCCCACGACGATTTCGAGCCGGACCTTCGGCAGGAAGTCCACCGTGTATTCACTTCCGCGATACATCTCGGTGTGACCCTTCTGGCGGCCGAAGCCCTTGACCTCGGTCACGGTCATGCCCTCGACGCCGATTTCCATCAGGCCCTCCTTCACTTCCTCGAGCTTGAAGGGTTTAATGACAGCAATGATGAGTTTCATGGTTCAATCAATGAATGGTTGGGTGGATGTTCACGAGATATAACCTTCCTCGCCGTGTTCGCTGATATCGAGGCCGGCCGATTCGATTTCCGGCGCGGCTCTGAGCCCGATGGTTACCTTGACAATCAGGGCGACCACGGTGGTGGCGAGCACGCTCCAGAGAATCGTCACTCCGACGGCCTTGAGCTGCTCCCCCAGGAGACCCGCCTTGAGGGGGCCGACGACTGAATTGGCCTTTTCGCTGGCAAAGACTCCGGTGAGAATCGCGCCCAGGGTGCCGCCGACACCGTGCACGCCGAAAGTGTCGAGAGCGTCATCGTAGCCCAGCCATTTTTTCAGGTAGGCCACGGCGATGAACGGGACGACGCCTGCGAGGACTCCCATGATGACCGCGGAGGAAGCCGTGACAAAACCCGCGGCGGGTGTGATCACGACGAGGCCGGCGACAATGCCCGAGCAGAAGCCCAGCACGCTGGGATGACCGCGGGTGATCCATTCCGCCATGGCCCATGTGAAACCTGCGATCGCCGCGGCGAGCGTGGTGGTGGTGAATGCATTGGCGGCGATCGCATCGGCTCCGAGGGCGGAACCGGCATTGAAGCCGTACCAGCCGACCCAGAGCATGCCGGTGCCGACCGTACAGAGTACGAGCGAGTGCGGCGGCATCGCCACCTTTCCGAAGCCCGAACGCTTTCCCAGCATGATGCACAGCACGAGCGCGCTCCAGCCCGAGGTCATGTGAACAACGGTGCCGCCGGCGAAGTCGATCGCCTTGATTCCGGCATTTGCATTGAGAGGCCCGCTCATGAAGCCCGTTCCTGACCACACCATGTGGGCAAAGGGAAAGTAGACGGCGAACATCCAGAGCGCCACGAAGGCGAGCACCGCGCTGAACTTCATGCGCTCGGCGATCGCGCCGACGATAAGGGCCGGGGTGATGATCGCGAAGCTCAGCTGGAACATCGCCCACATGCTGTCACTGATCCAATGATAGCCCGCCCCCACATTTCCAGGTTCGACGCCTTTGAAAAACATGTTGGCCGTGTCCCCGATGAACGCGGTCCCGCCTGAGAACGACAGGCTGTAGCCGACCGCCCACCACAGGATGGTGACGAGCCCGGCAATTCCTAGGCACTGAGCGAGCACCGAGAGGACGTTCTTGCGCCTGACAAGCCCGCCGTAGAACAGGGCGAGGCCGGGCAGCGTCATGAAGATGACCAGCGCGGTGGACACCATCTGCCAGGCATTGTGGCCCGGGCCTGGACCCGCGACTTTCGAGGCGACGCCAGGAGTGCGAGGGCCATTGTTCATGTAGGCTTCGATGTCCGCCACCCGCTGCTCCAGGGTTGGCTCCGCTGGTTTGGCGGCCTGCGTCTCGGCCCTGCCTGTTGCGATCGCAGTGGCGAAGAGAAGCAGGCTCGAAAGGAATCGAGCATGGCGGAAGAGGAATGTTGTCATGATGATCGGTTGAACGAATGAGGTGAGTGGATCTCGCTCAAAAGCAGGTTCCATGCCTGCCCCTCGTTCTGCGAAATAAAGACCGATAGATGCCAATCCCCGGTTGGCGGATGGGGCTGCAAAAGCGCATGATTTTCGAGGGAAGAGTTGCGCCCGGCGCGGATTGCGTGAAATCTTGCTCGCGGTGACGGGTTGGCTGCAGAGGGGACTGATGCTTTGCTTGCGCGTGAGGCACCTGGCCGGTCATTCATACTTAACGACTTACAACACAACAAGACGCACGCCCGAAATAGGATGAACTTTTTGGATCAGAAAGGGCCCATCCGGGGTCTGGAGCTTCGGTTTTTGCAATGAGGCTTCCACTATGGGCTCTGCGGCTGATGCACCGTAGCCGGCTTTCCCGCAGCCGGCTCAAGGGAGGGTGGATCCACTCCCGGCTGGGGGACCGTATTCTCGACAAGAAGCTTTGGCGCCCGACGCATGAGTCGCTGGCGCGCGCCTGGCTGGTCGGTTTTCCGATCACAATCATGCCCTTTCTGCCCGCGCAGTCCCTCTTTGCGGTGATCGCCGCGCTCTGTGTTCGTGGCAATATCCTGCTTTGCATAGCGCTGCAGTTTCTTTCCACGCCACTCACGGCTCCGATCCAGCTGTCGGCCTGTTATTTTGTGGGTGAACTCGTCCGCGGAATGAATCCCGCGCAGGTCTGGCGTCATGTGGCTTCCCAGCCTCGCGAACTCTTCACACGCGAAGGGGTGATATCGCTGTATCTGGGGGCGTTCGTCATCGGGATCATCGGCGGATGTCTCGGTTATGCGATCATTCGCAAGTTGTGGCGTGAAAAGCCCCGCGCTCTGCGACCTGGGGCCCCCCCGGCCAAGGTGCCCGCCTCTTCCGCCAAGGCGTGGCCGCAGCCTCCGTCGACCACCACGCGGTCACAGTAGGCGGAAACCCCGATCCACCGGAATGTGCGGTTGGGAACAAAAGGAAACAAACCTCACACGGGCATTTCCGGCGACGTCAGCCGGCCTGGCTGCTTCATCGGAGTTGCCGATCCTCCCGAAATTTGACGCCTTTCCCTTATGGAATCTCCTGATTCGCCCTCTTCGATTGAGCAAGAAACGCTACCGCTTTTCTCCTGGCTGACGGAGCGCGGAGCCGGCGTGCTGATGCACCCGACCTCGCTGCCGGGTGATCAGGGGATCGGGACCTTTGACGGGGCGATCGATCGTTTTCTGGATTTCCTGGCGCAGGCCGGGTTGAAATACTGGCAGCTCTGTCCGCTGGGGCCGACTGGTTACGGAGATTCTCCGTACCAGTGCTTCTCGGCATTTGCAGGAAATCCGTATCTGATCGATCTCGATGCCCTGGTTTCGTTTGGGCTCCTGAAGAGCGAGTCTCTCGCTCCCCTGCGCCGGCTCAGTCGGGAACGTGTCGATTTTGGTGCACTGTATGCCTTGAAGTGGCCACTGCTGCAAGAGGCCTTCCAGGCCTATCTCGCAAACCCTGCGAGTGTTCCCTATGGGGATTTCAAGACCTTTCAGGAAAAGCATGCGCACTGGCTGCCCGCCTACGGCTTTTTCCGTGCACTGAAGGATCACTATCAGGGCAAGCCGTGGTCGGAATGGCCGGCCGACACGCGGTCCCACGCGGCTGCACAAAAGTCTGTTCTCAAGGCATGGCTTGCCCCGCAGATCGATGCCCACATGTTTTACCAGTACCTGTTCTATGGACAATGGGAACGGGTCCGCGCCTCGGCTGCGAAGCGCGGTGTGCAGATCATCGGCGACCTGCCGATCTTTGTGGCCTTCGACAGCGCCGACGTATGGGCAAATCTGCCGCTTTTCGAAATCGATCCGAAAACCTGCCGCCCTGCCGCGGTTGCCGGAGTGCCGCCTGACTACTTCTCGAACGATGGCCAGCTCTGGGGCAACCCCCTCTACCGATGGGAGGTGCACAGAAAGGACGGCTACGATTGGTGGCTGAGGCGCCTGCGCTCCTCGTTTGATCTCTGCGACATCGTGCGCATTGATCATTTCAGGGGTTTCGACGAGTACTGGAGGATTCCCTTTCCGGCGGAAACGGCGCGGGTTGGGACCTGGGAGCCGGGCCCTGGAATCGATCTCTTCCGCGCGGTCAGGGCTGCGTTTCCCGAT
>JAGOJU010000012.1 GCA_017994935.1 Opitutaceae bacterium
ACGAAGCCGAGCAATGCATGAAGTCGCTGCTTGCGGAGCAGTACCGGCAGACGACACATCGACTCGAGGAACACCGTGCCGTGCTCGATGGGATTGCCAACGCGCTGATGGAACGCGAAACAATTTCAGGGGATGAGGTGAGGGACCTGGTGAGGTGTCCGGTTCCAGAACCCGCAGGCCGCAACGGCCAAGCCGCATGAAGGCGCGTGGGGCTGCGGATGTCCGACTATTGCGCCGACGGTGAGGTCCGGAATGCGCTTCCTTCCGACGGACGTTCCCGGGCCGTAGTGCAAGAACACTCGATAGGCACCGGGAGTCTGGTTCTGCACAAAGGCGTCAGCCGAGCATGTCGACGACCATGGATCGCTCCTCCACCAGCTCCTTGTTGGTGGCGGCTATCTTAGACCTGGCGAAGTCGTCCATTGAATAGCCTTGGATGACTTCGTAGCTGCCCGGGGTCGTTGTGCGCACGGGCATGCCGGCCCAGACGTTCGGGTCGAAGCCGTAGGCGCCGTTGGATTTCACGGCGACCGAGTGGATCGCTCCGGGAGTCACAAGGCTGCGGACATGGTCGACGAGGGCGTTTGCGGCGGACGCAGCCGAGGAGGCGCCGCGCGCAGCGATGATGGCGGCTCCTCGCTTGCCGACGGTTTCGCAGAACGGGCCCTGGAGCCAGGCGGCGTCGTTGATAACGGAGGCTGCGGGCTTGCCGATGATCGTCGCGTGGGCAAACGCCGGGAACATGGTGGGGCTGTGATTGCCGTAAATGAAGATGTCCCTGACTGCGGTCAGATCGACCCCCGCCTTCTTTGCGAGCTGGGTTTGGGCGCGATTCTGATCGAGGCGCACCATCGCCGTAAATCGGTCAGCCGTCAGGCGCCTGGCCTGACTGGCGGCGATCATGCAGTTGGTGTTGGCCGGATTTCCCACCACGGCAACGCGTGCGTCGGCTGCAGCGACTTCGTCGATGATGCGACCCTGACCGATGAAAATCTTTCCGTTGTCCTTCAGCAGGTCCGCCCGTTCCATTCCCGGACCGCGGGGTTTTGCACCCACCAGCAGACTCCAGTTGGCGTTGTTGAATCCCACCCTGGCATCGTCGGTCATGATGATGCCCTTGAGCAGCGGGAATGCGCAGTCATCGAGCTCCATGGCAACGCCCTCGAGGGCTTTCATCGCCTTTTCGATCGGAGCTTCGATCAGCTGGAGGATCACCGGCTGTTCGGGTCCGAACATCGCGCCCGAGGCGATGCGGAAGAGGAGCGAATATCCGATCTGACCGGCGGCGCCGGTGACAGCTACACGTAGGGGAGCTTTCATGGTTGAGAGAGGGAAGAGTGTAGGAACAGGAGCGGGCGGGAGGCAATCTCCGGCTGAGGCTTCCTGAACCGCAGCGGGAAAAGCCGCGGCCTGGCGTCGCCGGAGGCGGGCCCGGTTTATTTGCCAAAGCGAGGGGCAAGGGAGGCGTGGATCTCCCGGACCAATGCCTCGGTCGTTGCCCAGTCGATGCAGCCATCGGTGATGCTGACTCCGTGGAGAAGCTTTTCCCTGGGTTGGGGGAAGGCCTGATTGCCTGCGCAAAGATTGCTTTCGATCATGGCGCCCATGATCGAGGTGTTGCCCGCGGTGATCTGGGAGAGCAGGGCGCGCATCACCTCCGGCTGCCGCTCGGGCTGCTTGTGGGAATTGTCATGGGAGCAGTCCACCAGGATGGAATTCGGAAGCCCGGCCTTTGCCAGCGCGGCTTCAGTCTGGCCGATGTGCTGCCCAGAATAGTTGGGCCCGTGGGAGCCGCCCCGCAGGACGACATGGCAGTTCGGGTTGCCCCGCGTGACGACTGCCGATGCCGCACCCTTCACATTGATGCCGAGGAAAGTCTGGGGGCACGCGGCGGCCTTGATTGCGTTGATGGCTGTCTGGATGCCACCATCGGTTCCATTCTTGAAACCCAAGGGCATGGAAAGTCCTGACGCCATCTGGCGATGTGTCTGGGATTCGGTCGTACGCGCCCCGATGGCACCCCAGCAGACAAGGTCGGCAACATACTGGGGGGTGATCGGATCGAGTAGCTCGGTCGCTGTGGGCAGGCCCAGGTCCAGGATATCGCGGAGAAATGCACGTCCCGTGCGGAGCCCGTGGGCGATGTCGTTGGTGCCGTCCAGGTGGGGATCCATGACCAGGCCCTTCCAACCCACGGTGGTGCGCGGTTTTTCAAAATAGACCCGCATGACGACCAGGATGCGGTCCGCCACCTCGCGGGAGAGCGAGGCCAGCCGCGTGGCGTATTCCCGACCGGCGTTCACATCATGGATGGAGCAGGGGCCTACGATCAGGAGAAATCGTTTGTCATCTGTAAAAATCAGCCGGCGGATATTGGCTCTGGCCTCGGTCACGAAGGTGGATTGACACTCGGACCTTGGAATTTCCACCAGCAGCTCCGCCGGCGAGGGCAGAGCACGGGTCTCGACGACATTGATGTCGGACGTTGCATGCATGACCTGCCAAACTGGCAAAATCAGGCTGATCTACGCAAGCCGCCATCTTCCCTCGGTGGAGAACACGTGTCGGACGGCTGGAAGCATGCCGGAAAAAAAGTTGGCCGGTCGCCTACCCCTAAGCGACCGGCCATTTGCTTTCTTAGTTACCCCAAAACTCCCGCTATGCGGGAGAATCGAAAAATCTGATGGTCCAAGTGATATATCCGATCCATGTTATGTCAATCGGAAGTTTGGTAATTTTAATGTGATAAAAACTAAGATATTATCCATCAGCAAATTAAACACGTGAATATTTCAGAAAAAGTTGCCGGTTTCTCGGAATTTCGCCCCGCCGCATGGATACGCGTCACGGGGGAGGATGCCTTAGATTTCTTGCAAAGTCAAGTGACTCAGGACTTAAGGTCACTTGAAGATCAGGGCTTAGTCTATGGCCTTTGGTTATCCCAGAAAGGGCGGGTGCTGGCGGACAGTCTGTTTTTCAAGGTCAGCAGTCATGAATTTTTCATCATGAGCCATCATTGTCCGGGTGCGTTCTTCCTTGAGCGAATGGAAAGCTACATTGTTGCGGACGATGTGGTTGTGAAGGATATCACCCCTCAATGGAAAGGAATGACGGCCTGGGGCGATACCGCAGTTGAGTGGATGGCTGGGGCAACGGGGGTTTCGGAACAATCAGAGAAATTTCATCGATGGCAGGGCGGTTTTCTTTTCAGGGGTCGACGAGGGGTGAACCCACATTTGGAATGGCTGGCTGAAGGATTTCCACCCTTGCCGGAAGGGGCAGGGCCCACGATCCCCGGGGAGGTCGTAGAGAGGGCGCGCATTCTTGCCGGATTGCCCTCAGTGCCCGAGGATGTCGGGCCGGGCGAATTGCCGAATGAGGCCGGGCTTGAGGACTCCGCGATTTCCTATGTCAAGGGATGTTATCTTGGGCAGGAGACCATGGCGCGACTCAAGGCGATGGGACAGGTCCGGAGGAAGCTGATGCGCGTCGGGGGAGAGGGCGACAGGCCGCCATCCGGTCCCCGGCCTCTGTTTCAGGGAGCCAAGAAGATTGGAGAGCTCCGGTCGACGGCTTCCGTTCCTGCGGGCGGGTATGTGGGGTTTGCGCTGGTGACGCTTTTGGGCTTTGAGTTGTCGCGTGGACTTTCACTTGAACCGGGTGGCCCTGAAACACTGCGGCTTTTGCAGGCATGACTGAACACGAACAAATCACCGGGCTCCTCGTCCGTCTCGGCGCGGGCGTCGCGCAGGCAAGAACCATGGCATCGCAGTTGCAGAGGCGCTGTGATCAATGGGTGAAGGAGCGCAACCTGCCGCGGGAGGAGGCGATGGCTCAACTCCTTCAAATGGTGATCAAGGGGCGAAATGGGGAAGCACCTGCATGCGAGACTTGATTCCCTCCCGGTATCCGTTTTCCGGGTGCATCCTGGACTGACATTCCTCGAGGACCCTCGGCGCAACCAAGGAGGAATTTGAGTATTTCCCCAATTTCCGCTTTGGTGGGAGATTGCTGCCGTCCAAGCTGGCAATTTCATCCATGAGCGATCTCACCGATCTCTATCAACACGTCATCCTCGACCACAATCGCCGCCCCAGAAACCGCGGCGTGCTGCCGACTGCCAATCGCGTGGCCCATGGGGACAATCCTACCTGCGGTGATCAGTGCAGTGTTTACCTGCGCATGGAGGGGGATCGTGTGGCGGAGATCAGCTTCGATGGCCAGGGGTGTGCGATTTCCCAGGCGAGTGCCTCGCTCATGACCACCCAGGTCAAGGGAAAGACGCCTGAGGAGGCTCAGGTGCTTTACGATCAGTTTCACCGGATCGTGACGACCGGCGAAGCGCCGGATGAGATCAGCGACCTCGCGGCATTTGCGGGAGTGCACGCCTATCCGGCCAGAATCAAGTGCGCGACTCTTGGCTGGCATGCGGCGCTTGAGGCCATGCGAAAGCCCGCAAAAGATTGAGAGTGGTCTATGCCGGCAGTGGCTTGCCCTTGGTCTCCGGCGCGAACCAGATGACGATCATACCAAGAATGTAGATCAGCGTGATGATCGCACCTGCGCGAGCGTAGCTGCCATTGAAAGTCTGCATGAGCTGGCCCATATAGAGGGCGCCAATTGCCGCAAAGATCCGTCCGGTATTGTAAGCGACACCCTGTGCGGTTGCGCGGATGCGAGTGGGAAACAGTTCGGGGAGGTACAATGGCAGCCAGCCGTAAAAGGCGGCTGTCGTCATTCCCGCAAGGAACGTCAGCACGAGGAATTGGGTGCCGTAGGCGTCCGTTCCGCGGAAGAGCAGTCCGCAGACCACGAGCGAGGCCAGGCAAAGCGTAAAATACACGGTGCGACGCTTGAACTGCCCGCCCAGCCAGCCTCCTCCCAGGCAACCGATGATTGCACCCAATCCGCTAAGGAGCCCCGTCCATGCCTTGGCCTCAGGGTCGTGTCCCCCGGTGAGCTTGTCGGCCCAAAGTGGCAGCCACTGGACCGAGCCCCAGGTGCCAATCAGGGCGATGCCTGAAAACACGATCCCAAGAACCATCGTGCCCCGATAGGTGCTTGAAAAAATCTCCTTCATTGGCCGCGTCGGTGCGGCCTTGGCCGCCTGCTCCCATTTTTCCGACTCGGGCACAAAAAGCCGGACGATGAATGTCAACAGCGCAGGCGTTGCTCCCACGATTGCGACCCAGCGCCAGGAGTCTTGGGTGACATGAACAAATAGACCGATGACCGCGATCAGGGCAAAGCCGATATTCGCCGCCGCCCCGATGATGCCCGCAAGCATCGGACGGAAACGTTCCGGCCAGACCTCCATGACCAATGCAACCCCTAGGGACCATTCGCCACCCATACCGAGTGCTGCGATGAACCGGATCGCGGTGAGTTGCTCAGGGGTCTTCACGAAGTAGGTGAAGCCCGTGAAGAGGGAGTAGGTCAAAATGCTTGCAGCGAGTGCATGCACACGTCCGATCTTGTCACCAAGCCACCCGAAAACCAGTCCCCCTGCCGCGGCGCCGAGAAGAAAAGCCGCGGTGATGACGCCCATCCAGTGACCCACGTAGGCGTCGGCCGCACCCGCACCCATGGCCCCGTGCATTTCGAGCAGGGCGGGGCGGGCGATCAGCGGGAAGAGGCCCATTTCGAGGCCGTCGAACATCCAGCCCAGAAAGGCTGCAAGCAGGACGGCACCGAGTTTTCTGGATTGGGAGTGGGAACTCACAGGAGGATTGAGGGGTTGAGGATGGAATTTGCGTGCAGGGGTGATCTCCGGACGCGACTCCTGCACGGGCCGCGGGGAACTGAAAGGGAGGGGATAATCGCGGCAAAACGTCGCAAGTCACGTAAGATCAACCAAAGAGAGGAACTAAGTTCCGTACAGTCGATCGCCGAAGTCCCCCAACCCCGGGAGAATGTACTTCCTGTTGTTGAGACTGCGGTCGTGCGCAGCGGTGTAAATTGGGACCTCGGGATGGGCTGAGTGGACCGTTGCGACCCCTTCGGGCGAGCTTACAATGCAGACGATACGAATATCCGTCCCGCCTGCCGCCTTGATCGAATTGAGCGCGTACACCGCGCTTCCACCGGTGGCGAGCATGGGGTCGACCACCACAATTCGCCGTCCGGTCAGCTCCGGAAGCTTGCAATAGTAACTTCGGGCAACCGCCGTGGTATGATCCCGCTCGAGGCCGATATAGCCCACGCTTACATCGGGAAAAAGATCGAGAAATGACTGCACCATCCCGAGTCCCGCCCGCAGGATGGGGATCACGACCATGGACTGCGCGAGGACCGGGCTCGTCATGGTCTCCAGCGGTGTTTCGATGGGAATGTTGCGGAGGGTGAGATCCTTGTTGGCCTCCAGTGCAAGCAGCAGGCTGATGCGGTTTGCCAGGGCCCGGAAGGCGGCGGGTTTTGTCGTGCGATCGCGCAGGTGCGTCATGATATGGACGCCCAGGGGGTGATTGAGAATGTGAAGCATGGGGGTACGCTGGGAATTCTGCGTTGGATCTACGGTGTCAGCGTCAGGGTGTGCCGTGCGGGACCCGGGAGGAAGGGCGAGGGATCTCCGCGCACCCAGGCCTGATGTCCGGCCCGGTAGTAGGGCGAGAGTGGATGGCCCGACTGCCCGGCGGGCATGTGAAAAATACCCTCCTTTTCATGTCCCGGAGAAACCACCATGCGTTCGCTCGCGCCTTCGGTTCTGCTTTGCACGCGGGGCATGTCGGTGTCGCCCGGGAGTTCCTGGGTCGGCATGTCGATGAATTTAGAAAGGAACCCCGGAAGGCTATGACTGAATGCGTGGCGGATCGTGACCGTGTTGAAGTTTCCCCAGGTTGCCCGCTCGAGGGAAACACTGGAATGGTTGATGGATGCGACCCCATCGTCGACAGCGGCAAGCAGGAGATCCGACCATGAGGCATAGTCGCCCGCCAGCAAATGCAGGGGCTGATGTTCGAGCAGCGACCACAGCGGATCCTCGTAGGGAAGGACGCGGAAATTGAAGTCGTCCCATTGTTCACGACAGCGTTCGAAGATCGGATCCATGACGCGCGAGGCGACGTGCTGACGCCAGTTTCTGACGAGGCGGTAGCTGACGCTGTCGACGGTGGCGTGTCCCTGCCAGTTCTCGACGAGTTTTCGAAAGGTGGCGCGGTCCGGGTGTTTTGCGATCGCCAACGGCGTGAGTACCTCGAGCAGTTTTTTCTGCCAGCGATCGAGGAAGACGCCGCGATCATCCAGAGCTACTCCGAGGAAGGCGGAAGCCTCGATGGGACTGCCCGCGGATTTTCGGGCGAGTTCCTGCGCCAGGTCGCGAAGGCGCGCGGCGCGGGCGACGGCATTGTAACCGCCGTCTCCCAGTCGCTCAAATTCCTCGCCGCCGAGCATGCGCTGATTGGCGGACCAGAGGACTTCACCGGGTTTGGCACGCACCACGGGAACTTGATCCGGTGGAAGAAAACCGGCCCAGCCGCGGTCGCCGTAGGCCCATGAAATCGGCAGACGGCCATCAAATCCCTTCCTTGACGGGAGGCGCCCGGCAATCGTCCAAGCCAAGGCACCGGACTTGTCTGCCACCAGCATGTTGAGTGCCGGGATGCCTGCGACATGCGCCGTCGCAATTGCCTCGTCGGCAGTCTTTGCGGTTTCCAGTCCCATGATCCTGAGATTGATAGCACCCGGCTCGCGCAGCAGCCACTTGAAGGCCAGCGGTCGTTTGCCGTCGGTGCGGCCAACGACGGGCCCCCAGCGCGTCCATTGCGTGGTCATTTCCACGTCCGGTTCGCCCTTCACGTGGATTTTCTGGGTGCGGTATTCGAAATCCAGAACCTTGCCATCATTGACGTAGAGCATGTCCGGAGTGACCTCATCTGGCTGGACCTGCACCAGATCCCCGCAGTCGGCATAGCTGTTGGTGAAGCCCCAGGCGATTGATCCATTGCTGCCAGCGACGATTGCGGGGGTTCCTGGAAGGGTCACACCGGTCACCTCGTGGGTGCGCGGCTCAGGACCGGGATCAGTCCATTGAAGCCGGGCGCGGTACCAGACATTGGGTACCGCCAGAGTGAGGTGCATGTCGTTCTCGATCGTCGCCGGCCCGCCGCCTGCGGGACCTGCAATCCCAAAACAATTGGATCCGGGTTGGAAATCCGCTGTGTGCCGGTTCCACTTGGTCCCCGGTGTCAGTGGCAGGGAAACCGTGGATCGATCCGGAGCCTTTCTCATGCCCCGGAGGTCAAGTATGCGCGGGCCGGGCGGCGGGGGCAGGGGGGAGGTGGTGCCGTCGAGGGCGGCATCATGGGGCCCGATGGCGGGTGCAAAGAAGGCGAGTCCCGCGCTGCCAAGCTGGTTTCGCACCACCATCAGGGTCTGTTCGTAGTTGCCGGTCTCGTCCTGCAGATCGAGCGCCATGGCGTAGATGCAGAGGAGCGTGTCCTCCGGTGCCCAGGGCTTGGGTTGCGTGCGAAGGACCAGGTATTCCCAGGGGCGGTCGGCGAACGTTTTCAACGCCGCATTCACGCCTGCCGCATAGGCCTCGATCAACTGATGTTCCTCTGGCGCGAGCTGCGACAGCATCTTCAAGGAGAGCGGACGCAGCTCATGTACGCGGGCCCCGCGATCGAGCGGGAGGGCAATGGAGCCGAACAGCTCAGCGAGTTCACCGGCCGCCCGCCGCCTCGACAGGTCCATTTGGAAAAAACGGTCCTGCCCATGGACGAAGCCGAGTGCGCGGGCCAGATCGATGCGTGAGGCGCCCCGCAGTGTCGGCACGCCAAGGGAGTCGCGTTCGATTGTGACGGGCGCCGTGAGTCCGGCGATGGCCATGCTGCCGTCGAGGGCAGGCAGGCTCGAGCGGAACTTCGACCAGGCCCACGCGAAGAGCAGCAGGGCGATCAGGGCGATCCCGCAGGCGGCGGCGCCGATGATGCGAAGGCGGCGTTGGAGCGTGGAGAGCATGACGGAAATGGAAATGCGGCGCGGTGAAGCGCCTGAACGGCAAGACCGCGGGTGTTAGTGTCACCGCTGCGGCCTGAGTGCCAACCTTTATCGTTGCCGCCGCGGCAGGACGCAGGGGTGCGGCTTCAACCTCGTCGCCAGCAATAGAGCAGGGTGCAGACTGCACCCATTGCGAGGGTCGGGAGGATGACCCATCCGGGGTTGATGGGCACGCGGTAGTGGCGCATGGCCCAATCGACGATGATGCATTTCAGCACGATGGCGATCCAGCCCCAGACCAGGCGTTTTTCGACGAGCCTGCTTCGAGGTTCACGTGACTGCACATCGACGCCCTTCACGAAGGCGACGTCGTAGTCATGGGGCGGCGACTCCCCGCGCGTGAGGAGATGGATCAGGTTCGCGAACATCGAAGGAGAGCTCAAGTTAGCTCAATTCTGTCGAAAGGAAAGCGCGTGCTCCCCAACTACAGAATGAAGAGGCTTCGCGCCTCCGGGAGATTCAACCCAATGCCGAACCTCACAGGTATCGCGCACCAGGCGGCCAGGTGGAGACATTGCCCCGGCCTCGCTCAGTGAGCTGCGGCGGGACCGGATCAAGCGTCAGCGCAGAGAGGACACGTCTGCGGCCTTGTGCAGCCGCAGCATCTCCTCATCCGAGAGTGCTCGGTTGAAAACGGCCAGACCGCCGAAACGTCCGATGGTTGTTCCTCCCAGAATGTCTTTCACCGCATAGCGCGCGCCCACGGTGAAATCGCTTCCGCCTCCGGGTTTCGTGGTGGCGTCACGCTTCGCATCGTAGGCAAAAATGCCGCGCCCGTGGTAGTAGGGGTTCATGCCCCGATCCCTGCCACCGGGGCCTTCCTGCGTGAAGTACCGGTCCTCGCGACGGTGTTTCACGGGGTCGAGCTTCAATTCGTCCAGGAGGCCATTCACGTAGGCACGCACGTAGACACCGTCATAGGTGAAGCCAAGGGTGCACCATTCCTCTGTCGGCACCACGTGGGCGCTGACGGCATAGTCACCGTTCCAAGGGAGCGGAGAGCCGTCGGCGCGGCGGGTGACACCGCCCTCGCTGGAGATGTGGGGAGTCAACTTGTTTGGTCCGCCATAGAACGGCATGTTCATGAGCAAGGCATACTGACGTGTGCCGCTGTCGTCGCCACGGCCCTTGCCCTCGGCCCACATGCCTGCGATCGCGCGGCTCTGATTCAGGTCAACGATGCGGACAACGGCAAACATGCTCACCTGCGCCCTGGGACCGGATATGTTGAGGTCGCCCGTCTCGGCATAGGGAATGACAAAATACTTCTTCCCATCCAAGTCGGCCGAGAAACCGGAGAAAGGTCCCCCGGCGATTCGCGATATGGGACCTCCCACCTCGCGCAAAGCATGCTTCTGGGCGGTTGCCTGCGACAGGCGCTGCTGGCCGGCCTCCTCGCCGAATGTCCAGAATGCGACGAGGCCGGGAGTGCGTTCGACCACATGTGGATCGCCGGCGAAGCCTGCCGTCAGGCCGGAGCAGGACAGCGCCAGCGCGCAGCCAAGGATCCGCCGTTTCGCGGGATGAGGAGTTTTCGAATATTTCGGGAACATGGAGAATGCAGAACGGGACCGTACCTGTCAGGGGCGGTCAAGGTCCTACGGCAAGTCCGACAGCCTTCGCCAACACGATCTGGTTCGCATCGAAGCTGAGAAAACGCTTCGAGCCGGCCAGCTTCGCGTGGGCGACATGGAGGATGTCGAAAGCGCGATGTCCGCCCTTGAGGGTATGGCGGTCCGAAATCGCATTTGCCTCTGCCAGAATCTCCTCGGGCGTTATCCCGCTAGGATGCCAGCGACCGGCAACGCGGTCCTCTGCGAAGGCCTCAAGGCGAAGTGCCGCCCCGCCTTGGGGAAGAAGTCCCCGGAATTCTGCGAAGCGCAGCGCATTTCCAAGTTCGTATTCGTTTAATGACGACAAGATGAGGGGACCGGCTGCTCTGGCCAGAAACGCCATTGCAGTCGACGTATGGGCATCCTTCCGATAAAGCGAAAACAGGAAACTCGTGTCGCAGGAGAGCATGGCTCACCAATTGCCCTGCGCTTCCTTGAGCAGTCGCTCGCTCTGTCTGGTCGTGAGAGCCTTGTCCGTTCGAGTGATGCGCAGCGCCGCGCTCCCGGCCCAGTCCACCTTGCCTGGGGACTCATCCGGCGGCACAACCTTTGCGACGACCTTCCCTCTCCGCGTCACCTGTACCTCCTGCCCGGTCGCAACCCACTTCAGGACCTTGGAATAGTTGTTCCGGAGTTCGCGAACGGTGGCCGTTTTCATTGTGCTACAAAAATTGTAGCACATAGGCCTCGACACAAGGCTTATCTCCGCGCCTGAAGCGGGGGACCAGTGGCCACTGGCGACCCATTCAAAGGGATGGGCTTTTTGTAGACGATTTTTGCCCCGGGCTGTAGGTTTCCTCAGCAGAAACCCGTATGCTACTTCGACTCAGGCGCTGAAATTGAACGCGACGCGGAAGGTCGTCGATTGTGAGCTTGGTCAGGTTGCGGCGAGAATATTCGAACTTCGAAGCAATCCTGAGGGGGGCCAGACCGGATGGCTTTTGGGGCTACTTCTTCTAATAACTATTAAACAACACGTTATGTAGACGTATGTTGTGTTGGGGCTTGCTTTTCGGCTCTTTCGGGAGGATTGAGTGTCTTGAGTTTCCGTATGACTCGAGTTGGTTTCCGTTCATCCCTTCTTTCCATCATGAAGAACGTAGCTGCCCGTGCGTTTGCGATGCTTTTCGTTTCGTCTCTTGCCGTGGCCCAGTCGACGGTTGAGACGAAAACAACGACGGAATCTCCGGTGCCCCAGGTGAGAACGCGGACCTATGTCAATGCAGCCGGGGAAACGGTCACCGAGCGGGTGACCACAACCGTCGTTCGCGAGTCCGAGTCCGCTCGCAAGACTTACAAGGCCGCGATCTTCGTCACCAACCGTTCGGGAACGGAGAACGACGCGAAGATACCGGTGCTGGAGGATTTCATCTCTTCGCAGATTGCGGACCTGGGGTTTTCGGTGCTCACGCGCGAGGCAACCGTTGATTCGCTCAGGAAGTTCGATCCGGAGGTAGCGTCCAAATCGCGTCCGGCCGACAGCCTTGACGCCCAGCTGACCGAGCAATCCTCTGCGCTGCGACTCGCGCAAAACATGGGGGTCGATTACATCGTGCAGGCCTCAATCGCCGGGTTCACGAGAAAGATCAACAACCTCAAGGCCTACGGCGTCGACGCAAAGAACGAGGAACTCACGCTGCGCGTGACCTACAAGATCCTCGATGCATCGGCGGGCGGCAGCCTGACGGGTGATACCGTGAGGGTTTCCTCGACCGTGCAGCAGACTGCGGCTTCGGCGAATGAACTGACGGGTGCGTTCGACGAGCTTCTCGACGCTGCCGCTCAGAAGATCACTTCAGGTCTGTCCGCGAGGATCGCCGCGAACCGCATTGCTCCGGCTGCCGACAAGGCGGCCCACGTCACGATAACCCTTCAACTCGAGGCGGCCGATGTGATGATTCCGGATGTTCGAATCGGCGCGGAAAATACCGTTTCGATCAGCGAATCGAAACACAAGGTGGCCCCGCTCAATGCGAGTGTCGAGGTGGACGGCGTGGCGGTTGGCACGGCTCCCGGGCCTATTTCACTTCGTCCTGGCTTCACAAAGCTTCGAATCACCCGCGACGGCTTCAAACCATGGGAGCGCACGATCAATGCGGTCCAGGGGCAGACGCTCACGGTTGCCCTGTCGATGAGCGACGAGGGATATGCCCGCTGGAAGGATGCGACTGACTTCATCAACAGCCTGAAGAACGGGGCAAAGCTGAGCGATGCCCAGGTGAAAGTGCTGGAAGGCTACGGCAAGATGCTCTCGGAAAGCTTCTCGCGCATGGATACCAAGGAAAACATGAAACTGATCATCCCTGGTGTGCGTTTCTGAACTCCGCCGGCGGATTGATCAACCACGTCTCATTCTGAGAATCGCCAGACAAAACCACCAGATTAGCCATGAAACTTTCACCGACTCTCGTTGCATTTCTTGCACTCAGCTGGGGCGTTGTTTCCCTGTCTGCGCAGAATCCTGCCGCTTCCGCCACGAATGGCGGACTCAAGAAACTGGCCATTGGGACCGTCAAAGTGGGCAAGGCGGTTCTTGCCGACGCATCGGATTCCGGCCGAAGGACGAAGATGCAGCGCATGACGGAGAATCTGAATGCCCAGCTGCTTTCGGCGTTCCAGACATCGAGGCGGTTCCAGCTTGTGGGACGCGCCGACGGGGATGCGCTTGCGGAGGAGGCGGGTGCTACGGGGCGCGCGTTCAGTTTCGGAGATGCGGACTACCTCCTTGTCGTCACGGTGGATGATTTCCAGGACATGATGGAGACGAAGACCTTTGCCGCGCTGGGCACAACGGTCACCTCGCGCACGATACGGTTCGCTGCGATCTCCACGATTTACGATGCGAAGACCAACGCCGTCGTCGAGACGGCAAACATCGATGTCTCCCGCGTTGCTCCGGAAGAACAGCGCGGATCCACCACGGGCGACACTCGAGATGCCATCCTGCGTGAATTGACAAAGGAGCTTGCCGAGAAGACTGCGCAGCATGTGGCCGATGTGATCTATCCCGCACGGGTGGTCGCAAAGACGGACAAGACCGTGACGATCAGTCGCGGGGAAGGCTCTGGCATCGCCAGCGGACAATTGTGGGAGGTCTTTGCCCTTGGGGAGGAGATGAAGGACCCCGACACCGGTGCGAGTCTCGGCCGTGAGGAGCTTTCCGTGGGAAAGGTGCGCGTGACCCGGGTGACCGCAAAGACATCCCAGGCGATGGTCCTGGAGGACACCGGCATTGAGCGCAATGCCGTTGTGCGCCGCGTCGTCGCCCCCTGAAACAAAGCGCGATCCCCGAACACCATCGCAGTGGCCGCCACCCACGGGCGGACCGTTGCCTCCAGTATTTGTCCATGTCCCTTCTTTCCGCTTCAACTTCGTCATTTTTCAACTGCGTGAAAATCCGCCGTCCATGGCTGCTTGCGTCGGGGGGCATGCTTGCGCTGGCGGGCTGCCAGACCTACACGATGTCGACGGCGAACCGCGACAGCGCAGTGCGGTCGGGCTCGATTGAGCGCGCGGTGCAGATTGCGGATCTCGACGCGGAGAAACACAGGACCGGCAACGACGCCGTGCTGTACCGCCTCGAGCAGGGGTCCATCCTGCGGCAGGCCGCACTCGCGGGGATCGCTGCACCGGATTCGATTGCCCCACCCGCGCCGGATTCGAGTGCCGCAACCGCTGGCGACGGATCGCAGGCTGGCGCAGCGGCTCCGTCATCGTCCGCGGACTTCTATTTCAAGAAAAGCCTGGAGGCTTTCAATGCGGCTGACGAACGGGTTAGCCAGTTTGAGGAGCAGGCCAGGGTGAAGCTTGGCTCCAGCACGGTCGCGATGTTCACCACGCAGGCCAACACGCCGTACACAGGCCGTGCCTATGATCGGGTGATGATGAATGCCTACAAGGCGCTCGATTTCCTGCAGCTTGGTGATTTTGATGCCGCCAGGGTTGAACTCAACCGGGCGCTCCAGAGGCAGCGTGACGCCGTGGCGGAGAACGCCCGTCGAATCGAGGAGGCTACGGAGGAGGCGCAGCGTGCCCGTGAGGGCAGGGCCGAGGACAATCAACGTTACGACGTGGACAAGGCCCGCAGCGACTCGATGAGCGGACCTGCGTTCGCCGAGGTGGAGGCGGAGCTGGATGCCCGCATCAAGCCCTATGGCGACTACGTCAATCCCTTCGTCGTGTTTCTCGACGGTCTTTATTTCGTCACGAGGGCCGAGAACGGATCGGATCT
The DNA here is from genome assembly GCA_017994935.1 of Opitutaceae bacterium. Taxonomy (GTDB): domain Bacteria; phylum Verrucomicrobiota; class Verrucomicrobiia; order Opitutales; family Opitutaceae; genus UBA6669. The sequence continues at coordinate 14,842 of JAGOJU010000012.1, forward strand.
CGAGCGAGCGCGCAAGTCATTCGAACGCGTGGCCGGAATGGCACCTGACAATCCCTATGCGCGAGCCGACTGGCAGATGGCTGAAGCGGCGGCGAACGGGCGCCTGCCCACCGGTCTGACCTATGTCATCTTTGAAGCGGGAAGCGCACCGTACCGTGAGAGCAAGCGCATCGATCTGCCGGTGTTTCCCCTGACGGGCAAGGTGTCGTACGTTGGGGCCGCGTTTCCCAAGCTGCATTTCCAGGCCGGCCCGGAAAGCGTGCTTTCGGTGGTTGCGGGCGGATCGGCGCATACGACTTCCTTGGTCAGCAGCATGGATTCCGTGGTGGCCCGCGACTTCAGGAACGAGTGGCCCGCGATCATCACCAAGACCATTCTCACGACCGTGACCAAGGCGGCGGTCGACGGCGTCATCCAGAAACAGGCGAAGGACAAGTGGGGCATCACGGGTCAGCTTGTGGCCAAGGCCGCAACCGTCGCATGGGGCACCTCGACCAACCTCGCCGATACACGGACCTGGCGCAGTCTGCCGAGGGAATTCCAATATCTGCGCCTGACCACGCCCGCCGACCGGAAACTCACGATCTCCTCGGGATCGCAGAGCAGGAGCGTCGACATCCTTCCCGGCGGTGTGAACGTCGTCTATGTGAAGATGAATGATGTGAATTCTCCCCTTCTGGTATCCCAGTTCGCACTCACCCGCTGAACCCCATGGCATCCTTTTCCGATATGAAACGCCCACTCCTCATCCTGATTGTCGCTACCGGCCTTCTAGCCGGATGCTCCACCAGCAATATCAATACCGTCTCCCGCTCGGAGTCGCAGGCGGCTCCTGAAATGGTGGGCGACAAGCGCATCATCACCGACGCGTCGCTTGGCAAGATGATCCGCATTGTCGGTGTCAACCAAGCGACCGTCTCCGGCAACCTGAAGAAGATCCAGGTCACGCTCGAGAACGCAAAGAACGATCCGCGCACGATCAGCTACAAGTTCGAGTGGGTGGACAAGGACGGCATGGCGACGGGTGGCCTCGGTGAGATGTGGAGGCCGCTCCAGTTTGGAGGCCGCGAAACCAAGACGGTTTCCGCCGTGGCCACTTCGCCCAAGGCGGTCGACTTTACCCTCAAGCTTGCCGAGGCCCGGTAATCCCATTCCTTTCCTAAGAACCTTTTCTTCAAAACCACCACCGACACATGAACGCTCGAAACTTCATCTTTTCCGCGGCTGTGATTCCCGCCGCCTTGTTTCTCGGAGGCTGTGAAACTCCCGCCGCGTACACCGATTCCAAGGGCACTGGCACCGTTGTTTCACTCGACCAGATCGACATCCAGGACTGGAATCGCGCGGCGGACGAACTTGTGGCGTCGCTTCTCGCCAGCGGAGTGCTCGAACGCGCGCCTGAGCAACCCGCGATCCTCGCGATCTCCCGCATCGTCAATAACACGATGCAGCAGATCGACACGGATTCGCTCACGAAGAAGATCCGCGTCGAACTGAACCGCTCGGGCAAGACCATCACGACCACGACCCTCGGGCTCGGCGGCAAGGCCGAGGATCCTCTCGCCAAGGAGGCCGCGGAAATGCAGGCGATGCTGGGCGGTCAGAAGAAGACCACGACCCTGCCTTACTACACGCTGTCGGGCAAACTGATCGAGGATCGCGCGCGCGCGGGAAGAACCCGTCAGGTCACCTACACCTTCCAGATGTCCCTGACGACCGTGAAGGACGGCCTCGCCGTCTGGGAGGATGAAAAGCAGATCACGAAGATCGGCACCAAACCGTCCGTCGGATTCTGAGTCACCCCGCGCACGCGGAGGCTGGCCTCCGTGTCAGACGGCGTGAGGCGCGCCGCAGTGGCGGCGGATCTCCGCCGCCCTCACAGCACGACGGGCGGCTCGGCCAGCAGCGATTGAATGTCGAGGCAGACGGTGGTCATCACCGTCTCGCCGGCCGGTGAGCGCGGCCACTGCTCGCGGGGCTTGTCCCAGGTGAGTTCGAGGCCGTTGCCATCGGGGTCGTGGAGGTAGAGCGACTCGCTGACACCGTGGTCGGAGCAGCCATCGAGTTCGATGTTTGCCTTCCTGAGGCGGCGCAGGGCGTCCGCCAGGGCGGGACGGGTGGGGTAGAGAATGGCGGCGTGAAAGAGCCCCGTGGTTCCGGGTGGAGGCGGGATTCCTCCCAGGCTTTCCCAGGTATTGAGTCCGATGAAGTGGTGGTATCCGCCGGCGGAGAGGAACGCCGCCTGCTTGTTGAAACGCTGCACCAGTTGAAACCCGAGGATGTCGCGATAGAAGCCGATGGAGCGCTCCAGATCGGACACCTTGAGATGAATGTGTCCGATGCGGACACCGGGGTGCACCGGAGGATTCGGTTCGGCTTTTCGGGTTGGCATGGAAGGGTCAGTAGATGGTTTCGAGCGCCTTTCCGGTGCGGTGCTGGATGGCCCAGCGATAGACGTCGATGTAGCGTGCGGCGGACTTTTTCCAGCTGAAGTCGCGACCCATGCCCGCGCGTTGCAGCGCAACATAGTGCGCAGGGCGGTCGTAATAGGTGGAGCAGGCCCACCCCAAGGTATTTGCGAGCGCGCGGGCATTCGCCTCGTCGAATCGGAAACCGGTTCCACTTCCGGTCTTTTCGTCGTAGTTGTCCACGGTGTCGATCAGCCCGCCGGTCGAACGCACGATGGGCGGTGCTCCATAACGCATGGCGTACATCTGTGTCAGTCCGCACGGCTCGGCACGGCTTGGCATCACAAAAAAATCCGCGCCTGCCTGGATCAATCGGGCAAGGGAGCCGTCGAATCCGATGTGGACCCCGATGCGCCCGGGATACCGGCGCGCGAGCGCGCGAAAAGCGGTCTCCAGGGCGTTGTCACCCGAACCGAGCAGAGCCACCTGCACCTGCATTTGGGAAACCACTCCGGGGAGCGCCTCCGCCAGGAGATCGAGTCCCTTTTGCGAGACGAGTCGCGCCACGACCCCGTACAAGGGAACGCCCGCCGCGGGATCGAGCCCCAGCCTCGTCTGAAGCGTCGCCTTGCAGGTGCCCTTGCCTTCCATCGCCTGAAGGGAGTAGCGGGCTGGAAGGGCGGTGTCGGTTGCCGGATTCCAGCTTTCCACGTCGATCCCGTTGAGAATGCCGATGAGGTCGGCTCCGCGGAAGCGCAGCACCGGATCCAAGCCGAATCCTCCGGCTGGCGTGCGGATTTCCTGCGCGTAGGTGGGACTTACAGTCGTGATCTTTGTGGCGTGATACAGGCCCGCCTTCAGGGGATTGACCGCGCCGAGCGCCTCGATGCTTTCGGGGTGGAACTCCGATTCGGGCACGTGGGAAAACGCCAGCGCACGACGATGCGCGTGGCCCTGATATTCGAGGTTGTGAACCGTGAAGACGGAAGCGGTGTCCCTGAGCGCCGAATCGCCCAGCACGGTATTCAGCATCACCGGCACGAACCCCGTGGTCCAGTCATGTGCGTGCACCACATCCGGGATCCAGTTCATCTGCAGGCAGAGCGTGAGGGAGGCGCGTGCCAGCAGGATGAACCTCAGGTCGTTGTCGCTGTAGGCGCCTTCGGCATCGCCATAGACGCTGCCGCGACCGAAATAGTGATCGTTCTCCAGGAAGTAGACCGGGACGCTGGTCCCTGGCAGGCAGGTCTCCCAGGTGCGCGCCCACACGGCGGCGTCGCCGACGTCGACACCGAGGGGCTCCACGCGTGGGCTCCACGAGCCGATGCGTTTGACGGAACCGTAGAGGGGGCAGACGACGCGCACATCGTGCCCTGCGGCGGCAAGTTCCTTGGGCAGCGCGCCCACCATGTCCGCCAGGCCGCCCACCTTGACGAACGGTTCAACCTCCGGAGAAACGAAGAGGATCTTCATGGGTAAGACATCCGAGGAAACGGGAATCGCGTGCGGCTGCCGAGGGAAAAGCGCGGGTTTCGGGAGGCATTCGTTTCATTGCAGCTTCGAGGGAAGGCGGCCCGGCAGCCTCTGCCGTGACGGAGGCATGCCGGCGCGATGCCTACCGTTTCTTCTTCAGCGCCGCACTGAACCAGTCGTCATTGACGGAGGCACTTGCCGAGGGACGAAAACCGGTGCTGCCGCCGCGTGCATTGGAGGGACCCGGGGATGCAGGGCGGGGAGAGCTGCCCGCGGGACCGCGGGCTGCGATCTGGGGGTTGCTGCGCATCGACAGCGCGATCCGGTTTCTGGCGAGATCGACTTCGACGACCGTCACCAGCACCTTCTGCTGCGGGCGGACGACGGTCGCGGGATCCTTCACGAAGGTGTCCGACAGCTGGCTGACGTGCACGAGTCCGTCCTGATGCACGCCCACATCGACAAAAGCGCCGAATGCGGTCACGTTGGTGACGATTCCCGGCAGGCGCATTCCGGGCTTGAGGTCCTCAGGTTTGTGCACGCTGGAATCGAAGGCAAAGGTCTCGAACTTTTGGCGGGGGTCGCGTCCCGGTTTGGCCAGCTCGGCCATGATGTCGTTGAGTGTGGGAAGGCCGACATCGGCCGTGACATAGGCATCAAGTTTGACACGCGCCCGCAGCTTCGAGTCGCGGATGAGGTCCGGCACGGTGCAGCCGAGTTCGGTCGCCATCTTCTCGACCAGGCCGTAACGTTCGGGATGCACGCCGCTCGCATCGAGAGGATGGGAGGCGTCCCGAATACGGAGGAATCCCGCGGCCTGTTCGAAGGCCTTGGGACCCAGGCGGGGTACCTCGCGCAGCTCCGCGCGCGACTTGAACGGACCAAGTTCGTTGCGACGAGCGACAATCGCGGAGGCGACGGACGCGTTGAGTCCTGACACGTAGCTCAGGAGTTGTTTGGAGGCGGTGTTGAGTTCGACTCCCACGCCGTTCACACAACTGATGACGGTGTCATCGAGAGACCGCTTGAGCGCGGGTTGATCGACATCGTGCTGGTACTGTCCGACGCCGATCGATTTCGGATCCAGTTTCACGAGTTCAGCCAGCGGGTCCATGAGGCGGCGGCCGATGGAGACGGATCCCCGCACCGTCAGGTCATGGTCGGGAAACTCCTCGCGGGCCACCTCGCTTGCAGAATAGATCGATGCACCCGACTCGTTGACCATGACCACGGTGATGGCCCCGGGCAGATCGAGTCCACGGACAAAGGCCTCGGTCTCGCGGCCTGCGGTGCCATTGCCGATCGCGATGGCCTCGATCTTGAAGAACTCGATGAAGCCCCGGATTTTCTCCGCCGCCTCCACGGCGTGGCGGTCCGGATAGACAACGTCGTTGTGCAGCAGCTTTCCCTGGCGGTCGAGCATCACGACCTTGCACCCCGTGCGGAAACCCGGATCGATCGCCATCACGGCCTTTTGCCCGAGGGGCGCAGCCAGCAGCAGCTCCCGGAGGTTGTCGGTGAAAACCTTGATGGCGGCCTCATCGGCACGTTTCTTGGAATCGAGCCGCATTTCCGTCTCCATCGCCGGGGCGAGAAGGCGTTTGCATGCGTCGGCGACGGCGAGGCGCACCTGATCGGAACAGGTTTTCCCCGGCACAGCGGGATCCGTCCTGCCGCCGCCCTTGACGAACAATCGCTCGAGGTCGACGAGAGCACCCGTTTCATCGGGGAGGGCGATGCGCATCATCAGAAATAGCTCCTTCTCGCCGCGTCGCATGGCGAGGACGCGGTGGCTTGGGGCCTTCGCGAGCGGTTCAGACCAATCGAAGTAATCCTTGAATTTTGCCGCTTCGGGCGAGGATTCCTTTCCGGCAATGACTTTGGTGGAGATGACCGCTTCCGTCTGGTAGCGGGACCGCAGGCATGCGCGCGCCTCCCTGTCGTCGCTCATGCGCTCTGCCAGGATGTCGCGTGCACCGGACAGCGCCTCTTCCACCGAGGCGATCCTAACGGTAGTCTTCTTGCCATCGTCAGGTGTGAACTCACGGCCCACGTAGGGCTGTGCCGCAGCGATCGGATCCGTAGCGGGATCCTGGGCAAGAATCAGATCCGCGAGCGGCTCAAGGCCCTTCTCCCGCGCGATTGTTGCGCGTGTGCGCTTCTTGGGACGGAAGGGGAGGTAGATGTCCTCAAGCGCCGCAAGGGTCTGTGCGGCCTGGATGGATTTCTCCAGTTCCGGAGTGAGAAGATTGCGCTCCTTGAGCGAGGACAGGATTGCGGTGCGACGTTCGTCCAGCTGGACCAATTGCTCGAGACGGTCGCGGATTGCGGTGACCTGCACTTCATCCAGTTCGCCGGTGGCCTCCTTGCGGTAGCGGGCGATGAAGGGTACCGTGGCGCCTTCCGAAAAAAGCTGCGCCGTGGCGGCAACCTGGAATACCTTGATGCCCAGTTCCTGCGACACGCGAAGCACGTGCTCTGGATTGAGAGGAGTGGCGGCAGCGGCGGACGTGGTGCTCGCGGAGACGGATGATTCGGACATGCGAAAAGGCCGTTGAGTGCAACCGGTGATCGGTCCCGGGCAAGGGCAAAACGCGGGAGCACAAAAGTCCGAATGCAAACCTTTCGGAACTGGGGAGTCACGTGATATGGGATCGCGCTCTCACGGAGTGTGAATCAGCTTTGATCCCATGAGACGGTTTCTTTGTGCCTTGTTTCTTGTCGGGTGCGGCGCGGTTTCCCATGGGGCTGAAGCCACCTGGCTGCCGATCGAAAGGGAGGTGGCGGACATCGCCCGATCGAAGGAGGTCACGGTGATCCATTTCTGGGCGCCGTGGTGTTCCAATTGCACCTCGGAACTCTCGAACGGCGGGTGGAGCACCTTCGTGGAGAGGAACCCCAAGGTGCGTTTTGTGTTCGTGACGACCTGGCACACAGAGGATGGCCGGGGTCTGCTCGAAAGAAATGGACTCGGGAAACAGGACAATTTTCAGCTGCTTCTCCATCCGAATGGGTCGCGCAATTCCGGCGACATGATGAGGACGTTCATGGACCTTCCCGTCACATGGATTCCCTCCACATGGGTGTTTCGCGATGGCAAACTTCGCTACGCCCTGAATTACGGCGAGGTGAGATTTTCCGTGCTGCAGCAGCTGGTGGACGATACGGGGCGCTCCTGGTAGGGGGGCGGGGATCAGCGCCCGAGCCTTTCGGCTTCGAGTCCGCGTTCGAGCAATGCGGCGATCCGGTCGGCGTCAAAGACACATCCTCCCCAACTCCCTCCGCTGGCCTTCTGCAGCGCGGCCCAGAGGCGGGTGTCCGCGGGCACCCGGGAATCGGGTTTCAAATCCGGATGGCGGGAGCGTGAGGTCAGCGCCGCCGTGTCCAGCGATGTCACATCCACCGTTCCCTCAAGCATGCGGGTGTCGACCACCAGGCGGACACGGTCGCCATCGCGCAGCCGTCCGATCGGTCCGTCCGCCCAGGCCTCGGGGCTGATGTGCCCGATGCACGCTCCGGTTGACACGCCTGAGAAGCGGCCGTCCGTGATCAAGGCGATGTGCTGGCTGTCCTTCGTATACTTCAGGGCCGACGTGATCTGGTAGGTCTCTGGCATGCCGGTGCCAGGGCCGATGCCCATCAATACCATCACGTCACCCGCAACGACCTTCCCGGCCTTCACCGCCGCAATTGCGGACGCTTCCGTCGTGAAGATGCGGGCGGGACCCTCGTGTCGGAATACACCATCTGCACCGAGCAGTTCCGGCGCGATGGCCGTGCTCTTCACGAGCGCCCCCTCGGGCGCCAGATTGCCGCGCAGGAACGTGATCGTGCTGGTCAGTCCCCGGCTGCGTGCGTTCGAGGGGCTCATGATGACGTGATCGGGATCAATCCCGTCGAGTTGGTGAAGGAGCTCGCGCAGTCGCCTGCGTCGCTCCGACTTTTCCCACCAGAGCAGATTCTCGCCGAGCGGCATGCCGGTCACGGTGGCGGCGTCCAGCCTGAGCAGGCCGGCATCGCGAAGGTGCAGCATCACCTCGGGCGCCCCGCCGGCGAGAAACACCTGCACCGTCGCGTAGTGTTTGGGGCCATTTGGGAGAACATCGACCAGGCGGGGCACGGAACGGTTGATGCGCATCCAGTCCTGCACCGTGGGACGGCCCAACCCGGCCGCGTGGGCGATCGCCGGCACGTGCAGCACAAGGTTTGTCGATCCGCCGATTGCAGCGTGCGCCGTCATTGCGTTGTGCACCGAGTCCTCGGTGAGGATGTCCCTCGTCGTGGTCCGCGCCTTGTCGAGATTCATCAAGGCCTGCGCGGAGCGTCGTGCAAGGTCCCGCCAGATTTCCGCGCCGGAAGGGTTAAGAGCGCCATGGGGCAGCGTGAGTCCGAGTGCCTCCGCAATGACCTGGCTGGTCGCGGCCGTGCCCATGAACTGGCATCCTCCGCCGGGCGAGCCACAGGCGCGGCAACCCATCAGCGCAGCGTGATCGAGCGAGACCTCACCGCGTGCATAGCGCGTCGCCAGTGTCTGCACCATGCCAGTGTCCTCGGCGTCCTCGGCGAGAAGGGTCACTCCCCCGGGTACGAGGATTGTCGGCAGGGAGGGAGTCCCGGCGAGGGCCATCAGCATGGCCGGCAGACCCTTGTCGCACGTGGCGACACCGAGCACGCCGCGCCTGGAGGGGAGCGAACGTATCAGACGTCTCAATACAATGGCGGCGTCGTTCCGGTAGGCGAGGCTGTCGAGCATGCCGACGGTCCCATTGGTGCGGCCATCACACGGGTCGCTGCAATACGCGGCGAACGGGATTGCCCCGGAGGCGGAGAACACGCGGGCTGCCTCTTCCATGAGGAGCCCAACTTCCCAGTGCCCCGTGTGGAATCCGAGTGCGATCGGACTTCCATCCGGCGCGCGGATTCCGCCCTGGGTGCTCAGGATGAGATATTCGCGACCCAGCAATCGGGCCGGATTCCAGCCCATGCCCGCGTTCTGGGTCCATCCGAAGAGTTCACCGCTCGCCATCGCGGCCAGCTGGGGTCCGTCGAGCGGCAGTTTCCCCTGCGGGCCCGGCGCGGTGGTGCGCAGGCGGTAGATCTCGTCGTTGCCGGAGTCGAATACGGGATTTGTCGCCATGGACCTTTCGGAGTCAGGCGGAACCGATGGGATCGCGGGTCGTTTGTCCGTCGACCAGTCGAAGAAGCCCGAGCGGGTTGGCATCCTTCAGTGCATCGGGCCGGAGCGAGTCCGGGAAATCCTGATAGCAGACCGGCCTCGTAAAACGCAGCAGGGCGGCGGTGCCCACCGACGTGAAGCGCGGGTCGGTGCTGGCCGGGTAGGGCCCGCCGTGGTTCATGGCGTGGCATACTTCGACGCCGGTCGGAAAGCCGTTCATGAGCACGCGTCCTGCCGTCCGTTCGAGGGCGTCTGCCAGAGGAGCGGCAATTGTCATGTCGCTGCCGGTGGCATGAATCGTGGAGGTGAGCTGGCCATCGAGGTTTGCCGCGAGCGAGGTCAAGTCCTCGAACGATTCCGCCGTGACCAGAAGCGTGAATGGGCCGAAGCGTTCCCGGGCCAGCGAAGGATCACTTCGGAACTGTTCCGCGGAGACGCGCGCAACCGCGACGGCTCCCCGTACGAGCCATGTCGCCGGGTCGAGCTCCTCAAGGCTGCGTGCAAAGGCGGTGACGATGCCTGCGTGAAGCATGGTTCCTGCCGGGACCGCTTTTGCGCGGGTGACGAAGGTGTCGATGAAGGCCTCCCACTCCGGTGAGGCGATTCCGAAGACGATGCCGGGCTTTGTGCAAAACTGGCCGACTCCCAGTGTGAACGAATTCTTGAGTCCCTCCGCGATCCCCGCGCCGCTGGTGCGCAGGGCCTGCGGCAAAACAAAGACCGGATTGACACTGCTCATTTCCGCGAAAACGGGAATGGGACGGGGACGCGCGCAGGCGGCATCGAACAGGGCGCGACCCGCCGTGTGGGAGCCCGTGAATCCGACTGCCTGGATGGCCGGATGGCGCACGAGCGCGACGCTGGTTTCGGGCAGCCGACCGTGGATGAGCGAAAAGATTCCGGGCGGCAGCTTGCAGCGCGCCGTCGCCTTGACGATGGCCTCAGCGACGAGTTCGGAAGTCCCGGGGTGTGCAGGATGGGCCTTGACGACCACGGTGTTGCCAGTTGCGAACGCGGACGCGGTGTCGCCTCCGGCTGCCGAGAATGCCAGCGGGAAATTGCTGGCGCCAAACACCGCGACGGGGCCGAGCGCTCGAAGCAAACGGCGCACATCCGGGCGGGGCAGGGGTTTTCGATCGGGAAGCGCCTGATCGATGCGCGCGTCGACCCAGTTGCCTTCACGGGCGACGCCCGCAAAGAGCCGCAGTTGCGCACAGGTGCGTGCACGCTCCCCGGTCAGCCGTGCGAGAGGCAGGCCGGTTTCCTGGTGGGCGCGCTCCGGGAGAGCATCGCCAAGAGCCTCAATTTCAGTGGCGATGGCCTCGAGAAATGCCGCGCGCTCCTCACCGCTCGTACGGGAAAATATCCGGAATGCAGTCTCGGCCTCCAAGGCAGCCGTCTCGATCTCGCTTGAAGTCGCCTCTGTGAAGGCGGGCTCCAGGAGCGCCTGTGTCGTCGCGTCAACTCCATAAAATGAATCCGAACCCGCACGCGCGCGCGTTCCGCCGATCAGGTGTTTGCCGTGAAGTGCCATGTCTGGAATGAAGTCAGCGAACCGGATTCATCAATGTTCCGATCGGGGCGATCGTGATCCGGATCTCATCCCCGGAGGCGAGTGTAAAGGAGTCGCCCGGCACGATGCCTGTTCCGGTCATGAGAAAGCAGCCCGCTGGGAAGGTGTTGTCGCGGAACAGAAATTCGGCGAGCTCCGTGAACGTGCGTTTGATCTGGCTGACGGTGGTGTGCCCGGAGAACACGGAGGTGGCGCCGCGGCGGATGTCGATTTCAATCCGTGTTTCCTTGGGCAGCTCGTTCTCGGTGACGAGGAGGCATGGGCCGATGGCTGCGGAGCGGTCATAGACCTTCGCCTGGGGAAGGTACAGAGGGTTTTCCCCTTCGATGTCGCGGGAGCTCATGTCGTTGCCAACGGTGTAGCCGAAGATCCTTCCACGGGACGTGATCGCGAGGGTCAATTCCGGTTCGGGAACATTCCATCGGGAGTCCGCGCGGATGCGCACGGGGGTGCCCGGGGCGGCGACGCGGTGCGGTGTGGCCTTGAAAAAGAGCTCCGGGCGAACGGCGTGGTAGACCTTGTCGTAAAAGGAGTCGCCCCCCGCCACTTTGGATTCCTCCATGCGGGCGGTGCGGCTGCGGAGGTAGGTGACGCCGGCCGCCCAGATTTCCTGGCTGCCCATCGGGGCGAGCAGGGGGGTGTTCGCGACCGGATCGGGGACCCGTTCGCCCTTGGCAACCAGTTCGGCGAGGAGAGAAAACGGGTGTTCCGCTTCAAAGAGGGCGTCGATCCGGAAGGAGGCCCCCAGCTTGTGGAATCCATCGGCTGTTTGCACGAAGCTGGCGGAGGAGGTGCGATATAGGCGGAAACTCATGGCGGAGGTTTGTCGGGGCGACAGGACAGGACGGGGCTGGCAGGCGGGTTGAGGATTGCTGAAAGCAAGAGACGATCTTGGAAGGGCGGAATGTAAAAGCGAAATCTTTCAGAGCTTCGATGGCATTGCTTAACGCTGCGCAATTCCGGGCTTATCAATTTGGATTGGACTGGTATGGATTGGGCCAATGTCCACCTCGTCCCCTTCCCGCACCTCCCTCTTCGACATCACCGGCCGCGTCATCGTTGTCACCGGCGCCACAGGCGTCCTTGCCGGATCGGCCGCCCGCTATCTCGCGGCGCAGGGAGCCAATGTCGTGTTTCTCGGCCGCGATCAGACGCGCCTCGACAAGGCGCTCGCCGACACGCGGGATCTGCCGGGAAAAACCGCGGGATTTTCCTGCGACGTGCTGAACCGTGATGACCTCGAGAAGGTGCGCGAAGCGGTTGTCGGCAGGTTTGGCCGGATCGATGCGCTGATCAACGCGGCAGGCGGAAACCAGCCGGGCGCCGTCATCCTTCCCACTCAGACGTTTCTCGACCTTGATGTCGCGGCCTACCGGCAGGTGCTCGGCCTGAATCTCGACGGCACCGTTCTGCCATCGCTCGTGTTTTCAAAGACCTTCGCCGCGCAGAAGGCGGGAAACATCATCAATTTTTCCTCGATGGCAGCGAGCCAGGCGTTGAGCCGCGTGGTGGGATACTCCAATGCCAAGGCGGCGGTGGACAACTTCACGAAATGGCTTGCCGTCGAACTGGCCAGCAAGTTCGGGCAGGGAATGCGGGTGAATGCGATCGCCCCCGGGTTCTTCATCGCCGATCAGAACCGCCGCCTGATGCTGAACGAAGATGGCACGCCGACCGCCCGCGGCCAGACCGTTCTTGCGAAGACCCCGTTCCGGCGTTTCGGTGAGGCGAGGGAGCTGCATGGCGCGCTTCATTTTCTGCTCAGCGACGCCTCGACCTTCGTCACGGGCACCGTGATCCCCGTCGACGGAGGGTTTTCCTGCTTTTCAGGCGTGTAGTCGAAAATCAACTACCACGGACCGCGACGGCACGCCGTTGCCAGCCATCCCGAGGAACTCTCCCGATGAAGAATCTGATGGCCGAATCGATGCGGTGGTTTGGTCCCACCGACAGCGTCAGCCTGCAGGAAATCCGCCAGACTGGCGCCACTGCCGTCTTTTCGTCGCTGCACGGGATTCCCTATGGCGAGACATGGCCCGCGGCGGATATCGAGGAGCGCAAGGCTTTGATCGCCGCGGCCGGGCTCGAGTGGCGGGTGGTGGAGTCCCTGCCGGTGCACGAATCCATCAAGACTCGCACCGGCTCATTCGACCAGCACCTCGAAAACTACAAGATCAGCCTGCGCCGCCTGGGCGAGTCCGGCATTTCCGTCGTGGTATACAACTTCATGCCCGTGCTCGACTGGGTGCGCACGGACCTGCATCACCGGCTGCCGGACGGGGCTGAATCGCTTCTCTACGATCCCGTGAAGTTCGCGGCCTTCGACCTGTTTGCGCTGGAGAGGCCTGGCGCTGAAGCCTCCTTCACGGCGGAACAGGTTTCTGGAGCGAAGGTTTTCTGGGACGGGTTGAGTCGCTCCGATCGCGATGCCTTCATCCGGCAGACGCTGGATCTTTTTCCAGGCGTCCGCCTCAACATGGACATGGGTGATCTGCGCGCCCTGCTTTCGCCGTATGCGGAGATCGATGCGGCCCGGCTGAAGGAGCACCTTCGCCTGTTTCTCAACGAGGTTGCACCGGTTGCCGAGGAAGCCGGAGTGAGACTTGCCATTCATCCCGATGATCCGCCGTTCCCGGTCCTGGGATTACCGCGCATTGTTTCCACGGAACACGACCTTGCGGAGATCATTGCGATGGAGGCGTCGCAGTCGAACGGACTCTGCTATTGCACGGGGTCGCTGGGGGTGAGGCAGGACAATGATCTCGCCGGGATCGTGAAACGATTCGGACCGCGCATCCATGCCGCGCACCTGCGCAGCGTCGAGGTTCGCGAGAATGGCGTATTCCTTGAGGCGAGTCATCTCGGTGGCGGTGCGGACATGTATGAGATCGTGCATGCTCTGCTTGAGGAGCAGGCGGTCAGGCAGCGCGAGGGTCGCGCCGATTGGCAGCTAGCGTTTCGACCTGACCACGGGCACACCCTCCTCGATGACTTCCGGCGGCCTGCACCGGCCTGTCCGGGGTACCCGCTGATCGGGCGCCTCCGTGGGTTGGCCGAGCTGCGCGGCCTGCAGTGGGGAATTTCGCGCAGCCTTGTCGATTACTGAAGGCGCGGACCCGGAGGAGGGCTATGGCGCCCGGCCGAAGCTGACAGCCGCGGGCTTGTAGACCTCTGCAAGCACACTTTCCCTCCAGCCGCGGGCGTCGGCCTTGACCTGCTCGGGATTGCGAGGCTCTCCGATCTTTTCAAGCATGACGGGGAGCCATTTCGTTCCGAAGCGGACGTGCTGGGTTTCGTCGGAAATATCGTAACTCCAGGCCATGGCGCTGACGCTGTCGTTGTTCTCGATCGAGTCCTTCAACCCGAGGTGCTTTCCTGGAAAGGCATCCGCTTCCTGGGTGGTGAGCGCGGCGTAGCGATCGTGTGGAGTCAGTGTCTGACGCAGCGAATAGGCCAGGCTCGAGAGGCCGGCCTCCGCGGCGCTGGAGCCGAGTTCGAGAAGCTTCTTTTCGCCGAAGAGCGAGTGACGTGTCTCGTCCCAGAAGTGCCTGCTGAGATCGAAAAAGAAGTCCCACGGCATATCGGGCGCATCGAAGAGCGTGGAGGCGCAGGAATCGGCGGCCTGGACTTCCTGGAGGAAATTGACCGCATGATAGCGTTCGCGATGACGGTAGGTGTTGTTGGCCGGCATCGGTTCCGGCCCAAATTCGAGCAGGCGGAACCCCAGGGGCAGTTTGGAGTCCGGGAGCGGCAGTCGCCCGATCTTTCGCCCCGTTTTCAGTGCGGGCGTCGAGCGCGCAACATGGTGCTGAAGGGCGTCGGCCAGGCCGGCGGTAAGTTTCTCCACGTCCTTTCGATACGCGGCGGAGGGAGTTTCACCGGTTTTCTGGGCAAGGATGGGCAACGCTGTTTCCGCCCACTGCCTGAGGGCCTTCAACTCCTCGCGATCGGCCTCGAGCAGCGGGATGCTTGGAAGGTCATAGATATTGTCGTTGCGTTTCAGGTACCCGTCGATTGCGACGACCATGGCCGCCGGTACATCGATCATCGCGGTCTGGAAGACATCCGCGGTGTTTGGAGCAGCGGCCAGCTTGTCCAGCAGCTCACGTCCGGCAACGCCCTGGCTCAGGTGCATTTCAGCGAATGAAACGCCCAGTTCGCGTCCGCGTCCGCGCAGATCCTGTACGCGGCGCATGGAGCGAAAAATGTGGACGGGCACTTCCTTGCGGTGTTCCCAGACCGCGAGGCCTGGGACAAAACCCGCGTGAACGCGAGCCAGCTCCGTCTGGAAATCAGCCAGATTCTTGAGAAAGAGCCCACGAACGCGTGGGCTGACTTCGTTGGCGAGGGTGTCGGAGGTCATTGGGACATGTGGATTTGGGTTTGAGGGGCAAACGGTTGCCACGATTTCATTTTGCGGTGTATCCGCCGTCCACGGGCAGATTGGTGCCGGTGATGTAGGTTGAGGCGTCGCTCAGGAGGAAAACGACGGCGCCTCCGATCTCCTCGGCATGTGCCATGCGGCCGAGCATCGTTTGCGGGGCATAGCGGGCAAGGAACTCGGGTGCCTGAGGTTTCTCGGGATTGTAGATTCCTCCCGGGGACACCACGTTCACCCGAACGCCCGAAGCTCCGTAGTGGGAGGCCAGATAGCGGGTGAGATTGATCATGCCGGCCTTGTGAAAAAAGTAGTCCGGAGGCGGAGGGCCCGAGATGCCCGTGTACAGGTGCGGATTCATGCCGACCATGCCCATCATCGAGGAAATGTTCACGATGCTGCCGCTCCTTCGCGCCGCCATGGCATCACCGAACAGGCGCACGGTCGAAAAAAAGCCGGTCGCGTTTGTGGCCATTGAAGCCTCCCAGGAGGCAAGGCTGTCATCATAACCCTTCATCGCTCTCGTCACCGCATTGTAGACAATGCCGTCAACGCGGTCATGTGTACGCAACACCCGATCGCGCAGGTCGCGCAGTGAGGATTCGGAGGTGATGTCGACCTCTTCAATGGCAATGCTGCAACTGGCGTCGCGTACGGCTTGGGCAAGCGACTCGAGCGAAGCGCGGTTGCGCGAAGCGACAATCGTGGTGGCGTTTGCGGAGGCCAATGCCTGCACGAGTGCGCGACCCAGCAGGCCCGTGCCGCCGAACTGGACGATCACTTTGCCTGACAGGGAGAATGACGGGGCGTCAGGCATAGGGTGTCGACGAAGGTCTCAGGGAAGATGGCAGGGCGTCGATCTGACCACCCACGGCCTTGAGGCGATCCCGTATTCCTGAGGACAGTGTGATCACATCAGCACCGATGCCAAGCAGTCGGTACCCCTCGGCCACGAGTTCGGGAAGAGGCGCGATCAGCCCGGCGGTCATGGCAAACTTCCCGTTGCGCACCGCGGCTGCCGCGACACGTTTCCGCGCGTCGACGACCTGAGGATCATCCAGTTGCCCGACACGACCGATCCTGTGGCTGAAATCTCCGGGACCGAAAAGGAGCGCGTCGAAGCCGGGCACTGCTGCAATGCGGTCGACCTCCGCGAGAGCCTCGGGAGATTCGATCTGGAGGATCACGATGCGGTCCTCGTTTGAGACCCGGATGTAGTCCTCGATTGGCGTGAAACAGAAATTTCCGTCCACATTGCCGCCATCGAGCGCTCGCTTTCCCATGGGGTGAAACCTCGTCCACTCAACGATCTGCCGTGCCTCCCGCTCATTGGCGACATGCGGAACGATGATGCCCGTCGCTCCGGCCTCCAGGGGACGGATGTAGTCGCTGTAGCTGCCGCGTCCGACGCGGACAAGGGTATCCATGTCATGGAGACGTGCGGCACGGATCTGGTTCTCCAGGCCAATCCAGTCGTTGGGAACGTGTTCATGGTCGAGCCACACGGCGTCGACACCGGAGAGGCCGATGATTTCCATGACGCGTGGATCGGACAGGTTGCATTTCATCACGGTCGGGAACTGGCCACTGCGGATGAGACGGAGGACTCGGCTTGATCTGGGTTTCATGTCTTTCAAAGAAGATTCTGGATTTCGCGGATGTCGACACGTCGGGAATTTTCGGTGCGGCTGCGAATTCCGGCGATGATGACGCCCATCATTTCAACGGTGTGGGCAAAGGGATATGCAGGGCGACCTGTGCGGATGAATTCGATGTAAGCGAGGAGCTGCCTGCGGAACGCGGTATAGGTGTCGGTGAACCGGAACTGGGCGAGGCCAGTGGTGCCGCAGGCTTGTACCGCGCCAAAGCTCCCGCCGCCATCATGGATCACGGGAAGGGTCACCTGCACACCGCTGTTGTGAACCAGATGGGCGATCTCGAGCCCGGGTCGGCTTTCGAGACGGATGGATTCAAAGCCGGGGCCGAGGACGGTGAACGCAGGTTCAAGGACGTGGATTCCGTAACGTTCCCAGGTTTTTGCCGTGACGAGTGACAGCCAGCGCAACTCGCCGAGACTCGCGCGGTTGGCGATCAGGTTCGCGAGTTCGGGTGCGTAGCGGAGACCGCTGGAAGAAAGAATCTTTGCTCCAGCGCGTTCCCACGCGATGAACTGGCCCAGTTCCTCGAGCGTGGTGGCCATGGGCTTGTCGACGAACACCGGGAGGCCGGCCTCAACGAATGGCCGAGCGCGGCGCACGTGATCGGTGCCATCGTCGGTGGAAATCAACACGGCATCGACGTGTCCGATCACATCCTCGGGATTCCGGACAATGTTCGGGATGAGCGAGGCAGCGGCGACATCGCATGCCTCTTCGGGCTGATCCGTCCAGAGATGAGTGACCTGCACGCCAGGGATGCGCACCTCATGGTGCGGCTGCGCTCCGAGGTAGGCCGGAATGGCTGCATAGGGGCATCGCGCCATGGCGGCGGGGTCGTAGCCGTTGATGATGGCCGACCAGGAATACGGATGCCCGTTGCCCGGAATCATTCCGAGCATTGCGAGTCGTATCGTTTCGGCGGCAGCGTCAGGCATGGAGGGAGGCGCATTCGATGCGGCGACCGGAGGTCGACGAGGCGAGGGCGGCGAGATTGAATCGCAAGGTGGCGATTCCAGCCTCAAGGCTGCACAACCGTGAGGGCTGTCCTTCGATCAGGTCAAGGAAGGCGTTTGCCTGAAGTTCGAAAGGTCCGTCGCGGTCGAGCGGTTTCTGCTCGTGCCAGGTCCAGTCCGGGGCGCCTCGGGCAAAAGTTCCCCAGCGCGCCTTGTGAAGCTCGATCTTCACGCTACCACCGGACGCATTGAACTGGTAGGTCGTTTCATTGGGCGCCTGAAACTGATTCAGCGTGAGATTGGACAAGGCACCGCCGGCATGGCGCAGGGAAACGTGCACGGTATCCTCCACCTGGACGCCCGGCAGCATGAGATGCGCGCTGTCGCAAAGCACGCTCAGTGTCTCGCCAAGGATGCTTTCGAGCCAATTCACCGCGTGGGTGATGGCGTCCTGGATCGCTCCCCCTCCGGTCTTGTGGTCGCGATAATAGGTTTGAGCGTAGGCTGGCCGAAAGAAGGGAAAGTTCTGCCCGCTCGTGGCGGTAGCCTGCAGGACGGGTCCAAAAGTTCCGCCACGGATGAAATCACGGGCTGCCGCCAGAACGGGGTTGCAGTAGGAGACGTAGGCCACCGCGGCATGACGGCCGCTACGATCACGGGCCGAGAGCAGTTCTTCGATGCCGGCGAGCGATTGAGACAAGGGCTTCTCGATCAGCACGTGGACACCCGCATTCAATGCAGCCGTAGCCATCTCGACATGGAATGGAGCCGGTGTGCAGATCACGGCGGCCGTCGTGCCAAGGGCGAGAGCGTTGCGCCAATTGTCAGTGGTCGGTACCCCGTAGGAAGCGGACATCTTTTCCAACAAAGCCGGATTGGTGTCGCATGCCGTGACGCGGACACGGCCGGTCTTTTGGAAGCAGCGCAAATGGCGCTCACCAATGCTGCCGCAACCGATAATGAGGACGGAGGGTAGGGACATCTGCTTTTGAGATTTCTTGCTATCGTGTATACAAATGAACACCAAACGAGCCAGGCAAGGTCAATGGCAATGTGGAAGTCAAGGTACAGGCGTTGCCATCGGTGCGGACCATTTGAGCTTGAAAATGGCACTGTCCGGCGCGCGGTTGGGATGAACTCCCAATTCGATCGCAGCCGAGTCCAAGCCTGCGGAGACAGCTGAAAAGTCTCTGGACGGGGTTGCTTCCGGATGCTGTCCACACGCATCATCGGTTCCCGGCCAGACCGAAACAGTGCAATTCAACGCTTGCCAGCGGGACAATTTATGTTGATGGATAATTGTGTATACAATATCCATTCGGTATTCACGAATTGCTCGGTTGTCTCCATGAACTGTCTATTCCACCTCAACGTCGACAAAGCCTTGGATTAAGTGTAGATCTTCAGAGTGCAGAATACCTACTTCGTCGATCCGAGCCTGCCGCGCAGATTATCCGCATCGGCTGCCTGCAAGTTCTGATTCCGCTGGCGGGCGCGCCTTGCCCTTGCGCTTTTGACAGCGGGGACCCGTGTCCGATGTTGGGCCTTGCTGCGCGCCCGTGAACTCCTGTTGATTTCGTTTGATCAGTCCTTCCTATGACCACCCTTCGTTCCCTTCCACTCCGGTTCGTCGCAACCCTCATGTTCTGTGGAGCGGTGTACCCTGCAATCGGTGCCGGCGCCTCCGGGCTCCGCAAGGTCCGTGATGTCGTGATCTATGAGGACTCCAGATTCCATTCGGCTTTCCCGTCCGTCATCAAGCGCCCGGATGGGGAGATCTGGGTGGCCTTCCGACGCGCGCCGAATCGCAAGCTGCTGGGCGAGGATAAGAATTATCACGTCGACCCGAACAGTTACCTCATGCTCACCCGCTCCAGGGACGGTGTGAATTGGGACCGCGCTCCGGAGTTGCTCCATGCTGATCCCTTCGGCGGTTCACAGGATCCGTGTCTGCTGCAATTGCACGACAGCACGCTGATCTGCGCCACCTATGGATGGACCTTCATCCGCCCGAGCGGAATGCCAAACCTTCCGCAGCCGCACCTTGAAAATTTTCCGGGCTCAATCTTCAACGGGGGCTGTCTTCTCCGCTCCTCGGACGGCGGTTCCCATTGGGAGGGACCGCTGTATCCGCCAGCGACTCCGGTCGAGCGCCTCCGATCCCCTCTCGGAGGAGGCATCCTTCCGGCCTACAATCGCGGTGCACTCCTTGAGGCGAAAGATGGCAGGATCCTATGGGCCGTGGCATCGACTGACCAGATTGAGCCGCGCAAGACCTCGGTACACCTCATGGTTTCGAATGACAGGGGCAGCAACTGGACGTATGTCGCCCCCATCGCTGCCGACCCGAAGATTTCCTTCAACGAGACCTCCGTTTATCAAACGCCCTCAGGTGCAATCGTCGCCTTCCTGAGATCCGAGGGCTTTGATGACCAGGCGGCCATCGCACGGTCGACGGACGGAGGCAGGAGTTTTCATCCCTGGAAGGGCATGGGATTCAAGGGTCACCCGCTGCACGCGTTGCGCCTTCCGGACGACCGGGTGCTGCTGACCTATGGATATAGACATGCCCCGCTAGGCATTCGGGCGCGCATCCTTAACGCGGAGTGCACGGATTTTGCCAGTGCGCCTGAAGTCATCCTGCGCGACGACGGTGGCACCTCTGACCTCGGTTATCCGTGGTCGGTGCAACTCGACGACCGGCATGTGCTCGTCGTGTATTATTTCAACGTGGGAAAAGGCATCCAGCATATCGCCGGCACCATTCTCGAGATTCGCTGAACATGGGGAGGACTTCGGGTGACTTTCCCGAAGTCTTGAAGGATGGGCAGTCGACTCGATCACAATTTTCCCCGATTGAACCCAGTTTGATGTGGTCTTCACGACCTGTCTGCCTCAATAACTTCCGTGCGCGTCGATGTATACAGTCGCATCCGTCATTCCATGAAGAAAGTGACCTCTGACGTCGCCTACGACTACATTCGCAGGAAGATCCTCGGTGGGGATTTTCCCCCCGGGTACGCATTGATGACGGAGGCACTCGCAGAGGAAATCCAGGTCAGCCGCACACCGGTGCGCGATGCCTTGTACAAGCTCAAGGCCGAAGGGCTCGTGAGCATCAGTCCGCGGCTTGGTGCCAGCGTGAAGAAGATGGATCTGAAGGAGTACAGGGAGATGTGTGAACTGCGGCTCGCCCTAGAAGGGCATTCCGCGGCACTGGCCGCGGTGAATGCCAGCCAGGCCGATCTGCGCGAGATCAAGTACGCCTTGGATGCCATGAAGGAGCTGACCGCGAAGATTGTGGCGTCGCGGGAAGAGGCACTGCTGTTCAACGACCTCATTCGCGAGGACGTCCGCTTTCATATCGGCATCCTGACGGCCGCTCACAACAATCTGATGAAGCGGGAGATCCTGAAACTCAACATGATCAACCGCGTCATGATCGGTCCGAAGGTTTCGAAGTCGGGCGACAAGAAGGAAATGGACGCCAATCGGCGCAAGGTCCTTGCGAGCCACGAGGAGATCTATGACGCGATAGCCCGGGGAGATGCAGCAGCTTCACGCGCCGCGATGGAGCGTCACCTTCAGGACATGGTCGAGAAGACCATACGCTTGATTGCCGGTTCCGAGATGGTCATGCTGCGCGAATTGAGCGATGAAGAACTCGCCTACGGCGGCTGACCGGATTCTGGAAATGCGGCCAGGTGTGTATCGGAAAATCAGATACGGCTGCGGACTGGAACTTCTTCCTGGGCGCCGTGCACCAGATGGATGTGGTACGAATTCACTGATGTCTGGTTTCTGTAGGCTGCGTTTCGCGGGCCGGTTAACGACTCTCGTGAGTGTCCTTTCCCGAACACGCGTCCTGCTCGGCGTGATGTCGTTCTTTACGATCATACTTCCTGCCGCTGTGATGGCCGGACCTCACCCGGGCTGGATACCTCTTGCGCCGTTGCCTGATCCCATCGGTTTCGCCGGCATGGCTGCCGGTGTGCTCGACGGGAAACTTGTCGCCATGGGTGGCAGCCAATGGAACCGGCCAATCTGGCGGAAAGGCAGTCGCCAATTCAACGACAGGATCTTCGTCCTCGATGAGCTGGACGGAAAATGGAGATGTGCGGTCGCCGGACTGCCAGAGCCATCTGGACACTTTGCTGCTGCAGCTGCGGACGGTGCCATCTATCTCGCGGGAGGCACGGATTTGCGCGGATGCCGGTCGACGGTCTATGAGGTGCGCGCCGAGGCGGGTGACTTCGCGTTGCGAAAGCTCCCCGATTTACCCAAACCGACCGGATATGCGGCTGGGGTGTTTGCTGAAGGGCGTTTCTTTGTGATGGGGGGTGTTTCAGATCCTTCGTCGACGGATCCCTCGCGCGAGGTTTGGTCGCTTGACACTGCCGATCCTGAGGTGGGCTGGCGCCGCGAGGCTGATCTGCCGGGGCCAGGAGTGATTGTCCCCTCTGCGGGCGCGGCAGTGAAGTCGGTCTTCCTCTTCGGCGGCATGGCGTTCGAAGCAGGTAAACCCGTTCCCTCGAAAGCGGCCTATCGCCTTTCTCAATCAGGCTCGGCCTGGGAGCGCCTGCCGGATATTCCCAAACCGCGGATTGGCGCAAACTCGCCGTGTCCGCTCCTTGCGGACGGCAGCCTCTGGCTTGTCGGCGGCTACGCGGCAGTCTGGACAGGCGAGCAGCGCGAGCATCCGGGATTTGATGGGGAGACCTACCGTTTTCATGTGACGAACCGGACGTGGTCACCGGGGCCCAGGCTGCCAAATGTCGGTGCCGGGGACCGTGATTCCCCTGTAGATGCGGGGCCGGTGCCCCCGATTGGGGCTCCGGTGGTCGTGTGGCGGAGCCATGTGATTGTGATCGGCGGCGAAGTGAGACCAACGACGCGAACGCCAACGGTGATCGCCTGGGCGCTGCCTTGAGGAGTCTTGATCTGTCCATTCCGGTTTTTCCCATGCCAGCCAGAAGGAAGATTCCGAGGATTCCGCCGCTGACCCGCCATTCGCTGAACGGCGTCTGGTGTGCGCTTATCACTCCATGGAACGACCGTGACGAAGTTGATTGCCGCCGCCTCGCCAGGGAGGTGCGCGGGTATGCCGGTACAGGTGTGCATGGCGTCTATACGGGTGGCACCACCGGTGAGTTCTACACGCAGGACGATGCGACGTTTGGGCGCATCACTGAGGTGGTGGTCGCGCAGGCGCATGCCTTGGGCCTGCCCGTGCAGATCGGCGCGACGGCGCTGAGCACGCGCACAACGATCCAGCGTATTCGTGTGGCCAGGCGAGCAGGTGCCGATGCGGTCCAGCTTGCGCTGCCATTCTGGCTCGAACTCAAGGATGACGAAGTCGAGCGGTTTGTTGCAGAGACAACCGCGGCGGCCGGAAAGATGCCGGTGGTCCTCTATCTGACAATGCGGTCGAAGCGAAAGCTCCTTCCAGGCTTTCTCGGACAGCTCGCGGCCAGGCACCCCACATTCATCGGAACCAAGGACACCGGAGCGACCGTGGAGGAAGTGAAGGCCATCTTGAAGGAGGCGCCGGATCTGGCGATTTTCGGCGGGGAGGATTTTTATGCGCGCATTCCCGTCGGTGGGCGTGGCGGCTATTGCTCGATCACCGGCTTCAATGCCCGCAAGGTGGTGGAACTCTACACGCTCTGCGTTGCCGGCCGTCTCGAACAGGCCAAGCCACTGGCCGATGCCTTTCATCGCTATCTGCACGAGGCGCTCGTGGGGCCATTGGTGAAGGAGGCCGGGCTATGGGACTCCGCCATCGATCGCATCCAGCGAGTCGCGGGCGGCGGAGTGGTCGGCCTGCGCTGCCAGTCACCCTACCGGAGCGGTACCGAGAAACACGTCAGGCAGCTGGTCGCCTGGGTAAGGAAGCACACCCCGGAGCTCCTGCCGGAGCACCTCGCCTGACTCAGCGGATGCCCGCTTGTGCGAGCACCCATGCATCGACCCTGGCATTCTGCTCGGGGTTGGTGGCATGGGGCATTTCCAGCGCGAGCAGCAGGTACTTGGGCGACGAGATCACATTGTAGGCTGCGAACATCGAGGTTGGTGGGCAGGTTTCGTCATTGTATCCCCAGGAGTAGTGTCCCGGGACCTTGAGTCTGCGCGCGAAGTTCACCGCATCGTAATAGGCGGTCGTGGCGATCTTGGGATCGGTGGCGTGGGGAGAGGGACCCTGCGAGCTCGCGCGCATCATGTGCGGCCAGCCTCCGGCGCGGCCGTGCAGGTAGCCGGTGACATCGCAATAGGCGGGATAGTTGGCGGCGAGAGCTGTCACCCTGGGATCCAAAGCGGCGGTTACAATCGAGAGTTGTCCCCCCTGACTTCCACCCATGACGATGAGCTGCTTTCCGTTCCATTTCGGATGGGACACCAGGTAGTCGTTGCAACGCAGGCATCCGAGGTAGACCCGGCGGTAATAGTAGTTGTCACGCTGATCCAGGTTGATCGTGTAGTAGGTGGCGAGCGCGCCGCGGCCCAGGCTGGTGTAGACCTCCTGGGGCAGGTTGACGGGGATGCCGTGAATGCCGATCTGCAGGGTGATGATCCCACGCTCGGCCATTTCGACAAGACCACGATAGGGGCGGACGCCGGCGCCTGGGACATTTAGGACTGCGGGAAATTTTCCTTCGGCCTTGGGCACGCAGAGGATGCCATAGATGCGGCTGGTGGAGTTGGCGTAGGGCCCGGCGGACTGAAGATTGAGCTGATAGACGTCCACCTTGGAAGTGCATAGCTCCGGCTGGAGGGTGAGCACCGGATCGAGGGGAATCGCTGCCAGCATCGCCTTCTGCGAATTCCAGAAGGCGTCGAAATCGGTGGGGTTGGCCTGTGTCGGTGTAATCTTTTCCGGACTGAAACCGGCGGTTGCCGCGCCCCGGTAGCTTCTGCCTTCGATTTCGGCGGTCACCACGCAACGAATGAATCCGGGAGAGGTGAGGGTGCCGCCGTCGATCACGAGCCCCTCGGCGGGGATGACCGCCGTCTTTTCGGGAACATCGAGCATTTCGGGGCCGACACGATACTTGATTGCAACCTGCTCGAGGGGCTGCTGATCCCAGAATGCAGTGACCTTGAATTTGGCGGGTTCGCCGGTCTTGTAGGTCCAGCCCGCCCGGTCGGGAACAACACGCAGTTGGGTCGTCGCAACCCGTTGATCCGCCGGGGGCGGAACAACGATTTCCGCACGAAGGCACGGTGTCAGCGCTGCGAGCAGGCCTGCGGCGGCGAGGGAGAAGAAGGTGAGGGAGCGCTTCATTGGAGAAAGGGGATTGAAAATAGTCTCGGCAATCTGCCCTGCATTTGGGATGGCTTGGCAGACAGCGGCAACAAAAGATATCAGGACATTTTATGGCCCTTTGGGAATACAAGATCATCGGCAGCGGAAAGGGAGGCTTTGGAAGCCCGTCGCTGCTCGAATCACATCTCAACCAGCTCGGCAAAGACGAGTGGGAGATCATTGCTTTTCACACGCATCCTGACAATCCGCTCGCCTTCCATGGTCTGGCGCGACGCACGACCCAGAGGGACTGGACGCTTCAGGATGCGGCGGCGGCGGCGGCCAAGGCAGAGGCCGAAAAGCTGCGTGCCGAATTTGCGGCCAAATTCCAGGCGGCACAGTCCGGTGCGTCCGCGGAGGAGAATCCCGCGTCGCTGATCGGAGAAGTGGCCTCCCCCGAGGACGGCCTACGGCGGCTGCGCGATACAGACCGCGATCAGGATCCAGAGGCCTTGGCGGACTCCGACGATGCGGAGGAAATGCCTCTCGATGCGGAGGATGAACTGCCGACGTTTTTCGATTACATCCGGCCTTACATGCGTCGCAACCAGAGAGGTCCGGGTCTTTCGCTGGCGGTGGACTATCTTGCGAACAAGATTGACCAGTCGCCGGGTGACATCGTGACGGCCCTGAAGGAGTGCGGTTTCGTCATTCCGGAGGATGAGGACGATGATCCCTCCTACCTTGAATACGACGGCGACCTTTTTTGGGTAAACGTCAACAGGCATCACCAGCTCTTCATCAATACGAAAGAAAAGCCGCGTCCGGTATTCCGGGCGGTGAAGGGCCAGACGGTCGCACCGCCGGAGAAAACGGAGGAAACGCCGCGGGAAGGTCGCCGGGAGGGACGTCATCGTAAAGGGGACGAAGCGAGGTCCGAAGATTCCCCCGCCCCGCAGGCATCCGAGCGAGACATTGACGGACCTGCAGGAGACTCGCCGACCCCGGCGGGAGGTGAAGGTGAAAAAGTGCGGGATGCGTCCGGGGAGAAACGACAGCCGCAGGACCGTGGCTCCCGAAAAGAACGCGCCCAGCAGCCTGCCGCGCCAGTGGCTGCGAACCCGGTGGTGCTGCCGGGCGGGGAGGAACTCCTTGCCAGGCTGCGGCCGCACATGCGTCGCAACCGCCGTGGCCCTGGGATGTCCGGAAGCATCAGTTTCCTGTCACGCGCACTCGATCAGTCGGATGCCGAGCTCACCGCCTCACTGGCTGCCGCCGGCTTTTCAATTCCCGAAAAATCAAGCGACAGGCCGTCCTTCATCGACGCCGGCAGCTGGAGTTACTGGATCAACAAGGACAACCGCGGCGGACTATGGATCAACGGCCGTGAAAGACGTTCGCATGACGGCAGGGGGCGCGGAGAAGGATCGCCCGGTGCCGGAACTCCTGGCGCGGACCCCGCTCCGGCGTCGACGCAGTCCGGATCAGGGGCGCCGGCTGGCTCTGCGGAGCCCGTGGCGGGCGAGCCGGCCACGGTGACCCCCGCCCCGGAGCAGTCGCTAGAAGTGACCCCCGCCGCCTCATCGCAGGATCCGGCCCAGACGGACTCGACCGCTGCGGCACCGGCTGGTGCAGCAGGCGGCCTCCTCGCCTCGGTTCGCGGCCTTCTGAAAACCAAGCCGCGCAGCACCACGGCTGCGGGGGAACTGGAAACGATCGCGCAGGCGTTGTACCTGTCGTCGGAAGAACTGCTGCGCGCGCTGTCGGGTCTGGGCCTGACTGTGCCGCCCGAAGGTATTGAGAAATCCGATACGATTGAAGTGTCCGGTGATTTGCTGTGGATCTCACGGGCCAGGAAGGGCGGGGTTCTATCTTTGAACGCGAAGGCCGCGAAACCTGTGCGCAAGGCCCGACCGGCGCGGAAAGCCGCGAAGCCCGGCGAGGCCGCCGAGTGAGCTCCTGACCTGACGTGCTGAGGATCACCGATCTCTGCAAACGATTCCGTTCCCCTGAGGCGGGTGGCGCCTGGGTGGAGATTGTGAGGGTGCCACAATTTGCCCTGGCGGCCGGTGAGCAGCTGGCGCTGCGGGGCGAGAGCGGTTCGGGCAAGACCACGTTCCTGCATCTGATCGCCGGCATTCTCGCGGCGGATGAGGGCACGATCGAACTCGATGGAAGCATCGTGACCCAGATGAGCGAAGCGCGCCGGGACCGTCTTCGGGCGCAAAAGATCGGTTACATTTTCCAGACCTTCAATCTGCTGCAGGGTTACACAGTTCTGGAGAACGTGATGCTGGGCATGAGTTTTGGCGCCGGTGCGGATCGCGTGCGTGCGCGGGAGCTGCTGGTGCGGGTGGGGCTGGGGCATCGCCTGACCCATTTTCCCCGGCAGTTGTCCACTGGCCAGCAGCAGCGTGTGGCTGTTGCAAGGGCGCTGGCGAACCGGCCGAGGCTGGTGCTGGCGGACGAACCCACGGGGAATCTCGATCGCAGGCACGGGGCCGACTCCCTCGCACTCATCCGCGAGGCGTGCCGGGAAGCGGGGGCGGCGCTGCTCCTTGTCAGCCATGACGAGGAGGTGCTCTCGAAGTTCGAAGTCCTTCGCTCATTCTCAGACATCAACCGCCCGGCGCAGGCAGAGGTTGCTCCGCGGAGGAGCTGAGGGATTCCAACGTGACGCTGCCGCTCATCATCTATCGAAGCCTTCGCCAGCATGCATTGTCCACGCTTGTCACCGCTGGCAGCATCGCCCTCGCGGCGGGATTGCTCATGGTGGTCTGGATGGTGAAGGTGCAGTCGCAAAAGGCGTTTCTGGAAACCAGCACGGGATTCGACGCCGTGCTCGGTGCACGCGGATCCAAGCTTCAGATCGTGCTCAACAGCATCTTCCATCTCGAGGCTTCCCCGGGAAATGTGAGTGCGGCCGATTACGAGCAGATCAGGAGGGATCCGCGCGTAAAGGCCGCGATTCCGCTGGCACTTGGTGACAACTATTACGGATTCCGCGTGGTTGGGACGATCGAGGACCTGTTCACGAAGGTGGAGTATGCGAAAGGGAGGAAGTACCAGATCGAGCCAGGCGGTCGCCTCTTTGCCGGTGCCTCCCGCGAGGCTGTCGTGGGCAGTTTCGTGGCGGAGAAGCTCAAGCTGAAAGTGGGGGATACCTTCAAGCCCTATCATGGCCTTGTCTACGTGGCCAATGCCCAGCACGAGGATGTCTTCACGGTTACCGGTGTGCTTGCGCCCACCAATACGCCAGCCGACAAAGTCATCTGGATTCCCTTGTCCGGGATACAGACAATGTCGGGACATGATGCCAAGTTTGCGACCGATGTCAGCGCGGTCCTGATCCAGTTCCGCACGCCGACAGCGGGCCTCATGATGGACATGATGTACAACAAGCAGGGGAACAGGCTGACGCTCGCCTATCCCGTGGCGGCGATCATCTCTGACCTGTTTGGCAAGATCGGCTGGTTCGACCGGGTATTGGCGCTGGTGGCGTACCTGGTGGCGCTGGTGGCGGCAGCCAGCGTGCTCGCGAGCATCTATGCCTCGATGAGCGCGCGCCGCCGCGACCTCGCGATCCTGAGGTCACTCGGCGCCAGGCGCCGCACGATTTTTGCCGCCGTTGTCGCGGAAGCGGCGACCATCGGCGCGATCGGTGCGGTCATTGGTTTCGTCTTCTACTTTGCGCTGCTGGCGGCGGTTGCGGGTGTGATCCGGAACCAGACGGGTGTGGTGATCGACATTGCATCAACGCATGCGATCCTGTGGATCGCGCCGCTTGCGATGATCGGACTGTGCGCGCTGGGCGGCCTGGTACCCGCAATCAAGGCCTATCGGGTGCCGGTTGCCGAATCACTTGCGCCGACCTCGTAGGGGACTGTCAGGGCACCGGCTCAGGGGAGAGCACGGTATCGTCGGGAGTGTAGAGCTTGCGGTCGGGTCCGGCCGAGCGGATTTCCATGCGCGTGCCGCTCAACTGGTGAAAGAAGAAAGGCGTGCCCCAGCGATCGACGAGTTCGCCCGCCGCGTTGATTGCCGGATGACGCTTCGGAATCATGGCAATGTGGAATTTGTTGTCACCGGTGAGGGCGCGGGTGATATCGGCATTGCTGCCGAAAGGGTTTCCGCCGTGCGGAAAGGTCACCTGCCACGAGGCAAAAAGATCGTTGAGCAATCTGAGATCGTCGTGAATCGACTTGCCGGATGCGTTGAGTTGATCGATGCCCTCAAAAGTGGCGTCCTCGACGGCAGCCGCCCCCTCGGCTACGCGTGGAACGGAGTCCGGCGGGAGGTTGGCGATGGCGGAGGATGAAGGTGACGGAAAAACAGGCGCCTTCGAGGGAACGGCGGCTGTCGGGGCAGGCGGCGCTGGCTTCCTTGGTTGGCCGAAGTACCACATTGCAACTGCGGCAGCCAGGAGTGCGACGGCGTAGAAGATGCGACGATTTCGCATGGCGGGATCAGATCTGAGGCTCGTCAGAAGCGGCGCGGAGAGAAATTCCAAGTCGTGACTTGGAGATGATACGTGACACACGATATCTGCTCGGACACCGCGTGTCGCAGAGCGATCGCGGCGTTTCCGGGAAAATCGCGCGGCGGCTCGGAAAAACTAGAGGAACGCGACGTTTTGACGGGCAAAACGATTGATGTTGGGAAGCACGATCGGGAGGTCGGTGGCACTCACCCCGAACCAGGTGGCGAGGGTCGCGCTGTATTCATCGACGCTTGTGGTCGGGATCCACTGTCCCCGCGAACCCGTATCCTGGACACCGCGCAAGGTCAGGTCCGGCATGCGGCCGTAGATATTGCCTCCCTTGACCGCTCCGCCGACAATGATGTGGTGGCTTCCCCAGCCGTGATCGGAGCCGTCGCCATTGGTGTTGTAGGTGCGGCCGAAATCCGAGGCGGTGAACGCCGTCACCGAATCGGCCAGGCCCATTTCCACCGTGGCGTCGTAGAACGACTTCAGCGAGTTGGAGATGTCGGTGATCAGATTGGCGTGGGCTCCGGTTGCGGTGGCGCCGGCGGTGACCTGGTTGTCGTGCAAGTCCCATCCGCCGATTCGTGCGAAGAATACCTGACGCTTGAGACCGAGCTGTGATCTGGCGGAGATCAGGCGAGCGATGGTGCGCAGCTGCTGCCCCAGGTTGGAGGTCGGGAAGAGATTGTAGGTGTTGGGGAATGCGGATGCCGCCCCGGCAGTACTGGTGCTCAGTATCGAGGCCAGGAGTCCGCTGTCGGCGATCGCTTCCTTTGTCATTCCGGCGAAAGCCGTTTCGAAAAGATTGGCCGAAGGCGAATTCAGAAGATCGTTCATCGCGCGCGTGCGGATGGCGGACACGGAGGTGCCGGACGGATCGGCGGAACCGCTCAGGGCGACGGCCCCGGAGGGGGAAACCGAGTACTGGGCGACGTTCCTCCCAACCTGAAAGGAATTTTGTCCGTTCAGGGTTATCGACATCGAGATGGTGGGATTCTGATTGAAGGCATTGGTGATGTCGGCGAGCCGTCCACCCCAGCCTGTTGCGAAAGCCTTGTCCGCAAGGCTGCTCTGCCATTCGACCTGCTGGTCGTTGTGCGAGAAGAGCTGCGGCGGCAGTGGCACCGAGCGGGCGGAATACTGGGCCTTGGTGGTCGGATAGAGCAGCGTGCCGACATTGGCGAGAACGGCTGCCTTGCCCTGCGTGTAGATCGAATGCACGCCGGACAGGGAAGGGTGCAGCCCCCATTGACGACCGTCTCCCGCGGTGTGCGAGATCGGTAATGCGACATTGTTCGGCAATGCGAGCGCTGTCCGCGATGCGGCGTAGGCGGCGTAGCCGGTGGCGTCGGTCGGGATGATGAGATTGTTGGCGTCGTTGCCGCCTGCGAGGAAGAGGCATACCAGCGCCTTGAAGTCATCGGCACCCGCCATGCCGGGCACCTGGGGTCCGTTGCCGGGTTGAGCCAGCGCACCGAGGACGCGCAGCTGTGCGAGGGCGGAAAGCATGCCGGTTGCGCTGACCGCGGCGCAACAGGCACCAAGGAATTTCCTGCGGGACGGGTCGACGGGGGAGGAAGGAATGGTGCGTTTCATGAATGAAGCGTAGGTTTACGGTTGAGTGGCGCCGTCGGGCGTCGAAATGAGAAGGTAGGCGGCGCTGCGTACCTTTTCGGTTGTAGTGGTATTGGAAGGCATTGCCGCCAGGGCGGAAACGATCCTGGCGCGATTGGTGCTGCTGGTTGCTGCGCCGTCGAGCCAGAGGTCAAGCTTGTCGACCAGCACCTCCGGAGTTGCGGCCAGCGGAAGGAGATCCGTCAGGTTCAGGTAAACCGTCGTGCTGTTGTCCGCGCTGCTTGGCTTGTTTGAGTAAAGGAAGCCGTAGAGATAATTGGTGGTCGTGATCGCTGTCGTCGATGTCAGTATCTGGAACTCCGGTGCGTAGAGGCCGGATGCTGCCAAGGGGCCGGGCTGCACATAGTAGGGTTCGAAGAAATTGAAGACGGTGGGCGAGCTCAACGCCTGCTGGGAAGTCTGTGCGAATGAGTTGGTGATGACGTACCTGCCGGTGTTGGTTGTGCCGCCCAGGGAACGGAGCAGGGCCGCGGTGCGGAGCAGGGGTTCCTTCAGCTTCCCGAAGGAACTGACCGCGGCGGCCTCGTCGGAGCGCGCCTCGAAGTCGGTGAGGATTGCCCTCACCACGGCGCCGAGATCGCCTCGCACACCGGTGCCATTATTGGCGAATTTCTGGGCCACACGATAGACATAGGCCGGGCTCGGGTTCGCCGTGACGAGGCGCTGGATGAGCTGGCGGCTGATGAAGGGGCCCGTGTTTGGATGATTGAAAAGTGTGTCCAAGGTGTCATTCAGATCCTTGACGCCACCCTGGCCGGCGGGAATCACCCTGCCGCCGACGATCGTCTTGGGCCCGTCCTCGTGGTCTGAGGGGAACAGGCGGAGCGGATCAATGTAGTCGCTTCCGTTTGCCGGTGGGTTCCCGCTGCCACCGCCGGTAAAGGTCGGCCTGGCGGAGTAGTTCTGGGCATAGCCCCAGCCTGTGAAGATCTTTGCCGTTTCAGAAATGGTCGTCTGGTCGTAGGTCGGGATCGGAAGCCCTTGGGCGTCGAGTCGCAGGGTTCCGTCCGGGTTGAGTTCGACGAGGCCGATTGTGAAAAGCTGCATCACTTCCCGCGCATAGTTCTCGTCCGGCAGGCTTCCTCCATTGGCCTTCCGGTTGCGCAGGTAGGTCAGGTAGATGCCCATCATCGGGTTTAGCGTGACGTCCTGCAGGAGTTGGCGGAAGTTTCCGAACGCGTTCTTGGCAATCACATCGTAGTAATTGGCGGCTCCTTCCTGCCAGCTGTTCACGACACCATTCTGGTCGGAGATCACCATGATCTGCGAAAGCGCGAACGCGACGCGCTGACGAAGCTGGTCATTTCCCTCGAGCGCAAATTTCCACCATGTGCTCAAGCGGTGGGATTGTCCGGGGCGCGTGTAAAGATTTGTAGTGGCATTCCTGTTCTGGCCACCCGCATTGTTGGCAGCAAAGTCGGCCATCACAGCGGCACGGTGGGAAGCCGCAGGAATGTTCATCTGATCGGTCAACCATGCCTGATAGCCCTTCTGAATGACTTGATCGATCGAGGCCTGAGTTGTGCCGAAAGTGGCCTGGGTGAGGAATCGCGCGGCTTCCTGAGGCGTGGGATTCACGAGACTGATGACGGGAGGATCTTCCGGAGGGGTGAAGGCCATGCTGCCGGAGCTCTTCACATAGGCACCCATCAGTTCACCGGTCGGATAGCTTGCGGACTCCACGCTGACAAAAATGCGCCCTTCCTTGAGAGCCTTGACGAGATCGGCCGCCGAGTATTGGCCGCTGTCACGGATGTCCCATTGCACACCCGAGGCCTGGCCGCTTGGAATCGGGAAGAGATAGGCTGCACCGCTGTCACCGACGCTGCCGTAGCGCAGGTAGGCGACGGTCTGCGGGGAAGACAGCGCAGAGAAGCTCAGATTGACCAAGGCAAAGCTCTCGTCGGAGCTCAAACGGATGGAGGAACTGCCGTAGGCAACCGAATCGGTGGCGGTCGTGGAGGGCCTGAGAGATGAAACGAACAGGCTGCCGGGATTGAAGAAGATCGAAACGATCGCCGCGCTGTTAATGGCGGAACCGTAAGCAGAGTTGTACGCGAGGGTGAGGGTGACGGACTTGTTGGTGGAACTCGTCTGGGTTGTCGAATAGGGCTTGATCTCCACCGTTGCGCTGCTCGCACCTGCAGGGATGGTGACGGAGCCGGGGACATTGACGAAATCGACGCCACCCACGGCGGAGCCGGAGAGTGTGTAGGAAACCGTGAGTGCCTGTGTCGTCGGTCCCGTGCGGGTAATGGTGAAGACCCCCGGGCTCGCGCCGGCGGACGTGTCAGTCGAAGGCTTGGACGCGAGGACGCTGACCAGTGGCAGATTTGAGGGCGTCAAGTCGTACGCCTCCACGAGAGCCACGCCGGTGGTGTTTCCGATACCACTGACCTGAATGGTATAACCGCCTGGAGCGAGGTCGATCATCAATGCCGAGTCGAGGCTGCTTGGGCTTGCAAGAGGGAACGCGCCGTAGGCCTTGGCCGCGGCTGTCAGGGTGGTGGCGGTGTTGGCATCGGAACCCCAATTGTCGTTGCTTGCGATCTGTGTGCCGGCTGAGTTGAGAATCGCCATCGTCGGATTGGCGAGAGGGTTGGCGACCTGAAATTCGGAGAGTGTCGGTCCAACGGCGCGAACCATCAACCGGCGGACGCCGGAGCCTGGTGCAACAACGAGGCCGGCGATCACGATATTGGCGCCAGTCTGGACCTCGGCCCGGGTGGAGAGATTGATCATCTGTGGGGCTCCGGTCACGTCGTACACTTCCGCGAGCACCATGCCGGTGGTAGTGCCGGAACCGGTGACCTTCACCGTGTATCCACCTGGAGCTAGCGTGGCGAGCAGGGCGGCATCGTTGTCGTTCGTGAACGAAAAGGCGCCGACTGAAGAGAAGTCGGCGGCCGTCGCGAGGGAACCCCCGATGGAAACCTTCCAGTTGTCGTTTTCGAGAATTTTGACCTGATCGCTGTTGTAGACTTCGATGCGCGGATTCGGCAGCACCTGCGCAGCGGGGATTCCGATTGCGGGTTGGGAGAGACTCGGTCCAGCTGCGCGGATCAGCACCTGTTTCGATCCGCCGGGTCCGATCACGAAGCCGGTGATGACGGCGTTGTTGTCGCCCGTGCCGACGCGTGCGCGGGTGGAAATATTTATCAGCCGCTGATCGTACTGCGCACCCGGGCTGATGGGTACGATTGAAATGCAGGCAAGGAATCCGAGCGCACAAGCAAGGATGCGCGGTTTCGTCGTATTCATAATTTGGGAAGGCAAATCACGTGGGGATGGAATGACTATCGTCGGATTGAACCGACTCATCAATTGGAATTGGGCGTCTTGCGGATACACCCCAAGCACAGTGAGAGATTATTATCAATGACGCCAGATCGGCGGAAGCCGTTTCACGGGAAACAACCGTTTTAAGCCATTTGATTGCATAAATGGAAACGCCCCTGAGTGTGTTGGTAAATCACTGGTCCTGAATTTTCGGGGGCG
Source organism: Opitutaceae bacterium (assembly GCA_017994935.1). Taxonomy (GTDB): domain Bacteria; phylum Verrucomicrobiota; class Verrucomicrobiia; order Opitutales; family Opitutaceae; genus UBA6669. Next base: position 49,323 of record JAGOJU010000012.1, read on the forward strand.
CGAAAGGACGGTTGGGGCGGTGGGCGTGACGGACGGAGGAACGGTTTCCTGTGGAAGTATCGCAGGTGATTGTATCGCGTGTGAAAAGCAGAACGGCGGGAGCCTGAAGGAAAACCCCAGGTGACTGGGGTCTTGCCGCCGGTGCTGATCAGACACATCGGGAAGGGATTGGTTCAGTGTCGTGGAGAGCATTGCATCCCTTTGTACCGAGGTGGCGCTCACATTGGGAGAGGGGAACGGTGTGATGCGCAGCTGCCTCACCTCGCCGCATAAGATCATCAAGCCACCATTGGAGACCTGCCAGTGCTCCCGCCTGGCCCGATTGAATTTCGCGCCGCGTACAATCCGATTGGGCTTTCCGCGCGCTTGAAAACTTAGAGGAAGGCGACGTTCTGGCGGGCGAACCGGTTGATGTTTGGAAGGACGGTGGCGAGGTCGGTGGCGCTGACTCCGAACCAGGTGGCGAGCGTCGCGCTGTATTCGTCAACGCTCGTGGTTGGGATCCACTGTCCGCGGGTGCCGGTGTCCTGCACTCCTCGCAGCGCAAGGTCCGGCATGGTGCCGTAGAGGTTCCCGCCCTTGACTGCCCCGCCGAGAATGAAGTGGTGGCTCCCCCATCCGTGATCGGAGCCGTCACCGTTGGTGTTGTAGGTGCGCCCGAAATCCGACGCGGTGAAGGTGGTCACCGAATTGGCTAGTCCCATTTCCACGGTGGCGTCGTAGAACACCTTCAGCGAGTTGGAGACATCCGTGAGCAGGTCGGCGTGGGCACCCGTTGCGGTGGCGCCTGCGGTGACCTGGCTGTCGTGCAGATCCCATCCGCCGAGACGTGCAAAGAAAACCTGCCGTTTGAGGCCCAGTTGTGAGCGTGCCGAAATGAGGCGCGCGATCATGCGCAACTGCTGGCCCAGACTGGATGTCGGGAAAAGATTGTAGTTGATGGGAAATGCAGAGCCTGCGCCCTCGGTGGTCGGGTTGAGGATTGACGCCAGCAGGCTGCTGTCCGCTATGGCTTCGTTCGTTATCCCCGCAAAGGCGGTCTTGAAGAGATTGGCTGAGGGCGAGTTCAACATGTCATTCATCGCCCTTGTGCGAACCGCGGCAATGGAAGTGGCCGGAGAACTGGCGGCGCCGCTCAGTGCGACGGCGCCGGTGGGGGCAACCGAAAACTGGGCGACGTTGCGTCCCACCTGAAAGGCATTCTGCCCATTCAGGCTGATCGACATCGAGATGGAAGGGTTCTCGTTGAAGGCATTGGTGATGTCGGCAAGCCGCCCTCCCCAGCCGGTGGAGAATGCCTTGTCGGGAAGGCTGCTCTGCCATTCGACCTGCTGGTCGTTGTGCGAGAAGAGCTGTGGCGGCAATGGGACTGAGCGCGCGGTGTACTGGGTCTTGGTGGTCGGGTAGAGCAGAGTGCCGACATTCGCGAGAATGGCGGCCTTGCCCTGGGTGTAGATTGAATGAACACCGGACATCGCGGGGTGAAGCCCCCAAGTCCGTCCGTCTCCAACAGTGGTTGATATCGGCAGCGCTACATTGTTGGGCAGGGCTAGTGCCGTGCGCGCCGCCGCGTAGGCCGCGTAGCCGGCGGGGTCAGTCGGGAGAATGACATTATTGGCATCGTTGCCGCCAGCGAGGAAAAGGCAGACCAGTGCCTTGTAGTCCTCGGCGCCCGCCATGCCGGGAGTTTGGGGCCCGTTGCCCGGTTGTGCCAGCGCACCCAGGACACGCAATTGCGCGAGTGCGGAAAGCATGCCGGTGGCGCTAACGGCCGCGCAGCAGGCTCCGAGAAATTTCCGGCGCGAAGGATCCAGGGGAGAGTGGGGAGTCGTACGATTCATGGATGGGGAGGCGGGTTAGAGTTGAATGGCGCCATCAGGCGTCGAAATGAGGAGATAGGCAGCGGCGCGTACCTTGTCCGTCGATGTGGCACTTGCCGGCAATTCATTGATGGCCGAAATCACACGCGCGCGATTCGTGGCGGTTGTGGCGGCGCCGTTCAGCCAGAGATCAAGTTTGTCGACAAGCGCATCGGGCGTCGCAGCCAGCGGCAGCAGATCGGTCAGGTTCATGTAGACCGTTGTGCTGTTGTCCGCACTTGTCGGCTTGTTTGCGTAGACGTAGCCGTACAAATAGTTGGTGGTCGTGATGGCGGTGGTGGAGGTCAGTATCTGGAACTCGGGAGCGTAGAGTCCCGATGCCGCCAACTCGCCGGGCTGCACATAGTAGGGCTCAAAGAAATTGAACACGGTGGGTGAACTCAGCGCCTGCTGTGAGGTGAATTGGAACGAGTTGGTGATCACAAACCGGCCCGTATTCGTCGACGCACCCAGCGCGCGGAAGACCGCCGCGACACGCAGAAGCGGCTCCTTGAGCTTTCCGAATGAATTCGCGTCCGATGCTGCATCGGAGCGCGCCTCGTAGTCCGTGAGGATCGCTCTCACGACAGCACCCAGATCGCCGCGCACGCCTGAGCCGTTGTTGGCGAATTTCTGTGCCACACGATAGACATAGGCCGGACTCGGGTTTGCGGTGACGAGACGCTGGATGAGCTGCCTGCAGATGAACGGTCCGGTATTGGGATGATTGAAGAGTGCGTCGAGGGTATCGTTCAGATCCTTGAGTCCGCCCTGGCCGGCGGGGATGAGCTTGCCGCCCACGATCGTCTTGGGGCCGTCCTCGTGTTCTTCGGGAAAGAGACGCAACGGGTCCATATAGTCGCTTCCATTGGCCGGCGGATTGCTGCTTCCGCCCCCAAGGAACGAGGGTCTCGGAGAGTAGTTCTGCGCGAAGGCCCAGCCGGTGAATATCTTTGCGGTCTCTGAAATCGTCGTCTGGTCGTAGGTGGGAATAGGCAGGCCAAGCGAGTCCAGCCTGAGCGTCCCATCCGGATTCAGCTCCACGAGACCGATGGTAAAGAGCTGCATCACCTCGCGTGCGTAGTTCTCATCGGGCAGGCTTCCTCCGTTCGCCTTGCGGTTGCGCAGGTACGTGAGGTAGATACCCATCATCGGACTCAGGGTGACGTCCTGGAGGAGCTGGCGGAAATTGCCGAATGCATTTTTGGCAAGGATGTCGTAGTAGTTCGCGGTTCCATCCTGCGAGTTTTCGACAACGCCGTTCTGGTCAGATATCACCATGATCTGCGAGAGCGCAAAGGCGACGCGCTGGCGGAGCTGGTCGTTTCCCTGGAGCGAAAACTTCCACCAGATGTTGAGGCGGTGAGCCTGTCCGGGACGCCTGAAGAGATTCGTATCCGGGTCCCGCCCCTGTCCGCCGGCGTTGTTGGCAGCGAAGTCCGCCTGGACCGCCTCTTTGTGTGAAGCCGCCGGGATGTTCATCTGGTCCGTGATCCAGGTCTGGTAACCTTTGGCGATCACCTCATTGATCGATGCCTCGGTGGGACCAAAGCTGGCCTGACTCAGGAAGCGCGCGGCTTCCGCAGAGGTTGGATTCACGAGACTGATGACGGGCGGACTAGCCGGTGGCGTAAAAACCATGCTGCCGACACTCTTGACGAATGCGCCCATCAACTCGCCGGACGGATAGGCGGCCGATTCGATACTGACAAAAATGCGACCCTCCTTCAGCGCCTGGACAAGATCTGCGGCGGTGTATTGCCCGCTGTCGCGGATATCCCACTGCACGCCCGAGGCCTGTCCGTTGGGGATCTGGAAAAGGTAGGGCGCCCCGCTGTCGTTGATCGTGCCGATCCTCAGATAGGCGACCGTTTGCGGCGCGGAAAGCGCGGAGAAGCTGAGGCCGACCAGGGCATACGTTTCATCGGAACTCAAACGGATCGTGGAACTGCCATAGGCAACGGAACCGGTTGCGGCGGTCGACGGCCGCAGGTTTGAAACATAGAGACTGCCCGGTGTGTAGAGAATCGAAACGGTTGCCGAGTTGTTTGCCGGCGAATCGTAGTTTGCCTGGTCGACGATGGTGAGTGTGACTCCCTTGGTGGTGGTTGTGGATTGTGTCGTTGCGTACGGCTTGATCTCGATCGTTGCGCTGCTTGAGCCCGCGGGAATCGTCACGGCGCCAGGCACATTGACAAAGTCAACGCCCGAAACTGCGGAGCCGGACAGCGTGAAGTAAACCGTAATGGACTGTGTGGTGGCACCTGTTCGCGAGATCGTGAACTCTGCTGGCTTGGCTCCGGAGGTATCGGTGGTGGGTTTCGTGGCAAGCACGCTGACAAGCGGGGCGGACGAGGGCGTGATGTCGTAGGCCTCCACCAACGCCACACCGCTGGTGCCGCCCACGCCGCTGACCTGGATGGTATAACCCCCAGGGGCGAGGTCGACGATCAGGGCCGAGTCGAGGCTGCTGGTGCTGGGAAGAGCGAACGCTCCATTGGATGCGAATGCCGAGGCCAGGGTGGGCCCGTTTCCATCGGAACCCCAATTGTCATTGCTGGCGATCTGGGTGCCGGAAGAATTGAGAATGGTCATGATTGGGTTGGCCAGGGGATTGGCCACCTGAAATTCGGAAAGCGTCGGGCCGATTGCACGGATCAGCACCCGGCGCAGACCGGATCCTGGAGCAACAACGAGGCCCGAGATGACAATGTTCGCGCCGGTCTGAACCTCCGCACGGGTGGAAAGGTTGATCAATTGGGAGGAACCGGAAACGTCGTAGACTTCAACAAGCGCCAGTCCCGTTGATGTTCCCTCGCCGGTGACGATCACCGTGTAGCTGCCGGGCGCGAGTGTTGCGAGCAGCGCAGCATCATTGTCGCTTGAGAACGGAAAGGCGCCAACGGCACTGAAGTCGGCAGATGTAGCGAGCGTGCCGCCGCTGGGAACCTTCCAGTTGTCGTTCTCAAGAATCTTGGCGGATTTGCCATCGTAGACCTCAATGCGAGGATTGGCCAGGACCTCCCCCGTGTTGAGCCCGATCCCAGGTTGCGTGAGGCTGGGCCCGGAGGCGCGGATGAGGACCTGCTTGGAGGGGCCCGGACTGATTACGAAACCGGCGATCACCGCATTGTTGCCGCCGGTGACCACTCGGGCCCGTGTGGAGATATTGATCAGGCGCTGATCGTACTGCGCACCTGAGCTGAGGGGAACGAATGCGAGGCTCGCAAGAAGGCCCAACACAAGCGCAGGCATGCGCGACATCGTTGTTTTCATAGTTCAGGAATGCAGGTCGAGAGGGGTTGTTTACAAATTTTTGCTGGTCCGGGAATATGGACTGGAGCGTGACATCCTTGCTTGCAGCGAGGGTGACGACATGCGGAACACGCTACTAATGGCAGATTGCAGATGGGGGTTGAGTCTACAATACGGTCCGTACTGCCGATTGTTGGTCTGAATACCTGTTGCTGGAAGCTGAGGTTTATCATTGGGTGTGGATAAACTGCCGACGGGATAGCTTCTTCACCGGATTAGACGCGCATGTCCGCTCAGGAGTTACGCGGCAATGCCGCAAACGCCCGGGCCCTGGACTCCCGTAGGACGGGATGGAGCATCCAAGGAGCTTCCCTCCTCGGACATTGACGCAAAGTCGCTGTTTGGAGGCAGGTGTTTCGAGGCGGGGTGGATCAGAGGAAGTGAAGATGTGCGATCCTTGATGCAGGCGCCCGGGCGCGATAACAGCGGAGTCAGCCTGTGCTCGAGAGTTAACGACGGGATTGTCGATAGAGGAGCGAGTGCTCTTGTCTCTTGCAGGCTACGTCCGCAGTAAACACTCGCACGATCCCGGGAATCGCGCTCTATTCGGTTGGAGATGCTTCTGGATTTTACGCGGTTGGAACCTCGTCACGCCTATCAATGGATGGTGTCGACCATTCTTCCGCGTCCGATCGCATGGGTATCGACAATATCATTGGACGGAAGGGCCAATCTCGCACCCTTTTCGTTTTTTCAGGGAGTGACCGCAAATCCGCCGACCCTGATGGTCGTGCCCGTGGACAAGCGTGATGGGTCGAAGAAGGATACCGTGCGCAACATTGAGGAGGTGCCCGAGTTCGTCGTTTCCATCTGTTCGTATGCGCTTGCGGAGAAGATGAATGCGACAGCGTCACTCCTGCCTCATGGCGAAAGCGAGTTTGATGCCTTTGGGATTGAGTCCGCCGCGAGCGTGACCATCCGTCCGCCGCGCGTTGCCCGGGCGCCGGTCGCCTTCGAATGCACGCTTCATTCCATCGTGCGAATTGGCGAAGGCCCCCTTGCCGCGAATGTCGTCTTCGGCTCGATCCGCCTGGCGCACATCGATGACGGTGTGCTCGACGCGGAGGGTCATGTCGATGCCGCGAAGCTCGATGCCATCGGCCGCATGGGCGGAGAAAGCTACACGCGCACTCGCGACGTATTTTCGATGCGCCGTCCGGATCGATGAACGGGCGCGCTCAGTCCGATATGTTCCTGCGCGATTGGAAACGGCTCTGATTCGCCAGACTATTTTTCATCCTTGTCGAGGACGGGAAAGGGGAATTCCGCGGACGATGCGTGCTGCGCTGCGATGAGTGCCGCCATCTTCGTCACAATCACGGGGTGGGTATCAGCCACGTCTCGTGACTCCGCGCGATCTGTTGCAAGATTGTAGAGTTCAAACTGGAGATTGGGCTTGGCCTTGCGCTGCAGGTTACGGCGGATGGCTTTCCAGTCACCGACGCGGATGCTCTGCTGCCCCGAGTAGCCGGTGAATTCTCGGTAGAGAAAGTCCCGTTCGGGCTGCCGCGCTCCGAGCAGCGTGGGTGCAAAGGAAATTCCGTCGAGGCCCCGCGGCATTTGCCCGGGCGCACCGGCGAGATCCAGCAAGGTCGGCATCCAGTCTTCGAAACCGGTGACACGCTGACTTGTTCCAGAGGTGATCGTGCCCTTCCAGCGGACGATGCAGGGAACGCGGATGCCGCCTTCATAGAGCGTGCCCTTTCCGTCGCGCAGCCCGCCGTTGGAATTGAAGAAAGCGCAATCGGTACCTGCGAGGCCCTGGTGGGTGCCGTTAAGCGGACCGTTGTCGCTGACGAAAACGAAGACCGTGTCTTGGTCGAGCCCTAGTTCGGAGATGAGTGTCATCATTCTGCCGATCTCGCGATCCATCCGGGTGATCATGGCCGCGTAGGCGGCCTTGGGTGCGAAAGCGGGGAGATAGCCCTTGCCTCCAGGGTAGGGCGGATCGTTCCAGAGTCCCAGGTATTCCCGTAGCGAGTCGTCGGGCACCTGCAGCGGGACGTGTGGCACGGTGGTGGCCCAATAGAGAAAAAACGGGCGAGCCTTGTTCTCGCGCACAAATTCGAGGGCTTTTTCCGCAATGAGATCGGCGGAATAGGCCGTGCCTTTGAAACGCGCATAGCTCGCGGGCGTCAGTGGATTCTCAGTGGGACCAAGCCTGTCCTGCGACGAGAACGGGGGATTGGGAAGATCGATGGCGCTGGCGTTGTCCCAAAGGTAGGTTGGGTAGTAGTTGTGGGCCACGGCCTGGCAGTTGTAGCCATACCAGCGATCGAAGCCCTGCCGGAGCGGATCGCCGACACTTCCCGGGCCGCCGAGGCCCCATTTCCCGAAGCCGCCGGTTCGATAACCTGCGGACTTCAATGCCTCAGCGAGTGTGAAGGTGGAATCCGGGATGGGGTACTGTCCCTCGACCTCGGGCCGGCCGATGTCCGTGGGTGTCGCGCCTGGCATCTTCCTGTTGTCGCGAATGAACGCGTGGCCGGGATGAAGTCCTGTCATCAGCACGCATCGCGAGGGCGCACAGACGGCGTTTCCCGCGTAGTGCTGCGTGAATCGCAGGCCTTCCGCGGCCATGTGGTCAAGAGAGGGCGTTCTGATTTTCGACTGTCCGTAGGGACCGATGTCGCCGTAACCCAGATCGTCGGCCACGATGAAAACGATGTTGGGTGGCCTGCCGTTGGCGCATGCGACGAAAGACAGGAGAGTCAGCAGGAGGGAGATGATCGCCTCGGGGATGCGTGCTAAAGGCATGATTCCTCATTACCGGGCATGGCGGAAGGGAGGCAATGACTGAAACGTACGATTCGTTGCAGTGCCATTGGGCACGGAGCATGCCGCCCAATCCGTGCTTGCTCCGGTGAGGCGTGCTCAGCGTCATGGGGTTCGACCGGCATGAATTCCTACGACTTCAGTACCTACCTCAAGCCCCGCATCCGCACGGTTCGTGACTGGCCCAAGGTCGGGGTGAATTTCCGCGACGTGACCACCCTGTTTCATGACCCCGAGGCGTTTCGCGTGATGGTCGAGGCGTTCTCGCTCGACTGCACGCGACTCCAGGTGGACCTGATCGCGGCGGTGGATGCGCGTGGGTTCATCATTGGGGGAGCGTTGGCGTACCAGTTGCACAAACCGTTTGTGCTCGTTCGGAAAAAGGGAAAGCTGCCCTACAAGACCGTCACGGAGGACTATGATCTCGAATACGGCACGGCCGCGGTGGAGATTCACGCGGACGCCTGCAAACCGGGTGACCGGATCCTGATCGTGGACGACCTCATTGCGACCGGGGGGACGCTGATGGCGGCCGCCAAACTCTTTCAGGTCCTTCACGGTGAAGTGGTGGGCGTTGCGGCGATCATTGATCTTCCCGAACTCGGTGGATCGCGTCGCCTGCGAGCCTCCGGTCTGCGTGTCCATGCGCTCTGCGAGTTTTCCGAAAACGAATAAGCCCGTGGAATTTTCTGCATGAACTACACGATCTGGTGCAACGGTGCCTTTTCCGAGAAGGCCATGGGTATGCTTCGGGAGGGCCTGCGGGATCATCGTCTGATCCTTGCAGGAAAGGCGCTGCCAACCGCAGCCGGCACAAGCGTGGGCGAATCGAAAGTCGCCGATGCCGACATCGCGTTTGGACAGCCCGGGCTGGAGGACTGCCTGGACCATCGCAATCTGAAATGGGTGGCGCTGACAAGTGCTGGGTACACGAGGTTCGACACCCCGGTATTCAAGGAGGAATTCCGGGCTCGTCATGCGATCCTGACAAACATGTCGGCGGTTTTCGCCGATCCCTGTGCGCAGCAGGCGCTGGCGATGATTCTCTCGGTTGCGCGCCAGTTGCTGCCGGCACATCGCGACCAGCTTGACGGCCGCAACTGGAACTATGCCGAGCGGCGTCACGGCACCGTGTCGCTGACCGGACAAAAGGTGCTGCTCCTCGGTTTTGGGGCCATTGGCAGGAGGCTCGCGGAACTGCTCGGACCGCTTCATATGAAACTGTATGCGGTGCGCAGGCAGGTCCGCAGCGAACGCGGTTTGACCGTGGTTCCCGAGGAGCAGCTGACAGGGTTGCTTCCGGAAATGGACCACGTGGTGAATCTCCTTCCCGAGAACGACGCCACGCGCAATTACGTCAACGCCCGACGACTGTCCGCCTTCAAGCCGGGCGCCTGTTTCTACAATATCGGACGCGGGACCACGGTGGATCAATCAGCGCTCGCGGAGGCATTGCACGCGGGCCGGCTGGCGGCCGCATATCTCGACGTGACGGATCCCGAGCCACTGCCGTTGTCACATCCGCTCTGGGCGGCACCCAATTGCTACATCACGCCCCATATTGCCGGCGGTCGTCGCGATGAGTATGAAGCCATCGTGTCCCACTTCCTCACCAATCTTGCGGCGTTTGAACGGGGCGGAGAGATGGCTGATCGCATTGTCTGAGTTGAGGAGTGGGTGCTTGCGCTGAAGGCAGACCGACGTATGCCTGTGTGCATGTCCTCATTTCCACCGGAGACCGCCAGTTCCGCCACGTTGCCAGCGTCGCTGGCGGCGGGTGACGGTGTGCGCAGGGGCAATGAGAATCTCGTTCGACTGACGGAGAGCGCCGGGAAAAAGGTTGCGCTGCTTTCGGTCCGCGAGGCGAAGGGTGATTTTCTCCGCGTCGCGATCACCGGGGGTGGGTGCAATGGGTTGAGTTACAAGCTCCGCTTTGCCGGCGAAGCGAAACGGGGCGACATCCTGGTTGAAACCGGCGGTGCGCGAGTGTTGGTCGATCCAAAGACAGCCCTCTACCTCAAGGGGACGGTGCTCGACTATTCCCACCAGATGGTCGGGGGCGGTTTCAAGTTTTCGAATCCCAACGCCAAGGCGAGATGTTCGTGTGGGGAAAGCTTCAGTGTCTAGGCAGGAGTTTCAACGATCGCTCACGGACGCACTGAGAACTTGCTTTGATTCCATTTGGCGATAGTGTCAGCCGCTCGGTTTCCGATGGAAAGGACTGCTGGCATCAGGGACCATCGATTCCCTTCCATTTTTCTCCTGGTAATTTTACAAACTTCAAGAATACAGAATGTTACAAACCCGTAGGGGTGCAGGTTGAGGCCTGCGCCCGATGAAGCCCCAGCGATCTGCTGCTGTCGGGAGACGCAGTCGGCAGGGTGGTGCTTGTCGAAATTGAAGTTGTCTTCAACTTCCTGCCAAGCGATGACCTTTGATACCTAGTCCAAGAACCTCCTTTATTTGATGGCCAATTCCTTTCCGTCGGGCGGCGGCAACCGCTCAGGTTACTATCAGCGTCGCAACAACGACCCCTTTGCGAGCATCCGTCGCAATCAGCGAATCAAGGTTCCGCAAATCCGTGTGATTTCCCCCGAGGGCACCCAACTGGGGATCATGCAGACAGACAAGGCCCTTTCGCTCGCGCAGCAGTTCAATCTCGATCTGGTGGAAGTGGCGCCGAATGCCGTTCCCCCGGTGTGCCGGATCATGGATTTCGGCAAGTACGTCTACGAGGAGCAGAAGAAGGTCAGTCACGTCAAATCGACGGCGAGCAAGCTCAAGGAAATCGAGTTTAGCGCACGCATTGCGGAGAACGATTTTCACACCAAGATCCGCCACGCAGAGGAGTTCCTCGACAAGGGAAACAAAGTGAAGCTCCGCCTGAAGTTTCGCGGACGCGAACTGGCCCACACCGAGATTGGATTCCAAGTCATCCGCAATGCGCTGGCCGAACTCAGCGGCATGGGGCATGCCGACAGCGAACCCAGACTGCTGGGAAAACAGATCAACGTGATGCTCACTCCGCATCCGCCGAACAAGCGCAAGCGGAAATATGCGATCGAGCCCGATGAAGAGCCGATCGACGACGCGGATTCCGCTTCTGAAAGCGACAAGGATGAGGATTGACCCCGGCTGCCGCGGCGGCCGCTGGCTGGGGGCTGTGCCGGGCATCCTGATGGTTGCACTGGGGGTGTTTCTCCCGACCTCGTACGCGGGTGCCGCGGCTCCGCGGAGCCGGCCGAACGCACCACCGGCCGCTGAAGCGGGCGTTCCCGTGAAAACCTTCATGGGCGCGAGCTATGTCGTGCTGGTGCCGTGGGCCGCCCGTTATGGTCTCAAGCCCGTGTGGGTTGAGAAGGGGCGCAGCTTGAGGCTGGAAAGCGCCTTCACAAAGATCCTTGTCGAAGAGGATCGCCGCGAGGTGACCATCAACAACCTGAGGATATTCCTGGGCGAACCCGTCGTGAGTTCCAAGGGGTCCCTCTGGATCGGTGCCATCGATGCGCGCGACTACCTGGGTCCGATACTTCGCCCTGCGGGAATCGCCGTCTCGCCACGTCCGCTCAAGGTCATCTGCATCGATGCAGGCCATGGTGGAAACGACACCGGCACCCAGAACAAGCGGTTCAAACTCGATGAAAAGAGCATGACCCTGGATGTCGCGCAGCGCGTCAGGCGACTGCTGGAGGGCCAGGGGTACAGGGTGGTCATGACGCGCAATGACGATCGTTTTGTGGAACTCGAGGATCGTGCCGACATCGCGAATCGCGCAAAGGCCGACCTGTTCGTGTCGGTGCATTTCAATTCGTTCCCGCAGCCCTCCATCACCGGCACGGAAGTCTACATTCTCACCCGGAGCACCCAGCGGTCAACCGGCGCGACCAAACGGGAGACCTCGGACAGGGTGTCGCTTCCAGGCAATGCCATGGATCCGTGGAATGCGGTGCTTGGATATGCCATGCACCGCCAGTTGAAGAACAAGCTCGCCACGTTTGATCGTGGACTCAAGTTCGCCCGATTCAAGGTGCTGACGCTCGTCGACTGCCCGGGAGTCCTGGTGGAGGCGGGTTACCTTTCCAACGATGCCGAGGCGCGCAAGATCAGCACCGCGGACTATCGCGGAGACATTGCCGAGGGCATCGTCAATGGAATCGCCGCCTATGCCGCGCAACTCGAGGCGGCAAGAAAGGGGTAGGGGAGGGGCGGAAATCAGAGGTTGGCCGTCAGGGCGCCGCCTTGACATGGCATCGACCGCCCGATACCGCAAAGATCCGTATGGATGCTGTGCTCGACCAATCCGTGCTGGTATTGAACCGCCTGTGGCAGGCAGTGAATGTCATTGGCGCGCGTCGGGCATTTGCACTTCTGGCGCGTGGACATGCCAGCGTTGTCCATCATCACGTCGACGATTTTCGGATCTTCAGCCTTATGGACTGGGTCGACTTTTCGCAGTCGAATCCGCCGCTGTCCGAGATGGACACGGTGCGGACGCCACGGACGACGATCCGGCTTCCGCGGGTGATCCTGCTGACCTATTTCGACAAGCTTCCCTGCAAGGAGCTCAAGCTGACGCGCAACAACGTGTTCGAGCGCGACAGGAACCACTGCCAGTACTGCGGCAGGGTGTTCCCCCGCGAGGAGCTGAACCTTGACCACGTCATCCCGCGTGACCGCGGTGGGAAAACCACCTGGGAAAACATCGTGTGTTCGTGCATCCGGTGCAATTCCCGCAAGGCCAACCGGCTCCCGCACGAGGCGCACATGCGCCTGGTGCGCAAGCCCGTGCGACCCAAGTGGCGCCCCGTCATTTCCTTTGTCCTCGGCAACCGCGAACGCGAACGCTGGAAGGACTTCCTCGACCTCGCCTACTGGAACGTCGAACTCGACGAATAGGCGGCTGTGTGTGCAGGCGGTCATTCTGACGTGAGCTCCAGAGGCGCCTTCAGCCGACTTTCGCATCCCTGCCTTGCAGCCGATGAGGGGCGGGAGGCGGATCGGGATCCGTCCCCATGAGCAGGAAACCAACCCTGAGGGTCTTCGCCACGGCGTGGTCATTGCGAGAGTATCCGACGAAGGAAACGGAGTGGTCCTGGGAGAGGAAGTTCGACGCGATCACGACTACCGGGTTTGATGGCATCATGAGCCCGCCGAGGCCCGAACTGGCGGCCCGCGGATCGCTGGAGTATTGGGCGATGGGCAGCCTTGGAGCGGGGGATGATCCGGTCGCCTATTTCGACCGGGTGGCCGGCTTGGGGGCGGGCCATGCGACGATCCAGGTCTGTGATGTGGAGACTCCGCTGGAGGACACGATCGGGGTGGTGGAATCGGTCATGTCGGCGGCGCGCAAGGCGGGTATTCCGGTCACGATCGAGACCCATCGCGATACGTTCACGGAGACGCCTGAAAAAACCTGGGCGCTTTGCGATGCCTTTTTCGGCAGGACCGGGGAGCCGTTGCCGGTGTGTTTCGATCATTCCCATTTTGCAGTGGTGCGCCATCTTGCTGCGCCCTATTGGCCGAAACTCAACGAACGGCCGGAGGTGATGGCGCGCTGCGGGTGGATGCACCTGAGGCCGTTCAACGGACACCATTGCCAGATTCCGGCGACGCGCGACGGCAGGGAGCCCGCCCCCGAATACCTGCTCTGGGGCGACTACGTGGATGCGATGTTTGGCTGGGTGCAGACCCATTCGACACAGCTGGAGGTGAATCTGTGTCCCGAACTGGGTAACGCTGCGCCCGCCTATGGCCTGTCGTGTTTTCCCGACATATGGATCGATGCGCAGTATGTGGCGGCAGATCTGCGCCACCGCTGGCGGAAGGCCGGCGGCTGAAGCAGAAAACGCCTGTCAGGAGAGCATCGGCGAAAGGAAGCCCCAGCCTTGTGCGGTCCGTGAGTGAGATTGTGGAGAAGAGCTGCGTGTCATGCGTTGTCCGAATGGCAGGGCGCCACGGCTCGAAAAACGTGACCTCACGTCGGCCGGTTCTGTCTCAGGTAGAGCGCAATCACCGCGGCGGCGAGGAGGTCGCTGGCGGCGATCAGGAGGCGCAGGAGAAGCGGAATCTTCAGGGGGAGGATAACGATCAGCAGCCCACCGATAACGAGCACCGCCACGAGGAGGCGAAGCTTTGATCGTCGACGCTGCTGGCAGGAATCGGCGTTGGGTGTGCCGAAGTTCGGGACGGGAGTGCTTGGGTCGGGCAAGGGCATTGCTGGCAGGTTGGCTGGACGCTCGCAGGCGTTTGGGGTGCGGGTCAAGGGATTGGATCGGCAGGCGTCAGGATTTGGCCAGGGGCAGCGTGATGCGCATCGTGGTCCCTGACGGATCGGAATTGAGGAGCGTGATGTCGCCATGGTGCGAGGCCAGGATTCGTTTGGCGATCGCGAGTCCGAGTCCGGTGCCATCGGGGCGTCCGGAAAGGAAACTGTCGAAGATGCGCGGCCGGATCTCCGCCGGAATCCCGTTACCGGAGTCCTCGATATCAAGGTGCACCATCGCGGGGCTGCCACCGCGTTCGTCGACCCGGGCCCGGACCAGGATCATGCCGCCGTCCGGCATGGCCTGAGTTGCGTTTATGAACAGGTTCAGGAGGACCTGCTGGAGCTGGCCCTTGTGCACCTCCACGAAAATCTGGCCGGAAGGTATTTCGAAACGAAGATGGATCTTGGCCTGGGCGAGCTTCAGCCGGATGAGCACGACCGTGTCGTCCACGATGTCCCTGATGCTCCATCGCGCGTGGAGGCTGGCGGGTGCCTTTGCGAACTGCAGGACACGCGTCACGATGGATTCAAGCTGGTCGAGCTTTTCGCCGATGACACGGACATCCGTGCTGCGCGGGTCTTCAATCGGGAAATCGAGGCTGAGATTGCCGAAGAGCAGCTTGATCACCGTGAGCGGATTGCGGATCTCGTGGGCGATCTCCGCGGCGAGTAGGCCCAGCGTCGTCAATTGCTCGTTCTTGCGCAACGTTTCCTCGCTTTGAAATACCCGGGCGTAAAGGCGGGCATTCTGCAGGGCGACGGCCGCGAGGGATGCGAGCGCTGCGCAGAGCCGCTTTTCCTCATTGTTGAAACGGTGTATCTTTCCAGTGAATACCGCGAGCACTCCCTGCACTTCGCCCTCGAAGACGAGGGGACTCGCCAGCATCGAGCGAAGGCTGTCGTCGGACGGAAGGTCCGTGACGTCCAGATACTCGGGCGACCGGATGTTTGCCAACTCGAGCTGTTTGCGCGTGTGACACACCGAGCCCACGGCGCTGGATTCCAGAGGCAGGTCCTGGTCCCGGGAGGGACTGGTCGCGGGCGGGGAATCGGGACTCGTCAGCGCGATCAGCCGAAGGACGGAGCGTGGCTGATCGAAGAGGTAGAGCCCGCAGGCGCGCGCGCGTGTGATCTGCAGGGCATCGCGTGTGATGCTCTCACAGAGTTCATGCTCCTCGACTTTGCTGACCAGGGATTGGCCGACGCCGATGAGCGTTTCCAGTTGCCTCGCCTTTTCCCGCAACTGTTGCAGGTGCCAAAGTCGCTGCATCACGGCGGTCGCCTCGCCTGTGAAACGCACAAGCAGGGCAAGTTCGTCATCGCTGAAGAATCCGGTGACATCGCTGTCCAGGTTGATGACGCCGAGCACCTGTCCGTTCTCCTCCATGGGTGCGGCAATTTCCGATCTGACCGACGCCCGTATGCGCACATAGCGCGGATCCTTGGAGATGTCGGCGACCCTTTGCGCCTTTCCATGGAACGCAACCCAGCCGGTGATGCCCTGGCCCAGCCGCAGTACGACGTCGCGGTAGTCATCAGGCAACCCCCTCTGGGTTTCTATCTCAAGCCGGCCGGTATCCGGGTTGACGAGGGCGATGGAGCCGGAGGAGGCATGGAAGTGTTGGATGAGGACGTCGAGAATCCGGGAGAGGGCGACCGGAGCATCGACCTCATGCGCTGCCAGTGTGGAGATGCGGTGCAGTGTCGCTTCGTCCGAAGGGCGCGCCGGAGACCGCGAGGAATGTATGGCATCCGACATCAGGAATGACTGTATGGAGGGTGCTGCGCGCGGACCGGTTTCACGGCAACACGTGGCCTTTCATTGAGGGAAACAGCGGGGCATTCCTCGTCATGGCTGAGTCCTCGGTCTGGCGGTCCGTTATCCGTTCTGGGATTTGCGCGCCTATTCCAGTTGCTCCGCAAGTTTGTCGCGCAGGGCTTCCGCCCAGGCGACAATCTCCTCCCTCTCGGCATCCGTAAAGCTCGCATCACGGTGGGTCCAGGTATAGGAAGGGAGCGGCATGGTGCGATTGTTCAGTTCATCGATCACGGAGTCGAGCTTGTCGACCTGCCGCTTGAGAGGATAGCGGCCGAAGCTTGAGAAATTGAGTTCGCGTTTCCCGTCGCGGACATGCATGTCAAGCCACCAGGCGACCGGTTGGATTTCCGAGTACCAGGGGTAACGCGTGTTGTTCGAATGGCAGTCGTAACAACCGACCTCGAGGCGCGTCCTCACTGCCTCGGGGATTGGCTGGAGGGCACGGATATCCTCGGGTGGCATGGCAGGCTCAGGACTCAGGTTCTTTGCGGGGCGGAAGAATTGAATGGCAACAAGTCCGAGGCAGAGGATGACCACAGTCCGGCGAAGGAGGCGACGCATGGCTCGGATCGCTAACGAATGTCGGGGCATTCGTCCATGCCGGGTTTTTGCGGATGGAAATATCGGGCAGAATGTGAATGGGCCGTCGCTGCCCGCCTGCTACAGGTCGAGGATCGGCCCGATCGGCACAATCCGGGTGGGATTGATGTCGTCATGGGTGACGTAGTAGTGGCGCTTGATGTGGTCGAAGTTGACGGTGTCCGCGATGCCAGGAGTCGAATAGAGGTCCTTCAGGTGACGCTGGAGGTGCGGGTAGTCCACGATGCGCCTGAGGTTGCATTTGAAGTGTCCGTGATAGACGGCGTCGAATCTCACGAGCGTGCAGAACAGCCGCCAGTCTGTCTCCACGCAGCGGTCGCCGAAAAGAAAGCGCCTTCCCGCGAGCCGCTGATCGAGGGCATCGAGGCTGGCGAACAATGCCCTGGCGGCGGCTTCGTAGGCGGATTGTCTTGTGGCAAATCCTGCGCGGTAGACGCCATCATTGACGGAATTGTAGATCGACTCGCTGAGCTCAGCCTGCTCGCGGGCGATATCGGAAGGAAAGAGATCCGGCGATCCTGCGGCCTGCGGAAACTCGTCGTTGAACATCCGGCAGATGTCGTCCTCGGAGTTGTTGACGATGCGCCGGGTCTGCCTGTCCCAGAGAACAGGCACACTCCAGCGCCCGTCGAAATCAGGATCGCTTGCCAGGTAAGCCTGCTTCAGAAAGGAGAAGCCATTGACGGGATCGCGCGAAAAACCCGGCCCGTCGCGGAAGGCCCATCCTTCCTCATCCGTGCGGATGGGATCCACGACCGAGCAACTGACGATCGATTCGAGTTGCTTGAGGTGCCGGACTATCAGCGTCCGATGCGCCCAAGGGCAGGCCAGGGAGATGTAGAGGTGGTATCGGCCGGCATCCGGTGCCCACGCGGTGGAGCCGTCGCATCGCACCCAGTTGCGAAAGGCGTCCGGCTGGCGCTCGAACGCGCCGCTTTCGCGTTCTGAGGCCGACATCGTGATCTTCATGATGGCGAGTGGCGGGGTTTCCGGGGGACTCCCCTACAGCTTGGGAGTGGGGATGCCGAGTGCGTCCGCGAGATCGGTGAGGTGCTCCTGCTCCTGCATGATGATTTCGCGGAGGGCTTCGCCCAGTGCGAATTCACCCATTGCTTCCGCCTGCCTGATCCGCTCGCGGTAGGCGAGGATGGTTTCGTGCTCGTTTTCGAGATCGAACCGGAGCATCTCCTCCGGCTTGTCGGACACCTTCACCTTTTTCGGCTGGGTCACGGGCGTGCCGTTGAAGTAGTCGATCTGTTTCGCGATGATGAGCGCGTGATTGAGCTCCTCGGCGGCGTGGAGCCTGAGTTCGCTGGCGATGTGCTGGTATTTCGCACCCTTCATGGTCTGGCTGTAAACCGTGTAGGCGATGATCGCCTGAAATTCACGGGCGAGGTCCTCGTTGAGCAAACGCACCATTTCATGGCGGCTGATGGCGGATGATTTCGCTTTCATGGCTTCAATCTAGCACAGCCGCAGCGATTTCTCACCTGCTTTCGACGGGGAGAGGGCCGGGCGCTCGGCCCACCGGCGTCTTCGCGCACTTAGTACTTCGCCGGGCGGGCGGGGCCGATGGGACGGCCCTGGGCGTCGACCTCGATTTCGTAGGGGACGCGTATCGTGCGGCCGTCCGGTGTGGTTTCGGTCCGCCACTCCCGGATGATGCGCCGTTCACCGTTGAAGGGAACCTTGGCTGCTGCGGAGGCGCTTTCACCGGCCGCGGCAACGGCACCCGCCACATTGCCGACGACGGCACCTGCCGCGGTGCCGATTGCCGTGCCGACTGCCGGACCAGGCTGGCGTGCGTCCGTGTTGCGGCCATCGGTGGTGTAGCAACCCGAGAGAATCAAGGAGCCTAGCACCGCCAACAGCGGGAGTGAGTAGGAGTTCGTGTTCATGGCTGAGGTATTTTGGGATCTTGTGATGATTGGACCCTTCCCAAACGAAATCGTGCCGACACTATTGAGCGACCGCGCGACGTCAATGCACGGGCCTTTGCTGGTGCAAGTTCAATGCCTTTTGTGGCAGCGATCGTGCGTTTGCTCGGTGGAAATACCAAATTCCTGGATCCTATGGGGGCAGGAGGATCAATGTGCCCCTTCGAGCAGGGAGTGCTCCCGTTCGGCGCGAAACTGGCTTGTGTAGAGTTCGAAGTATCTGCCTCGACGCCGGAGGAGTTCCTCATGGGTTCCCGATTCCTCGATGCATCCGTTCGCGATGACGAGAATGCGGGTGGCGCGTCGGATCGTGCTCAAGCGGTGTGCGATGACAAAACTGATACGACCCGAGAAGACGGTCTCGAGTCCACGCTGGATGAGCTGCTCCGTTTCCGTGTCGATCGACGAGGTTGCCTCATCCATCACAAAGATCTGGGGATCGGCCAGCAGGGCGCGGGCAAATGAGATGAGCTGGCGCTGTCCCGTGGAAAGGCGGTTGCCACCTTCGCCCACCTGGGATTCGTAGCCGCTTTCCAGCGCCCGGATGAAACCATCGGCATTCACCTTGCGGGCGGCGTCCTCGATCTCCGTGTCGGTGGCGTCAAGCCTTCCGTAGCGGATGTTTTCGCGGACGGTGCCCTTGAACAGGTGAGGGGTCTGCAGCACGATGCCGAGCTGGGATTGCAGCCAGCCAAGGGAGCGGTCCCGGAAGTCGATCCCATCGATGAGGATGTGTCCTGAGGTGGGTTCATAGAAGCGGCAGACGAGTGATACGATCGTGCTCTTGCCTCCACCGGAGGGCCCCACGAGAGCAATCATTTCGCCGGCGCGCGCGCTGAGCGAGAAATCGTGCAGGACCTGCGGGCCGTTGCCATACCGGAAACCGACATTTCGAAACTCCACCTCGCCGATGGGGTCGGGATGCCCGTCGTGGGCGAGAGCCTGATTCGATGGGGTGTTTTCCTGCCCGGAAGACCCGTGCGCTGCGATCCGGGCGAGCACTTCCGGAGAGTCCCGGATCGCCGGTTCCGTGGCGAGCAGGCCGAGCACGCGTTCACCGGCCGCCTGGGCACCCTGCATCTCGGTCAGCTTGTTCGCGAGCTGGTTGATGGGAAAGAAGAACTGTCCCGAGAAATTGATGAAGGCGACAAGTGTCCCGAGCGACATGTCATCGTCGATGACGAGGATTCCGCCGCGCCACAGTGCGACACCTGCGCCGATGCTGCCGACCGTCATGATGAGCGGGTAGTAGAAGGCGCTCTGGCGGGCGTTGGTCACTGCGGCAAGGAACATCTGCGTCGAGAGCCCCTGGAACTCACGCAGGTTTTCCTCCTCGCGCACGAGTGTCTTCGTCGTTCGCACTCCTTGGATCGCTTCGTTGAAGGAAGCGGTGATCTGCGAGTTGTACTTTCGGATTTCGCGGGCGCTCAGGAGGATCTTTCTCTGGAAGACCTTGCTGATGATCGCGAGCGGGGGAACGACGGCGACCACGATGAGGCCCAGCTTCCAGTTCATCACCAGGAGGCTGGCGGCAATCATCACGACATAGGCGCATCCCCAGACCAGATCGAGAAAACCCCACGCAACCACGCGGGCGAGGCGGTCGCAGTCGCTGGTCAGCCGCGTGATCAGCCATCCCACCGGACGCGTGTCGTAGAATGCGAACTCCAGCGACTGGAGCCGGTCGAAGGCTTCTGCGCGGATGTCGTGTCCGAGGTGATTCGCGATGGCCCCCGCACAGTCAATGAACACCCACACACCGGTGCAGAACACCAGCACCACTCCCGCATAGGCGAGGATCCAGGGCGTCAGATGCGCCGCGCTGCCACCCTCGACAACGGCATCGATGGTCCAGCGCGTGATGTGGGCAAATCCGGCGTCGCAGACAGCGATTGCGATGGCGCAGAGGGTGAGCGGGACAAGGAACCGTTTGAGTCGCAGCGTGCGCTGGAAAAGTTTCCACCACAGACCGGTGTCGAGCCGGGCCTTGAAGTCGTCTTCCTGATGGAGGTGGGTGGACATTGTGCTTTTCCTGAAGGGTTATTGCGCGAGCAGTTCGCGCTGGAACTCGGCCTCCACGGTCGACTGGATCTGCCAGAGGCGGCGATACAGGCCGTCGGCGCGGGAGAGTTCGGCGTGGGTGCCGGTTTGAATGATCCTTCCCTTGTCCATCACAATGACCCGATCTGCGTGCACGAGGGTTGAGAGACGATGCGCGATCACGAGCGTTGTGGAGCGCCCGCGGCGGCGGCGCAGGGCATCGAGCACGAGGCTCTCCGTCTCGCCATCGACCGCGCTCAGGGCGTCGTCGAGGATCAGGATCGGAGGATTGCGCAGAATGGCGCGCGCGATGGCGACGCGCTGGCGCTGTCCTCCGGAAAGGGTGATGCCGCGCTCGCCGATGAGCGTTTCATAACCCTGCTCGAAGCTGCGGATGGTCTCATCGATGCACGCGGCGCGGGCCGCCTCCTCGATCTCCCGATCCTGCGCGGCGCCGCTGCCGAGCCGGATGTTGTCGCGCAGGGTTTTCGAGAAGAGAAACGGTTCCTGCATGACCGTGCCGATCTGCCCCCGGACCCATTTTCGCGGCAGCGTCGAAAGCTCCGCGCCGTCGAGGAGGATCGATCCGCGCTCGTAGTCGTAGATGCGCAGGAGCAGGTGCATGAGCGTGCTTTTGCCCGCGCCGGAAGGACCGAGCACCGCGAGGGTTTCACCGGGTGACACCTCGAAGGAGATGCCATTCAATGCACCGCCGGCATCGGGGACGTTCGCAGGGTCCGCGGCGTTTTCGCTCCCGGAGGCAGGGCGGGTCGTGTGCCTGAAGGAGAGTCCGCGCACGGAAACAGCGCCCTTCAGCGCAGGGCGCTCGCGGACCGCG
Organism: Opitutaceae bacterium; assembly: GCA_017994935.1. Classification (GTDB taxonomy): domain Bacteria; phylum Verrucomicrobiota; class Verrucomicrobiia; order Opitutales; family Opitutaceae; genus UBA6669. The sequence goes on from JAGOJU010000012.1 coordinate 70,771, forward strand.
GAATCCGGTGGCGGGTCCGCTTCGCGCTTCACAGCCAGGATTTCCTGGATGCGTGTGATGGCGACGCTTGTCTTGCCGAGATCCGTCAGGATGCGGCCCATTTGTCGCACAGGCCACAGCATGATGCCCAGGTAGGCGAGGAAGGCGAAGAGCACGCCCACAGTGAGGGTTCCCGCGCCCACCCAGAGTGCTCCGACCATGAGGACCAGCCCGATCTGGGCAAATGCCACGAGGTCGCTGATCGACCAATACCACGACATCAGCCGCAGCAGGCGCATGTGGCGGTCCCGAAACCGGGCGTTGGGCTGCGCGAAACGGGCCTTTTCGTACTCCTGCCGTGCGAAGGCGCGGACGACACGTATCCCGGTAAGGTTCTCCTGGATCACCGAGGTCAGTTCGCCTTCCGCCTCGTCGACCGACTTGAACACATGGCGCACTTTCTTGAAGTAGACATAGCCGTAGAGGACGAGCGGAGGGACAAGTGCGAACGCGATCGCCGTCATGGCGGGATTCAACAGCAGCAACAGGGGAAGGGCCGTTGCGGCAAGGATCAGGGAGTGCCCGATCTCCATCACCTGAACGGCGAGGAATTGACGGACCGTTTCGACATCGCTGCTGCACCTTTGAACCAGGTCGCCCGTGTCCATGCGGTCAAGGTGGCTTGCCGGCAGATGGTTGATGTGATCGTAGAGATCGTCCTTCAACCTCCGGGCGATGCCGTCACTCGCGAGCGAGGTGAAGCGACCCTTGAGATAGCTGCCCACGCCACCGAGTGCGGTGAGCAGCACCATAAAAACAGGAGCGATCCACAAGTGGGCGCGCAGCGAGTCCGCTCCACCCACCGCGCCGAGCACCATGCGCACCAGGAGGCTCGACTGCGACACGTCCTTCGACCCGATGGCATGATCTATGGTGGCTGCGCCGACCAGGGGCACGAGATAGTTTGCTGCGGTGGCAAAGACCAGACACAGCAGGGCGATGCCGTAGCGGAGACGCTGGCCCTTCATGAGAGCCTGGATGGCCTTGAGATGGGAGATCAAGGGGAAGGTTTCAGGTTCAGCCTAAAGGAGAGGCCTCAGCGACTCCCACACGGTTTCGGCGACCACAAGGTGCCCCTCGGCGGTCGGATGAATTCCGTCCGGAAGATTCAGATCCGCCCGGCCGCCGACACCCTTGAGCAGAAAGGGAATGAGCGTCGCGGCATTGTCCTTTGCAAGCGCCGGATACATCGCAGCGAATTCCTCGGCATATGCGCCCATGCTGCGCGGCATCTGCATTCCCGCGATCACGATCTTCACCGACGGATTCTTTTCCCGGACCGTGTCGATGATGGCTTGCAGGTTTTCGCGGGTGGAGGCGATCGGCAGGCCGCGCAGTCCGTCGTTGGCGCCCAGTTCGAGAACAAAGATGTCCACGGGCTGACGGAGAATCCAATGAATCCGACGCCGTCCCCCGGCACTGGTGTCGCCACTCAGTCCCGCATTGACCACGCGGTAACGCAGTCCCGCGTCATCGATTCTTTTCTGGATCAGCCCCGGATAGGCGGAAGTGACATGGTCATCGAGCCCGTAACCCGCGGTAAGGCTGTCGCCGAAGAAGACAATCGTGCGCATGCCTGGCGGCTGCCCATCGGCGCCCGAACCGGTGCCGGCGCCCATCGCTGTCAGAAGAACAAAGAGGCAAAGAAATTTCATCGGTTGCAGAATTGTCGGCAGCGGGTTTGGTCAGAGTTGCGCCTCAACCATGACTGTTCAATCCATGCTGAATGTCGAGCGACTGACCAAAACCTATCTTTCTGCGGGTGCGCCGCTGACCGTCCTGAGGGAGGTGAGTTTCTCGCTGCCGGCGGGAGACAGTCTCGCGATTGTCGGTCCGAGCGGCAGTGGCAAGACGACACTGCTTGGATTGTGCGCGGGACTCGACCGGCCAAGCTCTGGGGCGGTTACGCTTGCCGGGGAGGACATCGGAAGGATGAGTGAGGACGAGAGGGCCCGTGTCAGAAACGAGCATGTGGGTTTTGTTTTCCAGAATTTCCAGCTGATCCCGACGCTGACAGCCTTGGAGAACGTCCTGGTCCCCCTCGAACTCCGGGGCTGGTCAGGGCGTGCAACCGCGGCGGAGGCGTTGCTTAACCGCGTCGGCCTCGGTGCCAGGCGGGATCACTATCCTGTGCAGTTGTCCGGTGGAGAGCAGCAGCGGGTGGCGCTTGCGCGCGCATTCGTGAATTCACCCAAGATACTTTTCTGCGATGAACCCACGGGCAATCTCGATGGCGACACGGCGCATGCGATGACGGAGCTCATTTTTGAAATGAACCGAGAGCGCGGTGCCACGCTCGTGCTGGTGACCCATGACATCGAACTCGCCCGCCAGTGCCGGCGCATCCTCCGGCTGAAGGCGGGCATGGTGGTGGAGGACCTCCACGTCGATGATCGGGAAACGAAGGCGGTGCACCCGTGAGATTTGTCCTGCGCATGGCCTGGCGCGATTCCCGGGCGGCAAGGCGTCGCCTGGCGCTCTACTCGTTTTCCATTGTCCTGGGTGTTGCGGCCCTGGTGGCGATCGGATCGTTCAGCGCGAACCTGAACAGCGCGATCGAGGGGCAGGCCAAGGGCCTGCTTGGAGCGGACCTGGCGGTGCAGTCGCGCGTTGCGCTGACACCGGAGGCGACGGCGTTTCTCGACAGCCTGGGCGGCGAGCAGGCCAGGGAGGTGGCGTTCTCGACGATGGTGGTTTTTCCGCATTCGGAAAACCGGACGCGACTCGTTTCCCTCCGGGCAATGGAAGGTGCCTATCCGTTCTATGGTGAATTCCTGACCGATCCGCCGGAGGCACCGTCGAGGCTGGCGGCCGGAGAAGCCGTGGCGGTGCTGGAGGAAACGCTGATGAGCCAGTACGGAGTCAAGGAGGGGGATCCCATCAGGCTGGGCACGTCGACGTTCACGGTGGTGGGTGCGCTCAGGAAAATCCCGGGGGAATCGGCTGCTGTCGCCATGCTCTCTCCGCGCATCTTCATTCCGTATTCCCGCCTTGCTGAAACGGGGTTGCTGGGTCCCGGGAGCCTCGTGCGCTACAAGACCTACTTCAAGTTTTCCCCCGGGACCGACGTCGAACGGCTGGTCGAGGACCTGCGCGCGCGGTTCAGGGAGCTGCGACTTGGCTTCGACACGGTGGAGGAGCGGAAGAATGAACTCGGACAGAGCATCCGCAATGTTGACGCCTTCTTCAGCCTCGTGGGTTTTGTTGCGCTGTTTCTGGGAGCGATCGGCGTCGCCAGCGCAATTCATGTCTACGTCCGGCAGAGAATCGCAACCGTGGCGGTGCTGCGCTGCCTGGGTGCGGGTGCATGGAAAAGTTTCTCGGTCTACCTCGTGCAGGGGTTGCTTCTTGGACTGGTGGGAGCGGCGCTCGGTGCGGTGCTGGGAGTGGCGATTCAGATTTCGCTCCCGGCTCTGGTGAAGGACCTTCTGCCGTTCGACGTGGACTTCTTCATCTCCTGGAGCGCGGTGCTGCGCGGTGTGGGAGCAGGGCTGGTGATCTGTTTCCTTTTCACGCTGCTGCCGCTCCTGTCGATCCGGCGCGTGTCGCCGCTCGTGGCGATCCGCGCATCGGCTGCCGAGGGAGCCGGCGTCCGCGATCCGCTGCGATGGACGGTCTTCGCGGCGATCGGCGTCGCGGTTGTCCTGTTTGCCCTGTGGCAGGCTCCGCGGTGGCAGGTGGGACTCGGATTCGTGGGTGCGCTGGCGGTGAGTTTCGGGGTGCTGGCCGGACTTGCGAGGGGAGTGAGCTGGTGCGCACGACGCTTTGTGCCGAAGACCGCGCCCTACGTCTGGCGCCAGGGCATCGCCAACCTCCACCGTCCGAACAACCGCACGGTGCTGCTGCTGCTCGCGCTCGGACTTGGAACGTTTCTTGTGGTGACGCTTGCGCTGACGCGGGCGACGCTGCTCGCGCAGATCCAGGGCGTGGGCGACAACCAGCGACCGAACCTGCTTTTTTTCGATATTCAGGACGACCAGATCGGACCTCTGCAGAACATCCTCCACAAGGAGGGAGCCGAACTGAGGGCACAGGCGCCGATCGTGACCATGCGTCTGCGTTCCCTCAAGGGGCGCACCGTGGAGCAGATACTCAAGGACGATGCGTCGCGCATCCCTTCATGGACCCTGCGACGCGAGTATCGATCGACCTTCCGCAGCACCCTGTCGAACACCGAGAAAGTGGTCGAAGGCAAATTTGACAGCATGGTATCGCCGGATGCCGCAGTGGTTCCCATTTCGATCGAGCGAGGCCTGGCGAAGGACATGCAACTCGGGCTGGGAGACACCCTGGAGTTTGATGTGCAGGGCGTGCCGATGGCTGCGCGCATCACGAGCATCCGCGAAGTCGAATGGCGTCGCATGGAGCCCAATTTCTTCATGCTTTTTCCGGAGGGTGCGCTGGAGTCGGCTCCCAAGTTCCATGTGGTGGCGACCCGTGCCGAAACACCCGCGGACTCGGCGCGTCTCCAGCAGGCGGTGGTCAGCGCCCTTCCCAATGTTTCGGCGATCGATCTTGCGTTGATCCTGCAGACGCTGGATGGGATTTTTTCCAAGGTGCAGGTGGTGGTCCAGTTCATGGCCCTCTTCACGGTCGTCACTGGCGTGATCGTGCTTGCCGGGGCGATCCTCAGTGGCCGCCATCAACGCCTCCGCGAAACCGTGCTGCTGCGCACCCTGGGAGCGAGCCGCCGCCAGTTGATCCGGATACAAGTGGTCGAATACGCGATCCTCGGTGCGCTTGCGGCCGCAGTCGGGTGCGCGCTGGCGGTTGGAGCCAATGCGCTGCTCGCTCATTTCGTTTTTGAAACGACGGGAGCCCTGGCGCCCCTGACACTGGCGGGTGCCGCCGCGGCAGTGATCGCCGTAACCCTCGCAACCGGTCTGCTATCGAGCCGCGGCGTGGTGGACCATCCGCCCTTGGAGGTGCTTCGTCAGGAGAGCTGAGGCGCGTCGATGGGTCGGCGAAGCAGCCTTAGGGAAGGAAGGTTTATCTGCAGATTGGCACCCGGCGGTGCGATGTCCAGAATCTGCGTCCGTCAGAGAAATCCGCGGATAAACGGGAATGGAAATTGGCGCCGCTGCGGGGCCGGCAATTGATCCTCCTCCCGAATCGACGATTGACACTTCCGCCACCCGGGAGGGGCACGCTTCGTCGTGCCCGGTTTGGAAGCAGAGCAGAGAGCCCTTCCGCCTGCCGCCCGGCTTCGTCAGGGGTGTCAACGAACCTGACCTACGCCTATTCGCGAATCGGTCTGCCGCAAACCATCACCGATCGAACCGGCACGCGAACTCTCGACTATCACCTGCCATCGGCAACCCTGATCTCCGAAACCCTCGACAATACGTACTTCGGGGGAAGGAAGATCCTCTACAAACGTGAATCCCAGGCAGCCGGTGTCCTCGGGCGTCCCCTCGGGTACAAACTGGGCACGAGCGCCCTTCCATCGATGGACCAGGAGGTCACCTATGGTTACGAAAACCTGGATAGACTGACGTCGGTGAGCGTCGGCACGGCGAATGCCAGCACGTGGAATACATACCGCTACTCCTACCGCGCGGACTCGAATCTGATCGAAACACTCGCGGTGGAGAATACGCCGTTTGTGGTCACCCGGACCTATGAGGAAGACCGGGACTTGCTGACCAGCATCGAAACAAAGTCGACCTCGCCGAACACCGTGTACACGAAGTTTTCCTACACGTATGACGCGCGGAGGTACCGATCGACTGCCTTGCAGGAGGGCACGGCCTTCGCCGACTACGGCGACGCCACGTACCGGCAGTTTGCCTACAATGGACGCGGGGAATTGACGGCGGGCATCGGCTACCTCGGCAGCAATGTCGCGAGCCAGGCAGCACCCCTGCCGGGTCGGCGTTATGAATACGCCTATGACACGATCGGGAACCGTCAATGGTCGAACAGCACGGGCGTGAGCACGCTGCGGGATGACTACTCGGTCAATGCGCTCAACCAGTACATCTCCCGGGAGAACAACACTGTATCGATCTCCGGCACTGCTGCAACGGATGCTGTGGTGGCTGTCAAGGGGCGCAACGTGACGGCCGGTCGGCAGGGACGATTCTGGAGCGATGAAGTGACCGTGCCGAATGTCCTCGGCCCATGGGCGGGTCCGCTCTCGGTCTATGCCAACAAATCGGTCGGCGGCAGCAGCGTCATGCGGATCGATTCGCGCTCCGCCGCCATCCCCGCCGTGGCTCAGAGCCTCACCTATGACCTCGATGGAAACACGCTTTCCGACGGACTCTGGGACTACCAGTGGGACGCCGAGAACCGCCTGGTTCGCCTCGAAACCACGGTCGCCGCAAGAAACGGCGGCATCGCCCACCGCATTGTCAATTTTACCTACGACTACCTCGGGCGTCGCGTGCAGAAGCAGGTGATCGATGGCGTCACGGTGACCGAGCTGTCGTCGCAACGCTTCATTTACAACAGATGGGACATCATTGCGGAATATTCCGTCCTTAATGGCTCCGCCCTGGACAAGCTCCAGCGCACGTATGCCTGGGGCGTTGACATCGCCGGGTCGCTCTCAAACGCTGGTGGCGTGGGAGCGCTGCTCCAGTTTGTGAATTCAGCCACCGGCGCGGCGTTCATGCCGAGCTACGATGGCAACGGCAATGTGGCCTCGCTGATCAACCTCGGGACTGGCGCGCTTGCGGCGGCGTATGAGTATTCGCCCTATGGGGAAATACTCCGGGATGACGTGCTGGACAATGCCGCTTCCACGTTCGCTTTCAAGTTCTCGACCAAATGGCGTGATGCCGAGACAGGCTGGTCGAACTACGGCCGCAGGTATTATGATTCGAGGAGTGGCCGCTTCATCGGACGGGATCCGATTGCGGAGGAAGGGGGGATCAATCTGTACGCGTTCTGCGGGAACAGTCCGGTGGACCGCTGGGATCGGCTGGGACAGAACTCCTATTGGACTCAAATACTGGATACTATCCGGTGGTTTGAAGAGGAAATTGGAATTGATAATCTTACCGACGACCAGATGAATGATTATACTTATTGGCTTGGCGAGAAGGGCCGCGTGGATGTTTTTGATATAACACCAAATAGATTCTCCGAAGATCCGATATTCAGCAGTGAGGCGCATGAAGAGACAATTCCGTACGATCTTGCGACCCTTTATTTTGGAAATGGGGTCAATGGTATGCTTGGTGTAGCGCCAAACAGTGTAGCGGGATCAGTCCTCGGCGACATGCTACGACATATCCCGTTGCTTGGCGGTCTTCTGGGAGGAGTCGGTGATGTGATCGCCGGTGTCGGTAATACGGCCCTCGGAATCGTATCGTTTGGACAATCCGGCACATTTGGCCGCGGTTTGGGGCAAATTGGAAGCGGGGTTGGTGCCGCAGTAACGATATTGGCCACCGATGCAGCCGCCGCCGTTGTTGGCGCAGTTGGAACTGTCGTTACAACTGCGATTGCGGTGGCTGATGTTTTCACGCTCGGAAATGCTGTCAGTGGAGGGGATCCGCTGAAGGCGATCAGCAATCTGGCTATCAATGTTGCGATCCCAGAATACGGTATGTTCGGCGGTTATGATTGGGGGGCGGACCAAGGGAGAGGAGAAAGTTCCACTCTGAACCAGAGTGACGTGGCATCCTATCATCACGACGACAATATGAATGAGATTGAATGGCTTATGAGGAACTACACCACGAATCCACAAGCAATATGGGTTGGGCCAATCGGAACAGCCTACGCATTGCTTGGCACGATACCGTTCGGCTTCAAAGGGTTATTGGATGGAGAACACTATCCATGACAAAGAATCTTCGGCTACTAGGCTCAGTATTGTTGTTCTCTGCATGTGCATGGGAAGGGGGTCGCGTGATCGAAGTCAAGTTGACTGCATCAGTGGATCGATCTGCTGTCGTAGAAGCATTGCACGTTGTTGCCAAAGAGCTGGGAATGGTTGTTGAAGGTCCGTCAAACGATTCCGGCGGAATCGCCGGAATTGTTGAGTATATGACAAGGTATCCGGGTGAATCTTGGCTTGTTGATTTTTATATCAGAGCTGAAGTGGGTGATCGACCAAGTATTGTTATCAGGACCATGAATACACAGACCGTCACTCCCGCTGTCTCGGAACGGGCGCTAGAGCTGTTTCGCAACGAACTCGGCAAACGTGGAATCAAGTACGAGATTCGTCGAAACTGAACAACTTCCCGATAAGCAGAGAGGGAAGCCGCCTGCGTCAGTTCTCGATTCTTGACGGGCAGCAAAAAAGGATCAGGTCGTGTGGTTTGGGATTGACGAAGAAAGGGGGCCAACCCTGAAGACGTCAGTTGTTGATTTTGGATCATTGCCCGGCGAGTTCATCGCGCCATCGGCAGTTCCCGGGCGAACAACACCGTATCGATCTCCGGCACTGCAGCGACGGATGCCGTGGTGGCTGTCAAGGGGCGCAACGTGACGGCCGGTCGGCAGGGGCGTTTCTGGAGCGATGAAGTGACCGTGCCGAATGTGCTCGGCCCATGGGCGGGGCCGCTCTCGGTTTTTGCCAACAAGTCGGTCGGCGGCAGCAGCGTCATGCGGATCGATTCGCGCTCCGCTGCCATCCCGGCTGTGGCGCAGAGCCTCACGTACGACCTCGACGGGAACACGCTTTCCGACGGACTCCGGGACTACCAGTGGGACGCCGAGAACCGCCTGGTTCGCCTTGAAACCACGGTCGCCGCAAGAAACGGCGGCATCGCCCACCGCATTGTCAATTTTACCTACGACTATCTCGGACGTCGCGTACAGAAGCAGGTGATCGATGGCGTCACGGTGACTCAGCTATCGTCGCAACGCTTCATTTACAACGGATGCGGGGCAAACGGACGGGGTCAGGCCTTGGGCAATTACCGGGCGGCCATCTTTCGCACCGAGAAGGCGAAGGCGGCGTTCCTGAAATGCCTGGACGAGGCCTGCGGCAAGACCGGCTGGCGGGTGCATGCCTGGTGCATCATGTCCAATCACTACCATCTGGCGCTCTCGACGCCGCGCGCCAACCTGGTGGACGGGATGCGCTGGTTGCAGGGCACCTTTTCGGTCCGCTTCAACCGGTTGCGCAAGGAACACGGGCACCTGTTCCAAGGCCGCTACAAAAGCCTGGTCGTGGACCCCGGCGAACGCCTCGGGCCCTTGTGCCACTACATTCA
>JAGOJU010000121.1 GCA_017994935.1 Opitutaceae bacterium
GGCAAAACTCGGCCTCCTGCTCGACTATCCCGCGGGCGAGCCGGACACGCTCGAAGTCTGCACGCTCAATTCATCGGGCCAGCCAGGGCCATGGGAACCGGTGCCGCTCGCAGGAAACTGGTATCCGCACGCCTTCATCGGCACCATGGGCTCGCTGCAGCGGTTTGCCAGCGGACGGACCCAGGACCTTCCGACCCGCATCGAGGATGCCATCCGCACGATGGCGGTTGTCGAGGCGGCCTATGATTCGAGCGCGCGCGGGGCGACGCCGATTCCAACACCCTGAGCACACGACCGAATCATGCCTTCGCCCCTCATTCTCCGCGGCATGACGTGGAATCATCCGCGCGGCCTCGCACCCCTCGTGGCGACCGCGAAGCAATACCATCACGCAAATCCGGACGTGCGCATCGATTGGTCCGTGCGTTCCCTCAAGGACTTTGAGGAATACCCGATCGAGCGGATTGTGCAGGATTTTGACCTGGTCGTTCTCGATCATCCCTGCATCCCCGCTGTCGCGGGTCGCGGCATCATTCTCGCGCTCGACAGTCACCTTTCCCCGGAGTTTCTCTCGGACCAGGCGTCAAATTCAGTCGGAGCCTCCCACCGCAGCTATCACCACGACGGTCATCAATGGGCGCTGGCCATCGACGCGGCGACTCCCGTTGCATTCTGGCGCGAAGACCTGATGGCGGCGCATCACATTGAAGCGCCTGGGTCATGGACGGAACTCCTCGCACTCGCCAGGCGCGGTCATGTCGAGGTGCCCGCGGCCCCCATCAACTGCCTGATGAACTTTTTCACTCTGGCCGTCGCTGCCGGAGGGTCGCCCTTTGCCTCGCCCGACAAACTCGTGCAGCGTTCCGCGGGTCGAGAATCGCTGGCGCGGCTGCGCGAACTGCTGTCGCTCTGCGATCCCGGGATCTGGCAGCGCAACCCGATCGCCTCGCACGAACTCGTCGCCTCCGCGGAAAATCGCAGTGTCTGCTATTGTCCGCTTGCCTATGGCTATTCGAATCATGCGCGGCCTGGATTCTCACCCCACGTGCTCGCCTTCGGCGCTCCACCGCTGCTGGATTCCCAACCGCTTGCGACGGTGCTGGGTGGAACAGGACTGGCCGTCTCCGCCGTGCGACCAAACCGGGAGGCTGCAGTCGACTATGCGCGTTTCACCGCATCCCCCGAAATCCAGCGCACGCTCTACACCTCCAGCGGCGGCCAGCCCGGCCACCGGCTCGCATGGCTCGATCCCGAAAACAACCGGGCGACCGGCGGCTATTTCCTGCGCACACTGCCGGTGCTCGATAACGCATGGCTCCGCCCGCGGCACGCCGGGTATCAGCACTTTCAGGACGAGGCCTCCCCCATCGTGCATGCGGCGCTCCGCAGGAGCCTCGATGACGACGCTGCATTGGATCAGATGGATGCCCTGCACCGCCGGACGTCTTCCCTTCCCACCCGCACCTCATGAAACCTCTTGAAGGACTGCTTGTCCTCGACTTCGCCCAGTTTCTTGCAGGCCCCTGGGCCGCAACCCGGCTCGCCGATCTCGGCGCACGCGTCATCAAGATCGAGCGACCGGGTAGCGGCGACATATGCCGTCACCTCTACATCTCCAATCTCTCCCTGGACGGCGACAGCACGCTCTTCCACTCGATCAATCGCAACAAGCAGAGCTACGCCGCCGATCTGAAGGATCCGGCTGATCTTGCCAAGGTGAGGCAACTCGTCGCGCAGGCGGACGTGCTCATCCAGAACTTCCGGCCTGGCGTGATGGAGCGCCTCGGTCTCGGAACGTCCGAATGCGAGAAGCTGAACCCTCGGCTCGTCACGGGAGTGGTCACGGGTTACGGTGCCGAGGGTCCGTGGCGCGACAAGCCCGGCCAGGACCTGCTCGCGCAATCCCTTTCCGGCCTGACCTGGCTGAATGGAAATGCGGATCAACCCCCGATGCCGTTTGGCCTCTCCGTTGCGGATCTCACGGCCAGCGCCCATCTCGTGCAGGGCATTCTCGCAGCACTCGTCCGGCGGGGATCCACCGGACGCGGCGCCCTCGTCGAGGTGAGCCTGCTCGAATCCGCCCTCGACCTGCAGTTTGAGGTGATCACCACCTATCTCAATGACGGCGGCAAGGCGCCTGAGCGCAGTTCGATCAACAATGCCAATGCCTATCTCGGCGCGCCCTACGGAATTTACGCCACGGCCGACGGCCATCTCGCGCTCGCCATGGGTTCGGTCATCACCCTCGGCGAACTCCTCGAACTCCCCCCGCTTGCGGCCTACACGGAGCCCCAGTCATGGTTCACGCAGCGCGACGAGATCAAACGCCATCTCGCGCAACACCTCCGGACCCGCCCAACCCGCCACTGGCTGGCACGCCTCGAACCGGCGGGCTACTGGTGCGCGGAGGTGCTCGACTGGGCCGGCCTCTGGCAGACGGAGGCGTTTGCCGCACTCGACTTCGTGCAGACGGTCAGGCGCGACAACGGACCCGCCATGCGCACCACCCGCTGCCCCATCCGCATCGACCACCACCGGTACACCTCGGACCGGGGCGCCCCCAAGGTCGGACAGCACACGCAGGAAATTCAGTCCGAATTCAAACTCATGGACTGATCTCAGCTCCAATCTCAATCACTCCCCTCATGTCCCCTGAAGCCTCCCCCCTGCTCGGAACCCTTCTGCACGCCGTCGGCGCATCCGCCGCCGCTCTCTGTTATGCGCCCCAGCGCTATGTCAGGAACTGGCGCTGGCAGACTTACTGGCTGGTGCAGGCCTCCGGCTGCTGGCTGGTCCTTCCGTGGATCTTTGCCTGGTTCACGATTCCCGAACTCGGCGCCGTCCTGCACGAGGCGCCCGGTGATGCGATGCTCCGATCCTACCTGCTCGGCGTGCTCTACGGCGTCGGCGGCATCGCCTTTGGCGTAGCCATCCGCTACATCGGCTACTCGCTCACCTACGCCATCGCAATTGGCGTCTCCTGCGTGCTCGGCACGCTCCTCCCCCCGCTCCTCGCGGGCACGCTCGGATCCACTCTGGCAAGCACCGCGGGACTCTATGTGGTCGGCGGTGTCGTGCTGGGCGGCGGAGCCATGCTGGTCACCGGCGCGGCCGGTTTCCGCAAGGAGCGGGAGTTGGCCTCGGGTGGCACAACAAACGGCTTCAATCAGCGTGTCGGCCTCCCCATCGCCCTGCTCGCAGGCATGCTCTCCGCGGTCTTCAGTTTCTCGCTGGCCGCCGGACAACCTGTCGCCGATGTCGCGGCAAGACACGGCGCGGGGCATTTCCAGGGCAACGTCATCTATCTCTTCTCCAACACCGGCGCCTTCACGACCACGCTCGCCTACTGCCTCTATCTCATTCTACGCGACCGCTCGATCCGCGAGTTTGCCTCCGCCGGAGAGGCAAGCCTGTCCCGCAACTACGCCCTCGCACTGCTCACGGGATTGCTGTGGTACCTGCAGTTCTTCTTCTACGGACTCGGTCACGTGCGCATGGGCAGCCTGAAGTTTTCGAGCTGGGCCATCCACATGATCATCCTGATCCTGCTCAGCTACGGATTCGGGGTGGCCATCGGCGAATGGCGGACCTGCCGCCCCTCCACCAAACGCATCGTTTTCTCGGCCATCACCCTGCTCCTTGGCGCCGTGGCTCTCATCAGCTACGGAAACCACCTCGCCTCCTTGTAGCGCGGTTGACTGAATCCAACCTCTGAGCGAAGCAGTTGATCGCTTCGCAGTGGTATTCCTTACAAGCATCATGCCGAATCGTCCCGACATCCTCCCGTTCCCCGCTGGCAAACCCGTACTGGTCGAAGCCGAAGCCATGGCGCGCATCCATGAGACGGTGAAGACTCCCCACAAATACGGCATCGTGCTTCGGGGCGAATCCGACGAGATCGTCGACTGCCCGAATATCTTCCGTCACGGGCAACACTGGTACATGGTCTACATCTCCAGCAGGGCGGACGTCGGCTACCAGACTTGTCTCGCCCGCAGCGACAATCTGCTTCACTGGGAAAAACTCGGCGTCGTGCTTCCACTGCGGGGCGAGGGATGGGATGCCTGGCAGGCGGCCGGAGGCATCGCCCTATACGACACCCGATGGGATGGTTCGCATGAGCTCAGCCGGCACGAGGGCCGCTACTGGCTTCCCTATATCGGCGGAGCAAGGAAGGGCTACGAACCGGATCCACTTGCCATCGGAATGGCGTGCACCGACAACCCGGTCGCCATCCGGCCATGGGAGCGCCTGGATGAAAACCCCGTCCTGGCCCCCGGCCAGAGCGACACCCGCGATTTTGAACATGTTACCCTCTACAAGAGCGCGGTCATCCACGACGAATCGCGTTCACTGGGCGCGCCCTTCGTGATGTACTACAACGGCAAGTCGGCGCCGTATGGAATCGAGGCCATAGGCATCGCCCTCTCCCACGACATGCGCCGATGGCAGCGCTTCGGACACGGCCCGATTCTCGCAAGCATCGGTTCCGCGCCTTGGGCGATCAGCGGCGATCCGCAGATCACCCGCATCGGTGACCTCTGGGTGATGTTCTATTTCGGTGCATTCTGGGACCGCTGTGCCTTCGACACCTTTGCCTGTTCACGGAACCTCATTCACTGGACCAAGTGGAACGGTCCCCACCTCATTGCGCCGACCGAGCCCTTCGAGCGGGAATACGCCCACAAGCCCTGGATCCTGAAGCACGAAGGCATCGTCTATCACTTCTATTGCGCCGTCGGTACGGAAGGTCGCGTCATCGCTCTCGCGACTTCCAAAGACCTCCGTTCGTCATGACCCGTATGCACCGTATCATCGCCACGCCCGCACTGCTCTGCACAATGGTGTGCGCTGCCGCGGTCACCCCACGCGATGAATCCCGCTATGTCGTACTCGACGCTCCGGGTAACCATCTCTTTGAATCGACCCCGCTCGGCAACGGACGGCTCGGAGCCTCGCTCTACGGCGGCGTCGACGAGGAACGCATCATTCTCAACGAATCCGGCATGTGGTCCGGTTCGCCTCAGGAAGCCGACAGGCCCGACGCGAAAACGGCCCTCCCTGAAATCCGGCGCCTGCTCCTCGAAGGGAAGAATCTCGAAGCGGAGGCCCTGGTGAACGCCAACTTCACCTGCGCCGGTCCAGGGTCCGGCTTGGGAGTCGGCGCCAACGTTCCATTTGGATCCTATCAGGTCCTCGGCGACCTGAGGCTGACCTTCACGGGCGAGCGGACGAAGGCGCCCGTCACAAATTACCGCCGCGCACTCGACCTCGCAGATGCGGTCGGACTTCTCAGCTACGAACAGGCTGGAATAAAGTTCAGGCGTGAAGCCTTTGTGAGCCGTCCCGACGAGGCATTCGTCCTTCGCCTGACGGCGGATCGGCCAGCGAGCATTTCCTTCGACGCACACCTTTCACGCCCGGAGCGGGCGGTCGTCGAGAATCTGGGCAGCGCGGGTCTGCTCATGTCGGGCCAGTTGAACGACGGGCGGGAGGGAGGCAAGGGCGTGCGCTTCGCAGCGCGCATGAAAGTCGTGCTCCAGGGCGGCACGATCGTTTCTTCCGGAAATGCCATCCAGGTCAGGAACGCGGATGAAGTGTTGGTTTTCGTCACTGCCGCCACCGACATCAAGTCCTTTGCCGGGCGGCAGGTGGACGACGCCTTTGCCGCCGTCGAGGCCGATCTCAAGAGGGGAAACGGAAAATCGTGGGAACAGCTGCGCGCTTCCCATATCGCGGACTACCGCCACTTCTATGACCGGGTTTCCCTGTCGCTCGGAGCACCCGATTCCGATCTCGCCAGCAAGCCTACGCTGCAGCGCCTGCAGGAATTTCACGATGGTTCGGCCGATCCCTCGCTCGCGGCTCTCTACTTCAACTTCGGCCGCTACCTCCTGATCTCCTCATCCCGCCCCGGAGGCTTTCCAGCCAATCTGCAGGGCATCTGGGCGGA
>JAGOJU010000122.1 GCA_017994935.1 Opitutaceae bacterium
GTTCGAGGCTGTAGTCCACCATCACGCGCTGGGCGAACTGTGTCAGGTCCTTGCGTTGGAGGAGCTGTCGTAAATCCGGCTGTCCGGAGAGAATGATCTGGAGGATGGGCGCCTTGTCTTTATTGAGATTGGAGAGCAGGCGTAGTTCCTCCAAGAGATTCGCGCCGAGATTCTGTGCTTCATCGACGATCAAGAGTACCCGCCGTCTGGCGAGGGATTCTTTTGCGAGGAATTGCTCGAACGCATGGAAGGCCTGCAGTTTGTCCTGCTGTGCTCCGCCCAGGCCGAAGGCGAGCAGAATCCAGGGAAGCAGGGTATCCATCCCACTATGAGTATTGGTGATCAATCCGGTCGTGAACTGGTGCCGATGTTCTGCCAGGAGTTGCTGCAGGAGCGTGGTTTTTCCCATTCCAGGCATGCCCGTCAGCACGACGAATCCTGCCTCGTTGAGGAGTCCGTATTCCAATGTCGCCAGCGCGAGCCGATGTGTGTCTCCCCGATACAAGAAATCCGGGTTCGGTGCGAGCGAAAAGGGCTTGAGCGTCAAATTGTAAAAGGTTTCGTACATATCCTCCTACTTACGGGACAAGGAAGGAGAGGTCAACAACATTCGTTGGCATGTTCCGGGGGTTGCGGTACTCGTCCCCCGACTAGCAGGCTGCGGAAAAACTCGATTTTTGCGCAATATAGTGCGATCAGTTCACGTGGCGTGTTGGTATCAGAATCGCCCGCAGGATGCGAAAAAAGACCGTTCAGCAAGGCCGCAGTGAGCGAAGTGGCGAATCGTACTCTTGCCCTACGGTGAGCCGCTGAGCGATGCGAGAACGCCGCTGGCGGACTTTTTCCGCATCCTGCTAGAGCGGGTACGCAACGCCGGAGGACAAACTCCGCACCGCCAGAAGGCAGGCGCAGGTGACGGCGTCGATCTGTTCGAACGGGATGACCGGAGGCAGTCCCTGTTCGATAGCCTGTACAAACTGTGCCATTTCCTGCGCAAATCCCTTGTCCCGCTTCGCGGTTTTGAACAGCGTGGTTTTGCCGTCTTTGTAGGTCCGCGTTTCCATGAAATCGTCCATGACGAGCGACTGCCCGTCTGCGTGAGCCTCAAAACGTTCCTTCGGGAGTTCGCTGCTGCCTTCAGCCGTATAGATGACGGTGCCGATCGATCCGTCACCGAACGTCAATGAAATGCTGCACTGGTCTTCAGTGATGCCGGAGCTATGGCTCCCGATCCGGCAGGCAAACACCGATGCGGGTGGCGCTGCACAGAGGGTTTGCATGTAATCGACGAAATGACACACCTCCCCGATCACGCGTCCGCCCCCCACGTCCGGATCCTGCACCCAATGATCCGCCGGAATCCGCCCCGCGTTGATGCGATAGAGCATCACGAGCGGATTCGAACGCGATGAAAAGAATCTTCGCGCTTCCTTCGCGTGCGGCGAAAATCGGCGGTTGAACCCTACCATCAGATGCAACCCCTCGGCCGCCTGTTTTTCATAGGTCGAGCGGATGTCCTGCAGCTCTTCTTCCGTCAGGCAGAGAGGCTTTTCCACGAACACATGTTTGCCCGCGCGCAATGCCTGTACCGTCAAGGCGGCATGGCTATCGTGACGAGTACCGATCAATACGGTGTTGATCGCCGTGTCGTCTAAGATCGCCTGACTATCGCTGGTGCAATAGGCGGCGGTGAGTTTTGCGGCCAGGGTTTTCGCGGTCAGACCCGAGGCGGTGCAGATGCCGCGAATGCCGACATTCTGCATGGTTTGTAGCGGCGGGAGAAGCATGTCCCGCACATGGTTCCCTGCGCCGATGATCCCCAGCGTCACGGGGCGAGCGGTCCGGGCCGTGCCGACAACAATGGTTCGCGGCAAGGGATGCGCGCGATCGGAAGGATAGGTGATGACCATCGCGATATAGGGTGTCGAGCCCTCCATCATCAGGGCATAGGCAGACTCCGCCCGTTCGATGGGGAAGCGATGGGTGATCAGTGGCTTAAGGTGGATCTTGCGTTCGGCTACGAGTTCAAGAAAGGCTTGCATGTTACGTTGTTCCGTCCAACGCACATAACCGAACGGGTAATCACGCCCCTGCTCTTCGTATCGGGTATCGTAACGTCCCGGCCCATAGGACATGGACAGTCGCAGTTCCAATTCTTTCTTATAATAGGGCTCGCGCGGAATGTTCATGCCTACTGCGCCGACCACCACGACCCTGCCCTTTTTTCTGGCAATCTCTCCGGCCGCTTCGATGGGACCATTATCCTTGGTGCTGGCAGTGATGATCACCGCATCCACGCCATGGCCGGCGGAAAAGGTCGCGGCGGCATCGGCAAGATCCGAGGATGGGACCACCATATCCGCACCAGAAAGCTGCGCCAGTTGCAGTTTGGACTGATCCAGGTCAGATCCGAGCACGCGGCAGCCCGACGCTTTCAGCAATTGCACGGTCAATTGGCCTAGCAGCCCAAGGCCGATGACGGCGATCCGGTCTCCCAGCCTGGGTTCCGCCTGCCGGACGCCCTGTAAGGCGATGGCTCCGAGCGTCACGAAGGACGCATCTTCGTAATCCACGCCGTCCGGAATTTTGACGCAGAGATGTTTCGGAACATACACCATTTCGGCATGGGAGGCATAATTCTGCCCGGCACAGGCGACCCGGTCACCGACCGAAAAGAAATCTGCATCGCGGGAGACCTCCTCCACGGTGCCGGCGCAGCTGTAACCCAGGGCTGCGGGTGAATCCAACTTGTCGAACACCCGGGACAGCGTGAGCGCGAGCCCGTCGGTCTGAATGGCAGTGAGGACCTTCTTGACCTTCTCCGGCCGTTCCATGGCCTTGGCGACGAGAGATTGCTTCGTGCTCTGAATCGTCGACTTCTCGGTGCCCGGGCTGATGAGGGACGCCTCGTTCAGGACAAGGAGGCCGCTCCCGCGGAGGCAGGGAGGAGGCACGTCCTCCACTTTCACCAACCCAGACCGTTTATGCTGAAGAATTTGTTTCATCGTGTGAAGGGACGCCTGCCGGTATTGTCCTTCAATTAATTGCTTCCCTTCAACAGCTGCCGGACATGCTTCCAGGCCTGGCCGATTTTCGAGGGCCGCACGTGCGGCGACCTTGCTTGGCCCTGCTGATAGCCCTCCAGGGTGGAGAGTCGAACCGCGGTATCCTTAAACGTGCGGTCGGTACGGAAGATCATCCGGTATTGTTCGAGGGCCTCCGGCTTCTCTCCCAATTGTTCCAGCGTGCGCCCCAACAGGTAACGCACGCTGAGACTCTGCCGGCGCGGCGCGCCATAATCCAGGCAGGCCTTTTGAAATGCGGTGACGGCCTGGGGGATATGGCCGAGCGCGCGGTAACAGAGGCCGATCTGGCCAAACGCACGCAGGTGGTAGGCCGGGTCCTGCGAGGCCTGCTCGAATTGCACGATGGCGGCGATGAAGTCCTGCGATTTCCGCAGCGCCAGTCCACGCTGATAACAGGTTTCGGCCGCTCCGGCAGGTTCCGGTCTATTCATCGACGACGGCGGTTCGTTTTGGGAGACGGATAGGTCCGGAGGTTCAGGTGAATCCGGCTCCTCGACATCGGCTCCCGCCGCGATCACCGCCAGATCGTCCAATTCCGAGAGCGGAAGGATGCGGTTTTTCCGTCGATCGAGCGCAGCTTGCGCGAGGAGCTTCGCGGTAATACGCGGAGCCTGCTTCGCATACCCGTAGGTCAAAGCCATTTCACACACCTGATTGATCAAGCGGGGATTGCCTTGGCTCAACCGGTAGGTGAGGGTACAGGCCGGGGCGCTGAAAAGCGGCCGCGTCCCTCCGGCAAGTTGAACCCGGTAGCCAATGTAGTGGGCGACGTCTTCCTCCGTGAAGGGTTGCAGATGGTAATCCACCACCACACGCTGCGCGAACTGCGTCATGTCGACCCGGCGGAGGAGCGTTTGCAGATCCGGTTGCCCGGACAGGATGATTTGAAGCTGCAGCGTCTTGTCCTGATTAAAATTGGAGAGCAGCCGCAATTCCTCCAGCAAGGTTGTGCCGAGATTCTGCGCCTCATCCATGATCAGCACCACCCGCCGCCGCCTTGTCGCCTCCTGGGCGAGGAACCTGGTGAACAGGTGTTGAGCCTCGACCGGATCGAGCTGGGTGTGGTTCAGGCCCAAGGCCAGGAGGATCCAGGGCAGCAGGTAGTCCACATCGTAGCGGGCATTCGTGAGGAAACCGATGGAATAGGCGTCACGGGAATCCGCAATTAATTTCTGAAGCAGCGAGGTCTTGCCCATACCGGGGTCGCCGGTCAGGACCATGAACGGAGCTTCGGTCACCAGGCCGTACTCCAGCAGACTATAGGCAGTCCGATGGGTCGAGCCGAGATAGAGGCACTCGCTGTCCGGCAAGAGCGAGAAGGGTTTGCTGTGAAGACGATAGAATTCTTTGTACATCGACAGTTCGAGCGATCAGACGAGTTTCTTCATCTCAGCCGGACCGATCCCCGCCCGCCCCGCCTTGTTCAAGACAGTCCCCAGCACGGGGGTTGATTGCTTCACCAGGGACAAGGCCCGTTCCACATCCTCGCCTTTTGTACGCCCTTCCTCGATCACCAGCAGCAAGGCATCGATATAGGGTGAAAACGCCAACACGTCGGACGTATTCAGGAGCGGCGGCAGATCGAACATGATGATCCGCGACTGGTAGCGATGTTTCAGTTCTTCCACCAGAGCAATCATCTTGGGAGAGGTCAAGGCCTCGGCAGAGTGGGGAACAGCACGTCCTCCGGGAAGCAGGACAAACCGGCCGATGCCGGGATGGATCAGCAGATCTTCAAGCGGCGTATCGTCGAGGAGGTAGTTGGCCAATCCCTCGCTGGGACCGAGATCGAACACCTCGTGGAGCCTCGGATCCTGAAGATTGGCATCCACCAGCAAGACCGATTGGGTCACGTCCATCGCCAGACTGATGGCCAGGTTGACGGCCGTGAGAGTCTTCCCCTCGCCCAAGCCGGGGCTGGTGACGCCGATGACGTTCCAGCCCTTCTCCCGCATTCGATGCGTGACCTGGGTTCGAAGAATCTTGAAGGCATCGACGAACCGGCCGCCCTCAAAGCCTGCGACAATGCGCCGCTCTCGCAGCACCGCCTCCGGAATGTGGAGGGACCGCGTCCGGGTATAGACGATGTGAGCCGGCGTGATCCGGGCTGAGCCGTTGCGGGGCACATTCGAGACAGGACGATTCTGAGGCTGTTGTTGCTTATATCGATCCAACGCGGCTTGAAACCATTCCATGGCAATCCCCTTCCGTTCAGCGTTCGTGATGCGTCGCAACCGTCATGCATCCCACCTGATCGCTGACGATGATCATTCAACGCCGAATCGTTTCAGCATGGCGTACCAGAGCACATCCAACGGAGTCCAGAAGAGATGACTCACGAGCAGGAGCAGGGCCAACGCTCCCAGGCTTGCGGTTCGAATCATTCTTCTGCGCTTCAACGCGCGCGTGAGATCTTCCCTGTTCGGCATGTAGGGAATGACTGCCAGCGGGAACGTCTGCGTCAAGCGAACGAGCTGTTCCGGAGCGCGAATAGTGTGGTCGAGCTGTTCAGCTGCAGCGGCAGCCCCTCCTCCACCGGCGAGCGCGAGGATAAATCCCAATAGAGCCAGGGCCGGTCGGTTTGGTTTTTCGGGATTCTCCGGCAATCCAGGCGGATCGAGGAGCGAGAACCGTTCCCCCATCCGCTGCACTTCGAGACCTTGGGAGACTTTCGCTTCCAACAATCGCGAGCGCATATCCTGATATTTTTGAGTGGAGCTATCGCGGTCGCGCGAGAGCACCAGGTACTCCGGTTCCAACTCCGGCGTCCGCTCGATGCGATTGGCGTAGTCCTGCAGACGCCGCTTGACGAGCGTCCGGCTGTTTCGCAGGGCTTCCAACGAAGATTTGCCGGAATTT
>JAGOJU010000056.1 GCA_017994935.1 Opitutaceae bacterium
GGTTCAGGACGTGATAGACCCCGGCCTCTGATTCCATGCGCAGCGGTCGCGCCATGATCGGCACCTCATCCCTTCACTTCTCGTCTGTCAACCCCAAACCCCAAGGCCTGACCCCGTCCGTTTGCCCTCGAGGCAACAAACGGGCTGTAAAATGGCCGTTCTCCTCAATCGTCAGTTCAGATCCATCTGTATTCACCCACGAACCCACAACATCGGTGGTCGCTGGGGCGGCTCCGCATCCGCCGAGCAATGCCGCAAGTGAGATGCCGAGAAGTGCCATAATCCGGTTCATCCTTCGGGAGGCCATGTAATTGTCTCCGTCCAATTGAAGTTTTGTGTCGTCGGTGACATTGGACCGCTCTGGAACGCGTTGTTCAAAGGCGTCCCGATATTCCGATCCCACCAACCCGTGTAGCCGATCACCGGTGGGTGTTACTAACCATCCAATCGGGAATTACGAAATTTTTCCAAGCGCTTAACTGGACACCCGTGGACTACCCCCCATGGCTGGATCTTCCAATTGGTAGAGATCGATATCCAAGCTAGCGCCCAGAGAGCTAATTCGTTCAATTATCGTGCTCTCAAAGTTGAGGGCGGGCGGACTGAACGAATAGATAACGCACGATAGTTCCACTTCGGCGTGTTCAGATAGCGCACGTATTTTCCCTGCGACAGGTGCCGCTAGCTCTAAGACATTCTCAATATGGTCAACAAGGGACGCATCCTTGGTCAGGCTGGAGTTGAGAATCCAGCCGTTGCACTTCTCAACGATCTTGGTATTCCCGCGCTTGTCGCCGACGAGCCAAGACCGATCACATCGAAGGCCACTGAGGCTGGTGATTTGATCGGGTGTATGCGTGACACTCAGGATCTTGAGTCTGACTATTATTTCTTCAGTCATCCGCCGCCCGGGTTGTTGATATTAATTCCTGTTGGATCACCTGGTCCGCTGCCGTTCTTAGGCATCACAAAAACTTCCCCCTTATCGTCTTTGAAGAGATCGAACTTAGAGTTCGGTTTTAGATCATGTGGATGGTAGCCAGCTTTGATCAGATCTTTGATTTCCGAAGGGCTCAGCTTTTTGAATTGGTGGGCCGCCTTGCCAATCTTACCAACTGCAGCAGGCACAATGGGAAGAAGGCCCGCATACGACCAAGGATTTCCAGGCTCGTAGTAGATTTCCCGAGCAGTAGCCGCCCAGTCGAGCGGTTCGAAAAACACTCCTCCGACGAAGAGTACAACGTCGGCGACGCGTGAAGCAGTTACCACGAATGGGTCAAGGCGAACCGCATCCGAACTCATGTCGCCGAACGCTAACTGTCCTGCAGCACCGCGACCCAGCGCAACTTCTCTCGCGTAAGACTCGTCCATCGCCCTTTGCTGCGGCGTCCGAAGGTCTATTCCACTGTTTGGGGCAGAATCCAAGTCCGGAGTATCGAGCGGATCGCACTCGTATCCAAACACTGGCGACCAGTAGCCTGGCTCCACTTCTTCCGTATAATCCTCCCATTCCACGGTATCCGAATATGAGTCGTAGCGCACGAAGCGTGGAATCGTTATGGTGATACTGGGAATCCATTCATAGTCTATTACAGTTAATTCACACATCCCCAAATAATCCCACCGATTCACCGGATTGTTTCCGGCAAACCTATAGAGGTTCATGCCTCCTTCCTCTGCGATCGGATCCCGGCCTACGAAGCGGCCAAGCTTCGGGTCATAGAAGCGACGGCCGTAGTTGTAGAGTCCGAGTTCGCCAAAGTATTCCTTTGAGCCATGTGCGTAGGCGAGCAGGCCTAGGGGGACGCTGACGGGTACGTTCTGCGCCTCGAAGGTAACCTGTCCAAAGGCCTTGAGGCTCCGGCTGTAGCCTCCGCTGAAGCCCCAGATGTTTCCCTGGCCGTCATTGCGAGGCAGGAAGCTGATCCCGTTGGATCGCACCATCAGCAACCCACCGGTGCCATCGCCACCTGCATGACGTCCGGCAAGGTCCCGGCCCCAGACGTACTCGGCCTCCTGCGTGTAGCCTCCGACGGTGTCCGAGCGGAGGGCGATTCGATCTCCGTCATAGAGCCGCCACGAGGTGCCGGGTTGACTGACTCCCGATCCGCCCCACGGCTGCCAGTGTCCCGTGTGTTTCACAAGGCGGTGACGATAATCGTAGGCAAAGGTGAAGACCATCGCTCCTTTGGTCACCTGCACCAAACGGTTCTCCGCATCGTAGACATGGGTCTGGGTTCCATCGCTGAGCGGATTCCCATCCGCATCATGGGTCCATGTGGCGCCGCCGACGGTCACGTACTGGTTGAGTGCGTTGGGCTGGTAGGCCGATCCATAGCCGGTCAGACGGTTCCCCTGCGAGTCGTAGCTCAGCGTCTGTCCTGTGTCTGATACCAGTTCGGAACGCGCGTTGTAGGCAAAGGAATCATAGCCCAGAGATGAGCCCTCCTTGAATTGTTCTTTCATCGTGATTCGGGAAACGGCATCCCGGGCAAATTCAAAACGATGGGCGCTGGAATACCCGCTGGAATACCGGTTGTCATACGCCACCTGCTCATCCCGATGTGCTGCCCATGTCAGATCCTTGGACTCCGAATTAACGCTTCCGATGGATGCGGGGAGGACCGAGTTGGCCAAGTATGAGTAGGAAAAGCTATTGGCCGAACCAACCGACGACAATAGTCCCGTACCGGCCTCATACGCATGGGGCCAGTTCTGTCCAAACATGCTATATCCGCTCCGCTGCATTCTCGAACCCACCATCGTGCGCCGCCCATAGCTGTCATACGTGTAGGAAAGCGACCCCGTCCCAAAGCCGGTCAGCGTGATCGCCTCGCCTGACACCTGCCCGTAGGCCGTGTAACCGAAGGTCCTGCTGCCGACACCATCCACCACACTCGCAACGCGGCCCCGGCGATCAAACGTATTTGTCACCGTAGGTGTGCCATCCGAGTAGCTCGTTGTCAGGAGTTCCCCGGTCGCCGGATTGTAAGCGTAACTGGTCACCACACCCCGCGCCCAGGTGCGCGAGGTCATGCGGCCGGCGGAGTCATACGCGTAACTCACGCTGGCATTGTTGGCATCAGTCTTGGCCAAGAGCAATCCAGTCGTTGTCCCATAGGTCCAGGTCGTCTTGTCAAAGGCGCCGGCAGTCGCTGTCGGCCACGTGGCACCGTCCCAGCCGCTGCCGCCGCGATAGGTGCGCAGCTCTGCGATCTTGCCGCACGAACAGTAGATCCGCTCGACCGGATACGAGGCCGAGCCCCACTCTTTCACCACGCGCCCGTGAAGGTCATGGTCAAATCTGCGTGTCTGGTTCAGTGCATCGGTCGTTGCGATCCTTCGGCCCGCCGCATTGTACTGGTAAACTTCCGTGATGCGACCCGCTGCAAGGTCGGCCGGGTCGATCATCGCGCTCAGGATCGCACTGCCGGCAAAGTAGGTGAACTCGGCGTCTCCCTTGCGTGCATCCGTCTGGGTGACCATCCGGTCGCAGTCATCGAAGTGAAACGTCGTCGTTATCGGCCCAACAATCGTGCGTAACGTTTTCCCGGAGGGACCAGGCAAATAGGGTCAGGTTATGTGGTTTGTATTCTACGACTGAGGGAAGACGGTATGTGTGGGACGTTAGAAATGGAGCATTCTTCGGAGGTAGACGACTTGATTTCGGCGTGGATTTCAGGCTGTAATGACTGAGTACAAACTACATGCCCTGACCCTCTTCTGCTGCCTCTTGGTCCGCCCCCCAATCATAACTCTTCCGGCAATCGGCAATTACTTATGACGCTTAGTTTAGAAGAACCTGCTGCGTCTTGAACGCGCCTCCGGCACATGCTTCATATTCGCTGCGGGTCGGGAATCCCGTTCCGGAAACACTGGTGCAAGTGGGAATGGCGAACTAAGTGATTCGACAACTGAAACCGCCAGTATGCGGGCAAGGAGATAAACCATGAGGTCGAATTTGACGCCGTCGGTCGGCCCAGAGAATACCATTTGGTAATCTTCGCTCAACTCCTGCAATTGTGAGAGGATTTCTCCCGGGTGACGAGATGCGATGCGGCCACACTGGACTGCCAATAGCAATCGGCCTACACGCCCATTGCCATCTATCAAAGGATGTATGTGGACAAACCGTAAGTGGAAAAACGCTGCTGCACACAGGTCAGCTGCCACAAAGTCAGCACTGCGTACTTTAGCCGATTGAGATGCAAGGCAAACCAACTCCTGAGGAAGGCGATCCGCTGCAGAACCGAACATCCTTCCGGCAATGATCGCTCGCTGTGTGCCTCGCCGCACCCAACCACCAGCAGTTGTCCCAAGAAGGCCCGTCCCAATTTTACCAAGATCCTGCACCGTAACTGACCAACAGTTCATCTGGGTCAGAAAACTGGAAAGTGACGACGGAATTTAAATTGAGTGCATCAGTTTGCTACGTCTACTCGTTCAATCAATTTTGCTAAACGCTACATATATTATTTACCACATCTACCACACAGTCTTTTCCGACCATCTCGCCTCTTCCGCTGGCTCCGCGTATCTTGTCCCGCTGCTCGAACTCCTGACGAGTACAGGAGCATCGACAGTGGCATACTATGAGTCGACAATGCTTGTACAATTCGATCGGTCGCTGACATTCGGCACCACGCGAAAGGGAATCTCATATTACCTGACGTCTGTAGCTTGTCCTTTTGCTGGCGCGATCTGTGCCGTTCGGCTCTTGGTGACTACGGCCATTTGCCTTCCCGTATCGCTTGCACCATCAGCTCAACGTATGCTTCACGCATCTCTGAAGTGATATCGGTGCCGGTGCTCTTGAAGACGGCCGACCGAGACGGTGTCTTAGGATCATACCACACAGACTTAATCTGATGTAACAGCGAGAACATTCCGATCGGGTATTCGCCATAGCGGACCCTGATCGCGGTCAATCGAGCATTGATGTTGTGGCCTCGGTATGTAGTACCGTCGACGTGGTATTCGTATTCAACGCTCCACTTCATGCCGCCGCGGCGGCTCCAAAGTTCCTCAGAGCTCCACTTCATCGATTGGACGCCGACCCTTCGCCAACTCTCAAGGTCCGCAGACTCTGTTGCCAGTGGAGTCTCGCTCCGTTCAACTGAATACCACCAAACACCCCCACCAACACCGAGCGAGACGAGAGCCAACATAAGCCGCCAATGCCTGCCGAGGTTCATAGCTTGTCACACCCCTTGTGCTTCCAGAGCGCAAGCGAATTGTCGGCCGTCTTTTCGAAGGATTCCGACTGTCTCAAAAAGCCGCTCAATGTGTTTTGCTGCATCTGCTCAAGCAGGCTGAAATCGCGGTTTGTTAGGATGTACTCTTCCGTGGCACTCAGGAACGAGGCGAATGACGTCCCTATTGCTACAAATGGATTGAATCCACAGCATCCCATGGCTGAGTTTGCCACGACGCAAGTGATTGCGGCGGAGGAGGCGTGAGGGGAGATTGGACCGGAGGGCGTTTCTGAATTTGGGGCTGATAGAGTGGAGGTTTCCGTTTTAATCGCTGATGCTATCCCATAGAAAGCGGGGCCAAGCCGGGCAAATAGCCTTGTTCGGGCTGGGCGCGCATGCGCCAGCGCCCGCCAGCTGTCCCATAGAAGGTCAGCAGGGTGCTGAGATCGAAATGATCCCAGACGACCCCGCGCAGCAGCGTGAAAAGCCGGGTGAAGCTATGCGGCCAGCCATGCACAAAGACCTGGAAGCGCAGGAGCACATAGAGCAACAGCGCCGTCCAGACCTGCCAGGCGACGGGGAGATTGCACCGCAATCTTCCCGAGTGCATCGGGAAAATTGGAAATCCTGAGCCGTCAGCGGCAAGGCGCAGCGGCGTGGAAGTGCGTGAGAGAGTGTGCATGATGGCGCACGCAGGGAACACTTCGAGAAATTGACACGCGTAACAAAGGTCCGCGCCGGGTTGTCCACGAGATTGTGTGCGTCTTCCATGCGGGGCAGGCAGGCAGGCAGGGCAATCCGGGGCTGGAGGTGGAAGCTCCCTATTCTGTTTTCAAACCGGGCACGACGAAGCGTGCCCCTCCCAGGGGGATTGCGATGTCAATCTGGACGCAGATTTCTGCACCGATCCACCCACGACCAATCGGCGTGAACTGGTTCGAAAACCTGCGGGTACTCCTATCCGTCGTGCCGTTCCTTGTTTCGACTCATGCAATGCGGCGCATCACCCGGCTACGCCCGCTTCACCTGTCGGATCGAACCATTAGTATCCAATCACCTGAAGACCCGCCACCCGGGCAAAGTGCCGGACGTTCCGGCTGACCAACGGCAGGCCGTAGGCCAGCGCGGTAGCAGCAATCCAAATGTCATTGTCTCCGATATGCACCCCGGTCGTCTTCAGTTCACGGCCGATGCGCGAAGCTGCCCAGCCGACGGCTTCGTCGATTTCCACCACCGTAAAAAGATGTAGGGCAGCCTGAACATCGGTGGGAGCGGCACAGCCTTCCGCAAATTCCGCCCAACAAACCCGCGAGGTGTAAAGAGGCGAGTCCATGTGAGCGCGGAGGAAACTTTCCGCCGCCGCTTGAGGCTTTTTTCCGCGCTGACCCGAAGCGTGAATCAAAAATCCGCTGTCGAAGAGCATCAGGCCGAGCGCACTTCGCGAGAGTGACGCCGACCGGCCACGGCCCGCTTTACGGCTGTCCAATCTACCCCGCGACCAAAGGTTCCCGACTTCACGTCTCTGAGAAGTTCGGCGGCGGTCGCCTTGGCGGGCGGCAACGTGATCCGGCGAACGACTTCGGAGAACGACTCGCCAGCACGGCGGGTGGCCTTCAGACGCTCGTAGGCATCGACTTCGAGTGAAATGGTCTTGGATGGCATGGCAGGAACCCTACACAGACCGTCTGTGCTGTCAACCGCAGGTCGTCTGCGATCAACAATAGAGCGACCGACGTCGAGATTGCTCCCGCTCGGCGTGTCTCCGCGCCTCCGCGTGAGTCTCCGCTCCCCTTTCCTCCCCAAACAAGTTCTTCGGACGGTTTCCCCAGTTGTGCGCGTCTTCCATGCGGGGTAGTCAGGGCAATCCGGGGCTGGAGGTGGAACCTCCCTACCCTGTTTTCAAACCGGGCACGACGAAGCGTGCCCCTCCCAGGGGGATTGCGATGTCAATCTGGACGCAGATTTCTGCACCGATCCACCCACGACCAATCGGCGTGGAGTTGTTCGAAAATCTGCGGATACACCTATCCGTCGTGCCGCTCCTTGTTTCGACTCATGCAATGCGGCGCATCACCCGGCTACGCCCGCTTCACCTGTCGTATCGGCCAGTGCGTGACGGTGATGCCTTTTGCCGCCCGCTGGCCGACCGTCAGCGGCGCAAGATCGAAATCGAAATCCTTCACTCGCGCCTTGCAACGGCCGCTCAGGGTGACACGGACCTTTCCTGGCATGCTCGACGCCGCCTTTGCCACGTCGAAAAAGACGACGCGCGATCCTTCGCTGGGCACCAGCGAATACAATTTCTCGCGCGTGACACCACCGACCTGGAAGCGTTTGGCGAATGCCTTTCCGCTTTCCTTGTCCTGATAGATCATCGAATAAAATCCCTGGTCTCCCTCCTTGGGCAGAATCGCCACATGTAGGATTTCGCGTCCCATGAAGACTTTGTCCGCAACCCGCGCGACCTTCATCGTTCCGTCCGCCATGAAACAGATGACGTCATCGAGTATGGTGCATTCGGTGACGAATTCATGCTGGCGCCAGTTGAGTCCGATGAAACCTTCCTCGCGGTTCACATAGAGTCGCTGGTTGGCCGACACCACCTCGGCAGCGGAAATCTGCTCGATCTCGTCGTAGGTCGTGCGGCGCTTGTGTCCCTTGCCGTATTTCTCCTGCAGCCGTTCGAACCAGGCGATCGCATACGGAGTCAGGTGCTTGAGGTGGTGCTTCGTTTCCTTGATCTCCGCCTCAATCTTCTTGATGGCCTCTTCGGCCTGGAACCGGTTGTAGGCGGAGATGCGCTTGATGCGGATCTCGGTGAGACGAGCAATATCCTCCTCGGTCACCTCCCGCCTCAAATTCCGAATGAACGGCCTCAGCCCCTCCCGGATCTCATCGAGGACGCTTTCCCAGGTCTTCGATTTCTCGATGCGGCGGTACACCCGCTCCTCGATGAAGATGCGTTCAAGGGAATCCCAGTGCCACTGCTGTTCAAGTTCACCGAGCCTGATCTCCAGTTCCTGCCGCAGGAGCTGCACGGACTTGTCCACCGATCGTCTCAGGATTTCGGATACACCCAGAAACACCGGTTTGTCGCGGTCGATGACACATGCCGCCGACGAGATCGAGACTTCACAATCCGTGAACACATAAAGCTGGCGGACAACCTGGTCCGCATCGGCGCCCTGGGGAAGATGCACCAGAATCTCGACCTTCTCGGACGTGTTGTCGTCAACGTGCTTGATCTTGAGCTTGCCCTTCGCGTTCGCGGCGAGAATCGACTCGATCAGCGATTCCGTCGTCCGACCGTAGGGAAGTTCGGTGATCGCCAGCAGGTATTTCGAGCGGGTCTCGATGCGCGCCCGCACCTTCACCTTCCCGCCGCGCTCGCCGTCATTGTACTGGGAGAAATCGGCGATGCCACCCGTGGGGAAATCCGGGACGATGCGGAATCGTTTTCCCTGGAGATGATTGATGGCCGCACGGCATAGATCATTGAAGTTGTGCGGGAGGATCTTCGTCGAGAGTCCCACAGCGATCCCCTCGGCCCCCTCGAGAAGCACCAGGGGGAACTTCGCCGGGAGGGTGACAGGCTCCCGGGCGCGCCCGTCGTAACTCTGCTGCCACACCGTGGTCTTCGGATTGAAGACGACGTCCCGCGCAAACGGCGTCAGCCGCGCCTCAATGTAGCGCGGTGCCGCAGCGTCGTCACCGGTGAGCTGGTTGCCGAAATTGCCCTGGGGTTCGACGAGGAAGCCGCGTTGCGCCATGCCCACAAGCGCCGCACCGATGGAGGCGTCGCCGTGCGGGTGAAAACGCATGCACGCCCCGACGATGTTCGCGACCTTGTGGAAGCGTCCGTCGTCCTGTTCCCAGAACGTATGCAGGATCCGGCGCTGCACTGGCTTCAGTCCGTCATCGATGTGGGGAACCGCCCGATCCAGAATCACATAACTCGCATATTCCAGGAACCAGTTCCTGTAGGAGGCGGCAAGGGGACCTTCCGGCGGTCCACCTGCCGACCGTCCCGAAGCCTTGTCCGATGACGATGCCGGCGAACCGGCGGCCACAGCGAGGTCGGATGGGCTCTCGCCGGCCTCGGCCGGCTGCGGTGCGGCGGGTGTTGGTGCGCTCTCCGCGTCAAGCGGAAGCTCGGGTTGGTCATCAGTGACCTTCTTCTTGCGAGGAGTCATGCCTGGAAACGAATAGAAAGCAGGCATCCCTCACCCGAGGTCAATCCCCGAGGCTGAATGCCGAAGGGTCGAATCTGTCACCCACAAAAAATGGCGCACCCCAAAAGGCGCGCCAAATGTACAAAAGGTCGTACGCGATCCCGTCAGGCGTACACCCCAAGCGGAAGATTCGAGGGCTTCCAGCCGCGGCGATACGTCGGGTACAACAAGGCATCTGCTTCGGGCAGCGACGTTCTCATCGCCTCGGGGTCCCACGTGAATTTTTTCCCAACGAGAATCGAAAGCGTTCCGAGCGCGACCATTTCCGAGAAGGGAACCGCGTACTCGAAATTGGAACCGGCATGAGAGGGGTCGTTCGCACGAATCGCGGCAGTCCACTCCTTGTGGGGATTGCCGATGGGATTCGGCCGCGGGTACTTGCGGGGCGGCATCTTGCCGCTTTCGATGAGTTCCCGGTGTTTGGCTTCGGGAATGAACCGCGGGCTGTTGCAGTAGTCGTTCCCGTCGTAAACCGTCCCCTTGCTGCCGATGATCAGCTGTCCGCCCCTTGCGAGCTGACGGTTCTCCTCCATCTCGGCGGGTTTCGCCGGCTTCAAACCGCCTTCGTACCAGGTCAGCTTGACAGGCGGAAGCGATCCGCGGGCCGGGAAATGGTATTCGACGATGGCAGATTTCGGATAGGCGATCTTGCTGGGGTCGTTGATTTCCTTGAGCTCCACCGAAGTCGGTGCCCCGAGTTTCAATCCCCAGAAAGCGGCATCCATCAGGTGACACGCCATGTCTCCCAGCGCTCCACAGCCATAGTCCTTGTAGCCGCGCCAGTTGAAGGGATGAATCTTGCTGCTGAAAGGCTTCAGCGGCGCGCGACCTAGAAACAGGTCCCATTGCAGTCCGGGAGTCAGCGGCTCTTCCGCAGGCCACTCCTGGAAACCCTGAGGCCAGATGGGACGATTCGTCCAGATGTTGACCTCGCGCACCTCGCCGAGAAGCCCCGCTTCAAACCATTCGCGCACCAGGCGGATGCCCTCGCCCGCATGGCCCTGGTTGCCCATTTGCGTGCACACGCCGCTTGCACGGGCCAACCGGAGCAATTCGCGGCCTTCGGCCACGGTGGGCGTGAGCGGCTTCTGCACATACACGTGCTTGCCCAGCATCATCGCCATGTAGGCGGGAAGGAAATGCATGTGATCCGGCGTGCTCACGCAGACCGCATCGATCTGGTCATCCATCTCGATCAGCATCTTCCGGAAGTCGGTGTACCGGCGGGCATTGGGGAACGCCTCGATCAGGCTGGCCAGATTCTTCTTGGTACGCCCCTGGCACTCCCAGTCGACATCGCAGAGGGCAACCACGTCCTCGTCATCCTTGTGCGCCATGATGTCGCTGAACCCTTTCCCTCCGCAGCCGATCTGGGCGATGCGGATCTTGGCACCTGGAGCAATCGCGCGCGG
This sequence comes from Opitutaceae bacterium, assembly GCA_017994935.1. Lineage (GTDB taxonomy): Bacteria > Verrucomicrobiota > Verrucomicrobiia > Opitutales > Opitutaceae > UBA6669. Next base: position 10,840 of record JAGOJU010000056.1, read on the forward strand.
CTTGCGCGGAGATCGGCTCAGCGTGGCACAGCCCGGAAACCCCAGGAGGGCGGCGGTCGCTGCGGAAAAGGCGAGAAAATCACGGCGGGTAAGGTAGGACGATGACATGGGATTGATTGTTGGGTGAATGCGGTTTCTTCCGGGCGGAACATGCGGGCGCAGGATTCAGCCGGTCGAAATCAGCGACGTCTTTGGGCGCGCCTCGCTCCTTACAACAGGATCCCGGACAAATTGGCAAGTATCCGCACCGGATCCCTAGGAAATTCCTTTCACCCTGCCATGGGCTACACTGCCACGAGGTCCTTCTCCACCTTGAGATTCTCAATGATGAAGTCCTGGCGCTCTGGCGTGTTCTTGCCCATGTAGAAGCCGAGCAGCTGATCGCTGCTGTGCAGCTGGGCCAGGCTCACCGCCTCCGAACGCATGCCTTCCCCGATGAAGTCCTTGAATTCGCCGGGAGAGACTTCACCCAGCCCTTTGAAGCGGGTGATTTCAGCGGACTGACCAAGCTTGAGAAGCGCCGCCTGTTTCTCGGCCTCCGAATAACAGTAGACCGTCTCCTTCTTGTTCCTCACACGGAACAACGGCGTCTCGAGGATGTGCAGATGTCCCTGAACGATCAGTTCGGGAAAAAACTGCAGAAAGAACGACAGCAGCAGCAGGCGGATGTGCATGCCATCGACATCCGCATCCGTCGCAATCACGACGCGATTGTAACGCAGTCCATCGAGTCCCTCCTCGATGTTGAGCGCACTCTGGAGAAGGTGAAACTCCTCGTTTTCATAGATCACCTTCTTGGTGAGACCATACGTATTCAGCGGCTTGCCCTTGAGTGCGAACACCGCCTGGGTCTGCACGTCCCTGCAGGCGGTCAGCGACCCCGCCGCACTGTCGCCCTCGACGATAAAAAGCGTGCTCTCCTCCGCGCGTTTGTCCTTGGAATCCAGATGCACCCGGCAATCGCGCAGCTTGCGATTGTGAAGCGATGCCTTCTTGGCGCGCTCCCGGGCGAGATTGCGGATGCCGGAAAGTTCCTTCCGCTCGCGTTCGCTCTCCTCAATCTTCCGCTTGAACGCGTCCGCGGCCTCCGGATTGCGGTGCAGCCAGTTGTCCAGATGCTGCTGGATGAAGTTTCCGACAAACTGCCGGATGGAAGGTCCCTTGGGGCCAATGTCATTGGAGCCGAGTTTGGTTTTTGTCTGCGATTCAAACACCGGCTCGATCACCCGCACGCTGACCGCCGCAACAATCGACTGGCGGATATCCGCGGCATCGTAGTCCTTCTTGTAGAAATTACGCACGGTCTGGACAAGCGCCTCGCGAAAGGCCGCGAGATGGGTGCCGCCCATCGTCGTGTGCTGCCCGTTCACGAACGAGTAGTACTCCTCCCCGTAGTGCCCGCCGTGGGTCATCGCCACCTCGATGTCGTCCGCCTCGATGTGGATGATCGGGTACAGCGTCTCCCCGGTAAGTTTGCGGCCCAGCAGATCCTTCAGGCCGTTTTCGGAGCGGAATGACTTGCCGTTGAACGTGAGGGTCAGGCCGCGGTTGAGGAAGGCATAGTTCCACAGCATCTCCTCCACGAATTCGGGCCGGAACTTGAAATCCTTTCCAAACAGCGCCTCATCGGGAATGAACTCGACGATCGTGCCGTTTTTTTCCTCCGTCCTGGCGAGGCGATGGTCCTTCTTCAGCCTGCCCTGTTCAAAATCCACCACCTTCGTCTCGCCTTCACGAACCGCCTGCGCGCGGTAGAGGAACGACAGGGCGTTCACCGCCTTCTGGCCGACGCCGTTCAGTCCCACCGCCTTCTGGAATGTCTCGGAATCGTACTTGGCCCCCGTGTTGATGATGGAAACACAGTCAATGAGTTTTCCCAGGGGAATGCCCCGGCCGTAGTCCCTGACGCGCACGGTCCGGTCGGTGATTTCAACCTCGATCCGCTTTCCGAATCCCATCGTGAACTCGTCGATGGAATTGTCGATCGTCTCCTTGAGCAGCACATAGATGCCATCCTCCGCATGGGCCCCGCTGCCAAGGCGCCCGATGTACATGCCCGGACGCAGGCGGATGTGTTCAAGGGGCGAAAGGGTCTTGATGCTGGCTTCAGTATAGGCGTTGGCCATGGACGATCGGAGGGTGGATTGTGCGCGCTAAAGTCCGCCCTGTGCACAGGGGCGCAAGCGCATTTTCACGCGATCGCTCCCAAACGGATTGCTCCGCCCTTCCGTTCGGCAATGCGCTTGAAACGGGATATTGCCATCCGGTTTCAAGCGAAGATGCAACCGAAGGGTATTTCATCGAAAAAATACCCCGTTGACAGCACCCAGGTCAGGCGGTTGAGTGGCCGACCTTTTTCCATGAGTACACCTGAACAGACCCAGCGCAGCCTCACTCCTCCGGAGATTCCCTTCATGACTCCCCAGGCGATGGTGCGCTACGTGACCGATACGGGCAAGATCCTCCCCCGCAAATACACCGGCTTCTCGGCGAAGCATCAGCGCGCCGTCACCCGTACGATCAAGCATTCCCGCAACAACCTGCTCGCGCTCTGACGCGCAGGTACGGTTTGCCCTCCTCTTTCGAACGCCGCTCCTTTTGAGCGGCGTTTTTCTTTGCCCTCGTGCGATCCGGTCAACCCGGACTGCGCTATCCGTTCCTGCCGACCAGCTTCGCCTTGAGCTGGCGCGCACTTTCCAACGCCTCGTCGGCCGTCCCGCCAGTCACGGTGAAATGTCCCATTTTCCTGCCAATCCGCGGCTCGTGTTTTCCGTACAGGTGAAGCTTCGCACGCGGATCGCCCAGGATGACGGTCCAATCCGGCGGCGTCACACGCCCGGTGTCCGGGGAGATCCAGGCATCGCCCAGGATGTTCACCATCACCGACGGTTCACGAGCCGAGGGATCGCCGAGCGGAAGCCCGCAGATCGCCCGCACGTGCTGCTCGAACTGGCTCGTGCGCCCGCCATCGATCGACCAATGGCCGCTGTTGTGCGGGCGCGGGGCGAGTTCATTGACGAGAAGTTCGCCCCGATCCGTGAGGAACATCTCCACCGCCAGCAAGCCCGTCAGATTCAGACGCTCCGCAATCACAACGGCCAGCGCCTCCGCCTCCCGCGCCACCGCCGCACTGATCCGGGCAGGTGCGATGGTGAAATCCAGAATGTGCTTCGTATGGATGTTTTCCGCGACCGGAAACACGCGGGTTTCACCCGAAACTCCACGAGCCACAATCACCGAAAGCTCGCACTTGAAATCAATGTAGCGCTCGATCACGGACCGCTGGCCGGCAAAGGCCCCCGCCGCCGCCAGGAGTGACGCCTCATCCGTCAGCCGTTTCTGTCCCTTCCCATCATAGCCGAAGTCCGCCGTCTTCACCACGGCAGGCAACCCCACCCTGCGCGCCGCAGCCGCCATGTCTCCATGCGCCTCAACCTCGGCAAAAGGCACGTGCGGAAAGCCACACTTTTTCAACCAGGTTTTTTCGCGCATGCGGTTCTGGCAGATTTCCAGCACCGATGAATTCGGACGAAGCAGCGTCAGATTCTCGATCTTCCAAAGGGGCTCGATCGGGATGTTTTCAAATTCATAGGTGACAACCGAGCAGCTCGAGGCAAACGCGGCCAGTTGTTCCATGTTCTGATAGTCGGCCGTAAAGGTCCTGTTGGCCACCGAACCGGCCGGACAATCCGCCGCCGGCTCATAGACATGCACCCGATACCCGAGGGTCTGGGCCGCCTGCGCAAACATGCGCCCCAACTGACCGCCACCGAGTACGCCAAGGGTGCTTCCGGGTATTGTCATGGAAAAGGGTCACAATTGGAACGGGACGGCTCCCATCGGGCAAGCCCGCCCTGTCAGGCGCAGCTCCACGCAGCGAATTTGCTAGAACTTCCGAGGCCTATGCTGATAGCTGATGGCGATGTCCTCGACCTCCTACGATCAGACCGCTTACTCCAGTTCATCCTTTCCCCAGACCCACCCGATCAAGCTGGCGACGATCGCACGGCTGTTCGGAATGACGCCGGCTGATCCGGCGCGATGCAATGTTCTCGAACTGGGAGCAGCCGACGGCGCCAACCTGCTGCCCCTCGCACAGGTCTATCCGGAAAGCACGTTCGTCGGCATTGACCTTTCGGCAAACCAGGTCGCCGAAGGGCGGAAGATGATCGAAGGCGCGAGGCTAACAAACGTCACGCTCGAGCAGAGGAACATCATGGATTTCGACCTCGGGGGCATGCGTTTTGACTACATCATCGCTCACGGGATTTTCAGCTGGGTTCCGCCTGCGGTCCAGGATCGTATCCTCAGCCTGTGCAAGGAGGCACTCACCCCGAACGGCGTGGCCTACATCAGCTACAATGCACTCCCGGGATGGCGCATGCGCGGAATGATCCGCGACATGATGCTCTTTCACACGAAACAGTTTCCCGACGAGGCTACCCGCACGAGCCAGGCACGATCGCTCGTGAAGTTCCTTTCCGACCATGTCCCGACCGAGGACAATCCCTACGGACAGTTCCTACGTTCGGAACTCGCGATGCTGGAGGGAGTGACCGACTCCTATGTTTTTCACGAGTACCTCGAAGAGGAAAATACGCCCTTCTACTTTCGCGAATTCAACGCCGCCGCGGTCAAACATGGGCTGCAATACCTGGGTGAACCCGGTCTGAGTTCGATTCTTCCTGCAAACTTCGATCCCAAGTCGCAGGAGACGCTCTACAAGATCTCGGGCAACATGATCGCGATGGAGCAGTACATGGACTTCCTGCGCAACCGGACCTTCCGCATGACCCTGCTCGTCCACAACGACAGGGTGCTGAACCGGAACATCAATCCGCTCGTGCTGCGCACCATGTGGTTCGGCACAAGCGCGCGGCCCGTCAATGAAAAGGTCGATGTCAGGGCAGGCGTCACCGAACATTTCCACGTCAGCAAGGCCGTGGTGAATGCGGACAGCCCCCTGGTGAAAGCCGTGCTTCTCTCCCTGCATGCCGCCAGCCCCCAGTATCTTCACTTCACCGAGCTGATTTCGGCGCTGAGAAATCTCCTCTACGGACCGGTTTCGGGGATCCAGGATTCGGCAAAGGTGTTCGAGGAGGAGGTCGTCATCTGCGACCAGCTCCTGATCCTCCTGAGCCGAGGCCTGATTGAATGTCTCACGTTTCCGCATTCTCCGATTTCCTCAGTCCTTCCCGAGAAACCCCGCCTCACCGCCCTGGCGCGGTACCAGGCCCTGAACTACCCGAGGCACGTCACGAACCTCCGACACCAGTCGATCAAGTTCGACTCCTTTGCGCGACACGCGATGTCGCTCATGGACGGCACCCGCAATACCAGGGACATCATCAGGGGCATGGCGGAAAAGAGTTCGGAAGGGGCGATAACGGTGACAAATCACGGCAGGAGCATCACCGATGTGGACGAGATCGAGGGATTGATCGGTCCACGGGTCGCCGCCTGCATCGAACAGTTTCCCAAACTCGCCATGGTCCTGCCGGCATAGGTCGCACGCGGCGATCGATCCGCGCCCGCAGCGATTCGCCTCACATCATGTCCACCAGCGCAGCCGCGCGGGTCAGAAGGAATGCCTCGCGGACAGACGCAAACATTTCAATCAGCTCACGCGGCGTGGCTCCTCGGGGAAACTCCACTTCGAGCGTCGCTCCCGTGCACCTCACCCGCGCGTCAACCCCCGGAACCGTCACCAGACAATCCCGGCAGTTCGACGGGTAGGTGACCGACAGGCGCGTTCCTCCCTCAGGATCGAGACCCTCGATCGCATCGATCACCGCCTCGACAGCGACACCCCTCGCCAGGGAAAACACGAGCGTCGAAAACGCACCGCGCCACAGGCCGTCGAACCCGCCCATTCCAATGATGTCGGCACTTCGGATGCCGTGGAGCGTCCTGACCAGGTGATAGCGTTCGGGATCCGCCTCCTGGAGCGAAAGTGCCAGCTCCCACACAAAATCCTTTGCCGTGAGCAGCGCCTGTCCCTTTCCCACGCCGAGGGTGATCTCAGTGCGTTTGTATCCCATCGCAGTCCTCGCCGTCTGAAAGAGCTTCTCGGATTCCTCCCTGATCTCCCCTTCGCCGAGGCGCGCAACAAATGCCTGCGTGACTGCATTGACCGCATCAGGCACGGAATGCCTGTCCTTGCGGAAACCACCAAGCGCTTTCACCAGGCCTTCCGAGCGGCCGACGAGGCTGATGCCTGAGAGGGTTTTCGCGGAAAATTCCGTCGCCATAAGCCGCGCACCTTGCCTGCTGACGTCAGGCGGGGCAAGCACGTGCGCGCCGTTCGCCGGCTTCAATGTCAGGATGCTTCCAGCAAGGGTCCATGCCCGCTGGCGAAGGGAGTCTCCGACGGCCGGCGACGGCCCTTGCCAGATCCACCGAAAGGCGCCACAGGAAACAGCATGCCTGCAGGCCAGCCAATCCCCGTCGTATGTGCGCTCATCGAACGGGAAGGCCTGGTGCTCATCGCCCAACGCCCCGCCCACAAGCATCTCGGCCTTCTCTGGGAATTTCCAGGCGGCAAGGTCGAACCGGGTGAAAGCCCCGCCCATGCGCTGAAGCGCGAGATCCGGGAGGAACTGGGGTGCGAGATTGACCTCGTGCACATGCTTCCCATCCAGCCCTTCGACTATGAAACGGTCGTCATCACCATGACGCCCCTCGTGGCCCAGCTCTCCCTCAACAGCCCGCCACCCTTCCCCCGCGAACACCTCGCCATCTCCTGGGAATCCCCCGCAAGTCTCGCCACTCACACCCTCGCCCCGGCAGACCTGCCCGTGCTCCGAAACTACCTCGACTGGCTGACCAGCGGCCGCACGACACGTTCGGACGGGGTCGGCTCCTGAAGATCGTGGTCGAATGACAAAGGAGGAGCTGGATTCGTCCCGACCACAAACCTCAGGCGCCGACACCATTCGGATACGCCACGCGCTCGGAATGGATCATTCTGACAATGGCGCACTCCAGGTTTTCATGGACACCGCTGCCGACAGATGCCAGCACGGCGGCGCCCAGGCATGCGGGCTCAGGCGAGGTCGACATCACGGGGACTCCGAGCACATCCGCCTTGATCTGCAACGATACCAGGCCACGTGCGCCACCACCCGTCGCTGCAATCCTCGAAAATCGCTTCCCGGGGGAAATCTTTTCCAGCAATGATCTTTCGGTTTGCGCAATGTCCCTCAGGTGACCCCGAAGCGCCTCCCCATGCGTTTCATGCAGCCTTCCCTCGCCGCTCTCCAAACAGCCAAGCAACTCTCCAACCGTCACCTCCGGCGCAAAACGTTTCTGGTAATCCTCGAGTCGGCCCGCTCCGCCCGGATCATAGGCAAGCGCATAGTGCTTCAACTCCCCAGGATGCGGGCCCCAGATGCAGTCAGGCATGGGCAGGATCTCGCTTCCGAGGACCATCGCAGCCAACACCGTGCCACTCGAAAGCGACGCCTCCACCTGCGCACCCAGCCCGGAACCCATCGCCGCCGCATGATGGTCCAACGCACCGGCCGCAACCTTCGTCCCCGCTCCAAGCTGGAAAAATGCCGCAGCCTCGGACGTGAGCCTGCCTGCCACCGCACCCGGCTGAAGCGGCACTGACAATTGCGAGGGTGCCAGCCCGAACCTCCCCAGGGCATCGCTCCACCATTCGCCCTTTGTCAGATCATAAAGCCCCGTCAGCGACGCCGTGCTCGCATCCCCCACCCGTTCTCCCGTGAGAAAAAACGTCAGATAATCGCTGACGGTCATGACCGACCGGCACTGTTGCCACACCTCCGGAGAGTGGCGCGCAATCCAAAGCAATTTCGCAGGCGCGCTTTCGGGAACGAGGTCCCAAAGACCCGTGCGCCTGCGTCGCGTTTCCGAGGAGCCGAAATCCCGAAGCTCCCCCGCAAGCGACTCCGCCCGTCGATCATGCCAGAAAATCAGCGGAGTGATGGGTCGATTGCGCTCATCAAGCAGCAGGAACGTATTCGCCTGCGATCCATAGGAAATCGCCGCCACCTCCGACGCCGCGCATCCGCTTTCGAGGAGCGCTGCGGTCACCGCCTCCCGCAGATGCTCGAGAAGCTCCCGCGCTTCCAGTTCTTTCCATCCAGGCCGCGGTTCCCGCACACCGGTGGCCACGCGACCCAACCCCCGAAGTTTTCCGGTGAAATCAAACACTCCCGCCTTCAGGTAGGACGTGCCGAGATCGATGCCAAGAAGCAGTGACATGTGCGGCGGTCGTACTACGGCCCGCCTGCAATCAGGTCGAGCGTCGCCTCGACAAAGCGCGGACCACTATCAACCGAGAAAACGGCATTGGTCGCCTCGTAACAGGCGTTTTCAACCGCCTTCGGCGTCGCAATGTAACCCTGCAGCTGCCCGTTTGCCAAAGTGACCACAAACGTGCCGGCGGGTGCGCGTGCCTTCAGTGCCAACGCATGCTCGACAAAAAACTCACCTGGCCAGCCCACAAAGCGCCATTCCCCGATCTGTATGACCTGAATCTCGGCAGGCGATGCCGAGCGCACGGCCTCTGCCAGACGGCCATCGACGGCAGCTTCCGCCAGCAGCGCCGTCTTCTCTGCGCCAAAGACATCGCACTCCGCCGTCCTCACCGCCTGCCTTGAAGCCTTCGCCTCACGAAGTTCCTGGTACACCTTCCGGCTGCGCGCCAACGCATCCTTTGCCCCTTGCACGTCCGGAAACTCCCGCGGACGGATCTCAAGCCACCTGCGCATGCCCCGGACGACACCCACAGGACCGCAGGAGATGCCCTCGATCGCGGTCGCAATGCACCGGCCGAGATGCTCGCCGATGCGCCGCGCTTCGGCGAAGGTATTGGCTTTCGTGACATGACGCGGACTCTGGTCGCCCGCGGCTCCAAGATGGTAGATCACGGGGCACGACTCCCCAAGCACCTGCGCGCGCAGCCAGCGCCGTGTGAACCCGGGAAAGTCGGCGCTGATCAGCGTCGAGTCCTCATGCATCACGGTTGGATGCATGCCGTAGACCAGCATGCACGCGATGGGTTTCCCGCTGGCACCCGAACGCACCAGCAGCACCGGAACCTCAGGATCCGAAGGCCCCTGTGGGTCATGGCGATTCGTCCCCACTCCCTCCGCCTTCGCCACCCCAAGCCCCAGCACGGCGCCCTCCGCATTCCCGACAGCGCTTCGCGCGGCCAGAACCAGACGTTCGGCGAGCCATTCCAGGTAGCGGGGATCCGCTTTCGGAACCACCGAATCCGCGGCATTCGTAAGGTTGTCCGCAACGACCGGGCCCGAATGCGTGTGGGTCGCCGAAATCATCACCGCTTCAGGCGGAATCCCGGTGGCAGCCAGGATGCGCTGGCGCAGCATGCCCGCATAGTCACGATCAAAAAAGATCAGGTCGTTCGCAAGAAAGAGCACCTGCCCCCCGCCGGCCCGCAGATAGAGCGCCGCACACTCCAATGCATCATGCACCCCCGTGCTGTTCCTCGCCACATGAGGGTACCCGTAGAGAAAGACACTTTCGCCCGGTGTGATGTCCACCACGGCGGCACCCGCCTGGACAGTTGAAATACCTCCCTCAGTTTCAGACGTGGACATGGAAAGATCAGGAATGAGCCCGGATCATGCGTGCCAGGACGACCGGATCAAATGTTATTTTTTGTTCATTTAACCACAAAACCAACATTGCCAAACAGGTGATTCCACCAACAACCTCCGCCTCCTCCCTGCAGGACAATCCTCCCGACGCACCGCTCCGCCTCCATCCGGCATCGGCTCAAGGATCCCGAAGCGTGGAAGCCCGCACCAGCCGCCGCAAATCGCCCGCTCTTTCATCCCCTGGACACGTCCCCATGCGCCCGACTGGTCGTTTCATTTGCCCAGTACAATCGATTGCTCCGGCAGACGAAAACTGCCAGCATGCCTCCACATTTCGCTCAACTCCCATGCGCCCCTCCCTCATCCGCGCCCGCCTGCGCGAAAACCGTGTCGCCCGGTTCGCCTGCATGTACTATCCATCAGCCTTGATGCCGCTGCACGCGGCCAAGGCCGGATTCGATGCCATCTGGCTCGATACGGAACACAATGCGTGGGACCGGAGAGAGCTTCAGCGAATCATCATGCTGCACCATCTCGCGAACATCGACTGCATCGTGCGGACGGGCAGCCGCAACAAGAACGAACTCTACAGCCTGCTGGAGAACGGCGCCGCCGGCCTCATGATTCCCTTCGTCAATACGGCCGAGGATGCGACCTTCCTCGTGCAGTCCACCAAGTTCCCTCCCCTTGGGGACCGGGGACTCGACGGTGCAGGGATCGACAATGACTTTTACCTCAAGGGCACAAGCGGCTATCCCGCCGACTCCAACCGGGAGCTGTTTCTGATCGTGCAGATCGAGACTCCCCAAGCTGTCGCAAATGTCGACGCCATTGCAGGAGTGAAGGGCGTCGACGGGCTCTTCATCGGACCAGGTGACCTGTCCCTGCGACTCGAGGCACCGATGGACTTCAAGCATCCGAAAATGGCGGCAGCGGAAGATGCGGTTGCGGCCGCAGCAGCGCGGCACGGCATTGCCTGGGGTCGGCCCGCCGGCAACGCGGAGCAGATCGCCCACGTTGCAGGCAAGGGCGGGCGGCTCATCAACCATGGCAGCGACTTCGGCGCGATTCTTACGATGCTGGCCAACTACGGGAAGGTCATGAATGAGGCGCTCGAAGGCCTGCCCACCCCACCGCCTGCCAACCAGCAATCCCGGACGGGCGGATACTGACAATTGTACTTTCGATAGGAGGGGCGCCCGGGTTCTCCTCCCGCGTCAGGCAGTACGTCCCTCCGCACCAGAACCCTCAGCTGCGCACGAGGTGGCTTGGGAAATCCCCCACTTTTGCGCATCCGACCTGCTCCATCACCTGCTGGAGCTGCCGCTTGAGCATGTGAATCGTGTGCGCGCCGCC
>JAGOJU010000057.1 GCA_017994935.1 Opitutaceae bacterium
GATGTACTGGTTGAGCGAATTTGCCGAATAGTCATCCCGCAGGGTGCTCACGCCGGTGCTGTTCGACCATTGACGGTTCCCGATCGTGTCATAGGCGTATTCATAACGCCGACCCGGCAGGGGTGCTGCCTGGCTCGCGACATTGCTGCCGAGGTAGCCGATGCCCGAGGACACCGGCTGCCTGGGATTCACGTTTGTAGAGGATCTTCCTTCCCCCGAAGTACGTATTGTCGAGGGTTTCGGAGATCAGGGTTGCCGATGGCAGGTGATAGTCGAGGGTTCGCGTGCCGGTGCGATCGGTGATGGTTTGCGGCAGACCGATTCGCGAATAGGCATAGGTCAGGTTCGTTGTCACGCCTGACGAAGCCAGGCGGCAGGCGGAAGGGCTCTCTGCTCTGCTTCCAAACCGGGCACGACGGAGCGTGCCCCTCCCAAGGTGAAAGAAAAGGGTCAAACCGGGGTCTGGTCTTACGTTTTAACCTAGTCAGCAAATCCTCGACTACGCCGCCTAGCAATTGGCGCCTCGCCAGTCCGCCTTGCTTGCCGACTTCTCTGCTTCCAAACCGGGCACGACGAAGCGTGCCCCTCCCAGGGTGAAAGAAATGTCAGTCGCCGTTCCGGCAGTTTGGGCTGGCTCGCAATTCGGCTCGCGTGCCCGTTTCGCGGATGAACGGAGATATGAACATCAATCCATCCAACATCCAATCTGCGTGAATCTTGGAAATCTGCGGATCCCGTTCTCCGGGTCGCGTTTCGCTTGCCGATCCGGTCACGACGAATCGTGATCCTCCCACTATCTAGCGTCGCAGGGACCGGTGGGCCTCGGCACTGAGTTTCCACAGGTCGGTCGGGCAACAACTGACCGGGGCGTGCCTATTGAGGAACCCCCAGACATACTTGGCCGGATTGGGTTCGTGGGCGAAGGCGGGCAGTTGGGCGAGCACCACCGCGTCGCCTGCGCGAGTCCCTCAGCCAACAGTTCCATCCCGCGCCACTGCCGACGTTCCATCACATCGAAATCCCTCCGGGTTGTCTTCGCCATTCCTGACGTGAATATCTATCAACCACCCATGCAAGGTTCAGTAGTCCGATCTCTTTGATCACAGGTGAAATGCTGGCTTTCTTGTGCCCTCATGTCGCCAGTCTTTGATCAAGAGCCAAACCTCCCCCTGTTTTCCCCTTCGTGCCTTCGTGGCTTCGTGGGAGCCGCTGTGAACCAAGTCGCAAATCTGCTGTCTTGAACGCGACCCATGCTCACAAATCTTGCCTCTGCCTCAGGCTGCTGATTCCCTGTGACCACGAATTCCTTTTCATCCCCCGCGAATGAGCGCCGCCGCGCAAACCCGTCCTCTCTTTCTCATCACTCACGAGTTTTACCCCAAGCGGGGTGGGATCGCCACGTTTGCGGAGGAGATCGCAAAGGCATCCGTCGGACTTGGATTTGACGTCGAGGTCTGGGCTCAATCCGCACCGGCAAACGGACACGAGAAATCCTGGCCCTTCAGGCTGCGCCGGCTCCCGTTGACCGGGACCCACAACTTCCGGTGTCAGCTCAAGCTGGCCTCCCAGCTCATCGCCGAGCGACGACGGCTGCGCTATGCCACGGTCTACCTTCCGGAGCCAGGCCCCATGCTCGCCATGATGATGCTGTTGGGCATCCCGGCATTCCGACCGAAACACCTGATCCTGACCTTCCATGGCTCAGAGATCCTCCGCTTTCACCGCAATCCCGTCACGCGCCGTCTTACCCAACGGCTGATCGCCCGGGCCTCGCGCATCAGCACGCTGTCCCATTACACGTACAATCTGCTGACCGAGCGTTTTCCCGCGGCGAACGGAAAAACGTTCCTGACCCCAGGAGCCCTTCGCTCGGACTTCGCGGTGGTGCAAGATCCGCCCGCGAGCCACGCGAGGGAAAAGCTCATCATTCTCACCGTGGGGCGCCTTCATCCGCGCAAGGGGCAGCTCCTGACCTTGCAGGCACTCCAGGCACTCGCCCCGCGTTTTCGCCAACGCATCGAATACTGGATCGTCGGCGACCACAATCGGCACCACTACGAACAGAAGCTGCGCGAGGCCGCATCGTTAAGCGACCTGAAAGTCCGCTTCTTCGGTGAGCTGCCCGACGACGAACTCGATCGGATCTACGATCGCGCGGACATTTTTGCGATGACCAGCATTGACTACCGGCAAAGCGTCGAGGGATTCGGTCTCGTCTACCTCGAAGCAGCCGCCCACGGGCTCCCCGTGGTGGCTCATTCCATTGGCGGAGTCTCCGAAGCCGTTGTCGATGGCGTCACCGGCCTTTGTGTACCGCCCAACTACCCCGCCCAGCTCACCGCTGCCTTTGAACGCCTGATCGCCGACAACGCCCTCCGCCGTCGCCTGGGAGAGGCCGGTCGCGCATGGGCGCGACGCAACACCTGGCACAAGGCGGCAGATCTCCTGTTCAACACTCCCCAACCGCGCGCCCCGCACCCATGATCCAGTCGCGAACAACGATCATGGTCCGGTACGCCGAGACGGACATGATGGGTGTCGTCTACCACGGCAGCTTTCTGCCATGGTTCGAAGTCGGACGCACCAACCTGCTGAAGGAGCACGGCATCCGGTACCGTTTGCTCGAGGCGGAAGGATTCCGCCTGCCGGTGCTGGAGGTGAACGTCCGGTATTTCCGGCCTGCCCTCTACGACGACGAACTCACCATCGTCACCTCCATGCGCGAAAAGCCGCTTCTTCGTATCAAGCTCGACTACGAGGTCCTGCGCGGTGAGGAACGTCTCGCTTCCGGCTGGACGCTGCATGCCTTCATCGACAAATCAGGTCGCCCGGTGCGGCCTCCTCCGGCCTTCGCGGAAAAGATGGCCGCCGTGTTTGCAGGGCCGTGACGCGGCCTACGGCGACCCGGCCTGCCTCCGCGGTTTCCTTGTCCAGTCCGCGGCCTCGCGCCGATAGGCACGGATCACATGCGCCGCGACGTCGTGCAGGGTACGCCCGTCGGTCAGGATGATCGTCCCCGTTTTTCGATAAACCGGTTCCCGCGCGGCATACAGCGTGCGGATGCGTTCCTCCGGATCGGCGACATTGAGCAGCGGCCTGTGTCGCAGCCCCTGCGTGCGCTTCAGGATCGTTTCCAGGGACGCGTGCAGGCAGATGACCACTCCCTTCTCGTGCAGGAGCGCCAGCATGCCTTCAGGCACCACTAGCCCGCCGCCGCAGGCCACGATCTGGCGCGAAGGGGGATGCCCGCTCTCCACAAAAGCCCGCTCCATCGCCCGGAACGCCGCCTCACCCTCCTGCGCAAAGATCTCCGTCACGGGCTTGTCCGCCCTGCGCTCAATTTCATGATCGCTGTCCATGAAGGCATAACCCAGCTTCTGCCCGACGGCGCGCCCGACGGTGCTCTTGCCGGTTCCCATGAAACCGACAAGATAGAGATTGGGCTCCGATAATTGCGTATTGTCCGCTGTCATCCGGTCAGGCCCGCATGTTTCATGGCGTTTGCCGGTCTGCCAACGTCTAAAAGAATCGTCTTCACCGGAAGCCTTCCCCGGGAGAGACTGCCCCCATGCCTGACCGTACCGCCGAGCACAAACCTCACCTCGACTACCATTTTGCCAGCGACAACACCTCGGGCATCTGCCCCGAGGCGTGGGCCTCCCTGGAGGCGGCCAACCGCGGCCGGTTGCCCAGCTACGGTACCGACGACTGGACCCGGCGCGCGTGCGACCGCATTCGCGCCCTGTTTGAAAAACCCGACGCGGAAGTGTTTTTTGTCTTCAACGGGACGGCCGCAAATTCGTTGTCGCTCGCGTCACTCTGCCAAAGTTACCACAGCGTGATCTGTCACGAAGCCGCCCACGTGGAAACGGATGAATGCGGCGCACCCGAATTTTTCTCCAACGGCACGAAAATCCTCACCGCTCCCGGCCGCGATGGCAAACTTACCCCCGAGGCGGTCGAGGCGCTCATCCTGAAACGGACGGATATTCATTTTCCGAAGGCGAGAGTCCTTTCACTGACGCAGTCCACGGAATGGGGCACCGTCTACTCGGTCGGCGAAACCACCGCACTCAGCGCGCTCGCGAAAAGGCACGGACTCGCTGTTCACATGGACGGCTCGCGATTCTCCAACGCCGCCGCCGCGCTCGCCGCGCGGAAGGGCGAACCGGGAGCAACATCCTCGCCCGCGGACATCACGTGGAGAGCCGGTGTGGACGTGCTGTGTTTCGGCGGGACAAAAAACGGCATGAACACGAGCGAGGCTGTCGTCTTCTTCAACCCCGCACTCGCCCGCGAATTCGACTACCGCTGCAAACAGGCGGGCCAGCTGGCGTCAAAGATGCGTTTCCTCAGCGCCCAATGGCTCGGCATGCTGGAGTCGGGCGCATGGCTTCGCCACGCGGGACATGCCAACGCCATGACACAAAAGCTGGCGGAGGCACTGCGCGGCCTCCCGGGCATCCGCATTCTGGTAGAGCCGGAAGTCAATGCTCTGTTCGTGGACATCCCTTCCGCGGCAGCGAAGCGGATGCACGGAAAAGGGTGGCACTTTTACAATTTCATCGGCGCCCAGGGATACCGCCTCATGTGCTCCTGGGACACGCGCTCCGATGACATCGAACATTTCGTTTCCGACCTGCGCTCCTCGCTTTAGGTCCGGAACCTGCTAGAAGACGCGTCGCACCATGAAACTCCACGTCACGCACCTGAGCCGCTACGAATACGAGCGCACCGTAACGTTCTCGCCCCACCAGCTCTACCTGCGCCCCAGGGAGACGCCCCTGCTGCGGGTCAACACCTTCGGTTTCAACATCTCACCCGACGCCAAGATCGTCTGGACGCGCGATTCCAACGACGTGCTGCTGGCGACGGCCTATTTCTGGGACGGCGCGCGGGCACTGAGCATACGCACGGACTTCGAGGTCGAGACCCATGACAGCAATCCGTTCGACTTCATTCTCAAGCCGCACGCCACGTCTTTCCCCTTCACCTACACACCGCTGGAGCGGCTCAGTCTTTCGCCTTACCTGTCGCCGCCGTCCGCCGAAACGCAGCGGCTCCTGCATGCCTGGCTGCAGGAGCAGCCATTACAGCTTTCGGGTGAAACCGTGCCATTCGTCACCAGCCTCAACCGCCTGCTGTATTCAACCATGGACTACGTCCGGCGTGAGGATCCCGGGATCCAGGATACACGCACGACTCTGTCCCGGAGAAGCGGGGCCTGCCGCGACTATGCAGTCCTGCTCGCCGACCTCTGCCGGACCCTCGGCCTGGCCGCGCGTTTTGTCAGCGGGTACGTGTATTCAGAATCCGATGACAACCACAGGTCCCTCGGGGCGATGCACGCTTGGACGGAGTTGTACCTGCCGGGAGCAGGATGGAAGGGCATGGACCCGACCCACGGCGTGCTATGCGACGACTCCTTCATTCCGGTCGCCCACGCCCCCTCCGCCGAAAGCGTGAATCCGATCCAGGGAAACATCTACAGCCTGTCCCGCGTGCACAGCTCCCTGCTGACCGAAGTGAGGGTGGAGAAGCGCGGGTGACCCCACGCTCCTCCCTGAGGTTCGGAACCGGTCCGAACGGCTATTTGACGGACGTGTTCGCTGCGGGAGCCGCTGCCGCCGGCGTGGCGGCTGGCTTCAGGTCGAGAAGCTCGACATCAAAAATCAACGTTGATGCCGGCGGAATTCCCGGACGCGCGTCGTCGCCGTAGGCAAGTTGCGGCGGGACATAGAGCTTGATCTTCCCGCCCTTGTTGATCTTCTGGATGCCTTCGGTCCAACCGGCAATGACCTGGTCCAACGCGAACTCGGAGGGTTCGTTGCGTTGAAGCGAGCTATCAAACACGGTGCCATCGATCAGCTTGCCCGTGTAATGCACCTTGACCGTGTCAGTCGCCTTCGGGTACTCCCCCGATCCCGGCTGCACGATCTCGTAGGCCAGTCCGCTGGGAAGCGTCGTGACGCCCGGCTTCGTCTTCACCTCAGCCAGGAATTTGGCCGAGGCGGCAAGCCCCTCCTGCTTGAGGACATCGAGGTACTGCTGCTGCTTCTGCTGAAGAAACTTGTCCATCTCCGGTCCGATCTCTTCGAGCTTGTACGGCGCATCCTTGCCGGCCGCTGCAATCTGCAGGCCCTTGATGATCAGCGCCGTTTGTTCGGCTGTGAACTTGAGTTCGGTGATGCCGATTCGTTTTCCGACAAACCAGCCAAACGTTTCAAGCAACTGGTCCTCCGAAAATTTCGGCGCTGGAGCCGCGGGAGCAGCCGCTGCGGCGGGCGCGGCAGCAGGGGCGTCAGGCGCCTGCGCGTGTGTCAGATGGGTGCAGGCGACAGTCACTGCAACCGTGGTGAAAATGCGGGTGAGGTTCATGCGTGAAGGTGATCAGATCCGGAACAAGGAGATTTGTTACCGAAAAGAATCCACCGTACGCTCCTGCCGCTGGTTGGCAAACCCTAATGATCCAGGATGTGACTGAAGCTGAAATTGAATCGATCCTGCCCCGAAACGATGCACCCGGGAAATGCCCCGGAGCGAGCCCGCCGTTTCAAGCAAGGTGCAATCAGGCTTTACTCGCTTGAGTCGCGACCGCAACACCGGTTGATTTGCCTGTCTCGACCATGCATCACGACCAATTTTGGACCAGCCAGGATGGACAGATACTCCTGGTGAAGCCAAAGGACGACGCCAACGCCACCCTCACACTCGCCTTCTGGCCAAGGAATCCTGCCGAGTTCGAGTTCCTCAAGGCCCATCTTTCCGACGTGCGTTTCACCCTGCGCAGCACCCTCGCGCGCATCGGGATCGAAATGCTTCTGCGCGGCCCTTTCTGCATCGACGGCAACCGGCTCACCATCGAGGCCGATGCCTTTATCTACGACACGAGTTTCCCCAATACTTCCTTCTGGAAAAAGCTGCTCCGCCCCGGTGTCCCGGTGGGACGGCTCTACTACGCACCGCCGGCCGCAAAGCTGACCACCGCCGAGATCTGGGCGAGCGTCAAGGCGAACAAGATCAAGCTGCCCAACACCATCAGCATCGACAGGGACGGACGTGTCTACCTCACGCCGCACCAGGTCACCTACACGCTCAATCCCAAGCTTCCGCGCGGCAGTTTCGAGCGCCTCGTCGCGGGTGAAGCAGGCCGCGCCTACCTCGACAAGGTGCAGATCCGGCGCGAGGCTTCGCCCCTGACGGTGCCTCCCCGTTCCGGCATTCTCACCAGCTGCTCCATGTATTTGAAGGAGCACTACGTCGTGCTCAACCAGGGCGAGGGCCATTTTGGCATCCACACCAGCGCGGTCCTGCTGGATCCCCTAAAGACCTTCGGCACAAACGTCATGCTGGAGATCTACAACACCGGAGACCAGCCGGTGGTGAATCCCCTGGTGTCGGTCGAAATCTTCCGCGCGCCGCCGCCTTCCGATCCGGAAACCAAGTCCATCG
Source organism: Opitutaceae bacterium (assembly GCA_017994935.1). Lineage (GTDB taxonomy): Bacteria > Verrucomicrobiota > Verrucomicrobiia > Opitutales > Opitutaceae > UBA6669. The sequence goes on from JAGOJU010000057.1 coordinate 7,453, forward strand.
CCAAACGCCGCACGCGCCTGCTTTCCACAGTCACCGACATCTATCACTGCCTCGACGAGAATCCCCCGAAGAGCACCGTTGAGGCCCGCCCGAAAACCACGATCACCGTGCGGGGACAGAGCGCCCTGATGGAAAACGCCTGCCTGTTTTTCCAGGCGGGAAATCCGCCCAGTCTCCGCGGCAAGCTCGCCGAGGCGCGGCTCGACGCCTGCGGCTACAAGACCATGGTGCAGGCGCTCGACAACGCCCCGTCGGACGCCGACACGCTCCTCATCGACTACTTCCCCAACCTGTTCGAAAACATCGAACTCCTCACCCGCATCCACGAATTCAAGCTGAAACGCATCGTGTTCCGCAAGCCGTCGCGCACCCACGGCTTCTTCCTCTCCAGCAATGCCCACAGCCGGCTGGACAGCTTCTATGCGATCGGTCTGGACGTCTACTGGTACAACCCGGCCATGGGTGATTTGTACGTTCACACCTACAAGAAGGACCAGGGATTCTTTATCCGGGAGGAACTGGTGAAGCGTTTTGAGGGGGCGACAATCCTGGCATTCTACGGAAGTGCTGCGGGACTCGATGTCGAACAGACTCGCAAGATCTCCACCCTCATCGACACGCTCACCGGCTTCATCGGCCCCAACGTCGGCGTGCTGACCGGAGGCGGAGGCGGCGTGATGCGGCTTGCCACCGACCAGGCGCGCAGCCAGGGCGCCCTCACCGGAGCATGTTTTCTCGAACTTGAGGCCCAGCCCCCCGAACTCGGCGTCGATTTCTTCAACACTTTCCAGGAGCATGCCCGCCACTTCCGGCAAAAGTGGTTCGAAGCCGCCGATTTCTGCATCTTCAACGTCGGCGGTGTCGGCACGCTCGAGGAAATCGGGATCGAGCTCTGCAATCTCAAACTCGGCATTCGCCAGCGCGTGCCCTATGTCTTCTTCGATTCGACCTTCTTCGCCGACCTCCGCGGCCAGCTCCAGGAAATGGTCCGCACCCAGCGGGCGCCGGCGTGGATGCTCGACTACATCCTGTTCTCCGACGATCCCGACGAGGTGGTCGCCTTCTACCGGAAAAAACTCCAGGTGCTCTGAGCCCGCGACTTCGCACGACCGCTCATGACCGCCCTTCCCCGCTCAGTCCTCGTTGTCGGTTCCGGCGGCCGCGAACACGCGCTCGTGCGCTCGCTGCTGCTTTCCCCTTCCTCGCCAAGGGTCATCGCCGCGCCCGGCAATGCCGGCATTGCCGCAGAGGCTGTCTGTCACCCCGTTGCCGCTAACGACGTCGCCGGCCTTGTCGCCCTCGCCCAAAGGGAACGAATTGAATTTGTCGTCGTGGGTCCGGAGGTGCCTCTCGCCATGGGTCTCGTCGACCGGCTGCTCGAACTCGGCATCCCGGCCTATGGCCCAAAGGCGGACGGCGCCCGCCTCGAAGCCTCCAAGATCTACACGAAGGAAATCCTCCAAAAGTACCGGATTCCCACCGCGCCCGCCGCGTTCTTCCGGAGCGCGGAGGAGGCCATTGCCTACATTCGCGCGAAACCGGCACCCATCGTCGTGAAAGCCGATGGTCTCGCAGCGGGCAAGGGCGTGGTGGTGGCCCAGTCCCACGCAGAAGCCGAAGACGCCGTGCACACGCTTCTCGCCCTTCCCTCGAATGGCGCCGGCGGAAAGATTCTCGTGGAGGACTGCCTGACAGGAGAGGAAACCTCCATCCTCGTCGTGGTTTCCGGCAGGGACTATGTCATGCTCCCGTCATCGCAGGATCACAAGCGCATCGGCGACGGCGATACGGGACCGAACACCGGTGGCATGGGCACCTACTCACCCGCCGAAATCGTGACACCTCCGCTTTGGCAACGCATCGAAGGCGAGATCGTCCGTCCCTCGGTGGACGCCATCGCCGCCGAGGGCATCCACTTCTGTGGCACGCTGTTCATCGGAATCATGCTCACTGCGGACGGGCCCAGCGTGCTTGAGTACAATACCCGCTTCGGCGATCCCGAAACCCAGGTCGTTCTTCCAAGAATCGAGAGCGATGTCCTGGCGCTGCTCTGGGCCGCGTCCACCGAAACCTTGTCGCACTTCAAACTCAGGGTCCGGCCCGAATCCGCTGTGTGCGTCGTCATCGCTGCGAAGGGCTATCCCGGCTCCTATACGAAGGGCGATGTCATCACCTTCCCTGCAACGTCCCCTCGCGGGATCACCTATTTCCATGCAGGCACCGCCAAGCGTGCCGACGGCAGCGTCGTCACCGCCGGTGGCCGCGTGCTCGGAGTGACAGCCGTCGGGGCGACACTCAAAGCCGCAGCCGACGCGGCCTATCGCGCCTGCAGCGAGGTAAACTTCAATGGCATGTACTTCCGGCGCGATATCGGCGCGCGACAGCTTCGGCGATCATGACGCTCCATCCCTTTCACAAATCGATCGCCCACGGACTCCGCCTGCTCGCAGGGCTGCTCACTGGCAGTCTCCTTCTCGGAGAGGCGCCCGCTCCTCCCGACGCACCCGTCGAGATTTCCCTGGTCAGCGGGCTCGCCTACAAGCGATTGCAAACGCTGCCGGACGATGCCGTCGACCTGCCGCGCGGCGCGGCCGTCATCGATCTGCGCGGCACACGCCCGGCCGCGGCTGACGCGATTGACCGCGTCGGGGATTGGGTGAAGGCCTCATCGCACCCGCCACTCCGCCTCGTCCTGATCGATTCAACCACCGCCGGGGAAATCGTGCAGGAGCTTGAACGAAGACATCGCTACCTGATCACGCTCGGCGCAGCGTCCCCCGCAATCAGTCCGGACGTGGCGGTCGCAACACCGCTGCGTGCGGATGAACAAGCGCGCGATGCCCTGGATGCCGGCAAATCCCCCCAGGACCTGCTGCCCTCCAGACTTGAAAAGCGACGCTACGACGAAGCCGCCATGGTGCGAGACCATGCCAACGGAGTTCCCCTGCCCGACTCGCCGCCGGACCTGTCGGATCCGGAGGAAAAGGAAGCCTCCGCAGTTCCCGCTCCGTCTGCTGACAAGGCGGCGATCGTGCAAGCTCCACCGCCTGCCACGCCGCAGGATGTTGTCCTCCAGCGGGCCGTGCACCTTTACGAGGCACTCGTTGCACTAAAGCAGATCCACGGCACCTGATTCGCCTCCCTTTCGACCCGATCCATGGCCACCCGTCCCATAGAATTGCCTTTCTGTTCAAATCGTTTTCTTTGACTCCGCTTCGCATGAGTTCCGCCGGTTACGTCATCCTGATCTGCACAGCCAACATCTGCCGCAGTCCGATGGCGGCGGGCTTGCTGACACACGCTCTCGCGGCGCAACCCGAGCCTCTCCGGTCAATCAAGGTCATCTCGGCGGGAGTATCCTGCCGCGCAGGAGAAGCCGTGTCACCCCATTCAGTGACCGCCCTGAAAAAGGTTGGGATCGATATTTCGGAACACGTGAGCCAGCCGTTGACCCAGGAACTCGTGTCCAACGCCATTGCGATCTTTGGCATGACCGAGATGCACCGCACTGTCGTCCAGCTCCAGTTTTTTCCAGAACCCGGTACCCTGTTCCTTTTGAGGGAATTCCTCCCCGACGGGGCGCACCGCGAAATCGCGGATCCGTTTGGCGGGCCGCTCTCCGAATACGAAACGAGCCGGGATGAAATGGTGGAGGCAATCCCCTCCGTTCTCGCATTTCTCAAGGAGCGGATCGCCCGGATCCCCTAGGTTTTTTGGTTTCCGAAGCCCGGGTTTCATGTCTTGCTGGGCCCTTTTCCCGGGCCGCCATCGAAGGACCGTTCAGCCACTCTCCCTCCACCATGCTCAACACCCAGCCTCTCGCCACGGTTGATCCTGAAATCCACGCGGCCATCTCGGCCGAGTTTTCCCGGCAGCAAAGCCATCTGGAACTTATCGCTTCGGAAAACTACACCTACCCGGCAGTCATGGAGGCCCAGGGCAGCGTCCTGACAAACAAGTACGCGGAGGGATACCCCGGCAAGCGCTGGTACGGCGGCTGCGAACATGTCGACAAGGTGGAGTCGCTCGCCATCGAGCGCGCAAAGCGCCTGTTCGGCGCGGAGCATGCCAATGTGCAGCCGCATTCGGGGGCGCAGGCCAATTTTGCCGTTTACGCCTCCGTGCTGTCACCGGGCGACAAGGTTCTCGGCATGAATCTTTCGCACGGCGGACACCTGACCCACGGCAATCCCGCCAATTTTTCCGGCAAGTTGTATCAATTCTTCCAATACGGAGTCCGGGAGGACAATGGCCTCATCGACTACGACGAACTTGCCGCCGTCGCGAAACACGAGCAGCCGAAAATGATCACCGTAGGGGCCAGCGCCTACTCGCGCACGATTGATTTTGCAGCGATGGGGGAAATCGCCAGAAGCGTGGGCGCCCTGCTGTTCGCCGACATCGCCCACATCGCGGGACTCATCGCCGGCGGTGTGCATCCCTCGCCCGTTGCCCACGCCGACTTTGTCACCACAACAACCCATAAGACCCTTCGCGGTCCCCGGGGTGGCCTGATCCTGTGCAAGGCGGCGCATGCGAAGGCGGTCGATTCCGCGGTGTTTCCCGGCGCCCAGGGAGGACCGCTCATGCACGTGATCGCAGCCAAGGCGGTCTGTTTCAACGAGTGCCTCAAACCCGATTTCGCCCGCTACGCGAAGCAGATCGTCAGCAACTCCAAGGCCCTCGCCGGCGCCATGATCTCACGGGGCTACAAGGTGGTCTCCGGCGGCACCGACAACCATCTTTTCCTCGTCGACCTGCGCCACAACCTTCCGGATCTCACCGCCAAGAAGGCCCAGGAAACGCTCGATCTCGCGCACATCACGCTCAACAAGAACACCGTGCCCTTCGAAACCCGATCGCCCTTCCAGGCCTCGGGAATCCGCATCGGAACGCCGGCAATGACAACGCGAGGCCTGACGGAACCCGACATGCCCCTGGTCGCCGAAGCCATCGACATCGTCCTCAAGGCCGCCGGCACTCCAAATGAAGCTGCAGCCTTGTCCGATGCCCGCGGACGCGTCGCCCTCCTCGCCAAACGCCACCCGCTGCCGTACACACGGTAGCCAGGAAGGAAAAGGCCCGCGTCGGCGCCATCTCACCTTTCATCTCGAGGCCATGACGCCACGATCCGCCTTGCTCGTGACCACAACCTCCCTCGCCCTGGCCGCCCGCACGGCATTGGGCGTTCCCGCTGACAATACCGTCATTCCCTTGTGGCCCGAAGGTGTGCCGCAATCCGGCATCAATCTCAAGGTCAAGGCAGGGGGCCCCACAGCAGTCGGTCCAGCCAGGGAGCCTTCCATCACCTATCTCAAGCCTGCCGTCGATCGTGCCAAGGGATCTGCGGTGATCGTCATTCCAGGGGGAGGCTACTCAACCGTCGTGACCGATCGCGAAGGCACCCAGTATGCACGATGGCTGGGCACCTTGGGCATCACGGGATTTGTGTTGAACTACCGGATCAAGGACTACGGTCATCCTGCGCCTCTCCAGGACATCGCGCGCGCCGTGCGACTGGTCCGCTCGCGTGCCGCGGAATTCGGAGTCCTCCCCGACCGGATTGGCGCCATGGGCAGTTCCGCGGGCGGCCATCTCGCCGCGTGCGCGGGCACGCTCTTTGATCATGCGGACACCCGCACCGGAGCAGAAATCGACACCGTGAGCGCCCGTCCGGATTTCCTGATTCTCATGTATCCGGTCATCACTTTCGAGGACCCGGTGGCGCACACGGGTTCGCGCGTGTCGCTGCTCGGCAAGGCTCCGACCCGGAAGCTGCTCGAGTTGTTGTCCGTGGAGAAGCAGGTGACAGCACGCACGCCACCGACGCTTCTTTTTCATGCGCAGGACGACCGGACCGTGCCCGTGGAAAACAGCATCCTGTTCTATCAGGCGTTGACTCGCGCCAAGGTGCCCGCGGACATGCACCTCTTTCAGCACGGCGGCCATGGTTTCGCCATGAAACGCGGCCTCGGCTCCACATCGGACTGGCCCACCCTCGCCGAGGCCTGGCTCCGGGAACAAGGGGTGATTCCCTCCGATCGATAGGGACCGAGCCCTGTCGATCGTCGGCGAGTTCAGGGCGCAGACAATACGCCCGGAATATGGATTTCGTCCATCCCGGGCAGCGTCGGAATCTTCAGGTCCGATGCCACTGCCCAGATGTCCCATTCGCCGTTGATGTAGTTCCGACTGGCGGGGAGCGGGCACGCCTGCACGAACAGATACCACTTTCCGTCAATCTGATAGCTGGCGGGTGTGGCAACATGGTACAGGGAGTCATCGCGATACAATCCCGTCCATTTCGTCTGCAGCACCGCATCGACATCCAACTGTTTCCAGCCGCGATCGGGATGCCTGCTGACTGCGACGACGGGGCGCCAGCGCTGGCCCTTCGAAAGGCCAACTTCGATGAAGAGCACATAAGTCTCGCCGATTTTCTGCACCTGATGCCACTCGTAGTAGGCATCGGGCGTTGATTCAAAAATCTGTCCCATCCCCCTGGGGTCGGCCTCGTTGAAATGGCGCTGCCAGGTCTTTCCGTCACTCGACGTCGCCAGGCGCAATCCCGGCAGGGTGCCATCCTTGCCCCGGTACGAATAGTACATGAACCAGACCCACGTGCCGGGCTTGTTTCCCGGTTCACGCCACACGGCCGATTGCGATACCATCTTCTCGTGAAACGGTGCCGCGGGCTCGGGCGCAAGGATTGGAGCGTCCCCGTAGCGCCTTATGGTACCCGCGTTCACCGAGGCGTATCCATCACCCACCGGCGTGATGGCCAGGCCAATGTGATCCTGAATTCCACCCGTGGTGGCCGAGTAGTAGATGTAGTAGGCATCCTCCTCCGGAATATGGAGAACCGCATCCAGCCGCATCGTGCGTGCGTCCCAACCACGACCGCTGGGACCGAAGATGGGATTTCCCTCGTCCTGATGCCACGTGAAAGGGTCAGAAATCTCCGCCCACGCCTTGCCGACTTCACAGAGCACCCGGTTCGTCTTCGGCACCCCCGAATAGAACATCACGAGTTTCGAGGGATCGCGCGGATTCGGCAGGATGCAGGCTTCCTGGATCTGCTGGGACTGCCATGCCGCATCCGAACGATGGATGATGATCTTTCCCCTGACCTCGGATGGCGTGGACAGGGATGAAGAACCCTTGCTCAGACCGTGGCCAGCCAACAAAAGCGGCGCGGTGCACAGCGCGACGACACGCATGCACCGCGAGAGGTGAGAAAGGGGTCGACCCATCAGGGCACCTCGTACGTTTCGATGAGCGCAACGCCCTTCACGTCGGCGACGGCCGAGGAAACATGGGCGGTATAGGCACCGGGGGCGAGCGTCAGGACGATCGCCGAGTCCTTGCTTCCCAGAGGCAGCGCGAAGGCTCCGGTAGCCGATGCCGCCTGCGAATTCACAAGCGCCAGCGCGGAGTCCGAACTCCAGTTGTCGTTCTCACCCAGAAGCGTTTCACCTGTGAAAACCTTGAGCTGCGTGTCAGCAAGGAAGCCCTGGACCCCATAGTCGCTCAGGGTGGGACCAATGCCACGGATCAGGACCCGCTTGGGCGAGTTGCCCGATACGATGAATCCGCAGATCAGGGTTTCATTTCCCGAGCCAGCCTCATTGCGGACAGAGACATTTACCAGCCTCTGGCTCTCCAACTGCGGATTCGCACTCGCATCGTAGACTTCCGCGAGCGCCACGCCCGTGCCACCGCTGACGTGCACCGTATAGCCACCCGGATTGAGCGTGACGAGCAGGGCCGAGTCGGCCGAGCCCTCGGCCAGCGGAAAGGCACCCACACGGGCAAAAGCCGTCCTCACCTCCGACAGATTGGGCGAGGTCCCCCATCCTGTGTTCTCCCCCACCTTGGTCCCTCCGCTGAAGAGCTGAATTGTCGGAGTTTCAAGATATCCCTGCACCCCGTACGGCTGAAGTCCCGGACCAACCCCGCGTACCAGGACCGTCTTGGGCGAAGCACCCGCAATCACAAAGCCGGTGATCAACGGGTTCGCCGCTCCATTGGCGATTGAACGCGCCGACACATTGACCAACCGGTCATTGGGAGCGATCGACGAGCGCACCCCCGCAAACGCAATGGCCGGCAGGCTCTGCGGCGCAACTGTGCATGTGATCGATCCCGTCGCAGCGTCCAGCCTTCCCTGCACAACGGTACTGCCCGAGGTGAACGAGAATGTGCCATCGCCTGCCAGCGTCGTGGAGCCGGAAATGCGGCTCAGCGGAAGGACGGACAACACAAGAATCTGGTTCTGCGCGCTCACCGCTGCATAGGTGGCACCCTTCGACGAGCCCAGCGCCGTCAACCTGTAGAAGCCGGCAAACGGAGCCTGGCTGCCCTCTGTCGGCAATAGAGATGCGTTGAAGGTCTGCCCAATCGGCTCGATCGTGCCGGAAAGCACCCCGTTGGAAATCTGTCCCGTGATGGTCAGCGGAATCGGCGTGCCGTTGGAAACCTCTACGGTGCGCGTGAAGGAACTGCCCGTGAGCGTGAAATCGACCACTGTGTTCACCAGGAGCGTCGGCGCGAGAATGAGCAAAGTGCCCTGGTTCGACGCGGCTTGATAGGTGGCACCAATATCGCCATTTCGTGTTCCACCCGCTCCACTTTGCACGGCACCAAAATACGTGGAGGCTCCCGTCGACGACACCGCGATCGAGAGCAGCACATCCGCCGCTGGCAGGTAGGTCGCATTGCCCGCCTGACTGAGGCGAATCACCACGGTTCCGGCCGCACCCGTGAGCGTGACCACACTGCCAGACAGCGTTGCAGGGCCGCTCACCAGCGTGAGGGTCACCGGCAGTCCGGATGTCGCGGTCGCAACGACCGTAAACGGTGCCGACGTCGTCAGCTTGTCGCCCGGTGCCGCAGCGTGGATGGATTGCGCGGCGCGGTTGCTCGATCCGGTCGAGCGGTCGACGAGGACGGGATTGTGGTTGCCATCCCCCACCTGCTGCGCCCGGACGGTGACCAGCGCACCGTCATTCACGGTCAAAAGGTTGCCCGCGATCGTAGCATTCCCGGATACAATCGAAAAGCTCACCGGAAGTCCCGAACTGGCGGTCGCTGCCAGCGGTACGGGAACGCCGATCGTGATTGCAGGCAGGTTGAACGTCAGGGTCTGCGAGGCCTTGGCGATGACCAGCGTCCCAGTCGCCGTGCCTCCAAAGTTCGGATCGGCAGAGGTCGCCTGCACCGCATAGGAGCCGGCATTTGTCGGCGCGGTCGGGCTGCCGTCATAGGTGAACAGCAGCGGCGAACCCGATGGCGTGGTCGACGCACTGACCGGCTGGGGCTGGCCGTTGTAGACACGACTGAGGCCCTCGAGCACGATGGTGAGCTGCGAAGCGGAAATCGTCAGGGTCCCGTTGATCAGGCTGGTGAAGGCGTAATTGGTCGCCTGGAGCGAACCGATATCAACCGTGATGGGATACGTGCCAATGTTGCTGGTCGCAGTCGCCGTTGTCGACAGGATGGGCGCGCCAAGCAGCACCGCCGATGTCTCGCCATTGACGAATCCGGTGATGGATGCGGTCAGCGTCGGGGTCAGTGTGTTGTAGGCGCGCGACTTGTCGTCCGCCTTCACGGTGAGCACCGCCTTGCTGACCGTCAGTGTTCCCGGCGCCATCACAAAGGAATAGTTCGCCGCCGCAAGAGTCCCGGGATTGGTGGTGATCGGAAACGTTCCAACAAAGCTTGCCGTGGTGGCGGTCGTTGCCAACGCCGGTGCACCGGTTATGCCCGATGTCTCCAGTGTTTCCCCTCCGACAAAACCCGTCATCGTAGCGGAGAGCGTCGGATTGGCCGCACCATAGGGGCGAGTCTTGTCGTCCGCCTTCACGGTGATCACGGCCTTGATGACCGACAGCGTGAAGGAGGAGCTAGAACTGCGCGCCGGTGTGCCGTCATCCGTCGCCGTCACGACAATTACCGATGTGCCGATCGCTGCCGTGCCACCAAACATGCGCGTCGCCGGATTGAAGGTGATGCCATCCGGCATTCCGGAAGCCGAGTACGTCAGCGTCTGACCGGGATTGGGATCGACAAACATGCCTGCCGGAACGACGTAGATGAAGGGTGTCTTGTAGCCGACCGACTTCGCGGAAATTGCCTGGGCAAGTGTCGGCGACTGGTTCGCAGCAACAGCCACACTGGGCCCGGCCCCCGGCGCGACATTGCCAGCCAGATCCGAGGCGGTCCCCGCGGCAATGGTGATGCCGATCGTTCCGGCACCCTGGATGTTGGTGAGGGTTACGACACGTTCCGCCAGACCGGTGCCTGAAACCTGAAGTGTCGCCGTGACTCCACCGGTGGTGTTGAGCGTGACATCCCCCGGACTCAGCGTGATGATGTCCGCACCCGAGTAGGCGATCGTGAAGGAAAGCGGGCCGCTGTCAGTGTCAGGAGTGGAAGGTGCTCCGATCGCCGCCGTCGGAACCGAGTTGTCGACTGTGATCGTCTGGCCGCCGGTAAAGCCAACCAGGGCGCCATTTCCCGCAGCGTCCACGATTCCCGTACCCGAGGATTTGAGATCGACGCGAAGGCTGCCATCACCGCCAACCCCCGTGACATTGACGGTGAACGTCCCGGGGGATGTGGGCACGAGTGAATTCAAGATTCCGGTCGCAGTGCCCGTCTTTGTCAGCTCAAAGTCTGCAAGATCGACGCCGCTGACCGCCTCATTGAACGTGACGGTGAAAGCAACACTCGTGGCAAGGGTCGATGCCGGCCCCACACGATTGGAGCTGACGACTGTCGGCGCGACGCCGTCAATCACCACGGCACTGGTTCCACCTATGCCATTGAGAGTGGGCACCACATCGTTGAGCGCCGCATCGCGCAGCGTGGCGCCATTGAGATTGATCGTTCCCGACAAGAGAAGCCCTGTGGGGTCAAGGTCCGTCGTCGCCACGGTATAACGAAAGAGCAAGGCTGAAGAGCCGGAACCCGACACATAAATCGCAAATGGCGCACCTCCGCTGTCGAGGGTGATGGGGAGAAACGGCAGGCCACCCGTGCTGAGGTTGGCGACTTTGTTGAGATTGACCGTGAAATCGAGTGTCGACCCCGCTTTGTAAAGCCCGCTGGAAGGTACAGTAACCGAGGTCACCACCAGCGGCACCGCCTCGACTATAATTCCGGCGGTTGGACCGACATTCACGAGGAGCAGGCTGCTGTCCTGAAGCGCGCCATTTCGAATCGTGGCTCCATTGAGATCAATCGAGCCAGCGAGCGCAATTCCGTCAGGATCGCTGTCACCCGGTGCAGTGACATATCGAAAACGAATGGTCGTCGAGCCACTGCCGGAAAAGTAGTTCGCATAAACCACGCCCGAATTCATGGTCACCTGGATGCGTGGCAGGCCCGTGATGTTCACGGGCTCGTTGAAGAAGACGAAGAAGTCCAGGTTTGCTCCTCCCGGATAGGCACCTGCAACAGGAGTATCCACACCCGTGACCGCGGGAGCAGCCGCCGCTGAACCGGCCAGCGCACTGAACGCAATCACTCCAGCCATCAACCTGCGGATGCGGCCACCGCCGGCATATGCGAGAGAGCGGGCCCAGTTGGCGAGTCCGGAGAAAAGGCAGCCTTGGCTGAACAACGATGCGGTGGTATTCATGGGACGAAAGTCGTTGGTAAAGGAAAAACCCGGCGAGGTGTTGTGAGCCGCACGGCACCTGCCGTGATACGACCCCCGGGAGGGCAGGTCTGGATACGTATTTCCCGAACCATTGCACCCAAGGCCATTGCCTGAACGATCACGGTCAACCCCAAAAATCCCGCCTTCCTCTTGCACTTCTTGAAGTGCGTGGATCCGACACACTTCGATTTGGAAATAGCCGGATGCATTTGGGGTTTGCATTCGACGCGCCAGTCCGTCGATTCAACGATCTCCCGCAATGACTCCCTGCCAGATCGAACTCCTAAACCTTCAGATAGAAACGCCTCTCGCCCAGGTCCGCGCCCTCAATCATGAGGATATCCGCACGTTTTCCGAGTGGTTGTGTGATCCCGAAGGCTTTCGCCTCCGGCCCGACCAGGTCCGCGTCAAGACTTGGGATCCCGTGTTCGGCTACGAGATCATCGCCCAGTTTTTCGGGGAGAACGGCTTCCTGGTCCGCACGGCAGACCGCATGCGGGTCGGCGTCAAGAATGCGCGCTCCGCCGGAGACTGGGAGATCATCCAGCAGCTCTTTGTCCGTTTCCTCCACCAGGAGGCCAACGCCCGTCCGGATACCGTCCGCAATTTTTCGGCAACCGCCCACGTCAAGGTCGACGAACCTTTCACGTCCGCGGAGTTTCTGCAGCGTTTTGCGGTGGTGCCCGGGATCGAGCGTCCCGCCGCGTTGAGCTACGTGAAAATCGCCGACTGGGAAAAGGACATCCGTCTCGTGATCGAGCCCTCGAACATGCTGCAGGGGCAGTTGTTCATTTCCTGGGACAGCCAGTTCGGGGCAAATCAGGACTGGGACACCTTCGTGCCCGTGCTCATGACTGTGATGGAGAATTCCGCCGCCATCTTCGACCTGCAGATCGCTCCCCTGCACTGAGACATCGTGTCCTCGTGGACAGCTCCCGCTGAAAGCGCCGGCGCGAACCTGGCTGGCCTGAATGCATGGCCTCCGTCCACATTCCCGATTGCGCGCATGCCACAATCTTGGTCTGCTGATCCGCCGCGATGGATCCCCTACCCCATGCCGCTCCCGATTCCGGGCCTGAACGTGTTTCGCCGACCGGCCCCGCCGCGGAAACGCCTCCGCCGCTGCCGATCGAGGCAGCTCCGGTGGCGTCGCCACCCGTCGACATCTCCGTACCCTTCCTGTTTCACGGATCAGCCCGGGAGTATTTCCGAATCTGGATCGTCAATACGCTGCTGTCCCTCCTGACCTGCGGGATCTTTTTTGCGTGGGCAAAGGTGCGAAAACGCCGCTACCTCCGCGGATCCACGGAACTGTGCGGTCATCGTTTTGACTATCGGGCCGATCCGGTCCGCATCCTGGTCGGAAATGCCATCGTGACCGTGTTCTTCCTTGGGTACGCCATCTTCGGCGCCGTGTATCCAGTCATCCGTTACGGCACAATCGCCCTGATCGTCCTGTTCCTTCCCTGGGTCGTGGTGCGTTCGCTCGCATTCAACGCCCACAACACCGTGTACCGCGGACTGCGTTTTCGCTACAAACCGTCGCTCGCCGGAGCCGTGGGGGTCTACCTGCTCCAGCCCGTCGTCATCTTGCTGACAGCGGGAATCTACTACCCGGCCTGGGTTCGTGCGCGCCAAAGGTTCACGGTCGAGAATCACCGGCTCGGCGACGCCTTTTTCCGTTTTGATCCTCCGGGCTCGAAGTTCTATTCTGCCTACCTCCTGGGCGGGTTGATCCTTGGAGGGATCACCGCCATCGGAGGGGCCTACCTTTTCGGATTGAAGTTCGGCCTGAAAATCACCCGGCCAGACCTGATTCAGATGCTTCCCTACTTCTTCCTGTACGGCCTCGGGCTGTTCATCGGGCGCCATTTCATTTTCGCATCGCTCTTCAATCATCTCTGGAACCACACCCATCTCGATGATCACCGTTTCATTGCCTCGATGAACGTCGGACGCTGGCTCACCCTGCAATTGTCGAACCTTGGCGCGATCCTCCTTTCGTGCGGACTGCTCTACCCTTGGGCGGTGATTCGCACCTTGAAATACAAGACGTCCTGCATCCGGTTCCAGCCTGCGGGTCCCATCGAAAGGATCGAGTATCTCGCGGTGTCTCGCGGCAACGCGCTGGGCGACACCGCGGCAGAATTTGTCGGGCTCGATTTCGGACTATGACAACTTTCCGAGGCCTCTACTCTTCCGGCAAATGGCTGATTTCGATCCCCGTCGAGGTCATTTGCGAGAATGACGGGTGTGTCCGCTTTTCCGGAGAAGGCATTTCAGGGCAGCACAGGATCGAAGACATCGACATCAGTGACCGTCTGGCGGAGATTCCGAGGTATCTCTACCTTCCGGACGGTGCCACGATTGAATCCCCTGACAACTCCTCGATCGACACGGTCCTGAGCAGCCGGCGCCGCGGAAGACTGCAGTCCGTCATCCACTTTCTGGAAACCCGGACTGCGATCGCCGCCGCTGCGACGTGCGTGATTCTGCTGACAGTGGCAGGAGCCCTTTACTTCGGG
>JAGOJU010000058.1 GCA_017994935.1 Opitutaceae bacterium
GATGCGGCAACTCCAACTGTCTCACCAGCCCCCGTACACAACGCTTCACCGACTCGTAGCTGCCGGTGAAGCCGTGCTCACTGACAAGATCCTGATGGATCCGCGTGGCCGAAAGACCGGCGTTCACCGCGGCAGCGATCGTCAGCAGGTACTCTCGGCACAGACTTATCCGACCAGCCCTCGCCCCGGCGGTCGAAATGGGCTCTTTTGTCGTTTCCTCCTCCACCGACCCGGTGGTCGAAATGGGCAGTTTTGCCGCCTTCAGGTAGCTGGCAACCGTCTTGCGATGAATGCCGAGTTCCCGCGCTATGTGCCGGCGTGACCAGCCACGCACGTGAAGGACTTGAATCGATTGTTGATAGTTCACTTTGAGGACGTTCACGCCTCAGTGCAGCCCCTGCCGCACCTGGCGCAATCAACCCCTCAATAGTGGTACATTTTGAATCGACCATCCTGGTACATTTTGACCGACCGCTGACAGTTGCCCAGGCAGGGTCGAAGCTGCCGAGACTTTGAGCGAATCATCGTTCCAGGCCGAAGACTGCCCGGGAATAATTCTGAATGTTGAATGGTTGTAGATCCTCCGCCTTCTCGCCGAGACCGAGGAAGTGGATAGGCAATCTAAGTTCCCGCCAGATTCCGACGATTGCGCCACCGCGGCTGGTACCGTCGAGCTTTGTAACCACAAGCCCCGTCAATCCGAAGGCCTTGTGGAACATCTTTGCTTGCTCGATCGAATTGCTTCCGAGCGACCCATCGACCACCAGCCAGCTGTGATGAGGTGCAGTGGCGTCATGGCGTTGCAGAACGCGCCGGATCTTTGCGAGTTCCTCCATGAGGTTGCTCTTGGTATGAAGGCGGCCTGCAGTATCGATGACAAGATAGTCTCGGTTGCGGGCCCGCGCGGCCTGCCACGCGTCGAAAGCAACCGCGGCTGCGTCTGCGCCGGTGTGACTAGCAACCAGTTCCAGGTCCAGCCTCTGTGACCATGTCCTGAGCTGCTCAACTGCCGCTGCGCGAAATGTGTCACAGGCGGCAAGTGTGACTGTGCTGCCCTCCTGCTTCAGCCTCCAAGACAGTTTGGCGGATGTGGTGGTCTTTCCTGATCCGTTTACTCCAATCATCACGATTGTTGTGGGAGGTGAAGCAGCCGGTGCAAGTATTCCTTCACTACCGGAGAGCACACGCTCGAGCACGGTGGCCCCGATCCTCGCAGCATCCTGCCCGCGAAGGTCCCTGTCTTTCCAGAAAGCCGTCTTGATTTCTGTTAGAATCTCTTCGGTGGTGGCCACCCCGAAATCCGCGGTGTAAAGTGCCTCCTCAAGGCTGTCCAAGGAGGATGCGTCGATCCTGCGCCCTGAGAACAGTCCAAGGGTTCTATCAGAAATGGATGCGACGGTCTTGGATAGGCCCTCCTTAAACTTCTTGAAGAGTCCGAGCATGGCTGCAGAGAAGGATCGCGACGGAATATGGGTTGGAACGCGTCAGACTCCCGCTTTGCGGGCGTCGCGGCCCAATTGCCCCTTCATTCGATCGAGAATCCCGTTGATGAAGCGCTTTGCATCGGCATTTGAATACTCCTTTGACAGGTCGATGGCCTCGTTGATCGATACGACAGGAGGAATGTCCGTGCGAAATTTCATTTCAAAGATCGCAAGGCGAAGGATGGTGAGATCAATCTTGGCGATGCGATCGAATTCCCAGTTGTGCGCCAACGAGCGAATGTAGCCATCAATCTCCGGGAGATGCTGTATCGTGCCGTGGATGAGCTCTTCGCCGAATGCATAGTGTTCCCTTGGCTTCTCCTTGCCCGCAAAAAAGACGCGCAGGTCATCGGCCAAGTTGAGAGGAGGATTCATGCTCCATGCAAAAAGGTATTGCAGCGCGGCAGTGCGACCGTCGCGTCGCTGGGCAAAATGGGCCTTACTCATTGAGTGAATGAAAGAACGAAGTCGCGATCAGGTGAACAATCAACCGCGCAAACGGCGGCGAAGCGCGGCCATTTCGAGCGCTGCATGGGCAAACTCCACGCCTCGGTTTATCTTTCCAATGGTCCGTGCTTCAGCCTGACTGAGGTTGTCGGCGACGATCACGCCATTTACGATGGGCTTGCGGGTGAGGATCGAAATCTGCTGAAGCGCGTGGGATACACTTTCTCCCACGAGTTGGTGATGATGGGTGTCGCCTCCGATGAGCACGCCGAGCGTAAGCACGCAGTCCGTGCGCCTGCCGAGGGCGAGTTCATGTGCCGCAAACGGTATCTCATGAGATCCTGGTACGCGCTCGATGCGAATTCGGGTCGCCTTGACTCCCGCACGGATGAGTTCGGCATACGCACGCGCCAGCAAGGCATCTACAAGTTTCAGATTGAAACGCGCCGCCACGATCCCGAAAGAGAAGCGGGAGGTATCCATTGAAGGCGCGTGGGCTGAATCGAGACTCATGGTAAACCGTCCATTGGGCACTCTGGCATCAAGGGGTGCAAACTAAACCGGATGCAATGCACTGGCTCTTGGTCTGGCATATTCGGGATCCGGACGCAGGAGTCCATTGGTCCCGCCTTGCAGTGCCGCGTTCCCGACCTACATGGGAATCTGTTCGACCAACTCAAGCCCGTAGCCATCAAGCCCGACAACCTTTCGCGGGTTGTTTGTCATCAGGCGGATGTGGCGCAGGCCGAGCGCCGCCAGGATTTGCGCGCCGATTCCGTAGTCACGAAAACTCATGGGTGGATGCGGTTCGTCCGGCTTGGCTGTCAATCTCCTGATCAGGAGGTCTCCCGCATTGGCAGGCTCCATGTACAGAATGACACCCTTGCCCGTTTTCGCGACCGCTTCGAGCGCTGCTTCAAGGGATTGGTGGCTGTGCATGCCTTCGCAGCGGAAGACGTCGCTGAGGATGTTTGAACTGTGCACCCTGACCAAGGTCGGTTCCGGTCCCGGCGTTCCCATGACAAACGCAAGGTGATGCCTGCCGTCCAAGCGACTGCGGAATACGTGGAGGTCGAAGTTGCCATAGGTGGACGGGAACGGGCTGCTGGCCACCTTCTCAACCAATTGATCCCGTCGCGCACGATGCTCGATGAGAGCCGCGATCGAGATCATCTTGAGGTTGAAGCGATGCTTGAATTCGATCAATTCGGGCAGGCGTTGGACGGTTCCGTCGTCATTTACCAGCTCGCATAGCACCCCGCTTGGGTGAAGTCCTGCCAGGATCGAAAGGTCAACAGCGGCCTCGGTGTGGCCTGCGCGTTCAAGAACACCGCCGGATCGTGCCCTCAAGGGAAATACGTGCCCCGGTTGCACGAGTTGCTCAGGTCGTGAATTTTCGCCGGCGAGAATCAGGATGGTCTGGGTGCGATCGTAGGCACTGATGCCCGTGGAAATGCCATCGGCCGCATCGACGCTGACGGTGAAATCGGTGCGGTGCGATTCGCGGTTGCGGGCAACCATCGGTCCGAGCCCCAGGCGCTTGAGCTGATGCTCAAGCATCGGAACACAGACGATGCCGCTGCAGTAGCGAATGAGCATGTTGACAGTCTGCGGGGTCGCCTTCGATGCCGCCATGATCAGATCGCCTTCATTCTCGCGGTCCTCGTCATCGGTAACGATCACGAGCTTGCCCAGCGCAATGTCTTGAACGACGGATTCAACGCTATCGAAAGTCTGTGACGACGTGGCGAGACTCATCTCCATAGAATCGGAAACGTGCAATACCGTGTCAACCCGCTGCGGTGTGCTTGTGGGTGTGGATCCTGCACCTCATTCTTGCCAGCTTCGGAACCGATGATTTGATCGCCGGTTTCATGCGTTTTCGAATCAGCCACCGCACGCATTATCGTTACACTGGAACAGCGACCGAGTCCTTCATGGAGGCGCGGCTGACACCAGCCAACGATGCGAGCCAGAGATTGAATTCCCGGAGCTTTGTAACGCAGCCGGCGTGCAACATCCATGCGTACGCCGACTATTTTGGCAATCAGGTTGAAACCTTCTCGGTAATCCAGCGGCATGAAGAGTTGATCCTCGAGAGTAGCAACGATGTGGATACGATTCCCATTGCACCGCCGGAGCACGCGCTGGGCATGAGCATTTCGGAGTCGGTTCAAATCTATCGAAGCGAAAAACTGAGACTGTTTGAATTCCTGATGCCTTCGCCAGCAATCGCACTGTCATCCGAGATCAATGCCCTTGCGAACCGGTTGTTCAGGGCGAGGGAAGCCCTTGGGCCGGCACTTTCGGGACTCAATGCCTGGATCCAGGAGAACTTCAGGTATCAACCAGGCGTGACTTGCGTCGACTCGACACCTGTGGAGTTCCTAAAACTGGGTGCCGGTGTATGCCAGGATTTCGCGCAACTGATGATCGCAATCCTCCGCTCGGCGGAAATTCCTGCGCGATACGTCACGGGATATATCGAAACGGAATCAGAACGGAAGTCCGTTGACGCGAATCATTCACCGCGGCTCATAGGTGCGAGTGAGAGCCACGCCTGGGTGGAGGCGTGCCTGCCTGGTGGCTTCTGGTGGCCGCTTGATCCCACGAACAATTGCGTCGTCGGGGAACGTCATGTGAAGATGGCTGTTGGCAGGGACTATCTTGACTGCACGCCCACGAGGGGGGTTTTCAAGGGCACCCATACGGAAGACCTACGAGTTGCTGTTGCGATGCGTCGCATGTGAGTCGGAAGGAGATGGACCCTGTAGAGAATCTCGGCGCGCCCTCGCATTGCGGTGGGCAAGATTGAGGAATTTCCCATGGAGGTGAGAGACACCCGGATCCCTGTATTCATTCCAGTGGCACCCAAGGTCAGCCTCTGAAATCGATAACATAGGAGGCGCCAATTGTGTCATCAGCGTTCATGAGAGTCAGGTAGACTTTGAATACGTAGGGCGGCTTTACCGGCTTGTTGCCCTTGAGGGTCTTGCCGTCACCGGAAGGGTTGAGGACGAGGCGTTGCTCGCTGGTGCGCAGGGTTGAGTTCCAGCGGGCGGTAGCTCGTGCGAAGGGCATGTCGATCGGCTGCTTCTTTGCATCGTAGCAGCCGAGGCGGAAAGTGCCACCTTCGAGAGAGAGACTGAGCCAGCCGTCCCCATAGGGAACCACACTTCCTGGAAGAACCACTTCTGGTTCGGGCGGTTCATGGCTCTTTTCATTCACCTTTGCTTTCGATACCGGGGCAGACTGCGCGAGAATGGGGACAACCATCGTCATGGAGGCTGTCATCAGGAGGGTTTTCAGGACGGGGGTAGTCAACTTCATGGTCTTGCAGCTTATTCAGAAATCGGCGCGACTCAAGGGTTGCGCGGTCAAGAACGGGTAAAGCTGCTGGATTTCATCGAGGTCAAACTCATGACGCCGGATCCGCGGGACTGGCCAGAATTCCTCAGGGAGTTCTGTTTGCCGAATTGCCGGGCATGTGGGGCGTTTTTCATTTGACCGGTGCATTTGTCATGGCAGCACATTCGGCCTTCAGAGCCTTCCATCTTGCCAGACGATCGGCGATTTTTGCCTCCCAGGCAATGGGTTTTGGGGTGTAGATTTCGACGGGTCTTTCCAGGTAGTCCTGCCCCGAAATATTCTCGGGATAGTCGTGGGAGTATCGATAATCTTTGCCATGACCTGCGCGCTTGTTTGCCTGGCCACTCTTGTCACGCAGCGCTGGAGGCACGACCTGAACGGGCTCGCTCTTGAGAAGAGCTTGAGCCTTTGCCAGGGCGAGCGTGGCTGAATTGCTCTTGGGCGCGCAGGCGATGTAAAGGGTCGCGTGGGCAAGTGTCAGTTCCGCCTCTGGCAGGCCGACAAAGTCGCAGGCGTGATGGGCCGCGACCGCCATGGGCAGGGCCTGGGGATCGGCCAGGCCGACATCCTCGCTGGCGAGAATCACGAGTCGGCGTGCGATGAAGCGAGGATCCTCGCCTCCTGCCAGCATCTTTGCGAGCCAGTACATGGCAGCATCGGGATCGGAACCCCGGCAACTCTTGATGAACGCCGAGATGCTGTCGTAGTGCTCATCCTCATTCGCATCATACCGGATACGACGCTCCCGCGCGAAGACCTCGATGTCTGCGCTGGCAAGGGTTGATCCCTCTGACACTCCCAGGACGATCACTTCGAGGGCGTTGAGAGCACGACGAAGATCGCCGTCACAAAGTACCGCCAGCTCGTTGAGAAGCCTGTCGTCAGCCGTCACGTTTCGTTCGCCAAGCCCGCGTACCCTGTCATCGAGCGCAAGACGCAGCACCTGAGCGACAGCGGCCGTCGAGAGGGGCTCCAGGCGAAAAAGATGGCTGCGCGAAAGAAGCGGAGGATTGATGTAGAAGCCGGGATTGTGGGTGGTGGCTCCGATGAGACGAACAGCTCCATCCTCGACGTCGGGAAGCAGGAGGTCCTGCTGTGATTTGTTGAAACGGTGCAATTCGTCGATGAAGAGGAGGGTTCTGGCCTCCGGTTGCCGTCGTGCAAGCGAAAGGATTTCGCGCAGTTCGGACACATTCGACATGACTGCGTTCACCCGGACAAACCTACTGCGAGTTTCCCGCGCGATTGCCTCCGCGAAGCTCGTCTTTCCGCAGCCGGGCGGGCCGTAGAAGATGAGCGAGCCAAACCGGTTTGAGGCTACGAGACGTGGCAAAAGGCTTCCCGCGCGGGTGAGGTGGTCCTGGCCTGCGATTTCGGCAAGCGAGCGCGGACGCATTCTCGCGGCCAACGGCTGATGGATGAGCTCCATCGATGCGGATTGCCGTGGATCAGGTCGGGGAGAAGGCTCCTCGGCGAAAAAATCAGTCTGCGAGGGGTCAGGCATTGAAAAGATCCCAGACAAGAGAGCTGAGCAGTGTTGCCGCGCAACTCAAACGAATCCGGATGGGCTGTGAACGTGCTGATGCGTCTGGGTCAAGAAAGTCAGCAGGCAAGTCACAAGGGGCATTGTTCATCGCGGGCGATGGTATCTGAG
Source organism: Opitutaceae bacterium (assembly GCA_017994935.1). Lineage (GTDB taxonomy): Bacteria > Verrucomicrobiota > Verrucomicrobiia > Opitutales > Opitutaceae > UBA6669. Next base: position 6,955 of record JAGOJU010000058.1, read on the forward strand.
GACGATTCAAGCAACAATTGAGAATCGACGTTACGATCGAAGTATCGAGTGTGAAATCCGCGTACCGTGCCTCAAGATTGACACGGATGTGACGATGCATTGATTCCGCCCCCTCTCGCGGCCCAACCCGCTCCCTCGCCATGAAAATCATCCTTCTGACGCTGACCGTCGGGTTGATTTGGGTCAATCTGCTGGGTGCCGGATTGGTGTTTTGGCGGATGGTTGGAAACTACGCGATAGGACGTGTGGCGTGAGTGGTCTTTCCCGGTCTCGCACTGTTTGCTCTGGAGCATTCCCTTGCGATTGGACCATCTCCACCGATTTTGCCGGTGACAACAGCTCTTTCGCTGTGGCTCATCTGGCGTTACCGGGCGGTGGTGCACGAGCACAGGGGTACGGAGGTGATGTTTCTGGCGGGGTTCCTCTATTGTTTAATGTGGCGGTATTCGTTTCCGGATATCGACTTTGAGTCGGAGCGAATGCCCAACCTGGCGTTCATTGAAGGGTACATGAAGGGTGAGCTCCTGCCGGCGCCGGATCGTTGGCTGTGGCCTTATCGAGCGGACTTCTATTATTCGTTTCAGCACTACTGTGCGGCGCTGCTGGGTCGCCTGATGGGAATCGGACCGGGAGAAAGCTACCATCTTGGATACTGCGTGCTGGTATCGCTGATTGTCGGCGCCATATCAGCGACGGTTGCCCGACTGTGCCCGTCGCGTGTCACGCGTTGGATTCCCATTGCAGCGCTCATCCTGGGCGGGAGTGGTGCGGCCTTGTGTGTCCGATTGCTCGTGAATGGAAGTGCGTTCTACAGTTCAAGCGTTCGGTTTCTCGGAGTCGCGATGACGGACGGAAAGCTCAATGGGCTTGGGAGGTGGGTGGCGGCAGCGATGTCCACATCAGGGGTGCAACCGCGAGATCTTCCGCTGGAGCCATTGAGTTTTGTCATCGCTCACGGGGACTATCACCCGCCCCTTTCTGGACACCTCTTGCTGGCGTTCGCCTGCCTGATCATTGTAGTACTGGAAACGGACTCCAGTGCATGCGCCCGCAAACCCTTGCATGCCATGCTCGCTGCAACGGTCCCCATCACGTTGGTCGCAAATGCGTGGGTCTATCCCCTCCAGGTGCTGCTTGTTGGCGGGTGGTTTGTGTACCGCGCAATCAAGCGTGAACGCAGCTGCCTGCTTCCCGGCGCACTCGGGGTGGCTGCAGCAGCGATCCTTGTGTATCCGCACCTGCGAGGTTTCGCGCTGGCGACATCCGCGAAGTATGCGGCCATCCGCCTCGTTGAATCCGTTGATCACACGCCTTTGCTGGGCTGGCTGATGATTTTCTGGCCCGTGGCGGGCATCCTGGTCTTGTCGTGCTGGAATGGAGAGCGGCGCGGATTTGCTGCGTATCTGATTGTGACGTGGTTGTTGGTCCTCGTGGTCACCGAGTTTCTATACAACGACGATCTCTTCGGGGGCCCGTGGAGCCGTTTCAACACCACGTTGAAATGGTGGCCATGGGCGTATGCCGGTATTGTATTGACGGTGGGGTCGCTCAATCTCAGTGCGACTTCGCGGCTCTGTCGTTACGGGACTATGGTCCTGCTTCTCCCCACCTGTGTGTTTGCCGTCGACCTTGGCAGACGTTTTGTGAACACGGAGCGGCGATCGACGGGAAATCTTGGCGGCGCGGGCTGGACCCAAAAGGATCCTGTCATCGCGGACCTGATTGCGATCCTGGGTTCCCGGCCAGATGGAGTGACCGTTGAAAGCGGGCTTCAGATGACCAACACCCCTTCGCCGGCGGTCACGCTCTTTGCCCGCAAGCAGAGTTTGCTCGGCTGGCCGTGGCATGAGACCACCTGGCGGGGAGACTATCCTGAAATTCGTGAACGTTTCGGGGACATCCAGACCTTCTATGCCGGCAGGATGGAGGATCCGCTCTCCTGGCTTCTGAAGAATCAGGTTCAATATGTCGTCTGGGTCGTGCGTGACAACGTGGGGGGGAATGCGAGATTCGCAGAGCTCCGCAAAAGGATACAATCACACTACTCATGGACGCGCGTCGGCGGAGACGATGTAAGGCTATCGATCGGCTTCTTTGAGCGGGTGCCGCGCTAGCACATTTGTGCGGAACAGCAATGACCTGATCGCGGACGCGGCCAGGAAGGGTTTCAGGTGAAGTGTCTGCAGGTTACGTGGCGCCGGGAGCTCTGCGAATATGGCGAACAGGGGGACATGGCGGACCTCGGGGAGAAGCAGAGCGTCGTAATCAGCCGTACTCGGACTCCCAAGTGCCGTTCTGGGAGCCCCGTTCCGGGGTGAGAATCAGGCTCCGAACATGCGGGAAATCGTTACGATGGAGGCGTGATTGAAACTCTTCGCAGTCACCAACGCGCACCCTTGCTGTGGCTCCTGATTCCCTGGATGCTCGGACTAGTACTGGGCCGCCTACTTGCATGGCCATTGAATCACGGTCTGGTCCTCGGTGCAGGAGTTGGCTTTGCGTTTGTGTCCACGCTGGCGGCGTGCCGGCCGATCCTCTGGGCGACATTGCTTGCCGCCAGCGCAATGTTTACGGCCGCGAGCTGGTGCCAGCTTGTTCGAAATCGCATTCCGGAGTGGGAAGGTCGCGCACCGCGGGAAGCCGTGTTGGCTGTCCAGGTTGAGCGCCTTTTTGCGGGGCAGGAGGATCCCCGGAAGGCGGGAGGGCTTGGGCGTGTTACGGAGGCCCCTCCGCATCTGGCGTTGCTCGTGGGCCAGACCATTCAGTTCTCGGGGCGATCGCGCCCTGGAGTTCCGCGTTTGGTGAGGTCCTCCGCGGTCGAAATGGCCGGCCAACTCGAAGTCGTGCCACGGATGGCTCCTCCATCAACCTTTGACGGATACCTGTCGGGCGCAGGCGTGAATTTCAAGCTGACACGGGCCCGGATACTCCGGGAGCACAGTCCGCCCGGACCCTATTGGAAATGGTGCGACCGGATGCAGAGTGAAATGGGTGAGCGTGTTGGCGTGGGCCTTGAGGCACAGCCTGCGCTCGTTGGGGTGCTGCGCGCGGTGCTTCTGGGCAGCGTTGGCGAGTTGAGTGAGCGGCAGGATGGGTGGTTCACTCAAAGCGGGACTCTGCATCTCTTCTCCGTGAGCGGCTTGCACATTGGAGTGATAGCAATGGCGCTTTCCGGCGTGCTGGCGGCGCTTCGTGTGCCAGCCTGGGTGCGATTCATTGTGATCCTGATTCTTCTCTGGCTCTATGTCGATATCACCGGACGGGCTCCTTCTGCGGTGCGCGCATTCCTCATGGTTGCTTGGTTGCAGTTCGCGAAAGTGATGAGATTGCCGCCGAACAACATGTCGCTCCTGGTTTCCACTGCAATGCTCGTGCTGGTCGTAGACCCTTTGCAGCTGTTCAGCGCAAGCTTCCAGATGAGCTATGGAATTGTCCTGGCCCTGATTGCGCTGGGGCTCCCGATGGCGCGTGCATGGGATAACAGGCATCCCATTTTCCATGACAGACCTCAGGCACTGTGGACCTGGCGGCACCGGCTGTTCGACTCTCTACGCAAATCCGTGATAGGGGCGGTTGCGCTGGGGATGGCAACGCTGCCAGTCAATTTGATAACGGGGGTGTTGACCTTTGGGTTGGCAACGCCTGGGGCCTTGATTGCAAATCTGGTGAGCATTCCGCTTGCTTCAATCGGCCTGCTCGGCGGCTTTTCGTCCCTTGTGGCAAGCGCATGCGGCGAACGTTCGTTGAGCATTGTCTTCAACCATGCGAGCGCGCTTGCGCTGACGGTTGTTGATCAGGGTGCCGAAAGAATTGTTCAGATACCGGGTATTTCAATGGCCGCGAGTTTCAGGGCGCCTATCGCCGGGTACCTCGCGCTTGTGGTTCTGATGGGGTTGCTGCTTTCGGGCCTTCAGACCGGCTGGGCTCGGCGCACGGGTGGATTTTGGCCTCCGTTCGTATTTACGGGCCTTGTTGTGATCTTCCTGGTGACATTTTCGCACGTATAGGTCAGTCTTCCTCGAAGATGAAAAGCGCTTACGAACTAGCGATGGAACGCCTTGCGAAGAGCGACCCTGCTGTGGGCCGTCCGCTGACGCAGGAGAAGAAGATCAAACTTGGCGAAATCGACGCGATTTACAAAGGCAAGATTGCGGAACGCGAAATCTTTCTGAAGAAGCAGATGGAGGAGGCGCTTTCCGCTGGCAGATTTGAAGATGCCGAAAAAGTTCGTTCGCAGATGGTCGCCGAGAGGTCCCGTCTCGATGAAGAGCGCGAGGATGAAAAGGAACGCATCCGCCGGGCCGACTGACCTCACGCAGCCGTGGGCCATCCGGGTTCTGGCGCTCCTTCCAAACTGCCAAACGGCGTCGACAAGACTGCGTTGACCGTGGCGATTCGCGTGGTGTAGGATGGGTTCTTTATGTCCACGCCGTCCGCCACGTCCGATAACCTCATGGAAGCCGTCGTTTCGCTCGCAAAGCGACGCGGTTTTGTTTTTCAATCATCAGAGATCTATGGGGGGCTGAACGGTTTCTTTGATTATGGTCCTCTTGGTGTCGAATTGAAGAAGAACATTCGGGATGCCTGGTGGCGCGATATGGTGCAGCGCCGCGATGATGTCGTTGGCATCGAGACATCGATCATCATGCACCCCAAGGTCTGGCAGGCCTCGGGCCACGTCGAAGGCTTCACCGATCCTCTGGTCGACTGCAAGGCCTCGAAGCAACGATTTCGCGCAGACCAGCTCTTCTTTTCACCGGTAAATGTCGATGGAAAGATCGTCGGGTATGTGTCGGTGCTTGAGAGCGAACGCACAACCGAGGACCTTCAGCAGGCTGCGGAGCAGTTCAAGCGCAAGCGCGGAATTCAGGGAGAACTGGCGCCAGTGCAGCCGCGCGACATGACTGAAAGCAAGCCCGATGAGATTGCCCTGATTCCCTCGCCAGCCACGGGCGAGCCTGGCAGCCTCACGCCGCCGCGTGCGTTCAACATGATGTTTGAGACTTACGTCGGCGCATTGCGCGACGCGTCGGCGGTGAGTTATCTGCGCCCGGAAACTGCGCAGGGCATGTTCGTCGATTTCAAGAGTGTCGTCGATACGGGACGTGTGAAACTGCCGTTCGGAATCGCCCAGATCGGCAAGTCGTTTCGCAACGAAATCACTCCCCGCAATTTCATCTTCCGGTCACGTGAATTTGAGCAGATGGAGATGGAGTACTTCATTCACGAGGATGCCGACTGGGCCAAGTGTCATGAGGAGTGGATTGAGTGGTGCCGCAGCTGGCTCATCTCCATCGGTCTGCCTGAATCTCATCTCTCGCTTTACACCCACCCGAAGGAGAAGCTGTCGTTTTATTCAAAGGGCACGGTCGACATCATGTTCCGGTACCCCTTCGGCGTTCAGGAGCTTTGGGGAATCGCTGCGCGCGGGAACTACGATCTCAATCAGCATGCCCAGGCCTCCGGCAAGGCTCAGGATATTTTTGACGAGGCGTCGAAAAAGAAATTCGTCCCGCACGTGATCGAGCCGGCCGTTGGCGTTGACCGCATTTTTCTCGCGGCACTTTGCGCCGCCTACGCCGAGGAGGAGGTAAAGGATGAAAAGGGTGCGGTGGAGAAACGCACCGTGTTGCGCCTCAGCCCGAGGATCGCTCCGGTCAAGGTCGCTGTCTTTCCGCTTCTGAAGAACAAGGAGGCGTTGGTTGGCCGCGCACGGGAGCTGCACAAAAAGCTGCAGCGCCGCCATGCTGCCTTTTACGACGATGCTGGTGCGATAGGCCGGCGCTATCGGCGTCAGGACGAGATCGGTACGCCTTGGTGCGTGACGATCGATTTCGATACGATTGAGAAGGACGGTACCTTCACCCTGCGCGAGCGCGATTCCATGCAGCAGCGCCGCATCGATGAAGCGGAGCTGGTGCGCCTCCTCGACGAAAACGTCTACTGACGTGACCCGGACGTTTCGCGTGCGCTTTCGGGTGGGGAGGGATCTTCAGTGGCCGATTTTCAAGGTGCCTGGCGAATCCTCTGGCGTCGCCTCCAGGAACCGTCATCCCTGAACGGCAGCATGCTGCGTTGGAGCGGAAGAATTGTTGCGGGCTATTTCGTCGTTTGGGCGATGGTCTTGCTGTTTGCGCCAGCCTGCAGCCGTCGGGACAACGGAGTGACCAAGGAGCAGCCGATGAGCGTGGCGCAGGCGGTTTCCCAAACCTCGGATAGCTGTGGGAAGTGCCACGCGGAAGCTCATTCAGGATGGGCGCCGACAGATCATGCACTCGCCAACCGGTTGACAGCCGGCGCTCCGGAAATCGCTGAAGCATTGGGGTCGTTTCCAGAGGAATCCGACAAGGCCGAGGTAGAACGTTGCGAAATGATTCTGGGTCATCTCCCGCTGTGGCAGCCATTGCTGAAGCGTGGAGGCGGACGCTATCAACCCCACGAAATGGCCTATGACCCAAAGGCTCGGGAGTGGTTCAATGTGTTTGGCAACGAACAGCGGCGCCCGGGGGAGTGGGGTCACTGGACGGGCCGCGGGATGAACTGGAATTCCATGTGTGCCCACTGTCACATGACCGGTTTCCAGAAGAAGTATGACAGCGCGGCCGATCAGTACCATTCGACCTGGGTGGGGCAGGGCGTGGGCTGCATCCAATGTCATGGTGCCATGCCGACGAACCACGGTCATGGTACCCCTCGACAGAAGAAGACCGATATGGCCGAGATATCAAAAGAAACTGCGGGCAGACGGACCCGTGAGATGCAAACCTGTGCGCCCTGCCATGCAAGGAACGAGCCTCTGACCGCGGACTTCCAGCCAGGTGAAAACTATTTCGATCACTATCGCGTGGAACTTCCCGTAAGGCAGGGAGTGTTCTATCCGGACGGCCAGCAGAGAGATGAGGTGTTCAACTGGACCTCCGTCCTGACGAGCCGCATGGGTCACGCTGGTGTTACGTGCATGGACTGTCATGATCCGCACACCAGCAAGACCGTGCTTCCGGTAAACAACAATGCGCTGTGCATGCAGTGCCATGCGACGCCTGGCCGCGTCATGCCCGGTGGGGCCCAGGCGATCCCGATCGAACCCGTTACGCATTCACATCACGCGGAGGGAAGTACCGGCAATCAGTGCATCAGCTGTCACATGCCGACGACGAATTACATGCAACGTGCGGCGCGGCACGATCATGGCTGGCTCAAGCCGGATCCATTGATGACAAAGGAGCTGGGAATACCGAATGCCTGCAGCAAGTGCCACAGTGACAAGCCAGTCTCCTGGGCCATCGAGCGGACCGATGAGTGGTATGGCGACAAGATGGATTCACTCCAAAGGCGGAGGGCGCGTGCTGTGGGCGCCGCGCAGAAGGCAGATACAAAGGCCATACCAGCGCTTCTGGCCTTGCTGAAGGAGGAGCAGGTTCCCGCATGGCGGGCCAGCTACCTGGGGCTCCTTGCCGATTTTCCAACGCCCCCGCTAGAGGTGATTGCAGCTGCCGAAAGGAGCCTTGCGGCGCCAGATCCGCTTGAGCGTTCCGCGTCCGTTCGACTTCTTTCGTCCCATGATGGCATGCTGCCCAAGCTGAGGCCACTGCTCAAGGACCCCGTGAGACTGGTCCGGTTGGACGCAGCGTGGGCACTTTCACGCGAACTCCCCGAAGGATCACCGGAGCGCAGAGAACTCGACGCGATGCTGAAGCTTACCATTGACCAGCCGGCGGGTCGTGCGCGATGGGCGCAGGATTTGTCAAATCGCGGCCATCTGGCGGAGGCCGAGCGGGAACTGGCTGTGGCTGAGAAATGGGATCCGTTTTCTCCGGGGCTCAAGGAGTCGCATGGGTTCGTACTGAATGCCATGGGACGCAGTGCCGAGGCCGCAGCACTCTTCTATCGTGCGGCCCAACTGGATCCAGCGGCGAGCGAGCCTGCGTTTCGAGCGGGGCTTGCCTATGCCGAGGCGGGACGCATCGTCGAGGCGGAAACTTCGCTGCGACTGGCGCTTCAACGCAATCCGGGACTGGACCGGGCATGGTACAATCTGGGCCTGCTGCTTGCAGGCCAGGAGCGACTTTCGGATGCGGCCGATGCACTCAGGCGGGCGGAAGCGCTTTCTCCCACCGAGGTGGATTATTCGTTTGCATTGGCGACCGTGCTGCTCCGGCAGGGCGACCGTTCAGGTGCAGCCGCAGCGGCCAATCGCGCGCTTGCGGTTGATCCCGGCCACTCAGGAGCGCGCCAGTTGCTTCAGCAGATTCGATAGGCTCTGTAGCCTCGGGAGCGCTTTTCTCTTTAGGGACGGGCTTGGGAATGCATTCTGTCCCCATGCGCATCGGTTCGCATCAACTTTCATCGAACCTGTTACTGTCGCCTCTTGCGGGTTACACGAATCTGCCGATGCGCATGACGCTGCGTTCGCTGGGTGGTCTCGGCTGGGCAACGACCGATCTCGTCAATGCACGCTCCTTGCTGGAACTCAATCGGGTCGCGCTCCAGCTTGTTGCGACCGCACCCGGCGACGAGCCCCTGGCGATTCAGTTGTTTGGCTCGGTTCCGGAAGAGATGCGGGATGCCGCAGCCATGTGCGAGTCGCTCGGTGCGCAATCGGTGGACATCAACATGGGGTGTCCGGTCAAGAAGGTAGTGAAGATCGGCGGCGGATCCGCGATGATGACTGAACTCGCCAGAACTGCCGATCTTGTGCGCGGCATGGTGGGTGCCGTGAAGATTCCGGTGACCGCGAAGATGAGGCTTGGGTGGGATGACGACAACCTGACGGCGCCCGACCTGGCGAGAGTGCTTGAAGAGGTCGGTGTCGCCGCAATTTTTGTACATGGTCGTACGCGCGCGCAGGGCTTTTCCGGGCGTGTAAACCTCGCGGGCATACGTGCTGTCGTCGAAGCGGTGCGAAACATACCTGTGATCGGCAACGGCGACGTCACGACGCCCGAGGGTGCACGGCAGATGCGTGATGAGACGGGCTGTGCGGGTATCAGCATCGGGCGGGGCGCGTTCTATGATCCATGGATTTTCAGGAGGACCTGTCACTACTTCGGAACGGGCGAGTTGCTGCCTGAGCCCACATTTGCTGAGCGCATCCGAGTGATGCGTGAACACTTCGAACGCAATTGTGCCTTTTTTGGCGAGGAGCAGGGATCGCGGCTTTTTCGCAAGGTAGCTCCGTGGTATTCCAAACGTTTTGGCCCTGCCAAGGAATTCAATCGCCGGATCATCGGCATCACGTCACGCGCCGATTTTGAAGCGGCCATATCGTCATACCTCGCGTGGAGGGCTCCCTTCTGCGATGAGCAGGGTAATTTGCTTCCTCGCTTCGCTCCGGGCCCCATGACACCCTCGTTCATGGAATCGGAAACGGAAACAGAAGCGCCCGTCGTAACGCGCGAGGCGATCCCTGTGCCCAAGGGCCCCGTGGAAGTCTGGTGATTCTCACATGCCTGACACCCTCACCGTGCCGGTCTCTCACTTCTGGGAATTGATCCTGGGGACGTTCCTCGCGCTGTTTCCAATCATCAATCCCTTCGCGGCTACGCCGGTTTTTCTCGCCATCACTGATGGAGATACCGACAGGCGTCGTGAGCAGCAGGCACGCATGGGGTGCTTTTACATGATTCTGATCCTTGTGGCATCGCTGGTTGGGGGCACATTCATCATGAATTTTTTTGGCATCTCGATACCGGGATTGCGCATCGCCGGCGGATTTCTGGTTGCGGGGATCGGCATGGGAATGGTGTCGCCGCCAAAACCCGGAGTGCATGATGACCACGAGCGAAGGGCCGCGCAGGCGAAGGACGACATTTCGTTTTCTCCCCTTGCCATGCCGATGCTCAGCGGGCCGGGTTCGATCGCGGTGACGATCGGTTTCACTTCGCTGGCCAAGCATCCCCTCGACTATGTCGCCATCATTCTGGGTATCCTCGTCGTGGCGATCGTGAGCTATCTTGTGCTCCGGCTTTCCGTGCACATCGTGCGCTTGATTGGCGTCAATGGCATGAGTGCAATGACGAAGATCATGGGATTCCTGCTCCTCTGCATTGGCATCCAGTTCATGGTCAATGGCGTCATCGGCATAACGAGCGACTCCGAGCTTCTTTCCGAATTTCGAAATTCGCTCGGAAATCCCCGATGAATATCGTGAAATGCCCGAGGATCCGGGATCCGCATTTGCGGGACGTCGTGCCGGTGCGTGGAGCCTCTGCTGCCGGGCAGTGCGTGCTCGCGGTAATCGGGCTGGGGGGAAGCGCCGTTAGTATTTTCTCCTGATCGTTGCGCCCGAGAGATCCCGCAGAATGATTTCGCGTGATCTCGGATCGATGCCTTCAAAGGTCACTCCGAGCGAGGCATCGAGAAGCGCACCGGCGCGAACGATTCGACCGTTTATTGAGGCACGTGCGGGGTTCCCCTGGAAGACACCGTTGATTCGAATGGCATCGGCGAACGCGACAAAGGTGGCGGAAACCTCCGGGGAGCTTCCCATTGCGCGGGCTGCGGTCGAACCGGGCGCCTGCGAGGTTGTATGGGATGCTTCTGCAGGCCCCGCCCCGCTTGCGCCGCCGGCCGAAAGTACCTCGTTGAGCTCGGCATCCTCGCGACTGGTGACCTTGCGCGCCGCCTGGATGAGACGTCCCGCTTGCGACGCCGGTGTGGTTGCCTGGGCGCCTTGTTGTGCAGGATTGGGCTGTGAATGGAGGCTTGCAGCTGACGCGGACGTTTGGGATGCACCTGCTGCCGTCACAGGGGAAGAACGGGGCATGGCAATTTCAGCTTTTTTTGCCACTGCTGACCGGGGACTGCGAAGGTCTTGAAACGTTTTGATCGCAAAGAACGCGGCGATGCCGAGACCGATGATTGCGAGGACAGCAACGGAGGAGACGCCCAGCTTGAAAACTTTTCTGTCCTGGGGCCGCACCATTGGAGATGGGGTGGGCTTCTCAGGCTTCTCTGAAAGCTGGATATGGATGGGCTTGGTTGGGGAGGCTTTGAAGAATGGCGACTTCGGGGCGGGAATGGGCATCGGTTCCGATGCCGTTCCGCTGATCAAGGCGCTTGTAACCGGGGAAAACAGAGGCGTGGGTAGCTGACCTGCCGCCTGGGGCAAGGGCGTCGGCAACTGCATGCCGACAAACGCCTGGCTGAGAGAGTCTGCGGCTGGCAAATCGGCTTCTTGTCCGGAAGGTGTGGTGCACGGAGTCGGGGGGTGGTCTGGCAGGGATCGCTGGGATTCGACCATGGTTTGCGCATCACGCCCTTCGGGTGCGGCTTCCGGTGCAAGCCTGGGTTTGGAACGGATTCGCAATCCTCTGTCCTCTGAAGGCGGACTGCTTGGCGTCGGTTCATTTGAAACCATCAGCGAGGCCTTGGGGGAGTCGCCTTGCGCCGAGGCGTCGGGTGCGACCTCTGGTCGTGTTCGCGGTCTAAGCTTCAGGAGAGGATTCTTTTCCTCGCTCATCGTTGGTAGGGTGAAATGGACCGATTGAAACCGAAACCTAAAAGAAGCGCTCGCGGTTGTTGGAGGTGAGCTTTACATTCTTTTTCGTATGAATCGCGTTCTGTTGCCTTTGTTCATCGCCATACCTCTGACTTTCTTAACCCCCGGATGCATTTTCTCGAAGAAAGCGAAGCCGAATCCGAACATCGCAGCAGAGGTGGAGGAAACCTTCAAACAGCGCTGGATCGCACGGCGAATGGGTGAACTGATTGCCGGCGGACAGGTTACAGATGGGCGTATGGCCCGGGAACAGGCGGTGCGGGAGTTTGCTGAGAAGTATGAGTATACGACGGCCGCCAAGGGATACGGAAAATAGTCATTTTCGATTGCGGGCCCGCGAGGGTCGGTAGCACCGGTGAGGCACTCTTGGACTTTGGTTGACCTGCTTCAGGGAGGGCGGGACTCTGAACGGCTATGAAATCCGGCTCATCTTCCGGGGAGTCGACACGGGGATTGATTGCCGCGCTGACTTGCTACGTGGTTTGGGGTATTGTCCCGATCTATTGGAAGCAGATGGCCCGGGTGGATCCGTTTGAGCTGGTTGCCCATCGGGTGGTGTGGTCGCTCTTTGTGTTCGGAGCCCTGATGATCTGGTCGGGTGCGGTATCCGAGGTTCTTGCGGCTTTTCGAGACAGTCGAATCCTTCGTTTCAATCTCGCGAGCGGGTTTCTGCTGACCATCAACTGGGTGATCTACATCTGGGCGGTGAATGCGGGGCATGTCATTGAATGCAGCCTTGGTTATTTTCTGGTGCCTCTCTTCAACGTCGTCCTGGGCCGCATTGTGCTCAAGGAGGTGCTCCGGCCCCTTCAGGCGCTCGCAATTGGAGTTGCTACACTTGGAGTGGGTGTGCTCGTACTGAAGGTCGGACACTTTCCTTGGATTGCACTGGGACTTGCCTTCACGTTTGGATTCTACGGTCTCCTGAGGAAGAAGTCGGGCGCCAGCGCAATCGTTGGACTGATGGTCGAGACATCGCTGATGACGCCTCTGGCGGCGGCTTGGCTCATTTGGCTCGCACTTGATGGGCGCGGGGCGCTCGGGCACGTGGACCTCGGGACGACCGCATGGGTGCTGAGCACCGGGGTCGTGACGGCGATCCCCCTCCTTTTGTTTGGCTATGGGGCGAATCGCCTGCGTTTGACGACATTGGGGTTGCTTCAGTATGCGGCCCCGACCCTCCAATTCCTCATCGGCTGGATCGTCTACCAAGAGCCGCTTTCACGGGACCGGGCAAGTGCGTTCCTGCTGATCTGGATAGGGCTGGCAGCCTATTCAGTCGATGCCTGGCTTCAACAACGACGCCAGCGAGCGGTGGTCACACTGGCAGATGTCGCGGCGTAGCATTTGCATCGTACCACGTTTCAGCCGGGTGCCCGCGTCAATTGCCCGAAGCGGGGGTTGTCGAGTGGGGCGGGGTTGATGGATTGATGGCAAGGAGTTCGACCTCAAAGACCAGGGTTGCCCTCCTCGGAATTTTGGGAGGATTTCCCCGCGTTCCGTACCCCAGTTCAAAAGGAACGATGAACAGGCGGCGCTGGCCGATCTTGAGAAGCTGCATGCCTTCTTCCCATGCCTCGATGACCTGGCCACGGCCGACGCGGAAAGTAAAGGGATGCGCCGGGTCGGTTGCCTGATCAAAGATCGTACCGTCGAGGAGCTTGCCGACATAAACGACTGAAACGACATCTCCCTTCTGTGGGGAAGTCCCTTCGGAGTCCTGCAGGATCATCGTTCGCAGCCCGGTGGATGTTCGTTTGGCCGTCGGCCAGGTCTTTTCCACGATTTCCAGATCTTCGGGCGGCAGCTTTTCGCGCTGGGCAAAAACGACGGCCGGTGTGAGGAGGAGGCAGGCTAGCAATAGCGTTCGGAAGGCGTGCATGGATCGGGATCAGGATTTTCTAGGATGGGAAACTGGTGGATGACAACCCTCGTTCGAAATGGTGCGTGAGGGGCCTGCGGCTGCGGCTTTCACAGCGGGATGCGCGGCGATCCGTTCCATCGCATGCCGGAGCAGCGATTTTCCCGGTTCCACTCGCGGCCACGTTGAGGCGCCTGAGGGGTGCGGGAGCGGAATACAGTCCGTGCGATGTCCAAAGGCGTGCAGGGAAAAGAGCCTTCCGACTGCTTCGTCCAGTGAGTGTAGCTGTAGAAATTGGACAATGGCCATTTTTCCTACGAGAAGCACCAGCCTTGGGCGGATCAGTGCAAACTCGGCCTCGAGCCATGGGCGACAGTTTTCGATTTCCTCCGCGGCGGGCATACGGTCCCCTCCGCCCGGTTTCTTGCCGGGAAAGCAGCGGCACAGTGCGGAGAAGTAGATGCGGTCGCGAGTCTCCTCTTCGGTCCACCCCAGATGATTCCGAAACCATTGGAAGAGTGTCTTGCCGGCGGTCCAGGCAAACGGCCGCCGCAACCTGGGTTCCTTCTCCCCGGGAGCCTGACCTATGAGCAGGATGCCGTGATTGACTGGTCTACCGACAACTGGCGGACCGATCATGCGGGGGCAACGTCGACAGGCCTGAACCGCCTCCATGTGGCGGGCGAGCGCGGCGAAAGGCGGAAGGGACGGGACATCACTCATCCGGAACAGAAAATGTGAGGACGCAAAAAAGGCGAAGCGCGGGAGCACTTCGCCTTGCAGTTGAATCGATCGATTCGATGGCGGTCAGCCCAGCCGACCGGTCGGTCAGTAGCGACGCTCGCGACGCTCACCGAAGCCGCCGCGGTCACGACCGCCGCCGCCACCGTAGCCGCCGCGGTCACGACCGCCGCCGCCACCGCCGCCGCCGAAGCTGCGACCGCCGTTTTCTTCCTTCGGGCGGGCTTCATTGACGGTGAGAGGACGGCCGCCGAGATCGACGCCGTTGCTCTTTTCAGCAGCGAGTTTCGCTTCTTCGGGCGTGCCCATGGTGACAAACGCGAAGCCGCGTGGGCGGCCGGTCATCTTGTCCATGGCGACATAGACGTCGGCGACGCTTCCGAATTGGCCGAAGTGCTGGCGGAGGTCGTCTTCAGTCGTCTTGAACGACATATTGCCGACGTACAGTTTGGAGTTGCTCATCTTGATGTTTCGTAGATCACCCCGTCCGCTGCCAGTCCGTTCCCGACCTTCGGGTTTCGAAATCATCCTCCAAGCGTACGCTCGGCTAACGACTCACCAGATACTGTCATCTAACGCTGTTC
>JAGOJU010000123.1 GCA_017994935.1 Opitutaceae bacterium
GGAGCATTCAACTCAAGGGTGTCGTCAATGACATCGCCCCTGTTGAAATCTCCGGCCAACTCAATCCTCTCGGCTCGCCGGCGACCGCGGACGTCAAACTCGACTTCAAGGATATCGAGCTTTCACCTCTTGGACCCTACATCGCAAAATACACCGGCCACACCTTTGAGAAAGGCGCCCTCTCCCTCGCGATCGGATTCAAACTCGACAACCGCACCATCGACAGCTCCGACGTCGTGACTCTTGAGCAGTTCACCCTCGGCGAAAGTAACGGGAGCGCCGATGCCCTGAAACTGCCGATTACGCTCGCCATCGCGCTGCTGAAGGACAGCTCCGGCCAGATTGTCATCGATGTCCCTGTTCAAGGCAGCCTCGACGATCCCAGTTTCCGGATTGGGCGCGTCGTGTGGAGGGTCATCAGCAACCTTCTAGCCAAGGCCGCCACCTCTCCGTTCGCCTTGCTCGGAAGCATGTTTGGCGGAGGTGGGGAGGAACTTGCCTTCCAGAAATTTGAGCCAGGAGTCACGACTCCGCTTGACTCCGAATCAGGCAAACTCGCCACCGTCGCCAAGGCACTTGCCAACCGACCCTCCCTTAAACTGGACCTCGCCGGAGGATTCGACCCCGTTGCGGATCGTATCGCACTGCAACGCGCAAGGGTGGAATCTGAGATCCGATCGGAATTTTCCGGCGTTCGCGACACGGTCGCAGATACCCAAGTGGGCGGCGATACGGTCATGTCCCAGGCCAACCGTGACCTCACCGTTGCCCGGCTCTTTGCCGCGGCCTTTCCTGATCTGGTCTCGCCCGCGCCTGAACCCGTTGCGCCACAGCCTGCACCCGCTGTCGAGGAAAGCCCTCGAAGCCCGGGATTCATCGCACGCGTCCGCAGGTTTTTCTCGGGAAGCGGGCAGGAAGCCCCGCCACAGCCCCAGAGCACTGCCGTTACAGCAGCCTCTCCATCACCAGCTCCCACACCCGCGTTTCCCGCGCCTTCCTTCACCACGGACGAAATGATCACGCGTCTCGCGGACAGGATCGCGATTGGCGAGAACGACCTGTTCACTCTGGCAAATGCCCGCGCCCAGCACCTGCGGGGCGCTCTCCTTCAGTCGGGTGAAGTCGCGCCTGAACGGGTGTTTGTTGTTTCCCCGGTCGCGACCGGATCGCGCGTGGAGCTGAGGTTGAAGTGAGCTCCGGGCCGGGCACGGGGATCCCTCGGGCGCGACGGCTCTGCCGGTTTCCCAGCGCACCGCATTGTGGACGTGCGACTCCGGATTGTCTGGACGCAGCGCACCCGTTCAGCTTCTTCGAAACCTCTCCCTCCCCTTTTCCATCATGGCCAAAGCAGAAGAGCCCAAGGTGATTTTTTCCATGCTCGGCGTTTCGAAGAAAATCGAACGCAAGGAGATCCTTCGCGACATCTCGCTGTCCTTTTTCCACGGCGCAAAGATCGGCGTTCTTGGGCTCAACGGCTCCGGCAAGTCCTCGCTTCTGCGCATCCTCGCGGGAAGGGACACCGACATTGACGGCAGCGTCCATTTTGAACCGGGTTACCCTGTTGGTTTTCTTGAACAGGAGCCTTCCCTCACGCCGGGCGCCACAGTGAGGGCCTGCGTCGAGGAGGGCGTGAAGGCACTTCACGATCTCGTCGCGGCGTATGATGCGACATGGGACGAATTGAATGACGCACCTGATGATGCCGCGCGCGACAGGATCGCGAACCGGCAGGCGGAACTTCAGGACAGGATTGATCACCTCGGCGCCTGGGATGTCGCTCCGCAGGTCGAAATGGCAATGGATGCCCTTCGCTGCCCACCACCCGACCAGAGCGTCGATCAGCTTTCCGGCGGCGAACGACGGCGTGTCGCACTCGCGCGGCTTCTGCTCCAGAAGCCGGCGATCCTCCTGCTCGACGAACCCACCAACCACCTCGACGCCGAGAGCGTACACTGGCTTGAACAGCACCTGGCCCGCTACGAAGGCACGGTTATTGCAGTCACACATGACCGGTATTTCCTCGACAATGTCGCCCAATGGATCCTCGAACTCGACCGCGGGCATGGGATCCCGTGGAAGGGAAACTACTCTCAGTGGCTGGAACAGAAGCAGCGCAAGGCGGCCGTGGAGCAGCGCACCGAGGATCGACGGCAGAAAGCCATGGCCCGTGAACTCGATTGGATCCGCAAATCCGCCAAGGCTCGGGTGGCAAAGTCCCAGGCGCGCATCAGCGCCTACGAAAACATGCTCAAGGAGAGTGTCGTAGAAAAGGAGCGTGAGTTTGAACTGGTGATTCCACCCGGCCCACGGCTCGGAACCCTCGTCGTGGAAGCCCAGGCGATTGCCAAGGCCTATGGCGACCGGCTCCTTTTTGAAAACCTCTCCTTCACGCTGCCACCAGGGGGAATCGTCGGCGTTGTCGGACCCAACGGTGCGGGCAAGACCACCCTGTTCCGCATGATCGTGGGAGCAGAGAAGCCGGATCGCGGAACGCTCCGCATCGGAGACACCGTACGCATCGCGCATGTCGATCAATCACGCGACTCGCTGCCCGACGGGCAGACGATCTACGAGGCGATCAGCGGCGGTGAGGAGATCCTGGACCTCGGGGGACGCGACGTGAACGCCCGCGCCTACTGCGCACAGTTCGGCTTCACCGGCGCCGATCAGCAGAAGAAGGTCGGCGTGCTCTCCGGCGGCGAGCGCAACCGCGTGCATCTCGCGCGTCTGCTCAAGGAGGGCGCGAATCTCATCCTTCTCGACGAGCCTACCAACGACCTCGATGTGAATTCCATCCGCGCGCTGGAGGAGGCGCTGGAAACCTTTGCGGGATGCGCCGTCGTCGTTTCGCACGACCGCTGGTTCCTCGATCGCGTCGCCACGCACATCCTCGCGTTCGAGGGGGAAAGCACCGTGCACGCCTTCGCAGGGAACTTCTCGAGCTACCTCGAGGACTACCGTCGCCGCAAAGGCCACGACGCGGATACGCCCAAACGCATCAAGTACCGGCGCCTCACGCGCACCTGACGGGCATCCGGCAGACAAGGGATTCCACCCGCTGTCAGGAGGACTTCGGAGGAACGCGGGGCGAATCGGCTTCGTGCACCTCGTGGGCTTCGACCTGGAACTGGCGCGCGGCCTCTTCCGACATGCCGTGGGTGAATCGCAGCTTGAACCGCTGCTCGAGAAACTCCTCGAACGAGACCCACTGTCCCCTCCATTTGACCCGTTTCGTCCATGCACAAACGGTCACCATCGTCGCGAGCTCTCGCAGGCGCCGCACCAGCAGGGCGGCCGAAACGGCCGATAGGGCAATAGCCACACCGATCATGCCTAGAATCAGGAACTGGAACTGATACGCCCGCTCCTCAAGGCGGTCACCCTCGTTCTTCAAGTCGCGCACTTCACGGATCTCCATTCCCGTAAGAATCCTGCGGATGGAAGCCATCGCCGTGAGCCCGTCATCGGTCTCGATAATGTTGAGCGCGGCCGCCATGGCTCCCTTCTCCTTCAGGGAAACCGTCGTCTCCATTTCCTCCCTCTTTGCACGGATCAGCGGTGCAAGCCTGTCCAGGGTTTCCAGTCTTTCCGGATGACCACCAAAACGCCGCCTCAATTCCGTCATCAGCGGTTCGATTCTTCCGAAAGCAGCGCGATACGGCTCCAGGTACTTCCCATCGCCCGTCAGCAGGTACCCCCGCTGCCCCGTCTCCGCATCCGCAAGCGTTGTCATTGTCTGCTGGATCGTCAGAATTCTCGCATGAATCTCCGAAGCCCGGGCATTGGTTTCAACCACGCGGCGGGTTGAAACCACCCCCAGCGTCGCCGTTCCGACCGTCAAAACCAGGGCAACCGCAAGCGACGCCAAAACAGCGGGTTGAGAGAGAATAAGGGGGCGCAGCGGACTCATCGGTAGTGGATCGCGGGAGCAGGCGTCATTGAAACTTCAGATTGTATTGCTCATTGGACACCACCGGGGGCTCCGCGTGCCATTGCGATTTTTCCATTCCTGGATCATTTCCTTTCACACTGCCATGAACAGATTACCCATCCTTGCGGTTTCCCTCCTCCTCTCCATGCCTGCCTTCTCCACTTCGCCGCTTTCAGCAGCCTCTCCGCCAACCGCCTCCACCGCCTCCGAATTCGCCTATCTTGGCGGTGGATGTTTCTGGTGCACGGAGGCAGCCTACGAAATGCTGCCAGGGGTGAAGGACGTCGTCAGCGGATATGCCGGCGGACATGATAGGAATCCCTCCTACCGGGAAGTCTGCACCGGCAGCACCGGTCACGCAGAAGTCGTGCGGATCGAATTCGATCCCAACGTGACAAGCTACCGGAAAATCGTGGACTATTTCTGGAACATCCATGACCCCACCACGCTCAACCGGCAGGGTGCCGACGAGGGTACACAATACCGCTCGATCATTTTGACCGCGAGTGACGGCCAGAGGGCGGTGGCAAGGGAGTCGATGGAGGCTGCCCAGACGGCATGGGGCGGAAAAATCGTGACCGAGATCGTTCCGCTGGAAAAGTTCTACCCTGCCGAATCGTATCACCAGGACTACTACCGCAAACATCCGAACGAGGGCTACTGCCAGGTCGTGATCAAGCCGAAGATCAACAAGCTGAAGAAATCTCCAGCTGTACTGGGGAAATAACAGGCGCGTGCTCACAGCTTTGCCTCCAACGGACCTCCGGGTGCATTGCTGCATTGCGGATCCGCCTGTTTCCTGATTTCGAGCATGGCAATTCCCCGCCATGCCACTCATCGACAAACCCCTGGAGGAACTTCGCACGTATCAGGGCCGCAACCCGCGCCCCGCAGACTTCGATGGCTTCTGGGATGAAGCCCTGCGCGAATTGGACGCCACCGATCCCAAGCCCGAATTCAGGACGAACAAGTCCCTGAAGGTCCGCGGAGTCGAATGCTTCGACCTCACGTTCACCGGCGTCGGCGGCGAAAGAATCTACGCCAAATATCTTCGCCCGTCCGGAGCAAGGTCCGCCGCAGCGGTTCTCCAGTTTCACGGCTACAGCCAGCACAGCGGCGACTGGGCACCCAAGCTCGCCTATGTTTCCCAGGGGATGTGCGTGGCCGCGATGGACTGCCGCGGTCAGGGCGGGCGTTCCGAGGATAGGGGGGGCGTGATTGGAAACACGCTGAGAGGACACATCATCCGCGGACTGGATGACGACGATCCAAGGCACCTGCTCTATCGTCAGATCTTTCTGGATACAGCCCAGCTCGCACGGATTGTCATGCGCCTGCCGGAAGTCGATCCCGCGCGCGTGGGTGCCATGGGACCCTCGCAGGGAGGCGCGCTCACCCTCGCCTGCGCCGCGCTGGAGCCGCGCATCCGGCGTGCGGTCCCTGTGTATCCATTTCTCTGCGACTATCTGCGTACCTGGGAAATGGATCTGGCGAAGGATGCCTATCAGGAGCTTCGCGACTACTTCCGATCCTTCGACCCCTGTCATGAGCGGGAGCACGAAGTCTTCAATCGCCTCGGATATATTGACGTTCAGTTCCTCGCTCCCCGCATCCGCGCCGAAGTCCTGATGCATGTTGGACTCATGGATCCCATCTGCCCGCCGAGCACCCAGTTCGCTGCCTACAACAAGATCACCAGTGCGAAACAGATGACACTCTACCCGGACTTCTCCCACGAACACCTGCCCGGCGAGGCGGACCGCACGCTGAATTTCATGCTTGGGCTGTGAGAACTGCCTGTCGC
>JAGOJU010000059.1 GCA_017994935.1 Opitutaceae bacterium
AAGTCTCCTCAGTCTTCGGCGATGCACGCGACCTGCTCGGGACGCCGCGTTCGGTCAGCACGCTGACGACAGCGCTGTTCAATGAGCGGCAGATCCACGGGGTGCGGGAGATCCTGCTGTATTCGCCGGGAAGCTACGCGGGCGCGAGCTACGGCAAGACGACCGTGCCGAATCTGCGGGGTGACACCGCGGAAACCTATCTCAACGGACAGCGCCTCAGCTACAACCTCTATGGCTACTTCCCGTCGTTCAACGGCGTTGAGGCGGTCGACCTTGTGCGCGGTCCGGGATCGGCCGTTTTTGGTGCGGGATATTTTCAGGGCGGCTACGTCAACTATGTGACCAAAAAGCCGCAGTTCTCCGGAGCGTCCACGGTGATCACGACCCGGGTGGGTACCTGGGCTCCGGGCGACTCCAGTTTCCTGAATGGTTCGGTACAGATCGATGCGACGGCCCCTGTCAGCGATCGCCTTGCGTGGCGCGTGAGCCTGGAAGGCAAGGGCGGGCAGACGTATTTCAGGAAAAACGATGTGCGCGATGACCGGTTCGATGTGTTCGCGGCGGCGACCTGGAAACCCGATGACGGGACGCAGTTCGAGTTTGTCGTGCAATACCTTTGGCAGGCCGCCCCGGAGATCCTCGGAGTGAACCGGCCCACCCAGGAGCTGATTGACTCCGGACGCTATTACACGGGGGACTCCGCGAACCTGTCGCCCTATCCCGGACCCATACCGGCCACGAGCTCCGTGATCCTTCCGCGGGATGCGACGCTTTTCTCGAAGGGCGATTTTTCGAATGCCAACGTGGTCAGAGGACAGGCGGTTGCCACCCGCGTTGTTTCTCCGGCCCTGACGCTGGTCAACCGCACGCTGTTCGAGCATGTGAACCGCCGCCGGGTGCATCAATTTGAGTATGCCGAATACGTGACCCAGGACACCGTGGAGAACCGCAGCGAATTGCATGGCGAATTCTTGCTGCTGCGCATTCCGCAGCGGGTGACAGCGGGGGCGACGGTCCGTTACGAGGGGCGCCGAAGCTTCACGAACTACTTCAACGAGTATTTCTACAACTTCGACATCACGAATCCCACCCGTGTGTTTGACGAGCGGGCCGGGTATTCGAACTCGTATTTTGATGGCTTCATCGGTCCCGGTGGGCGCGAATTCTTCCCTGCGAGCTATGACAGCCCGGAGACGGTTCGCAGCGAGACGCTGAATCCCGCCTACTTTTGGCAGCAGGACATCCAGGTGACGCCGAAACTCTCCGCCACGATCGGATGGCGTGAGGACGTGTTTTTTGCGCGTGCGAGGGACCCCCTTGCAGACGCGTCCGGAATTCCGTTCCGGGATGCCGAAACGGTCGATGCCTTTTCCCAGGCCTACAGCCTGAACTATCGCATGGCTCCCCGAGTCGCGATCTATGCGACGCACAACCGCATGCGCTCAGCGCTGGGCAATGTCACGGGAGGCGGCGTGATCCTCAACACGCCGGATGGCCAGATCAACCGCGAGGACTTTCGCAACCTTTCCGAACTTGTGGAAATCGGCGCTAAGGCGTCGTGGTTTGAGAACAGGCTGTACACCACGGCGACAGCCTTTGACCAGACCCGTTCACGCGTCTCCCTTGGAGGACGGAAGAACAACATTCAGGTGCGTGGAATCGAACTCGAAGCGGTCTACCAGCCGACCGCGCGGTTCCAGCTGACGGGCAACGCGACCTTTCAGAACGGGCGCTATCTGCAATCGCGGCCGTTTCAACTCGGGGGACGTTCCGTGTATTCTGCATATGTCGCGGGGCGCGGGCCTGGTGGGCTGGGCACCGCGGAAGGGGAATTCGATCCGTATGCGAATCAGGTACCGACAGGCGACTGGCCGCTGCTTGGGTTTCCAGACACGCTTCTCAATGGCAGCCTGCGATACCGCTGGCGGAATGGCGTGGGTGCCGGGGCGACGGTCACATGGCAGAGCGAACAGGCCGGAAATCTCGACAAGGAATGGATGATTCGCGATCAGGTGCTGATCGATTTCTCGGTTTCGTATGAGACGAAACGATGGACCGCCAACCTGGATCTGCTGAATATCACGAACGAGCGAAACTGGATCCACAACGGTGACGCCTATACGGGCAGTCAGATCGTGTTTGCCGAACTGCCGTTTCGCATGGAGGGCTACGTCAAGGTCCGGTTCTGAGGGGAAATCGCAACAGCGCACAGGACTGGGGGGCGGACAGGTCTCGCGCTATCCGCCTCCCATCGCAGGGTGCCTTATCAATCGGACTTGTGCCGGGAATCCCGAGAAGATGCCTGCGATGCTTTGGATATTGAGGCACCCGGATTTCATGGTGAGGATGCGACAAATGATCGGTCTTCAGGATGGCAGTCGGCGTTCGGAAAAGCGCAATCGCGAGAAATCCTTTTATCTTCATGCGGCGGTGGTCGGATGTCGCCCGCGCGTCTGGCGACGCTTTTGCGTGCGGGAAGGAATGTGGCTTTCCCGGTTGCATGACATCCTGCAGATCGCCTTCGACTGGTACGATTACCAGACTCACAGTTTTCAATTCGACGAGCGCAGGTATGGGAATCCCCTGCGTCGGGAGGAAATGATCATCGAGGACGACCGGGATGTCACGCTGCGCGACGTCGATGTGGTGGGTGTGAAACATTTCCTCTACCGGTATCATTTTGGTGAAGGCTGGATGGTTGAGCTCACGTTCGGTGGAGAAATGGAGCCGGGGAAAGGGGAGCGCCTTCCCGTGTGCATTTCGGGGGAACGCGCCGGACCTCCCGAAGATTGCGGGAGCACGAAGGCGTATCACGACATGGTGCAGGCACTGGCTGCGGAGGGCACGGAGTTGCAGCGTGAATGGCGCGAATGGGTCGGCCCCGAGTATGCGCCTGAAGCTTGTGATCCGGCGCGCATCAACAAGGCGATTCGAAAACTGGGGCGCGTGTGATGTCGGGGCGAATGTCGCTGCGAGGGTGGGTGAGACTCCTTCGACTGGGGCGTGCGTTCCTGTGGCTCAACCTTGTCGCGATCGGTGCGCTTGGCGGCTGGTACCTGGTGCAGCCCGACGTGCGACAGCGCGAGGTGGCTCAGCTTGTTCGCAACGCCTTCGTCACTGGAAAGCACGTATCACCCGTGGAGGTGGTGTGGGACCTGTGGCAGCTGTACTATGGAGACGATTCAACGGGCGTGCTTCAGTGGACGGGGGACCGCCGGCTGGCGATCGGAGGTTTGCCGCGTCCGACGACCTTTCCCCACGGTACCATCCGGGTCCTCGTGAATTCCGCCTATGTCGTCGGCTACAGCGAAACGCTGCGCAGCCCCGTCTGGGCGGCCTATCGGATCCAGGACCTGGATCGCCTGAAGCCTCCGCCTCCCCGTCCCGAGGGATTTGAGGTGGACGAACGCACGATGGCGAAGGTTGCCCCGGACGCGTATCGGAAAAGTCGCTACGACCGGGGGCATCTGGCCCCGAACTACGCGATTGCCATGCGGTTTGGGCAGGCTGCGCAGAGGGAGACGTTCCTCATGTCCAATGTGGTTCCGCAATTGCATGCGCTCAACGCCGGGCTCTGGAAGGAACTTGAGCAGCGTGTTGCGACCAATTACCCCGCCCGATATGGGGAGGTCTGGGTTTTCTGCGGTCCGATATTCTCCGGAAAGCCCGCAAGGCTGGCACGGCGTGTGGCGATCCCGGAGCGTTTCTTCATGATCATCCTCGACGAGATCGAAGGCCGCCTCCGCGCCCAGGCTTTTGTTTTTCCCCAGGATCCTGATGCTGGCGCCCCGCTTGCGGCCTTTGGCAGTTCAATCGACGCCATTGAGCAGCTGACAGGGCTGGATTTCCTGGGCGATTTCGAGCCCCAGGCTGTTGCCGCCCTTGAGGCAAAGATCACGCATTCGGCCTGGTGAAGGCAGGCCGAAGCGAAGTGTCACGACTTGGGACTGTCGCCCACGGTACCGGCCCTGATCACGGTCATGCGGTCCGGATTGAGGTGTCTCCTGATGGATCCGTTCACCTGCTCGAGCGTCAGGGCACCAACCATCGTCGGATAGCGATCGAGCCAATCGACCCCATAGCCGCGATGAATCGAGATCAGAATGGAATCCGCAAGGCCTTCGGTCGTCGCCATGCCGACCTTGAAGGTGCCGACAAGGTCCTTCTTTACCCGTTCCAGTTCCGCGGCGGTGATGCCGTGATCGTGCCAGTTCCTGAGTTCCCGTTCCGTGGAGGTGATGCCCTTTTCGAGGAGGGAAGGATTGAATTCGGCGTTGATCTGAAAATCGCCGTCGGCGAAGGCATCGTTGGCAACCCATGAACGGATGCTGTACGTCAGACCCTCCTTGTCACGGACCGTGGCCATCAGCCGGCCCGTGAATCCGCGGCCGAGCACGGCGGCAGCGACACGCAGCGCGAGGGCATCAGGGTCGGCGTACTGGAGGCGAGTCGTCTGACCTATGATGACGCTGACATTGGTCTTGTCCGCCATCTGTACCGTTTCTACGCGCGGTTGGCTGGCGGCTGGCGCCTTTTGAAACGCGGGAAGGGATCTGCCCCCTCGCCATCCGTCAAAATGGTGCCGAACCTCCGTCTGAAGGCTCTGCACATCGACGTCGCCCACGACGATGAGGGTAAGTTTCTTCGGACCGTACCAGGCCGCATGAAAGTCGCGAACCTGCTGGAGTGATGCATCGTCGATGGCCTTGAGAAACTCGGCGGTTGACGGCGGGTGGTTCGGGTGTCCTTCCGGATAGATGGATCGAACGAACGCCTCGTTTGCACGATAGTCGGTGCGCTCGAGATTGCGTCGCAGGCCTCCCGCGATCTGATTCTTGAGTTTGACGAATTCCTCGTCGGAGAATTTCGGAATCCGCAACTGCTCCGCCAGGAGGGAAATCACAAGCGGAAGGTCCTTCCGGAGGCATTTTCCACTGAAGGTGAGCATGGTTTCGCCCACGCTGAAACCGAGTTGCGCGCCCACTCCTTCGAGCCGGCCGGCGATGGCGAACTTGTCCTGACGCTGTGTCCCCTTGTCCAGCATTGCGCCCGTGAGGGTGGCGATCGCGGGATTCGATCCCGGCGAAAGATAGTCGCCCGCGGGCAGCGAGCCGCGAAGGGTCACGACGTCCTTCACTCCTGTCGGGTAGGCAATGACGTCAATGCCCGCAATCCTGGCGCGAACAGCGTGTGCGGCCATGGAAGTCGCAGGGTCTGCCTTTGCGCCCAGGGAAAACAGGTGCAGCAGGGCGGACAGCAAGACCATCGCGGACGCCCATGGGAACTTCAATGGAGCGACCGGCAACAAGCCTGGAACGGGTGTCGGAAGGGACGGGGAGAAATTCGGTTTCATTGGAAGGAGAGAACGTCGCCCGGGATTCATTCGTGGGTGGCATCGGCCACTGTCGGGACAAACCAGCCTGTCGTGCTCTGGTCCTCCTGGAGGTACCGGTTTGCGACCCGCCGGATGTCATCGGGGGTGACCTTGCGCAGTGCATCGTCGATGGTGACGAACAAAGTCCAGTCGCCGGCCGCGATGAATTCATTGATCGCACTTGCGATCGCAAAGGATCCGTCGCGCGCAAAGGCTGAAGCCGCGAGCAGCTGGTTGACTGCGCCGCTGACCTCGGTACCGGTGACGCCGCTCTTCTTCAGAGTCTCGATTTCCGAAACCATGATCTTTTCCACCTGGTCATGGGTGGCTCCGGGTGCGAGTGACGCGTAGAGACTGATGAGTGAGGGATCGTGAAACATGCCGGCGTCGCCCTGCACGTTCATCGTGAGATTCCTGTCGGTCAGCGCCCTGTAGAAGCGGCTGCTTTTTCCCGAGGTGAGGATCGCGCTGAGGACCGCCAGCGCCGCGGCATCGGGATCCCGGCCTGACGGGATCTTGTAGCCGATGCCGACGATGCCCAGCTGACCGGCGAGCTTGCAGACGACGCGTCGGGGGCCCGTCTGGGCCGGCTCGACGGTGTAGACGACTGGAATGGGTTTGGGTGCGCGGGGGTAGGTGCCGTAATACTTGTCGATCAGGGCGAGTGCGGTCGCGGGCTGGAAATCACCGACGATCGTGACGGTCGCATTATCCGGCCAGTAGAAGGTGTTGTAGAACTCCCGCAGCTTTTCGATCGGCACATTCTCGATGTCGCTGCGCCAGCCAATGGTGCTGTGGTGATACGGGTGGGCGACGTAGGCGGCGGCGGTGATTTCGCGATCGAGCACCCTGAGCGGATCATTTTCGCCGATCTCGAATTCATTGCGCACAACGGTCATCTCGGGCCTACGGTCTTCCTCGCGCAGGCGCAGGTTGCGCATGCGGTCGGCCTCCAGTTCGACGACCTTTTCGAGATGTTCGCTCCCGAGGTTTGCGAAGTAGTTGGTGCGGTCGAGCCAGGTCGTGGCGTTTGAAATGGCGCCGACGCTCTCCAGAAACTGGTCAAGGCTGGTGCCCATTTCCCGGTTGTGGGTGGGAGTACCCTTGAACATGAGATGCTCAAGCAGATGGGTGGCTCCGGTGGTTCCCGTGACCTCGTTGCGGGAACCGACGCGGTAGGTCACCATGAACGTGAGCACGGGTGCCGAGTGGTCAGGGAGGAGCAGCACCTGGAGACCGTTCCGTTCGAGGGCATATTCCTGGATGCCACCGACCGTGCGGACGTGCGCAAAGCCTGCCACGTTGACCGGTGAATCGGCCTGAGTCGGCACTGCGCGGAGCGCCAGCATTGGGAGGACAAAGGCTGCAACCAGCCGGGAGGCGATTTTCATGGATAGTCTGACCCAGCATAGTGGCGCAGGTGCCGGCGCCAAGTGCGTACTGTTGGCGGCGCGCTGGCGCAAAAGCGTCACGACCCGGGCAGGAGCGCGGTGCTGCTTTGGAACCCGGTGTTTATCCGGCCATCTGTCAATGCCTGGCGGCATGGGATCCGGGCAGGATGGCGGCGAGTTTTTCGCGGAGGTGTGTCACCCGAAGCCTCGCCTCGCTATTTCGCACCGCCATGCCGTAGGCCGCCGGTTCACCGACAAGAAACACCTTCCTCCTGCCGCGCGTAATGGCCGTGTAGAGCAGGTTTCGTTGGAGCATCATGAAGTGTCCCTTGAGAAGCGGGACCACCACGATGGGGAATTCGCTGCCCTGAGACTTGTGGATGCTGATGGCGTAGGCGAGCGCCAGGTCGCTCAGGTCTCCCCGGGTGAATTCATGGGATGTGCCGTCGAACGAGGCGGCTAGGGTTCCGGCTTCCGGGTCGACCGCGGTCACGGTGCCGATGTCGCCGTTGAAAAGAACCTTGTCGTAGTTGTTGCGAAGCTGGATCACCTTGTCGCCTTGCCTGAACTCGACACCTCCCCATCTGATGGCGCGTGGCGCTGGGTTGAGCACGGACTGGAGTTGCGAGTTCAGGTTTCCCACACCGGCAAGGCCCTTGTGCATGGGCGCGAGCACCTGGACATCCTGAATCGGGTTGATCCTCTGGTCGAGCGACGGGATGAAACTGCGGCAGAGCTGGATGACCTTTTGGAGTGTGTCCTCGGGAGAGTCGGACACGACGAAACTGAGGTCGCTCCAGGAAGGGATGTCTCCCACCTGTCTGACCGCGGGAGGAAGGGCAGGGTCGCCGGAGTTGATGGCATGCGCGGTTGTGACAATCCCGCTCTGTCCCTCCTGGCGATAGATGACCTGCAGGCTGGTGACCGGGGCGAGTCCCGAGGCAATCAGGTCCTTCAGCACGTTGCCGGGTCCGACGCTGGGCAGCTGGTCCGTGTCGCCCACGAGCAGCAGGTGAGCCCGGGCGGGCACCGCCTGCAGCAACGCGGCGGCAAGTCGCGTGTCGAGCATTGAGGCTTCGTCGACAACAAGGAAATCGGTGGGCAGCGGATGCGATTCGTTGAGGGAGAAGTTTCCCTTGGCGGGGTCGAAGCGCAGGAGCCGATGGATGGTGGAGGCGAAGCCGCCGGTGGTTTCAGCGAGTCGTTGCGCGGCCCGGCCTGTCGGGGCGGCCAGAGTGACGCGGACGCGTTTTGCCTTCAGGATCTCGACCAATGCGCGCACGATGGTCGTCTTTCCTGTGCCCGGTCCTCCGGTGAGGATCGAGAACTTTTGGGCGAGCGCGGTCTGCACGGCGATGCGCTGCTGCTCTGCAAAGGTGAATCCGGCCTTCTCCTCCGCCCAGGTGAGCGCAGCGGGAATCCGGATCGGCGGCAGGCCGCTTGCATTGCTGCGCAGGCGTGCCACGACGTCGGCGATCTTCTGTTCCCAGCGCTGGTTGTGCGGTAACTGGAGAATGCCGGACCCCGGCAGCGGAGCACTCCTGGGGTCCACGGAGGTTGGCCAATGGCGGACCAGCGCGGCGGTTTTCACCAGGTTATCGATGCGCTCCTCGAGACGGGCCGCGGAGGTTTCCAGGAGTGCGGCGCAGTGATCCCGAAGATCGACGTCGCGCATTGCGGTGTGCCCCTCGTCCTGGAGGGACTCGAACCCGTAGAGCAGACCGGCGTCCAGCCGCGGTGGCGCGTCGTTTGCAAAACCCAGGTTGATGGCGATGCGGTCCGCGGTCCGGAATCCGATGCCATCGATCTCGCGGGCGACGCGGTAAGGTTCGGTTGTCAGGATGTCCCTGGCCGCGCTGCCGAACTGCTTCACCAGTTTTAGGCACTGGCCGGGCGTGACGCCGTAGGTCTGGAGGAAGATGTAGAGTTCGCGGAACGTCTTCTGTTCGTCCCACGCGGCGCGGATTGCGCGGGCGCGTTTGGGGCCGATGCCCGGGACCGAGCGCAATTTGGCGGACTCCTCGCTGAGGACGCGCAGGGTGTCGGTGCCGAAGGCGTCGACGATCTTTTCAGCGTAGGTCTTTCCGATCCCGGGTACGAGCCCGCTGCCGAGAAACTTGCGGATTCCGTACACGCTTGCGGGCAGTTCCGAACGGAATGAGGCAATCTTGAACTGATCGCCGTGCTGGCTGTGGCGGGTCCATTCTCCGGTGAGGAAAAGCGTCTCCCCGCATTGCACGCCGGGCAGCGCGCCTACAATCGTCACCCTGTCTGCACCCGAAGGCTGCGCCCCCGATCCTTCATCACGGCGGAATTCGGCGATCGTGTAGTGGTTCTCCTCGTTCAGAAAAAGGATGCGCTCAAGCACGCCGGTGAGGCTTGCGGCGGGGGATGGGGAGTGTGACGACGAGGCCAATGCGATGCGAAACCGGGAGAGTGTTAGAAGCGGTCGCTCACAAAAACGCAAACGCCCAGGAGTCCGGTGCGGGAAGACGGCATTGAAAACGGGTGCCGGACCCGGCTATAAAGGCGACGGAACAGGGAGCGTGGCCCATGTTCAGGACTGCGGAATCTCGGCGAGGAGCGCCGACATCAGGGCGGGCAGGTCGGGGAACACGCGCGCGGCACCCGCGGCTTGAAGCTGGTCGGAGCTGTGGGTGCCGGTGGTGACGGCCCAGCAGGGAAAACCCGAGAGGATGCCCGTCTGGACATCGAAGGGAGAGTCACCGACCATCAGCAACCCTTCTGCGGGGAGTTTCATTTCTGCCAGCACGTGTTTCACGACTCGGACATCCGGCTTGAGCCATGGCGTGTCGTGGGCGCCGAAAATGCCTTTCAGCCACGGAGTGATGCCCAGGTGCTGGCAAAGCCGGCGCGAGGCCGGGCCGTCCTTGTTGGTAAGGACAGCGCAGGCGACGCGCCGTGCTGAAAGCGATTCCAGGGCTTCGCGCGCTCCGGGAAGCAGGACGACGTCGTCGAGCATCGTGCGATCAAAATACGGGCGATAGATGGCGAGTGCTGCGGGCAATTGTGCTGGCGTGACAAAACGCAGCATGGCGCGATCCAGACCCCCTCCCACGGCGTCGCGCACCTGTGCCAGCGTGGGGGCCGGCAATCCCAGTTGGGGCAGCGTGTGGACGTAGCTGCGATGGATGGCGGCAAAGTGGTCCACCAGCGTGCCATCGAGGTCGAAAAATGCGGTGCGCAGATGCATGGAGGCCCAAGGATCCTGAAATCTTTAGCGAGGGTGCAAGCAGTTTGGCTTTGCGGTGAAGAAGGGACTCGCTGATTTTCCCGCCAATGCCGGTTTCACCCGAGTTCCGACCCGCACGCGCCGATGTCCGGGAACATGGCGATTCTGTCATCGTGGAATTGACGGGCCGGTGGCGCATTGCCGAAAGGCGGGCGGATTTCGAGGCGTTGATGCGAGGTCGCACGCCGGCGCGTTTGACCCTTCAGATGACGGGGGTGCAGGAGTGGGACAGTTCGCTGCTCCTGTTTGCGAACGATGCGAAACGCTGGGCCACCGGGCGCGGCGTCCAGTGGGATGAGTCTCTGCTTCCGGCCGACGTCCGGGCGATGCTGGCCAGGCTGGAGCCCGCCGCGAGTGCGGCGAGTGGGAGCGAAGATGGTGTGAGGAAGGATATTTTGACGCGAGTCGGACTTGCGACCCACGAACTCGCCCTGCGTTCGCGGAGCATGTACACCTTCGTCGGCGAATGTGTGCTGAGTGCGTTCCGGCTCTCGCGGCAGCCGCAACGATTCCGATGGCGCGACTGCCTTTCTGAAATGCAGCAATGCGGAGCGATGGCCCTGCCGATCGTGAGCCTGATCAGCCTGCTCGTCGGCCTGATCATGGCCTATCAGGCGGCCGTGCAGCTGCGCCAGTTTGGAGCGGACATCTATGTTGCGGATCTGGTGGGTCTCGCGGTGGTGCGGGAGATGGGGCCCATGATGGCGGCGGTCATTATGGCTGGGCGCACGGGTGCCGCCTTTGCGGCTACCATCGGCAACATGAAGGCGGGCGAGGAGATCGACGCCCTCGAAAGCCTTGGCATCCTTCCGATCGACTTTCTGGTGATGCCCCGCCTGATCGCGCTCGGGGTCATGATGCCCCTGCTTGCGATATATGCGAACCTGCTCGGAGTCCTCGGAGGCATGCTGGTGGCGAAGACCGTCCTGGAGATTCCGCCGAGCGCCTATTGGGTGGAAATGCAGACCATCGTTGACCTCTCCGATATTTCGACGGGTCTCATCAAGGCCGTGGTGTTTGGTCTGCTGATTGGATTCTCCGGCTGCCTGCGAGGCCTCCAGGCGGACCGCAGCGCCGCGGGAGTGGGGCGGGCGGCGACCTCGGCGGTGGTGACGGGAATCCTCATGGTGATTGTTGCCGATGCCGTGTTTGCGGTTGTCTTCAACATCCTTGGACTTTGAGCCCATGACAGACCCCTCACCGGCAATCGAAGTGAAGGACCTGGATTGCGGCTATGATGGGCGTGTCCTGCTGCAGCGGATCAATTTTTCCGTGGGACGTGGAGAAGTGTTCTTCATCATCGGAGGATCGGGCTGTGGGAAGAGCACTCTGTTGCGCAACATGATCGGCCTCCGTCGGCCCATGCACGGGGAGGTCTCCTACTTCGGCCAGCCGTTTGCGGATGGAGATGCAGCGACGCGGCGCGAACTCCTCAAGACCTTCGGAGTCCTTTTCCAGAGCGCGGCCCTGTGGACCTCCCTGACGCTCCGCGAGAATGTGGCGCTGCCTCTGCAGGAGTACACGAACCTGAGTGCGCGCGAGGTCGATGACCTGGTCAGATTGAAACTGTCCCAGGTGGGATTGACCGGATACGAGGATTTCTTTCCGGCTGCGATTTCCGGCGGAATGAAAAAGAGGGCGGGACTGGCCCGCGCGCTCGCGCTGGATCCGGCCATTGTGTTCTTTGACGAGCCTTCCGCCGGGCTGGATCCCGTAACCTCGCGGGAGATTGACGAACTCATTCTTCAGATCCGCGCGACACGCGGCACGACTTGTGTGGTGGTGTCGCACGAACTCGACAGCATATTCCGGATCGGCGACCGCCTCATCATGCTGGACAAGTCTGAAAAGGGCATCATTGCCACGGGCAGTCCGCGCGAACTGGAGCAGAGCAGCACCGATCCCCGGGTGAGGGAATTTCTCAGGCGCGACGACGCGTCCTGCCGCGTTCCTGCGGCCGAACCTGCATCCCCGGCGTGAATCCGCTGCAAACCCTGCGTTGAACAACGCCGAGACTTTCTGTCTATTCCAAACCAGTGAAATACAAGGCCAGTCCCGCGCTCGTAGGTTTTTTTGTCCTGGGAGCCATCCTTCTCGTGCTCGTAGCGCTGTTCTCGTTCGGCGGGATCAACCTTTTTGCCAAGCCGGAGCGTTTCATAGTCTATTTCAACGAGTCGATTCAAGGCCTCGACCTGGGTTCGCCCGTCAAGCTGCGCGGCGTGCGTGTCGGTCGTGTGGTGGATCTCAACATCCGGTATGCGCCGGCGAAGAACCAGTCGGTCGTGGCCGTGGTCTGCGAGTTGAGCCGCAGTTCGTTGATGGACGAGAAGGGCACGTTGATCGATCTTTCGAACCGCCGTGAGCTCCAGAAGCTGATCGACGAGGGGCTGCGCGCGCAGTTGGGAGTGCTTGGGCTGGCGACCGGACTGCTCTATGTGGAGCTGAATTTTGTGGATCCGAAGGAGTTTCCGGCGCGGCCGGCGTCGGCCGCCGATACCAGATTCGCGGTGGTGCCTGCCATGGATTCCACGATCAAGGAGTTTCAGGCAAACCTCGATGAGATCCTTGTGGACTTGAGGCATGTGGACTTTGCCGGCCTTGCGAAGGAAATTCGCGGCCTTCTGGTCGACATGCGCCGGCAGATCAACGGACTCGACCTTGCGGGACTTTCCCAGGAGTGGACGAAGGCCGGCCGGTCCCTGGACGCCCTTGCGTCGTCGAAGGAGTTTCCGAAGGCCGTCGAGAACCTGAATGCCGCGCTGGTTGAGTTTCGCACCACGCTTGGCCGACTTGACAGCACGCTCCAGCCGACTGCGGCGCAGCTGGCGGACACGCTTTCGCAGGCGCGGAGCACGCTGGCCTCGTTCGCCTCGGCGGCCGCCACGGCGCAGGCCTTCATCCATGCGCAGAGCGGACTCGGGGAGGAGGCTGGCATCGCACTTGCGCGCTTTGCAGAGGCTGCCGCCTCGATCCAGCGGCTGACGGATTTTCTCGAGCGCAATCCAAACTCGCTGCTCACGGGAAGGAAGGCACCTCAATGACACATTATCCAGGGAACATGAAGGTGAAGGGAATCGCACGGACGGTTCGCCCGGCAATGCCTGCCGGCGTGGTGGTGGCAGTCTTGCTTCTCGCCGTGCTTGCCGGACCCGGGTGTTCAATTCTCCCCGAGGCTGCAGCGGATCCGACCCGTTACTATGTGATGGATGACCCTGCCGCCGCAGATGCGCCGGTTGCTGCGGCTCCCGGGTCGGAGGGCAGGGTGGCGATCCGATCGATTGAGCTGCCCGCGTACCTGCGAAATTCAAGGAGCATGGTGGTGCGGGCGGGAGAGAATGAAGTGCGCTACGAGGATTTTTCGCGCTGGGCCGAGCCCCTGGAGGCCGGCATCCAGCGTGTGCTGAAGGAACGGCTGGCAGCGGTGATGGGAGTGTCCTCGGTGGCATCGTTTCCGCTGGGTGCGGGTGAGACCCGCCAGTGGGATTTGCGGGTTCGTGTCATGCGGTGCGAGGGAAACGCGCCCCGGGCCGGCGGTTCGGGAGTCCTGTTTTCGGCTGGCTATCAGATCGTTGCTGCGACGGACGGCGCGCCCGTGGCGCAGGGCGAATTCGCAGTCACGGACCTTGCATGGGACGGGCATGACTTCGGCGAACTCGCTCGGCAGTTGAGCCGGGCTGTGGCGCGTCTTGCGACGGATATTGCGGGGAGCATGCCAAAACGCTGAAACCACCGGAGATTACCCTCAAAATTGCGGACAAAACCACTCAGCAGCTGAAGGAGAATTCGCAATACTACTGAGGACAAATCCCTAGCTTTTCCGGGACAAAGTTGTAGTCTTCCTTGCATGGAAAATCTGAAGTCAACAACCACGGCGTTCACGGTGCTGCAGTTTTCCCTTGAGGTGGGAAAAGACGGGCAGCCGACGCAGCGCACGAAGTCGTGTGGGGTGTTCACTTCGGTTGAAGAGGCGTTTGTATCCGCCCGTCTCCTTGCGGTGCGCGAATGGAGCCGTCTGCAGCGTGTGGCGCTTCAGGGAGGCGCCAATGCCAATCCCGCCGAGATGCTCGACACGGAATGGGGTTACGATGTGCGCCAGGGTCACCTCGTCGTCACCCGTTTCTGGGTGCACGAACGCCAGCCGGTTCAGCCGGCCTGATTTTCTGTCGCGACGGCAGCCGGTCGCTGCCCGATTGAAACGACGGGATTTCAAAGACGCGCCGGGCGTGCAGGATTTCGTCCGGTGATCCGCTTCGCGCTGGCCTTGAGGCGACTGCGATTCCATCATGCGGCCCCATGAACCGCAGACGCTTTCTTTCCCGCACCCTGAGTGCCGCCGCCGCGGCTGGCGCCACCTGGTTCGATGTGCCGCGCCTCCTCGCGGACATGTCTCCCCGCCCGCGCAAGATCTACGGCGATTTCCCCATGGGGATTCAGAGTTATTGTTTCCGCGCGTTTGGTGTCGAAGGCGCGCTGGACAGGACGCGCGAACTGGGACTCGGACGCATCGAGTTCTTCCGCCTGCATTTTCCGGCGACCCGCGATGCGATCAAGATCCAGGAAATGAAGGACGCCTGTGCACGCAGGGGCATCTCCATCAGTGGCCACGGCGTGCAGGCCTTCTCAAAGGACCACGCGGCAAACGACGCCTTCTTCAAGTTTGTGAGCGCGGCGAAGATCCCGATCATCACCGCCAATCCCGCGCCGGATGCGTTCGAGAGCCTCAACAAGCTCGTGGCCGCCTATGATCTCCGCATCGCGATCCACAACCACGGTCCGGGATCGCAGTACTCGACCATCGACGACTGCCTCAATGCGGTGAAGGGCAGCGATCCGCGTATTGGGTTCACCGCCGACCTCGGGCATTTCATCCGTTCAGATCAGGATCCAGTCGAGGCAATCACACGCATGGCTGGCCGCCTCTATGGAGTTCATCTCAAGGACGTGGCCGAAAGGAAGGACAAGACCACGGGCGTGATTCTGGGGAAGGGTCACCTCGATGTGATGGGCGTGTTCCATGCGTTGAAAAAAGTGCGGTTTCCGGCGGACGGGGCGCTGTCGCTCGAATACGAGGAGCATCCCGACAACCCGATGGCTGAGATTCGCGAATGTCTCGCCGTGGCTGCTGAAGCGGCCTCCAGGGTCTCCTGAGTGAGGCCCCCGGAGCCAGGTCAACCCACTGCGGCGATGTTTTCGCGCCGGCTGATTTTTTGCCTCCTCGCCGGATATGCGCTTTGGGTGATATTTCCCATGGTCTGGGTCGCCTATTCGTCGCTCAAGGACGATGCTGCGATCTACCGCGACGCCTTTGCCCTGCCGCCGTTCGACGATCTTCGAACCGGCAACTATGTGCAGGCGTGGCGGGAGGCGCGATTCGGCGCCTATCTTTTCAACAGCCTTCTGGTGACGGTGGTATCGGTCACCGGAATCGTTTTTCTTGGGGCGATGGCCGCCTATGCCCTGGCGCGATTCCACCATCCCGCAGGCCGCGGAATATTCTGGCTGTTTCTCGCCGGCCTGATGATCCCCGCGCAACTGGCGGTCGTGCCGCTCTTCTTTGAACTGCAGGCGCTGGGACTGTTGAACTCGCGGATCGGGCTGATTGCGGTCTACATTGCGAATGGACTGCCCTTTGCCGTCTTCATCCTGGCGGGCTTCTTCCGATCATTGCCTCGATCGCTCTATGAGGCCGCGGTGATCGACGGCTGCGGCGAGTTCGCCGCCTTCTGGAAGGTGCAGCTACCGCTGGCCCGCCCGGGGCTCATCACGGTGGCCATCTTCCAGTTCATAGGCGTGTGGAAGGAATACTTTTTTGCCTTCATGCTGACGAGCGGTGGTGCGGATGATTCAGCCCGCACACTGCCGATGGGCCTGGCCAACCTTTCCATCACGGCACAGTATCGCGGATCCTACGGATCGCTCTTCGCGGGTATCGTGCTGGTGACGATTCCCATTCTCCTCGTCTACCTCCTGCTCCAGCGCCAGATCGTGAAAGGCGTCGTGGCGGGCGCGATCAAGGGCTGAGGCCGGGATTTCCGCGGAACCAGTGTGTCACTCTCCCGCCATGGCTGAAGCCACCGGGCAGGCTACTCTGTCACTCCTCGGGAAGCCCGAGCTGTTTCCTTGCATCCGTACTCAGCATCGCGGTGGACCAGTGGGGCTCGAAGACGAGATTGACCTGGGAGTGGGACACGCCGGGCACTCCTGCCACGAGGTTCTTGGCGCCTTCGTAGATCCAGCTGCCGGCCGGGCACGATTCGGTTGTCAGGGTCATGGTGACCGTGACATCGCCGCCTGCGCACTTCACATCGTAGATGAGACCGAGGTCGACGATGTTGATGCCAAATTCCGGATCGGGAAGCGTGCGCAGGGCGGCAAGCACTGTGGCTTCATCGGGCTCGTTCATTGTGAAAAGGGAGGGAAGGGGTCCTACTGTCGCGGACCGACTTCCGCGGCAGGAGCCTGCTGGACACCGGCATTGCCGACACGGAGCGGTGCCCGGTCCGTCTGCGGCTTCCTACGGAGGTGTCGCAGGATACACAGTTGATTGAAAAGGAAGAGTCCTACGCCGGCGGCGAGGAGGAGGGATCCGGCAAGGAGCCAGGAGGCATCCAGCTTCCAGGTACCGACGGTGAGCGGTGCAACGGCCAGAAGCTGCAGGACCAGGCCTGTGCGCTCCGTCCACCGCACGCCGAGTGCGCTGGCCAGCGGGACGCGTTCGCGGCCGACACGCGGACCGTACGCGCGCATCCAGGTCAGGAAGGGCACGATCTTTCCCATCATTCCGCAGAAACAGGGGAGCAATCCCCCGAAGACAATGACGATGGCATAGACCATGGCGCTGAGTCCCCCGCTTGCGGAACCTGCGGTCGATCCCGGCCAGACCAAGGCCAGGCCCACGAGCCCGGCGACGAACAGGACGGCGATCCCGATGAAGAACGACTGTACGCCGGAATCGAGCGCCCGCTTTTTCCGGGTCGCCAGCACCTTGCGCAGGGCAAATGCCGAACAGGCGAGTCCGCACAACAACAGGATTCCCATCGCTGTCTGCAGCCATGGCATTTGCAGAAGAAACGCAGGGAGCAGGCCGACAAGCGCGATTTGTGTCATCCAGAATCCGCGGGTCGGCAGTGTCCAGTCGGGGACATCCCCGAGGGTGAACATGGGCACAAGCTGGAAGGTCACGCCTTGCAGAAGCGTGACAAAAAATCCCGCGATCCCTGCGTGGGCGTGAACGCGGAGCAGGACGACCGGATCGAGGGGAATGAAGTACCAGAATCGATTGGCCGCGAGGGTGAGTCCCATCAGAAGCGTGAGAACAAGCCAGATGGACGAGACGCGAAGCGAGGTGGAGATCAGGCCGGGACGGTTTGCCCTGCGGACGGTCATCCAGAGATTGTAGACGTAGATGCCGGCCCCGATTGCGACGAGCAGGCCGAAGTGACCAACCTGTTCGAGATCCCAGAACCAGAAGCTTGCGACCATTCCGGGCACACCGACCGCATGGATGCCGAAGTGCCACCAGCCCTTGCGTTCACTGCACAGGGTGGTGCCCAGGGCGACCGGCGCCAGCTGGTACGCGGCACCGCAGGCAACCGTCAGGAAAAAGCCGAGCAGCCAAGCGTGGGTGAGTGCAACGAGGTGAGGGTGGGTATGGGGCAGCGCGAGCAAGTCGGGTCGTACCACCAGGAAGAGGGTTCCCGCACACAGCCATGCCAGGGCGAGGCCCATGAATGCGAGCGGCAGCCGGCCCTGAGCCGCAAGCCAGCTTCCGTGCTGGGGAGAGGCTGCTGGACGGGGACTTGCGGCGGGCGAAGGCTGGCTCATTGAATGGCGTGTGTCGGGCTCGAACGGGAGACCCGCCGACTATGCCCGCTGAAGCAGCGTAATCCAGCTTCCATCGGCCTGGGACTGGCAATCGTGTTTGAATCCACGCTGACGGGCTTCACCGAACAAATGGCATGGCTCACGATCGGTCTGTGCGCGAAGCTGGTGACCGGCCGGAAGGGTTTCCAGGGCGGCGAGGATCCGCACCAAGGGCTCGGGCGGCTCGAGTCCGCGGGCGTCGACTTCCAGGGTCAGTGCATTGCCGATGGGGGCGTTTCCCTTGGAGGCGACTGGTACGGAGCCGGGCTGACGCGGGGGCGGTGGAGTGACAGCTGTGGTCTTGGTGATGCGCACGCGGTACTCATCGGGGCCCTCCTGGAGATAGGTCCAGGAATAGGCTTCGGGAAACTGCGCCTGAAACTGGTAGTAGAGAGGGACCGGATCGTGGTCGTTGAGGAGCACGAAGGAGCTGCCTACGGGCAGGTCGTACCAGCGTTGGAAGATGCGGGCATGTTTTTCGCGGCCCGGGATGACACGAACATCGAAGACGTCCGATGCATCATGGGTCGGGGTGGAGGTTTCGAGGGATGATTTTGTGTTCATGGTGATAAAAAGTGAAGATTGGAGGGAATGCGGAAACGAACCGTGCGACTGCATTGAAATCCACCTCAGGGGGCGCTTCCGGGGCGGGACTCAAGAAACGCGAAGACTTCGTCAGGTTTCCATGCATTGCCGCGCCAGATCTCGCGTATCCGGCCCTCCGGCCCGATCAGTGCGGTGCAGAGCGTATGGTCGAGCAGGACTCCCTTGCGCTCGGTGAACACCGAAAAGCGGCGCGCCAGCGTCGCAATGTCGCCGGTCGTTCCTGTGGCGAAGTTCCAGATCGCGGGTTTTGCCCCGACCGCCGCGCCATAGGCCGCCAGTTGCGCGGGGCGATCGTATTCGGGATCGAGAGTGATGCTCAGCAATCGCAGCGC
Organism: Opitutaceae bacterium; assembly: GCA_017994935.1. GTDB lineage: Bacteria > Verrucomicrobiota > Verrucomicrobiia > Opitutales > Opitutaceae > UBA6669. The sequence goes on from JAGOJU010000059.1 coordinate 18,820, forward strand.
GGGCGGGGCGGAGGTTCCGGATTCGCGTTCGATCCGCGACTGCAGGGCGCCGAATTTCACCGCCATTGCCGGACAGAATTCAGGCACGGGACAACGGGTGAAGATGAAGGTCACCAGGGTGAAGCGACCCTGCAATGCATCTAGAGTGAGCGTTTGGCCGCTTTCATCCATCAGGGAGAATGGCGGCATCGCCTCGCCGGGACGGAGACGGTCCACTTTTGCAAGGCCGGGGGCGCCGGCGGTCTCCCGCCCCAGGACCTGAAAACGGTCCGCCATCCATTGCTCGCCCCTTTGCTGGAGTCGAAAGCGGACACGGTCCCCGGGGGTCAATGTGGCGCCTTCACGCGGGTCCGCCAGCTCGAAGGCCATGGTCATGGGAGCCATGAACCCGGGAATCTCATCATGGGCGATCAGCACGCTTGCCTCGGACAGCTTTTCGCGAACAACGCCCGTGACGCTGTGTGTCCCGCTCTTGGAGTCCTTCGAACAGGAGACGACGCCCTGGGCTAGCAGGCCCAGGAGGATCAGCAGGCGGAACTGGCGGCACCGAGCATCCATCGGAGCACCTTAGCACCGATTGACCGGATCCGCCTTGATAAAGGTCAAGGCCGGCAGAATTGGAACCGAGCGGGCGGAATCGCGTTTGCTTGATGCATGTCAAGGCCGAAGTGAGGGAGAGCGTATAGATTGCATCCGTTTCCATGAAAACTTATATCCAACTCGTCACGATCATTAGTGCGACGCTTGCGGCCATGAGCCTGAGCGGTTGCGGCAAGCCCGAGAGCGGAGCCGCCAGCAAGCCGGCTGCCCAGGCAACCTCCGTTCAGAAGGACGGACCAAAGGAGGGGCGTGCAATTGCGATTTCCGGCAATGACACGATGAAATTCAGTCTCACTGAAATCCGTGCAAAGCCGGGTGAGGCGCTGGCGGTCACGCTTCACAACGAAGGCACCATGCCGAAATTCTCGATGGGCCACAACTGGGTCCTCATCGCCGAGGGCGTCGATGTGAACGCCTTTGCCAACGATGCCTCGACCGCGGTCAAGACCGACTACGTTCCGGCTGCCTACAAGGACCGCATTCTTGCTCACACGAAGCTGCTGGGACCGCGCGAGTCCGATACCGCCTATTTCAAGGCTCCGACCAAACCCGGGCGCTACACCTTTCTTTGCACCTTCCCCGGCCACTTCCAGGTCGGGATGAAGGGCGAGCTGATCGTAGAATAACCTCAACCACACGATGACCATGAAACTGCATCACTGTGCACTGCCGCTGGCCACCGCCCTGGTGGCCCTGACCGGCTGCAATCCTCCCGGAGGGACGGGCGCTTCCACCTCCGGAAAGGCAGCGGCGAATTCCGCTGCCGCTCGCACCTGGGTGGCTCCGGGTGAAATGGACAAGTATTATCTCTTCTACTCCGGCGGCCACTCCGGCCAGGTGTACGTCGCGGGCATTCCCTCGATGCGTCACATCTCGACCATCCCGGTGTTCGCGCCGTATCCGGCGACCGGATACGGTTATGACGACGAATCCAAGGCCATGCTGGGCAAATTCACATGGGGGGATGTGCACCATCCGGGTCTCTCAAAGACCGGCGGGGTTTACGACGGGAAGTACCTGTTCGTGAACGACAATGCCAACAACCGCATCGCCCGCATTGATCTTCGCGATTTCAAGACCCACCAGATCCTCGGGCCGATCCCGAATTCCTCGGGCAACCATGGTTCGTCGTTCGTGACGGACAACACCGAGTATGTGCTCGTCGCGAGCCGCTTCTCGGTGCCGCTGCCCAAGGGCCGTTACGCGGATCCGAAGGACTACGAGAAGGAATTCAACGGGATGGTCTCGGGTATCAAGGTGGATCCCCAGACCGGCACCATGAGCGTCGGCTGGCAGATCCTCACCCCGCCGTTCGACTGGGACCTCGGTTCCACCGGCAAGGGCCCGAGCGAGGGCTGGGCCTTCTGGACGTCGTACAACACCGAGATGGCGCACGAGACACTCGAAGCGACTTCGACCCAGGCCGAGCACGACTATGCGGCGGTGGTCAACTGGAAGGCGGCGGAGGCCGCGATCAAGGCGGGACAATTCACGCAGATGGATGGCGCGCCGGTCATCGATCCGGCCAAGGTTCCCGGCGTGATCTATTTCCTGCCGGTTCCAAAGTCGCCTCACGGCATCGACACCGATCCGTCGGGACGCTGGATCGCGGCCGGAGGCAAACTCCAGCCCGTGGCCTCGGTTTTCGATTTCAACAAGATCCTGGCCGCGATTGAAAAGAAGGACTTTGAAGGCGATTTCCGCGGTGTTCCGGTGATCCGATATGAATCGGCGCTCGAAGGCCTCGTGCCGGTCGGCCTCGGACCACTGCACACGCAGTTCGACGGCCGCGGCAATGCCTACACGTCCCTGTTCATCGAGTCCGTGGTCGCCAAGTGGAAACTGCCGCCATGGACCGCGGAGGAGAAGGCCGATCTCAACAAGGTCGTCCTGGACAAGATCGACGTGCATTACAACATCGGGCACCTCGTGGTTGGCGGCAGCGACACCACCAAGCCCTATGGCGACTAC
>JAGOJU010000060.1 GCA_017994935.1 Opitutaceae bacterium
GTGTTCCGGTTGTCACGTCAGTGGCAGCGCCGGGTAGCTATGTTCGGAAGGGATAAGCGCTGAAAGCATCTAAGCGCCAAGCCCATCCCAAGATAAGATCACAATCCGTCGCAAGACGGTGCAGGGTACGGGGAGACCACCCGTTCGATAGGCCAGAAGTGTAAGCGTAGTAATATGCTCAGCTTACTGGTACTAATGACCCTGCCGGTTTATGCAAACCCAGTATCTGGGCGTTTGTTTTACCTCCTTCCAAAATTCTAATCCCAAACTTTACTTTCTCGATCGTTCGCGATCTGAGATTCCCTTCCTGGTGATTATATGCCGGGGGTTCCACCCGTTCCCATCCCGAACACGGCCGTTAAGCCCCGAGCAGCCAATGGTAGTAGAACGTTAGGTTCCGCGAGAGTAGGTTGTTGCCAGGTTTATGGCCCGGATTGTGCCCAACGCATGATCCGGGCCTTCTTCGTTTTGGCACGGTGCCTGTGACACGAGATAACGAAAAATTTTTGCCCTCCGGCGCCCGCCTTGTTTTGATATCCCCATGAACCCGGCGCTTTCCTCCACGGCTTTCCTTTTTCGAACTCTTTCGATGCCCACCCCGAAATTCCCCTTCTCTTCGCTGCGAACTTTCTGCGTGCTCGTGGCTTCAATCGCGTGCACCGGTTTATACGGGGCGCTCCCTGAAAGCGTCATTGCTGACCTTCGTGCCAAAGCAGCCTCCGGAAATGCCATTGCCCAGTACAACCTCGGCATCGCCTATGCCGACGCCAGCGAGCCCATCTCCGATTTGAGCGAAGCTTTCGCCTGGCTGACGCTTGCCGCCGAACGTGGTTCCAATCAGGAAGCTCTCAGAAGCCTGTTGCCAAGACTGTCCTCCGCGCAATTGACCGAAGGAAAACGCCGCCTGGATGAAAAGCGCGCCCAGATCGCCCGCGCAGCCGAGCAATCTCCTTTTGTGACACCCGCCACTCAGTCCGGAAACACTTCAGCGGCACCGGATCCCGAGATCGACAGCCTGCGCGCTGAAAAGAGCAGGTTGAGCTCTGAACTTTCTGCCGCGCGGCGCGAAGCCGATGCTGCCAAGTCCGCCTCCATCGCCAAGGTCGCCGACTTGAACCAGCAGCTCGCGGAACGCGACCGTGTAATCGCATCTCTCAGGGCGTCTCAGCAGTCCGTTCCATCTACCGTGCTTCCCGCACCCGCCGATCCCGCTCTCGACGTCGCATTGAAACAATCCGAGGTGACACGCGCAAATCTGGCTCGTGATCTGGCGGCACTCTCGACGGAAACCGCGGCATTGAAGAGCCAGCTCATGTCGGAACAAAGGGCCCGGTCACAACTCGCAGCCGAGGCGCTTGCCAGGGGTGATCAGGCCGCCGAACTGACGGCCGCACGCAACCAGCTGACATCCCTGCGTGCAGAAATTGACACGGTGAGGCGCGAGATTGCCCAGCGCGATGAAAACCTCGCCCGGCTCAACGACGAGTCGCGGCGTCTGACCGACGAACTGGCGGCGGCAAAGCTTGCTGCGACGTCTTCGAGCGAAATCTCCCGGTTGAAATCGGATCTTGAAGCCGCCCGGGCGGCGCTGACTTCGGTGGAAAAGGAACGGGATGAACTCAAGCTTGCCCCGCTTCCCGCACCTTCTGCATCGCCTGAGGAACTTGAACGTCTCAGGAAACAACTCACGGATTCGGAATCGAAACTGAACACGGCATTGCGAAGCTACACGCTTCAGCAGAAGGAGATTGAGACCGCGCAAGCTGCCATTGCCTCCCTGACAGAGGAACGAAATGGACTGGCGTCCAGACTTGAACAGGCGGTGCAGGAAAAGACGGCGCTTTCCCAGGATGTCGCTGCTTCGACGCCGGTCCTTGCAGAGATCGGGACCCTTCGTGATCAGCTCCGGTATGCGCAGTCGCAGACCGCCGCGATGGCCATTGAGGTCAATCAGTTGAAGACGCGCCTCGCCCTTGCCGCGCCGGTCCCCTCGGGAAACTATGCGGCTCCGACGCGCCCCGGATCGGTCGCGGCGGTGACTGCGATCCCAGCCGTGCAATCCCCTGCTCCGACGGCGCAGCTTCAGGCAGGTGTCTCGGCGCCGGCTCAGGGCCGCAGCGATTCCTCGGCAGCGCCCGGTGCCGGTGCCAAAGGCGCGGGGCGCGTTCATGTCGTCAAGCTTGGGGATTCGTTGTCGAAGATTTCGCAGTTGTACTACGGGCAGTCCAATCGTTGGGAAGAAATTGCAGCCGCCAATCGCGAGGTTTTACCCAATCCCAATCAACTCGTGGTAGGCACTTCCTTGCGCATTCCGTAGAAGGGCCCAGCTCGATCGGATGACAGCGCCTTGCATCCTTGCGCGGCACCTGTCTGCCTGCGGCAGAACGTCGTGCGTGGCATGAAACTCCTGAGACTCCTTTTCCTGACGATCGTCAACATTGCCGCATTTCCCATGCTGGCAGCCGCAGCGGAACCTGTGGCGTCACCCGATGCCTCCGTTGACCTGCCTCGTTTTCCGCCCGTACCGGTGGAACGTGCGGTGAACACCTGGAAGGTCAGGGAGGGCTTTGGCATTCAGATGGCAGCCTGCGAGCCGCAGGTGCGCGACCCGATCGCGATCTGTTTCGATGAAAACGGCAGGATGTTCGTATGCGAAATGATAGACTATCCCGAGAATCGGGAGGTCACTCCGCACCTCGGACGGATTTCCCTTCTGGAGGATCGCGACGGTGATGGATTTTATGAAACAAGCCGCGTGTTTGCGGACAATCTGGCATGGCCGACGGGGTTGATCTGGGCGGGAGGAGGATTATTTGTGGCGTCGACTCCCGACATCCTGCGCTTTGAGGATCGGGACGGTGATGGTCGCGCAGAGATTCGGGAAACGGCTTTCACGGGATTCGGAGAGGGGATCGCCCGGCTCAATGTCCAGGCCCTGCTCAACAGCTTCCAGTGGGGGCCCGACAATCGTGTTCACCTGCTCAGCGGCACCGGCAATCGGGGACGGATCAGCAGTCCGCGGCGCCCCGACCTTCCGGCACAGGAACTGGGTGGCCGGGATTTCTGGTTCGATCCGCGCACGTACGAGTTTGGCTTTGAAGAAGGCGGTGCGCAGTATGGGATGGGTTTCGACAATGAAGGCAGAAAGTACGCGTCGTCGAATTCGGATCACCTGCAATACTGGGTCTACGACGATCGTTACGCGCATCGCAATCCCTTCCGGGACATGCCGCATGCGCGGCGAAGCATCGCTGCGGACGGCGGTGCGGCGGAAGTGTTCCGCATCAGCCCGGATGAGCCGTGGAGAATTGTTCGCACGCGCTGGCGCATCGGGGGTGTTGTGAAAGGCACGATCGAGGGCGGCGGGCGCGTAAGCGGATACTTTACGGGGGCGACAGGCACAATCGTGTATCGGGGAGACGCCTATGGCGCGGCGTTCCTGGACAATACCTTCACAGGTGATGCCGGCGGACAATTGATTCACAGGAAGATCATCACCGATTCGGGAGTCAGTCGCGAGGGCCGCCGGCCGGCGGATGAGTTGAATCGGGAGTTTGCCGCGAGCACTGACACGTGGGTGCGTGTCGTGGGATTTGCAAATGCGCCCGACGGCACCCTGCACGTCTGCGACATGTATCGCGAAGTCATCGAACATCCGTGGAGCATTCCAGAAAGCATCAAACGGCACCTGGATCTCAATTCGGGAAACGACCGCGGACGCATCTATCGCATTGTGCCTGTGGACAAGTCCTGGCACCGGAGATCCTCGGTCAGCCTGGGAGGCGCCTCCACGGGTGAACTCGTCGAAACCCTTGCGCATCCGAACGGCTGGCATCGCGACACTGCCGCGCGCCTCCTCTGCGAGCGACAGGATGCCACTGCGATTCCTCTGCTGCGCAAGTTGGTGGGGACCGGCAATTCCCCTTTTGCGACTTTGCATGCGCTGGGCGTCCTCGCAACGCTGGGAGGCCTGGATGAGGGGGCATTGTTGTCGGCGATGGAGAATGGAGACGCCTCCGTGCGGGAGCGTGGCATCCGGCTTCTTGAAACGTGGATCGAGACACATGCGGCATCGATGGATCTGATTCGGGCGGTTGCCGGAAGGGTCGCTGATGAGCGCGTCCGCGTGAGATTTCAGCTGGCGTTTTCGCTGCCTGCCTTGCTGGAGCGAACAGGCGTCCCAGGGGCCGAGATTCTTCGTTCCGCCTACATCAGGCTGGCGGAGCGGGAGGCGGGTGATGAATGGATTGGGCCGGCATTGCTGAGCGGCGCGCCGGCGGTCGTCACAGGCGTGCTGCTCCCGTACTTTCTCGAGCGGGAAACCCGATCGCCGGCACCGGAGGAGTTTGTTGCGGACCTCATTGAAATGCGCGCTGCGATGAAGCCGGCCGAGGGCTATTCCGGACTGATTGACCGCCTGAGTCGACCTGGTGTCCCGGCCCGCTGGTTGCTCGCCTTGGGCGCGGGTGTGCGGCGCGCGGGCCTCACGTTCGAAGCGATCGACACGCGGCGCCGCCTCGCAACGCTCTTCGTGAACGCTGCGACGGCGGCAACGGACGCCCGTGCAGGTCTGGAAACGAGAATGCGTGCGGTGGAACTGCTTTCGGTGGCGGGGGATGCCGTGAGCCTGCCGGCACTGGCATCAATCCTTTCGAAGGGGCAGCCTGAGGCGCTCCAGTTGAGTGCGATCAGCGTCCTTGCGGGAAAGCCGCCCGGGGCGGATGTCATGGACGCCCTGCTATCAGGATGGCGGAGCTATTCGACGGCAGCTCGTCATGCGGTGATTGCGGCCTGCCTGCCGCGGGAGGATCGCGCATCGCGGCTTCTGGCTGCGATCGATGCCAAGGTGGTGCCGCTGTCCGATCTGACCGCCGCAGATGTCGAGTCGCTCACGCATCACGCTTCACCCAGGGTGCGGGGGCGCGGGCTAATTGTATTGAGTTCCCTGATACCGCCGTCGCGTTCGGAGGTGCAGAAGCGGCTTTTCCCGGCGGTGGCCATGGGGGGCGACGCCGGCAGAGGCAGGGAGATCTTCCAGGGGCGATGCCTTCCGTGCCACCGTGCCGAGGGGAAGGGGTTCCTTATCGGACCTGACATGGTGACAGTGAAGAGTCGCGGACGGGAGGGCTTGCTGACGTCCATTGTCGATCCCAATCGGGAGGTTGCGCCCCAGTACATAAGCTATGAGGTGGCCACCCGCGATGGCAACGCCTACAACGGGATCATCACGCAGGACGACGCCACAGGCCTCTCACTTAAGATCATGGGAGGCGTGGAAATACGCATGCTTCGATCCGATGTGAAAGGCACCACTTCATCCGGAAGGAGTCTCATGCCCGAGGGGCTTGAAGCCGGGCTGTCGGTCAGCGACATGGCGGACCTGCTGACCTATATTGAGTCGCTCTGACCAACCCACCTTGTCGGCGTCGGGTCGCTGGCATTGTGTACCGGCGCACCAGCATGAATTGGGTCGCATTCCCGCGTACCATTTGGTGGGGTTACCCCATGAAGGCGCTGGCGATTGTGCTGACATTGTCGTTGGTGGGAAATGCTGCGTGGATCCTTCATCATTTCAGGGAAACGGCGGCGCGGTCCGGCGATTTCCGGGCAGGTGGGGTCCGAGTGCAGGCGGGTGCTGCCGGGTCTGTCGGCGGCGCATCGGACGGGAAACTGGCGAGCGAATCGAACGATGACCGGCAGGTTTTGGGTGCCGACGGAAAGGCGATCAGCCCCCATGTGTGGTCACAGCTTTTCGGTGGAGACATCAAAGGTCTGGTTGCCCGTCTGAAATCCGCCGGGTTCCCAGATTCGATGATCCGGACGATTGTCGTCGCGGAGGTTGGAAATCAGTTCAACGAGCGAAGGAAGTCGCTGGTTGCGAGAATGAATGCCGATGCTTACTGGCGTAATGCCTCCAGAGGCTCCATGGATCCCGCTGCAGTCGAGGAGAACCTCGCACTGCAACGGGAATACGCGAAGCTCATCAAGGAACTGCTTAGCGAGCTCCCGCCCGATACCGGATATCTGGCGAATGCCTTTCAGCGGCGGATGTACGGAAACCTTTCCCCGGAAAAGACGCAGCAGCTCAATCAGATCAATTCGGACTACAGCGAACTTTCCCAGGAAATCCATCGCAATGCCCGGGGCCTCCTTCTCGCTGAAGATCGGGAGAAGCTCGCCTATCTCGAAAAGGAGAAACAGGCCGACATCGAGAAACTGCTGACTCCATCCGAGCGAATGGAGTATGAGCTGCGTTCGAGCCAGCTCGCGAACTCGCTTCGCGGTCGCTTCAATGGATTCGAGCCAAGCGAGGCCGAGTTTCGCGCCATCTATTCCGCCGCCAAGTCCGGAGGAGACGTCGCGCAAGTTTCCTCCCCAGCGGGATCCCGGGGACAGAATGACGCGATTCTGAATGCGATAAAAGCCACACTGACCCCGGAACGATTTTCTGAGTGGGAACGCATGAGCAACCCGAGCTATGCAACTGCGAGCCGCCTCGCGGCGAGACTGAATCTGCCGGTGGGCACTGCCGACCGGCTGGTGGCGATCGAGAAGGATACGGTGAGTCAGGCGGCAGCCATCAGAAGCAATGCCGCTCTCACAAATGCCCAGCGGACAGCCCAGCTCAGTGAGTTGTCTGCAAGAGCGACTCAGCAGCTTACCGGCAGTCTTGGAGGGGAGCGAGGCATGGAGGCATACCGGCAGTACGGTGGCGGTTGGCTTCGCTCCATAGCGAATCAGCAGGGATCGGGCACGATACCTGCCGTTCGCTTTCCTGGGCGCTGATCGTTTCCCTGGGCCGGGTGGACCTGCTGGCAATGGGCACGCGGGAAACTCCGCGGTTGACTTCAGCGGATTCATCCGCGCCGTGACAGTGTGCAGAGAAAATTCCCGGAACCGTTTCGCCTGGCCGCCGTCGATGTGGATGGAACACTGGTCGGACCGGCACTTGAAATCAGTGATGCGAATCGCCGCGCGATCGAACGCCTGCAGGGTGCAGGCATCGAGGTCGTCCTCGCGTCCGGGCGACACTACGAGACCTTGAGATCCTTTGCCGAGGCGCTACCAGGGATTCAATGGCTGGTGTCGTCGCAGGGCGGAGAGGTGTCTGATGTCGATCGGCGTCGGGTACTCGACCGCGTTTTTCTGGATGATGGGCAGACACAGCGCATCATGAGCCTGGGTCGAAAGCTGGGCTACAATCTGGCGCTTTACACCGAACACGGAATCCTTGTCGACGACGATGCTGACATCAAAAAACTCTATGCGAGTTTTGCGGGAAAGCCGCCGCAGTTCACCATAGATGAATGGCACAAGGAGCGATTGCTCAAGATCGTTTGGATCGGCGCGGAATCCGACATTGCCTCAGTGGGCGAGCATCCGGAGGTCAGGGCCATCGATGTTGAACGTGTGCATACGCATCATCAGCTCTTCGAGTTTTCACCGCATGGAGTGAGCAAGGCAACGGGCCTGGCCGCACTGTGCGCCCATCTTGGATATCGGGCGGAGGAGACGCTCGCCTTTGGTGATGCGGAGAATGATCTGCCGATGTTTTCCTGGGCAGGGCTGTCGGTTGCAATGCCGCACGGCTGGCCGAAGGCGCTGAATGCCGCGGGGATGATCGGTCCTGCGGGGGCCGAGGAAACCGCACTCGCAAGGGCCATCAACTCCCTGTTCGATCGCGTGAATTAGCGAGAGGCACCGGCATCAGGCCTGCAGCGGAACAAAATTGTCTTTCGGATCGACAGGGTTCCCGCGCACGATAACTCACCCAGTTTGACATGATTATCTGGGGCATTGACTTGGGTGGTACGAAAGTGGAAGGCGCAGTTCTTGATACCGCGTATCCGGAGAAGCCGCTGGCGCGTTTGCGTCACCCGACGGAGTCCCATCTCGGCTATGGTCACATTGTCGGCCAGATCACGAAAGTCGTGGAGGACCTGGAGAAACAGACCGGCCTGCGTCGCCCGCCGACCATTGGCGTGGGGACCCCCGGCACGACAGAGCCGTCCACCGGCGCGATGAAGAACTGCAACACGACGGCGCTGAATGGTAGGACGTTGCGGGCAGACCTTTCGTCGGTGCTAGGAATCGAGGCGCGACTGGCAAACGACGCGAACTGTTTTGCGTTGGCGGAAGCGACGCTCGGAGTCGCAAAGGGTCGCCAGGTCGTCATGGGACTGATCCTCGGCACTGGAGTGGGGGGCGGCATTGTGGTCAACGGACGCGTGCTCAACGGCTGCCATGGCATTGCCGGCGAGTGGGGGCACAATCCCATCATGGGCGAGCACACGCCCTGCTATTGCGGACGGGCGGGCTGTGTCGAAACCGTCATTGCCGGGCCCTCGCTTGAACGGCACTATCACGCATTGACGGGAAGGAAGCTCAACCTCCGCGAGATCGTGGATCAGGCAAAGGCTGGCGATGCCGCCGCTGTGAGCACCCTGGAACGGCTGCGGGCGAAATTTGGAGAATCCATTGCTGCGGTGATCAACATCCTGGATCCCGATGCCATCGTGATTGGCGGAGGAGTGGGCAATCTTGACATGCTCTATTCGGAGGCAACGCGTGCTGCCGTGGTACGCCACCTGTTCAATCCGGAAGTGAGGACGGAATTCCTGAAACCCGAACTGGGCGACAGTGCCGGAGTTTTTGGCGCGGCAATGCTGACGGGTGAAAAGACGGATTGATTCTCCGGTGTCGGCCCTCTGTGAGTGGAGAGATCGTGTTGCACTCCCGTGTTCAGGCTCTTTCGGCGTAGAGGCGGAAGAGCACCTGAGTGCCTGATTCCTCCCAGCCGTGCTGGGAGACCTCGTTGTAGAGGGCTTGAACGCAGCGCAAGCCCGGGAGGTCGAGCTTCAACTGCGCAGCGCTTTCAAGTGCCAGGCGCATGTCCTTCAGGAAGTGTTTCACATAGAACCCGGGTGCGAAATTTCCAGCCAGTGCCCGCGGCGCGAGGTGAGTCATTGACCAGCTGCCGGCGGCGCCGCCGCTGATGCTTTCCAGGACGGCTGCCGGATCGAGTCCGGCCTTTTTCGCGTAGGCAAGGGCCTCGACCCAGGCAATCATGCCCGCTGCGACGGCGATCTGGTTGGCAAGTTTGCAATGCTGGCCGGCGCCGGGTCCGCCTTGGAGCCGGATGTTTTTTCCCATCGTTTGAAACCAAGGGAGGGCACGATGAAATGCCTTCTCCGCTCCCCCGACCATGATCGCCAGGCGGGCTTCCTTCGCGCCCAGATCGCCACCCGAGACCGGTGCGTCCAGACTGTCGATGCCCCTCCGCGCGGCCTGGGCCGCCAGGTGTTGTGCCAGGGAGGGACTCGAGGTCGTCATGTCGATCAGCACGCTGCCCGGCCTGGCGGTCTGGATCAGGCCCTGTTCCCCGAGATAGATTCTCTCAACGTCGGCTGGAAATCCGAGCATGGTGATCACGGCATCGACCCGTGGTCCGATGCTCGACGGATCGTCGTGCCAGCGGGCGCCGAGATCCAGGAGTGGCTGCGCCTTCTGTTTCGTGCGATTGAAGACGTGGAGCGTGTGCCCTGCTGCCATGAGGTGCCGCGCCATGCTGCAACCCATGACCCCTGTGCCGATGAAACCAATGGAATGGGTGCTGGTCATGGTGTGGAATTCGGTCGACGGATTATCCTGCAAAGGCCGCGGAATGCGAAGCCGCCTCAGGGAATGGAAAATGCGGGATTGCCGCAAATTCAATCGAGTGCCGAAGCTACTTGCGGATGGCAGCTGCCGGTGCGGGAGACGCCTCAGGAAGGCATTTGCCCTGATGCAAGGTTTCCGTCGAGTATTCGGGCATGCCCTTTGTGTCGTCCCTGAAAACCCTGCTCATGCGGTGCGGTGCCGCGTTCGTTGCGGGCACCTTTTTGGTGGGTGGTCTCGTCGCCCAGGGGACGTTTGATTTTCCCAGAATGGGAGGTCCGTATCCGGGAGACCGGTCGGGTACGCGCATCTGGATCGAGGGCGGCGGGTGGGTGGACGAGGCCACGGTGAAGACCGCGCGTGAAACGGCGTCCCACAGTACCGGGACGCCGGATTGGACCAATCCGCGCGAGTTCAGCAGCGATGTCTTCACCTTTGCGCGGGCGATCTTCCGCTCCGAGCGACGGGTCCCGCGCAGGGGGCCGGTCTTTGGATGGTTTGTCGACTACCCGGACGCGGATCTAAACCTCTCCTATCGCCTGCAGCAGCTGACCTCCATGAAGGTCGATCCGGACGGCCGTGTGCTGCATCTCACCGATCCCGGGTTGGGCGACTTTCCGCTGGTCTACATGGTGCACACGGAGGACATGCTGCTGCGCGAAGACGAGGTGTCCGCCTTGCGGACCTATCTCCTGGCGGGCGGAGCGCTTCTGGTCTCCGACTACTGGGGCACGGATGCATGGAACAACTTCGCGGCAGAGATGCGACGCGTGCTTCCTGAGAAGAGCTGGGTCGACATTCCGATGGACCACCCCGTGTTCAGCTGCATCTACAAGATTTCCGGACCGATGAACGAATTGCAGATACCGACGCTGCAATACTGGGTGCGCAGTCACAATCCGAAGGATCCCAACTCCCGCATCACGGTGGATCGCGGTGTAGGCTCGGAAAACGTCTCCGTCAAGGCGCTGCTCGACGAGCGCGGGAGGATCATGGTCCTTTCGGTGCACAATTCCGACATCAGCGACGGCTGGGAGCGTGAGGGGGAGAATGCCGACTATTTCCGGGAGCTTTCGGAAAAGCGGGCCTATCCCCTGGCCATCAACCTGATCTTCTACCTCATGACGCACTGAGGCGCGTCAAATCCGGGCCCGTGCGAAGTTTGGGCTTGGCATTGCCTCTTGGTTCATAATTATCAATTCCTGCTTGCGACGTCCGCAGGCAAATCAACTCATTCCCCCAACCATGACCTTGCCAACCGGAAGATCGTACCTCCGTCATGCCTCGTTCCTCGCGGCATTTTCAATTATTATTATCAATTCTTCGTGGAGCCAGGGCCGAGCCGCCGCGGCGACCCCCGGCGAAGCGGACACAATCCAGCTCTCGACGTTTCAGGTGACCACGACCGCGGACTCGGGATACCGGGCCGGCAATTCCGTGTCGGCCACGCGCATAGACACACCCATCAAGGATCTTCCCTTTTCAATCAGCGCGTTCACCGAACAGTTCATTGAGGACATTGGAGCACTCGAGTTGCTTGACGTCGTCAGCTATGCGCCGGGTGTGACCAGCGGCGCGAAGGAATTCACGCAGGGCAACAACCGGTTTTCAATCCGGGGCTTTGACGGCGATGTCACTCCGCAACGCAATGGATTCGTGGGCAACCGCTACGTGGATGCCGGAAACGTCCAGCGCGTGGAGGTGGTGAAGGGGCCGGCCTCGCTGCTGTACGGTCAGATCACGCCGGGCGGAACGGTCAACTACATCACGAAACGCGCGGAGCGAAAGGACTTCACCCGCGTCAAGGCGCAGATCGGCACCGACGATTTCTGGCGGACGGATCTGGACATCAACCGGACCTTTGCGGAGGGGCGCGTGAGTGGCCGGCTGATTGGAGCCTACGAAAACACGCTTGCCTGGGCCAACCCGAGCGGCGGGGACTCCCGGTTGCTTGCAGGCAGCATTGAGATCGCTCCGGTCAAGTCGGTTTCACTCTTCGTGGAGTTCGAGAGCTACCGCCGCAACCAGACCCCGCTGATCAGCATGAAGCCGAATCTGGCAGTCGCCGGCTTCACCAGCGCGACCGCCGCGAACTATCCGGTACTCACGGACCGTGCGCGGGCGCAGGCCTACATCGATGTCGGCAATCTCAACCTGGGTTTCCTGAACTACGCACCCCTGCCGAAGGATTTCAACTATGTCGGGAGACATGACTATCGTGATTCCCGATTCGACTCGATCAATGCGGAGCTGAATGTCCAGCTTGGCTCGAACTGGCGGGCACGCGCCAACTTCGGATGGAATGATTTCAAGATTAGCAACAAGCTGACGGGCCTCGCGGAATTCACCGTCACCCCGGCGGCTGCCTATATCGCCACGGCCGGAAAGAGTCGTTTCACGTACCGGGATGAATTGCGCGACAATCCCGGTAGCGTGCTCGCGGATCCTTCCAAGACCGCTTCGGCTCTCCTGACCCGACGCAAGCGCCTGGAGGAGTCCATGGGTGATTCCCACTCCTACCAGGCCGAATTGGCGGGTCGCATTGATGTTGGTGAAGTGACCCTCAAGCCGCTGTTCGGCGCCTATCTCAGCAAGGTCGGCACCGGAAGTTTCCGACGCGAAAGCACCGCGGCACCCGCCGCAGGACTCGCCAACAGCCAGACGGCCCCCAATCAGCATTTCCAACCGTGGGACTACAACAATCCGTCGACGTGGATCAACACCGACGACTATGACGTCAATGCGATCCCGGGCATCAATTCCTTCAATGATTCCGACGGCGAGGAAAGCGCATTTTATGGGGTGCTTACCGCAAGCATGCTTGATGAACGTCTCATCCTCATTGGAGGCGCCCGCTACAACAAGACATGGACGATCAACACGAACATGCTCCCGACCACTACCACGCCTCCGGGAGAGCCGGTGAAGGGAAGCAAGTTTGAGGCGACGAAGACCACGCCCCAGTTCGGCGCCGGCTACAAGCTGAGGCGCGACCTGCTGCTTTTCGGCAGCTATTCGGAGTCGTTCTTCATCGAAGACCGCAGCATCACCTCGTTCAACCCCGCCTACAATCCGTCGTTGCCGTCGGGTGCGAACAATCGTGTCACGATCAGCGAGCCCGCCGAGCCCACCACCGGCAAGGGATATGAGTTCGGAGTGAAGACGGATTTCCTGAACGGCCGCGTTTCATCGACCGTTTCGCTCTTTCACCTGGAACGGAAGAACCGCATCCTCCGCTTCCGCGAAACCGCACCGGACGGCACGTTCCCGACGATCACGCGGCAGGGCACGGTCGACCGCAGCGAAGGCGTTGAAGTCGAAGTGACGTGGTCGCCCTTGGACAACTGGCAGATTTTTGCGACCCTGAGCTTGATGGACGTCAAGACGATCAAGGGCACGTTCCCGTCGATCATCACTTATTCCACTGACGCTGCGGTGCAAGCGGCCTATGTGGCCGCGTACAACGAGGCGAAGGCGCTCATCCTCAATGCCGTGCCGGAGGGTTCGTCGGAAAATCTTGTAACGCTCTGGACGCGATATGACTTCAAGCGCGGGGCCTTGCAGGGTTGGTGGATCGGTGGCGGATTTGTTCACACCGGCAAGAAGGCGCAACGCACGGCGAATCCGACGCTCTTCATCGATGCGAGCACGATCTACGACATCACGCTCGGCCGGAACTGGAAGGCAGGCGGTCTCAATTGGTCGGGTGCGCTGGCATGGAAGAACATCGCCGACACGGAATACTACAATGCCAACCAGTCCCGCGGCCAGCCCGGGCGCGTGATCCTGAGCATTTCGACAAAATTCTGACGGCGGCGCGCGCGTACAGTGCGGCCGCTGCGCAGCGCACGGCCGCATTCCTCCCGAGGGCACCCCCACAGTTCGCTGCCGCTGGTTGATTGGCTGCGACTGGGCGAGGCGGATTTATGATGTCTGCGCTGATCTTGCCGACGGACGCAGATCTGAAGATCGATCCGCTCAAAGCAATCTGCATAGATGTGACCGGAAATCTGCGGTCACCTCTCTTCGTTTCCGGTTTGCTTTGCGTATCTTCGAACCGGGCACGACGAAGCTTGCACCCGATCCGTTTGGAAGCGGCAGCGATGGCTTCGTGGACAATCGCGCCGGTTTACCACTCGGCCTGCAACGGATCGGGCGCTTGTCCGCTGCTTGGGAAGATGGGCTCTCGCGGACGCGGCTACGATTTGACGGTGCTCGTTGATCGGCTTCGAGCCGGGCCGCTGGTTTCCCCCAGAAAGAGCGTCGAGGCGAGTGTGAGATCGAGATAGCTGCCCTCCTCATTGTCCTGCGTGTCAAGCATGAGGCGGGCTGCGGCGCGCCCGAGGGATTCGGCATCGCAGCCGGCCGCCGTGAGTGTGGGTTTTTCCTCGTGTGCGAGCGATGAATAGTCGGCAGCCGCGATGCTGATGTCGCCAGGCACGTCATACCCCTCCCGTTTGAAGGTCGAGGCGGCCCCGCGGGCCATCTGCTGGTTGTAGGTGATGAATGCCGTCGGGAAGTCCCGGCGCCTCATGAGTGGCCTCAGTTCGTAAACCGCGTCGGCACCTTCGGCGCGGTCGCCCTGTTTCTGCCGGATGTCGTAACGTGAATCGGCCTTGAGCCCGGCCGCTTGCAGCGCGCCGAGGTAGGCCTGGTGGCGCGCCTCGTGGCGACCGAGACCGGCATTGCCGCCGATCCATCCGATGCGCCGGTGGCCCAGGCCCGCGAGATGCGTGACGAGTGAGGAAATCGCCTGCGGCTCGTTGCCCAGCACGGAATGACAGAGGCCCGGGTGGCGGGAGGACACGGCGACGATCCGCGTCGAAAACTGGCGCACCTGCTGCAGAAAGGCATCGTTGACCTGGCCGAGAATCGTGACGCCCTTGAGTGCGTGCCCCGCGTGGAAAAACTGCCGCAGGCGGGGCACCGGCAGATTGTCCTCCGCACCGAGGAAAACCGTGGCATAGCCCTTTTCGGAAAGAGCTGTGTGCAGACCGTGGAGCACGTGACTGAAATAGCTGCCCTGGGTATGAAGATTTAGCCCGGCACGCAGCACAAAACCCACCTGGCGGCGCGCGGTTTCAACCGGAGACTGGTTGAGCTTCATGCCCCGCGGCGTGTAGCCAAGGTTGAAGGCATGATCCCAGATGCGCTGGTAGGTCTCCGGACTGATGTTTTCGCGACGCCCGTTGAGCACCATCGACACAAGGCCTTGCGAAACTCCGAGGTCCTTCGCCAGTCTGGTCTGTGAAATCCGGGTCATCCGCCCCATGGACTTCCACTCTTCAAGATCTGTACGCAAACTCAATCATGGAGTGTTCGTTGGGTGCGAGTGCAATGGAGTTTCGACGCGGGATCCCGGTTCCCGTGCCCGGGTTGCGGCGACCTCAAGATTGTTCGTGCGCTTGACCGCGCCCGACCTAGCCTGAGCGGACCATGCAGGATGCGGCTCCTCCAGGCGAAAACACGGATCAGCCTTCCAACTGGGCGCTGATTCGGCGCCTGTGGGGGCTCGCTTGGCGCTACCGTGCACGGTGCTTTCAGGTGCTTTTTCTCCAGTTGATTCTCCTGACACTCGGATTGAGCGGCCTCAGCCTGACGGGATTGGGCATCGACTACATCCGTTATGTCACGGGACGTGACCACCCGACGGAGGCGTCGCCCACAGTTGCGTTTCCCCATGCAAAGTTCGGCCTGCAACTTCCGGAATCCGCTTCGCCACTTCTCGTGATCCTGCTGGTGGCCGGATGCATCCTGGCATTTGCGATGGTGCGCGCGCTGCTCAACTACACGTACACCGTGGCGATCAACCGACTCGTCCAGCAGCGTCTGGTGGTCGATCTGCGGTCGGAAATCCATGACAAGCTCCAGCGACTGAGCTTCCGATTTTTCGATGCGAACACCACCGGCTCGATCATCACGCGGGTCACCGGAGACGTCCAGAGCGTGCGCATGTTCGTGGATCAGGTGCTCATCCAGAGCCTGATCATGGTGATTTCACTAACGGTCTACATCGTCTACATGTCCAGCCTGCACGTGGGCCTCACCCTCGCATGCCTTGCGACGACTCCGCTCCTGTGGTTCATGGCGATGTCCTTCTCGCGCAAGATCCAGCCGGCGTATGCCCACAACCGCACGCTGGTGGAAAGGATGGTGCAGACCTTAGCCGAGAGCATCCAGGGGATCCAGGTGACGAAGGGATTTGGCCGGGAAGCCGAGGACCGCGGGCGTTTCGAGACCGCCAACCAGGCGGTGTTGAAGCAGCAGCACAATATCTTCTGGAAAGTGAGCCTCTTTTCCCCCGCGGTCGGATTGCTTACGCGCGTGAACATGATCGTGCTCCTGGGCTATGGCGGATGGCTCGTGATCGACGGGCAACTGCCGCTGGGCACGGGATTGATCGTTTTTGCGGGACTGCTGGAGCAGTTTTCGGGACAGGTCAACCAGGTGGCCAATGTCGTGAACAGCGTGCAGCAGTCGCTGATCGGCGCGCGCCGCGTCTTCGAGATCCTGGACGCACCAATCGAAGTCTCGGACCGGCCCGGGGCGGTGGCGCGCCCCAGGCTCACGGGCGGGGTCCGGTTTGAGGACGTGACCTTTGCCTACAATGGCATCGAGCCGGTGCTGCGCGGGATCAATCTCGAGGTGAAGCCCGGCCAGTGCGTGGCGATTCTTGGCGCGACCGGTGCGGGAAAAAGCGTTCTGATGAGTCTGATTCCGCGCTTCTGGGATCCGAGCTCCGGGCGCATCCTGATCGACGGAATCGATGCCCGGGATCTCCGCCTGGACGACCTGCGCCGCAACATCGGACTGGTTTTCCAGGAGAGCTTCCTGTTCTCAAACACGGTTGCCTCCAATATCGCATTCGGTCATCCCGGAGCCACGCAGGCGCAGGTTGAAAAGGCGGCGCGCATTGCGGCGGCGCATGATTTCATCATGCAGTTGCCGAATGGATACGAGACGGTGCTGGGTGAAAGTGGGAAGAGCCTTTCGGGCGGCCAGCGCCAGCGCCTCGCAATCGCGCGGGCTGTGCTGCTTGAGCCCGCGATCCTGCTGCTCGACGACCCGACGGCTGCGATCGACAGTGAAACGGAGCACGAGATTTTCGAGGCTCTTGACCGGGCCATTGCGGGGCGGACCACCTTCATTGTGGCGCACCGCCTGAGCACCCTCAGACGCGCGGATTTCATCATCGTCATGGAGAACGGCCGGATCGTGCAGCAGGGTGCGCACGAGGAACTGATGCGCGTGCCTGGTCCCTACCTTCGCGTGGCAAACCTGCAGCTTCTGGATGGCCGCGAACTCCAGCAGCAAACCCTGGCACAATCCAAGGCCTGAACGATGCGCACGTCGAAACGGAATCCGGTCAACACGAGCCCGCAGGCCGCCATTCCGGCGGGCAAGCCGCTGTCGCTGATCCAGCGCGTGAGGGAGGCGGACGACAATGAGGACCAGTTCCGTCCGCTGGAGTGGAGCCTGATCCGCCGCCTCCTTCATTACACGAAGCCTGTGAAGGGAAAGATGGTGACGCTTTCCATCATGACGGTCATCAGGTCAGCGCAGCTTCCCGCGCTCCCGTGGCTGGTGTCGGTTGCGATCGGAAAAATCGGCCAGGGCTCGATAACCCTTGCAAACTCGTCGGGCCTGATGTCGGCCCTCGTGGCCTACGCGATTCTCGCGCTCTTCACCGACTTCATTTTCCACTTCCGGCAGCGCCTTGCCCTCGAGGTGGGTGAGACGGTCGTCAACGGGCTGCGTTCGGAGATCTTTGCCAAGGTCCAGCGCCAGCCCATGAGTTTCTTCAACCGCGTGAAACTGGGGCGGATACTCAGCCGCGTCACCAGCGATGTCGAATCGCTCCGCGTCGGCATTCAGGATGTGCTCTTCGTATCCGTCATTCAACTCGGGCAGATGCTCTTCACTGCCGTGATCATGGCCTGGTGCGACTGGGTGCTTTTTCTCGTGGTGGTCGCGATGGCGCCGATCCTTTGGTCGATCAACCGCCGCTTCCATCTTCGACTGAGCCGGCTGTCGCGCGCGTCGCATGAGAGTTTCAGCCGCGTGACCGCGACGCTTGCTGAATCGGTCAGCGGGATCCGGGTGACGCAGGGATTCGTGCGGCAGGATACGAACTCCGGACTCTTCAGGAATCTTCTGGCGGACCATTCCCGCTACAACATTGCCCTCGCGCAGACCTCGGCGAGGCTGGTGCCGCTCCTGGAGCTGAACAGCCAGTTCTTCATCGCCATCCTTCTCATGCTCGGCGGGTGGCGGACATTCCACGGCTACATGGGGATCCAGGATCTCATCCAGTTTTTCTTCATGGCGAACTACTTCTTTTCGCCGATCCAGACGATTGGGAACCAGTTCAACCAGGCGCTGGTGGCGATGGCCGGGGCGGAGCGGGTGTTCCGCCTTGTGGATTCGCCTCCGGACTGGTCGGATGCGGATGATGCAGTCGCACTCCCGGATCCGCGGCTGGAGGGAGAATCTTCGCGAGCGGCGGGTGCGACAGGTCTGTCGGGGGCGCGTGTGGAGTTCCGGAAGGTTTCCTTCGGTTACAACCCCGAGCGCCGGGTGCTTCATGACATCAATTTCATTGCGGAGCCGGGCCAGACAATCGCCCTGGTGGGGCACACCGGCAGCGGCAAGAGTTCGATCATCAGTCTTGTGGCGAAATTCTATCTGCCGACGGACGGCGGCGTCTACATTGACGAGCGCGAAATCCGGACGCTGACAAGTGAATCGCTGCATCACCAGATGGGCATGGTGCAGCAACAGAATTTCCTGTTCACCGGAACCGTGATCGAGAATATCCGCCTCGCGAAGCCCGACGCGACGGATGAAGATGTGAGGACCGCTGCAGCGCGACTGGACTGCCTCGACATCCTCGAGGCGCTGCCGCAGGGCCTTCATACGGAGGTGGGGGAGCGCGGTGCGGGGCTCTCGGTGGGCCAGCGCCAGCTGGTCTGCTTCACGCGCGCGTTTCTTGCCGATCCGCGCATCCTGATTCTGGACGAGGCCACGAGTTCAATCGATGCGGTCACGGAGGCGCGCCTGCAGAAGGCGCTGCTTGCGCTGCTCGTCGGCCGCACGAGTTTTGTCGTGGCGCACCGTCTCAGCACGATCCGCAATGCCGACCTCGTGCTCGTGCTCGACCAGGGGCGCATCATCGAGCGTGGAAGGCATCACGATCTCATGCTGCAGAAGGGCCACTATGCCGCGCTCTATGAGCAGTTCGTGCGGGTCGACGACCCCCATTGACGCACTTGGCGCCGGGCGTCAACTCTCTCAATGGGTGACTTGCAAAGCTTTTCTCCTCTGAAACGCGGCAAATTACCCGCTAGAAAGTCGTTGCTTTCCCACTGACCGGGCGTATTGCTCGAAACCGATATGGCTAAACGCAAACCCAACGCTGCCTTCCTGAAACCGGTTCAGCCCGACGAAGCCCTCTCGGCGGTTGTCGGCTCGAAACCGTTGCCTCGCACAGAACTCACCAAGAAACTCTGGGACTACATCAAGAAAAATGGTCTCCAGGACAAAAAGGTGAGGACTCAAATCAACGCCGACGACAAACTGAAGGCCGTCTTCAACGGCAAGAAGTCCGTCAGCATGTTCGAAATGACCAAGCTTGTCTCGGGACACCTGAAGTAAGCGACATCCGATACGTTCTTTCGAAACCGCCCTTGGAGACTGGGGCGGTTTTTTTGCGCCCGCAGCCCGAGGTGAAACGAATCAATCCGTCGTGCCCGCGAATACCACCTTCGGGCGGGAATGGATGCCCTCGATCTCGAGAAAGAAGCTCCCGAACGTTCCCGGTGAGACCTTGACACGGCGCGGTTTGGGATCGGGAGGCGAGGCATACAGGCCGCTCACGACCCGCCATTTCTGTCCATTGCCGAGCGTGAAGACGGTCCCTTCCCGCCAGCCGGAGAAGGTGCCTGCCAGTTCGCTTTCAACCGTTTCGTATTCAATGGCCGTTCCCGGGGTGAGCTTGATCCTGCGCAGCCAGCCTCTACCGGGTTTAGCTGAGGAATCTTCCTTTCCCTCGCCAGGGTGGATCACCTGGGAATTTTCCGCAGTGGCAGGTGTCACCATGGCCTTCGAACGGATCCGGGGCGCAGCCGTTGTTTCCCGGGCTGCGAAGGCGCGAACGAGCGCGTCCAGTCGCGACCGTTCCGCAGCCGACAGTTTGTCCAATCCCGCGGAAGCAAACTCGTCCGGCGAAAGCTGACGGATAAACGGATCCGGATCGGCCGCATGGAGGGAAGCGGTCATTGCAAGGCCGACGATGCTCAGACCGATCTTCAAGCGGTTGTTCACGCGCCGATGCTCGGATGAAAGCCATCGGGCCGGAAGCAGAAAAACCGCACGTTGGAGGATTGCAGGATCCCGGGGGAGCGCGGTACATGCCGCCCGAGTGGAGAGCAGCCGCTCCGATTCACCATTCTTTACCAGTGGAAAGTGCAGTGTGGTCCTGAAGTTTCTTTCCGGCGGCACGATTTTATTTCCTCATCCGCAACTCCGCGCTTGCCAATGAAAATGACGGGACGTCAATTGGTCCGACCGTTTTGCGCAAAACTGACAATGTAGTGCCTTCGTCGCATGCCCGGTCGTCTCACCGCCCTTCTGCACCCGTCGCGAATTTCCCTGAACCTTCAGGCCACGAAACGCACGGTCGCGATCCATGAGGTTGCCCGTCTGCTCGAGGGATTCCCGGCGGTCACGAATTTCCAGGGGTTCTACAATGAACTGCTGGCCCGTGAGAGGCTTGATACGACGTACCTGGGCAACGAGATTGCGCTTCCCCATGCCCGCACCGAACATGTTCAGTCGATCGTCATGTCCGTCGGACGGAGCGATAGCGGGGTCCTGTTTGAGAACTGCAACCAGAATGTGCGCCTCCTGTTTGTACTAGGGACGCCGAAGTCCAACCCGGGGGATTATCTTCTCGTGGTCAGCGCCTTGTGCCGCCTCCTGAAGGAGCCGATCAATCGGGAATCGCTGATCCGTGCGGCGACGCCGGACGACTTCATTGAGGCCGTGCGGATTGCCGAGGCCCGGGCGCAGGCGCCGGCGGGCGTTTGAGTCGCTCAGCGGTGGCAGCCTGATCGGCGCGGATCTTCGGGCGGGGAAGGGATTTCGCCGCCGGGTTCTGCGAAGGGCTCTCTTGCCGGCAAAGGCTCAGTAATGAGGCGGACGTTCCGGAGGAGGAGGCGATTCGCCGGCGGAGGCGGCGGACTCCAGCCGGTCGCGCAACGCGGACGAATCCCTGCGCAGGCGTTCGATCTCCTCGTGCAGTTCCAGCATTGCCTTGTCCTGCGCGGCGAGGTGCTTCTCGAGCCAGGCAATACGCTCTTCGATCCGGTCAGCGCGTTCGGGTGACATTCGGGCCGGCCTTTTTTGAGGCACTCTGTTCCTTGAGCTTTTGAAGCTCGGGGGCGATCACACGGGTGTAGCAATCGGGGCATACGGAATGGCTGAATTCCGAACCCGTCCGGGCATTGATGTAGGTTTCGATCTGCTGCCAATAGTTGCCGTCATCGCGCACCTTCTTGCAGTAGGAGCAGATTGGAAGAAAGGCCTCGAGCTGGCGGACCTGGGTCGTGAAGCGGAGGATGCGTTCGGCGAC
>JAGOJU010000124.1 GCA_017994935.1 Opitutaceae bacterium
CTCGATGCGGACTCGCTCATGACAGGTGAGGCGCTCGTCCGGTTGGTGCGCATGATGGAGCGCAATACGCGGACCGGAATCATCCAGACCGCGCCGCGCATTGTTAACGGCGAGACGCTTTTCGCGCGTATGATGTCCTTCGCGAACCGCCTCTACAGTCCGGTGTTTCTGGCAGGGCTGAACTACTGGCAGGGACCTGACGGCAACTATTGGGGACACAATGCGATCATCCGCGTGCAGCCTTTCATCGACCATTGTGCGCTTCCCGAGCTTCCTGGAACCGAGCCATTCGGCGGACGCATCCTGTCGCACGACTTTGTCGAAGCAGCCCTGATGCGCAGGGCGGGCTGGCATGTCTGGCTGGCGCATGACGTCGAGGGCAGCTATGAGGAGGGGCCGCCGACATTGATAGATTCCGCCAAACGCGATCGACGCTGGTGTCAGGGCAACCTCCAGCACACCTGGCTGCTGACGGCGCGCGGTTTCCGCCCGGCCAACCGTTTCCATCTCCTGATGGGCGTGATGGGCTATGTCTCGTCGCCGCTGTGGCTGCTTTTCCTGGTCCTGTCGACCATTCACGTCTTCAACCAGCTGAGAGAACCCGAGATGGCATCGGAACGGCTGGCCGGGTCGATCATTCCCGGTTTTCCCCTGGCGATTCCGGAGGCGCTCACGCTGTTCGCATTCACGATGCTGATGCTCTTCCTGCCGAAGATCCTCGGCTTGCTCGTCGCCGCGCGGAATCCGGCGGAGGCAAGCGCCTTTGGCGGCATCCGTCGGATGGGGTTGAGCGCACTTTGTGAAACGGCGGTGTCGGCGTTGCTCGCCCCGATCGCGATGCTGTTCAACACGAAGTTTGTCATCTTCACGCTGCTGGGGCAGGGGGTTTCATGGGTGACGCAGAACCGGGGTGCGAACGATGGCACTGATTGGCGCGAGGCCATTCTCACGCATGGCGAGCAGACCGCATTTGGCATCATCTGGGGCGTGTCCTCCTTCGTGCTCCTGCCTGCCTTCTTCTGGTGGCTGAGCCCCGTTCTCGCCGGGCTGGTGTTTGCGATTCCGCTGTCGATTGCGCTCAGCAAGGTAAGCTACGGGGATGCAGCGAAGCGGCTCGGACTCTTTCTGACGCCGGAGGAGGTCGTGGAAACGGACCTGCTTCGAAAGCTGCGTCGCAATCTCGCGGAGTGTTACCAGCACCTGCAGCCGCTGGAGTCGCTCCGGGCAGACTACGGCCTCATGCAGGCGGTGGTGGATCCGTACGTCAATGCAGTGCACATCTCGATGCTCCGCCAGCGGCGTCCGAGCGAGGAGTCGCGAGACTACTTTTTTCAGTTGAGGCAGCGACTCCTCCGGGAGGGGCCGGTCAAGCTGACACCGAAGGAAAAGATGTCGCTGCTCCTCGATGCCGAATCGATGATCTGGCTGCACGAAGAACTGTGGCGCCGCCCTGGCTCCACGCTGGCGGACTGGTGGCGTCTGGCCGTCCGGCAATACAACGTGCTCACCGCAGCGCCGATCACGGCGCTTTACCGGTAGTGGTAACGCGCGAAGATGAGGACGTGCGATAGACGCTGAACGCGCAGAAAACCGCTAGGTCGAATTTTTGAAATAAAAAGTCGTTTAGTAGTTGTATTTTGGATACTGTTTGCATGCTTTCCACTGTTTTCTGTCCTTATCGCTCTGTGAGCCAATAAATAGGGTTTGCTCTTAGTGCTGAGTACAGGGGGCGAACTTAAAAAATTAATGGGCATCGACTCGGACTGAGTGGCCCCCAACAGCGTGGACGCAAGTGCCCGCAGCTGCGTCTCCGTATCGGAGCATAAAAACCAAGATAGACATGAATCTGCCATATCTGACCATACTTGACAGAAGGTCAGATATAACCGACTCTAAACCTCGTGAGCTCCTCGTCGTCACTCCCTCTTCCCGCCGCCCATGCCCTGCGTAAGCTGGGCCGGGAACTCGCGTTGGCCCGGCGGAAGCGCGGTATTTCAACCCAAGACATGGCGGCCCGGCTCTTCGTGAGCCGTGACACGCTTTGGCGCATGGAGCGTGGTGATCCCACTGTCTCCTCCGGCACGTTGGCTACGGCGGCCTTCATCCTCCAGCTCCACGACCGACTCGCCAATCTCGCCACCCCGGGTGAGGACACGCTGGGCCTGAGCCTCGATGAAAAACGCCTGCCCAAGCGAATTCGGCGTCCCCCGGTATGAGCATCGAGGTGCACATCGATTGGCAGGGCACGACGCATCTCGTGGGGCGGTTGCACACCGCCGAACGCAGCGCGGTCGTGACTTTCGAATATGCCCGTGAATGGCTGGTTAGGGCCGGCACGTTTTCCATCGACCCCACCGGTCTGCCGCTGGGTCCCAGCCCGATTCACGGTGCCTCGCTGTTCGGTGCGATGCAGGACTGCGGTCCCGATCGTTGGGGTCGGATCCTGATCGAACGGGCTGTCCGCAAGCAGATCCTCGACCGTAAGCCCTACCGCGAAATCGACTACGTCCTCCCCCTCGACGACACCGCCCGCATTGGTGCCTTGCGGTTCCGCGCCGAGCCTACGGGTCCCTTCCTCGCCGCGACTGCGGGCAATTTGCCTCCCATTCTAAGCCTTGCCGCTCTCCTGCGAGCCGCAGCTGCGATCCACGGCGAGACCGAAACCGCCGCCGACCTCCGCTTCCTGCTCGGGGCCGGTTCGCCGCTCGGTGGTGCCCGCCCCAAGTCCGCGGTTATCCTGAATGATGGTCGGCTCGCCATTGCCAAGTTTCCCAAGCCCGACGACGTGCGTGACATCGCTGCCGGCGAGGTGCTCGCCCTCCACCTGGCCAAGCAGGCTGGTATCAACGTGGCGGAATCTCAGCTCATTTCAGTGGGCGGTCGCAGCGTGTCGGTCATCACGCGCTTCGATCGCGCAGGTGCGCAGCGGCTACCCTTCATTTCCGCGAACAGCCTGCTTGGGCTGCCGCACGGTGAGCCCGGGGCCTACACCCTTCTCGCCGATGGTATCCGCCAGTTCGGTGACAACGTGGCTGGCGACCTAGGCGAACTCTGGCGCCGTCTGGTGTTCTCGCTACTCACGAGCAACTACGACGACCACCTCCGGAACCACGGCTTCCTGATGCGCATCGCGGGCAAGTGGTCGCTCTCTCCTGCCTACGACCTCAACCCGGTCCCCGAGATCGAACGCGCCCCGATGCCCAAGACCGCCATCTCGGAGGAGACTGCTGATTCCAGTATCGAGGCTGCCCTGGAGGCCGCCCCTCGTTTCGGACTGAAGCCCACCGCCGCCAAGGCCATCGTCCGCGAAGTGCACGCCGTGGTCGCCGACCGGCGCAAGGCCGCAAAGAAGCTGCACATCCCGGCCCGCACCCTCGATGCCTACGCATCGGCACTTGAACATCCACTGATGGATGAGGCCGCGAAACTCCGCTGAACCTTTCCCCGTGATCGATTCCCAACTCCTGCTCGAAGACCTCAAGGCTGAGGTGGCCAAACTCGAAGACGACCTGCGTGCGCAGTGCGACGTTCATGCTGATGTCGATGCGTCGTTGAAGGCGCAGTATGAGACGCCCGGGCCCAGAAGCGCACGACGCTGACCTGCAAGGCGTGGTGTTGCGAAAGATCGCGTTATCCCGACTTCGCCAACTGGAGTGCGAGCCGTATTTGAACCGGAATGGTCTCTTCAGTAGAAAAGCGCTCACCGTAAGGAGCGCCTGTGGGCATCACCAATTCCTGTTCCCGGAGTCAGTGCAACATCGCGGTCAAACGGCCCCGGCCTGCGATGTTGAGCTTTTGATAGATCGATCGCAGCTGGCGCTTCACTGTCAAGATGCTCTTGCTGAGATGCAGCGCCACCTCGTCGTTGCTGAGTCCCTGTCCGACGAGCCATGCGACATCCCTCTCACGTGGGCTCAATCGGGCCAGCAGCCCGGCTGTCCGGGCATTTTCACCGTTGCCGCTGCAGTACACCGGCCGGTTGTCCTCGAAACGGATCAGAAACATCGGCATGCTCAGCGGCGCGGCGTCGAGTTGCAGCAGATTGATCAGTGCCCGCAATGCTGGCTGGGCTTCGAGGGAATGGTACACGCCCGGCGGTGACGTGAGCGAGCACAGGCGGTGATGGCAGGGATTCCATGTGACCTTGAAATTCGCGCAATACGCCGTGAGCGGCGCAGGTATGCGGATTTCGCCGCGCCGCTTCTCTTTTGCGGCCCGTTCCGGTCCCAGATTCCATGCAGCGCAGGCATCGATGGCGGAACGGTTGTGCCAGGCCACACGCAGGTCCCAATCCAGCAGCACCGTGGGCATCGGCAGGTCGACCAGCAGCTTTTCCAGCGAAAGCCGCACGGCCCGCTCGCGATTCAGATTCAGGATCCGGTGAAGGACGGTGTCAAAGTGGGGATGCAATTGATTCATCAGCACCATGTCGGCATGGGTGAAATCCCGTTGGGCCGCCGTGCGGTGCAGGCCGATGAGCCCTTGAAAATGGCCCGAATGCCAGAAATTCATGCACGCAAAATAGCGATCCCCGCAGGGCAGCATGAAACGACAGTAGAACTCCGACTGCTGCAGTTCCGGATCAGCGATGATGTCTGACATCCGCACGACGAGGGCGCCAGGGCGTGCCGACAGATAGGCCGCGATGGGACTCAATTCCTGAAAGCGTTGAAACTCCTCCTCGGTAGCGAATGGAGCCCGCTCCCGGAAAATGGTGGACGGCATGAGCGCAAATGGCCGGAGGCACATGCATACAAAATGAACGGGCAACGCGGCATGCAGCACGGCGCGGGCAGCCGTCCAGAATTCCTTCATTTCCTGGGCGGCATGCAAACGGAGCACGGCCTGATCGAGTTCATCACCGCTTGGGCACAGCAGCGGGAAACAGCGCCCTTTCGCCTCGGAGGGTCTCCGTCGCATGGCACGGGAAACGACCGTATTCACAACGGATGCACACTGGGGAATGCCCGGTGCCTGGTCCATCGCAAACCGGGATGTTCGCGCAGGTTGCTCCGAAAGGAGCATGAAAGGAGCGTCACGCAAGCGATTCTCCCCCGTGGTATTGCCTCCTTCCGAGGCATTGCTGGAGGAGATTCCATCCGCTAGTCTCCCCGCTTTCACACCCTCATCCATGAAACCTCCCCAATTGACAGTAAATCCGGACAAGCTGCATGCGTTTCTCGGTCAGGCTCTGAATGACATGGGAGCGGCCTTTCAGACCGCATTGATAATCCTCGGCGAACGCCTGGGTCTGTACAGGGCGATGGCTGGTGCCGGTCCCCTGACCCCGGCTGAACTGGCTGCAAGGACGCAGACCGACGAGCGCTACGTGCGGGAATGGCTGTGCGCCCAGGCTGCCAGCGATTATGTGACGTACGATCCGTCATCGGGCCGTTTCACGCTGCCAGACGAACAGGCGCTGCTCCTCGCTGTCGATACCGGTCCGGCCTACCTGCCTGCCGCCTACCAGGTGATTGCCTCGACGGTTGTGGATGAACCCCAGCTCCGTGAAACATTCCGGACTGGTTTCGGCTTCGGCTGGCACCAGCACAACAGTGGGCTATTCGAGGGGACTGAACGCTTTTTCAGGCCCAGCTATGCGG
>JAGOJU010000125.1 GCA_017994935.1 Opitutaceae bacterium
ACCGGCGTCTTCTCCGTCAACTACGCGCAGCAGATCATGAACGGCGACAAGTTTCGCTGCGTGGTCGCCAATGCCTACGGCTCGGTCACGTCAAACACGGTGACCCTTACCGTCGCCTCCATGCCTCAGCCGCCGACGGTTCTCACCCAGCCCATCAGCCAGACAATATCGGTCGGCTACTCGGTGCTGCTCACGATCGAAGTCGCAGGGGCACCAACTCCGACAATCCAATGGTACAAGGGGACCAACGCAATCCCCGGCGCAACGGCGCCCTCCCTCTACCTCCTGAGTCCGCAACTCGACGATGCCGGGACCTACTATGCGGAACTGCAGAATTCCTCCGGTTCCATTTTCTCGGCGGGTGCCACGATCAATGTCGTCGCCACGGTGCCCTCCGTCGGAAGTTATCCCATCACCACGTTTGCCGGCAGCCCAAGCGAGGCCGGCTCAACCAACGGTGTCGGAACAAACGCACGCTTCAATTCACCCAACGGGATCGCGGTTGACTCCCTCGGCACGATCTATGTCGCCGACGAGGGCAATCACATCATCCGCAAGGTCCTTCCCAACGGCACGGTCTCCACACTCGCCGGAATTGCCGGCTTCGGTGGGGCGGCCGATGGCAGTGCAGTCACCGCACGTTTCCGCTTTCCGAAGGGCGTCGCGATCGCAAACGCCGGTTTCATCTATGTCGCCGACACCTTCAACCACGCAATCCGTCGCGTGGCCCCCGACGGCACCGTCTCAACCTTCGCGGGCTCACTGGGCTCAAAGGGAAGCACCGACGGCACGGGAACCCAGGCCCGTTTTTCGGACCCCACGGGAATTGCCGTGGACTCATCCGGCAACATCTACGTCACCGACCGCACTGCCCACATCGTGCGGAAAATCACGTCCGCCGGCGTGGTCAGCACTTTCGCAGGACTTGCCGGCAATTCCGGCAGTTCGGACGGCACCGGTGGCAACGCACGGTTCGACAACCCGACGGGCATCGGCACCGACGCTGCGGGCAATGTCTACGTCTCCGACACCTTCAACAGTACCATCAGGAAAATCACCCCGGCCGGGGTCGTAACCACCCTCGCCGGTGCGGCAACCCAGGTGGGAAGCAGCGACGGCACGTCAACCATGGCCCGGTTCCGTTTTCCCAACGGCATCGCGGTCGACCCTGCGGGCTTCGTCTATGTTGCCGACGGCAGCAATGCCGTGATCCGCAAAGTCAATCCCGCCGGCGATGTCTCAACCATCTCCGGCCTCGCGGTCGTTCGCGGTGCCGTGGACGGCACAGGCATCAACGCCCGTTTCCAGACGCCCCTGGGTGTGGCCGTCGCATCAAATGGCGATCTCTGGATAACCGATGTCGATCTCACCACCTCAGCCGGCACCCTGCGCAAGGGAACCTTGCTGTCACCACCGCAGCCGGTGCTCAACCCCGCGGGAAAAACCATCACGGCCGGCCAATCGGTCTCTTTCACCGCAACAGCCAGCGGCACCGCTCCAATTTCCTATCAGTGGCAGCGGCTCCCGTCCGGGCAGTCAAACTGGGTGAACCTGCTCAATGGCCTCGATATCTTCGGCGTGCACACCACGACGCTTGAACTCAGCAATGTCGCGCTCTCACTCAACCGCGACCAGTTCCGGCTGGCCTTCACGAACGGCCAGGGGACGGCGCTCTCGCAACCGGCCCTGCTGACGGTCAACGCCCTGATTGTCCCCGCCTCCATCACCACGCCTCCGGCCAGCCAGTCCGTCACCGTTGGCAATCCGGTCAGCTTCACCGTGAGCGCCGCCGGCACCGGTCCACTGACCTACCGCTGGGAGGCCCTGCTGCCTACGGGAGGAACCTGGTTCGATGTGGGCAACCAGCCGCAGACGTTCACGGGCGGCAACACGAACACTGTGGGAATTGCCTCCACCACTCTCCTGCAGAATGGCATTCAGTTCCGCGTCACGGTGACAAACAGCGCCGCAACGCTCACAAGCCAGCCGGTCACGTTGACCGTGCTCGGCGTGGAGTCCCGGCTCACCAATCTCTCCATACGCGGCGCGGCGGGTTCTGGAGAAAAGACGCTGATCCTCGGCTTTGTTTCAAGCGGCTCCGGCTCGAAGAACCTGATCCTGCGTGTCGTGGGACCCACCCTCACCGATCTCGACGTGCCAGGCGCCATGCCCGATCCGACCATGGCCGTCTACAGCAGCGCAAATTCCCTGGCCATCGCAAGCAACAATGACTGGGGTGGCGGTGCCGTTCTCACCGCTGCCATGCGCAGTGTGGGTGCCTTCACGCTGCCCCTCACATCAAAGGATGCCGCCCTGCAGGTGTCCCTCTCCCCCGGCGGCTACACCGTTCACGCCGGAGGGAACCAGGGCTCCACCGGTGTCGTGCTGATCGAGGCCTACGACGGCGACAACCTGACCGCCTCATCGCGCCTCATCAACTTCTCGGCCCGCAACCAGGTCGGCGTGGGAGAAAACATCCTCATCCTCGGATTCGTGATCACCGGCGATACTCCCAAGACGCTCCTCTTCCGCGGCGTCGGACCCACACTGGCAAATTATAACGTACCCGGATTTCTCGTCGATCCCCGGATCCGCATCTATTCAGGCGGCGGTGGCATCCTTGCGGAAAACGACAATTGGGGCGGCAACACCGCGACCGCCGATGCGATCGCGCGAACCAATGCCTTCCCCCTCATTGCAGGCAGCCGGGATGCCGCCCTCGTCATCACACTCCCGCCCGGTCTCTACACGGCCCATATCTCCGGTGTGCTTGACACCACCGGTGTGGCCCTGGGCGAAATCTACGAGGTGCCGTGAGCCCTGTGGCGCCTGACAGGGTTCCACCGAAATTTCGGCTTCCGTTTTCCCTGGGGACACCTACCGTGGAACCCTTGTCTGACCGGAGAGGTGGCAGAGTGGTCGATTGTACCTGACTCGAAATCAGGCGTGCCCGCAAGGGTACCGAGGGTTCGAATCCCTCCCTCTCCGCCACTTTCGTGTTTTTGGAGCCCGGCTTGCGGACCAACGATCGCCAAACAATACGCTGGGGGTTCGGCTGATGGCAGGATGTCCAGCCGAATGGTGGTCAGCAAATCGGGACTGCCAACACGAAATACTCCGCCATCGAGGCCAGGAGCAAGGTGGGCTCAGTCGTTCCCGACAAAGCACCCAGCGCGGCCTGAGCAATCCCATCCGCTCCTATCCTTGTGAGGACGCAATTTGGAATCGTAGGAGGAACGCTTGAAGAGCTTTCCGCACAGCGGACACTCGAACACATAGGGTGGTCCGTAAGCGGCCGTCGTGCGCGTCCGCATAAGAGGCGGAGCGTGCAATTCTCCTGCCCCGATTTCGATTTCGTAAACCGGTATGAACGGCTTGCGGGTCACGCTGATTGATTCGATCCGATCAACACGATAGGTGCGCGGCTGCCTCACCGTCCTTTTTATCGCCACCAGCAGGAGTGGGCCGGCTTTGGATCGACGCAGCGCGTAGGGCTCGATTTCCCGCACTGTGCCCTTGTAGCCCAGATTCACACAGAGGCGATTCGCAGCGGCAAACCGCACTGCCTCGATGGGCACACTCTCACCCCAAGTGTGGGCTGTTGCCGGCGGCATCCAGCCTTCCTCGATTGGCTCATGCGTCGGCGCGACCGGCAGCACGGCTACGGCCTGAGCGGTCTCGAGCCAGACAAAAAGTCCGGCGAGTTCCGCCCAAAATGTCGCGAATTCCGGCAGGCTCGGGAGTTGGTGGGCGAGCATATTCTCCCATGCAATTTCGATTTCCTCACGATACGGCATAGACTCCATCGCTGCCATCGTCGGCACGGATACACCCTTGCTACGACATTTCTCGTGCAGCACTTCACGGATCAACTGTGGCTGCCGGCGAAGATCGCTCCGTCGGTAGAGATGGATGATGTCATAGAGATCCCGCGGTCGGCAGCGTTCGCCCATTGCACGAATTTTCTCTGCAAAGACCTCCTCAAAAGAGTAGCAAGGCACTTGAGCAGGTTCCGGCAACTCGTCGGGAAAGGCGTGCCCAATTGGCCTCAACACTGGTGGCCGCACCACTTGCTCGCTGGCGCTCAAGTCCAGCTTGACACTAGCGACCTGCGGCGCCCCGCGCGGTCCTCGATAGTACACCCGGCCTTCCGTGTGACGGCCACTCTCGTGAGTCCTCAGCAAGGGTGGGCGCTCGTCAAGTTGGATGCCTGAAGTTTCCTGCACGCGCGCCAAAAGACGGAGTAACGCGGGCTGCATATCCTCCGCGCGCGCAGGGCCGCCGGGCAGGATGGTGAAATCGAGATCCTCGGAAAAGCGGTACGTCTCAAAATAGCATTTCTTCAGGCAGGTGCCGCCCTTGAACACCCAGGTCTTGCCCAACTGTTCGTCGATGGAGATCCCCCAAAGAAGCCAACCGAGCACATAGTCCTTCTCGACCACGTCCTCGCGCAGGCTCCACTCGCGCACACGCTCTTCGATGGCGGCTCGCGTAATCACCGCGTGCTGCGCTCAAAAGCGAGGTTGACCCGCAGG
Source organism: Opitutaceae bacterium (assembly GCA_017994935.1). Classification (GTDB taxonomy): domain Bacteria; phylum Verrucomicrobiota; class Verrucomicrobiia; order Opitutales; family Opitutaceae; genus UBA6669. Next base: position 4,536 of record JAGOJU010000125.1, read on the forward strand.
TTCCATCGCTTCAACACGCGACCTGTTTTAGGGCCGGCCGGATCAAGCAGACTCAGGCCCTTGCTCATGGACTTGCGTGCCACGGAAACGAGTTCCGGTGCGGAAATGTCCAGTGTCTCGACGAGGAAGCCGAGCCGCTTCCACACCGTCCGGTTGCCGAGCTTCGGCACGTAGTCGATGAGTTTGGCGTCGTCGCGCGAATCGCCCGCGAAATACGTCGAAACCATTTCGGAGACATGACGCATACCACCGCCCACAGATGGGTCATCGAGAAGATCCACGATGGTGCGCGACGGATCGGACACGGAAATGCGGTTCTGGCCGCGCCACACGGTCTGCAAGCCAAAGAAATTTTTCGGTGCACTTCGCTTCACGCGATACGTGGTGCCCTGCAACGTGATCACCCGTTCGTGAACCCGTCGGCTGGAAAAAACGATGATGTCCCGAAACAATTGCTCGGTCAGCGACCAATGCTCTCCCGCTGTCCATCCCCCCAAATAGCAAGGCGCGAACGCCGTTGCCGCGGCGTTCCACGGATCTTCACGCCATTCGCCGGGTTTGCTGGCTCCCAGCGGAACCAAGGCATATGCATTGCGCCTAATTCGGCTGAGCCAGCCGCGCCCGGCCAATTGCGCCAACAACCGGCGCGTCTTGTCCGCCGGCAAATGCAGCGTCACCGCGGCATCGGTCACTGAAAAGGGCCGGCCCAATTCGCGATGCAGTCGATCCAGCCGCAGCCGATTGGTCGCTTCAATACCGCTGGCAGTCATTGGTACAATGAAATACACTTAAATCATCCCGTAAAGAACTTTATCGTAATCCAGTATACCAATTGACTCACGCAAGATAGCGCTACCCTGTCCTCGACGGCAGGCAGCCACAATTTTGGCGGACTTAGCCCGACTTCGCCAACTGGAGGGTATAAAATGCGCAAGTCATTGATTCATCGTTGAAGCATCCGAAAAGTCGGGCCTACAAGGCTGGGTTGGGCGGAACAGGCGTTCGGATTCTTGGAGGGGG
>JAGOJU010000061.1 GCA_017994935.1 Opitutaceae bacterium
CCGGGTCCCGCCAGAAGTTTCTGCACCTTCTCGTAGCGAAAATCATCCGCCAGCACCCGAGACACATCCCCTTCCCCCGCGCCTGGATTCATCTTCAGGCGGTCCCTGAACTCCGCATAGCGAGCGGCGTCAAAGGAACCATTCTGTCCCATGAACGCGCCCCGTGTCTTGACGAAGGCCTCAAGCTCCGATGGCCCCGGTCCGGGGATGCGCATCCTGTTGGCAAGCACCAGCGCGGCATGGCGATGCAGCGCAAACTGTTCGAGGCGGTCGCCACTGAGCGCCGGGTACCCCACCTGCAGGTAGACGCTGAGCTGCGCGTCTCCAATCACTCGTGCAACGTCCTCCTGATTCCCCAGATTGACGTCAAAAAACGGGCGGTTCATCGCCTTCTGGCCCGCGTTGCCGATGCCCGGGGAGGCACCGATCGTAAAGACAAAGGCGACAATCGTGAGTCCCAGCAGGACCATGAAAATCAGGCGGAAGTGATGCTGGAACGTTCTCTGGATCCAAGAAATCATGGAATGAAACCGGCGACGCTAGATTCACCGCCACGGGTGTCAACCGTCCGATGCAGCCCCGGATCCGCCCCGCGGCACCCGCCTCCATTCGCGTCCATCCCGGTGCCAAGAGGATGCACCCCTTCCTTTACCGGTTGGGGGCGTTTGAAACCCTGGCCGGTGAGTCCAGACGTGCAAAGTCGAAGGGATGCTTCTCAAAGAGCTCCTCCAGCGGTGTTTCGAAGAGCGGGCTTGAAAGTGCCCTGCCCAGTTCCGCATCGTAGAGCGCCAGGACGGGATCCGGCTGGGTCAGGGTAATGGACACCGGTGTTTCGCCAAGATCGTCGTCGCTGCGCTTGAAGTCCTTCAGGGTGATGTGCCGAAGGGGACGCGCCGGCTGGAAACGAAAGTCCGCGGTGGTATCCACCTCCTGCGACGGCACCGGCGACACCAGGCGGACCTGCACCAGCCGATTGAGGCACTCGTTCAGGATCTGGGTCGGCACCTTGAGTTTTTCACTCAACTGCGTCGCCGTGCAGGGCTCCAGGCATGCCTCGAAACGACGGCCGATGGACAGCAGCACGATCAGTGTAAGACGCTCCCGCAGCGACTCCGAAAGACTGTTCCACGCGGCCTGGCTGTTTCGGAAGTGCACATTCTGCACTGCGTAGCTGACCGTGCCGCCAAGCAGCACGAACAGCCAGAAAATGTATAGTCCCAGCATGAGCACCGGCACAATGCTCAACGAGCCGTAAAGGCTGCGGGTCAACAGCACGCGCTTGAGATAGAGGGCCGCCAGGAAATTGTTCATCAGGATCAGCAGCGCCACGACAACCGCGCCGGCGAGCGCGGCGCTCCAGAGGACCCTTGTGTTCGGAATCGTACGGTAGAAAACCGCGAGCATGCCGGTCAGGAGGGCGCCGGACCCGACTGGCAGGAGCAGCTGCAGCAGCGTCTGGATCTCGTGACGGAAAGGGAGTTTTGCGGCGAACGTATTGATGAGCGCGCCGGCCGACAGTCCTGTCGCCGCCGTAAAAAACAGCACCGCGCCAAGGGTCAGTATGGTCCAGTAGAACACCAGCCTGAGCAGCCACGAGCGCCCCCTTCTCACCCCCCATATCTCATTGAATGCAGTCTCGATGGACGTGAAGAGCTGCAGGACGATGACGACGAGCATGAGCGCCCCGAAGGCACCGAGCGCACCCCGGCTGGAACTCGCCACGAATCCGTTTACGATCTCGATCAACTCCGGATTCAGCTTCGGCGCCGCATTCGGATCCACGGCCGTGACATCCTGCTTCGCACGCTCCGCCTCCGCCATGTGTTCGTATTGGACAAGCTGTGGCGCAACATAACCCACGAGGCGGTGCACGGTGTTGGCGACGAGGTTGGGATCGTTCTTGTCGATGGCGAAGCCCGCCACCATCACGGCGATGGCGACCAGCGGCCCGATGCCCAGAAGCGAACTGAAACTCAGCGCCGCCGCACGGCTGGCCGCGTTGGTCTTCGTGAGGCCCGAGTACGTGATCGAGACGACGCGCAAAAACGCAAAAAAGCGCCCGCGCACGGACCGGTCGTTCAGGTACTGGACCTGCCAGATGCTGACTTGAAGGAGTCGGACTAGCGCGGACCACCGGGATGCCAGCGTCTCCATGGCTACCCTGCCCTAGGCGAGCATGAAGTACACAAAGCCTGCCATGCCGGTGAAGCCGGCCGCAATCGCCACGGCCAGGGGCAGGTACGACACAAAGATCGTGCAGAAATACATCCCGACAGACGCGACCGCTAGGGAGATCATGGGCACCACGTCGCTCTGCGACCACAATATGAAGCCTATGAAACCGAGGCCGAATATGATCCGGAATCGAATGAGCGAATACAGGCTCACCATCTGAAGGACGAGCATCACCGCAAGGAAGAGATCGAGTGCACCGAGAATGGCGAAAGGCTGGCCGAGCAGGGCTCCGAAATCCTTTTCAATCAGAAGATCGATCGACGGACGCGACAGCACGAGGGATGCCGCACTCGCCAGCAAAAGGACGATCAACGCCCACATGCCGATCCGCGCCGCGCGCAGCTGGGTCTCGATGGGGTCCGAGCGGTCCCGCGTGTCCGCAGTTTTGCCTTCCGCAGCCAGCAGCATGTCGTCGACCGTGATGGGAGTCGCCGATTTGTCGCTGCTCCCCACGCCCGGAAGGTCCTTTGGCTTCATGCGCAGGCGCTTTTTCTCAGGGAAGATCGCCGCGAGCACCTCGGCATTTGAGTCGATTGTCGCCCATTGCTCGGTCGACGCGTCGTAATAGAGGGTCGCCGGAGAAACCTGGCCGGCTTCCGCCAGCGAGGTCAATTGCTCCAAGGTGAACGGACCTCGCGCGTCGGTTTCGGTTGCGGCGCGGATATAAAACTCCTGCGTAGCCATCGGTTTGCCGAAATGCTGCTGAGAGGAGACGCCTGCGGCAAGGCTCTTTTGAAACGATTCGACTCAATCCCCTTTCCGCTTGAGGGATAACCCCCGGGGGATCACATGCGTTGGAGTGTCGGGAGGCCGAGGAGGTGCAATCCCTCTTCGAGAACCAGAAGCGCGCGCGCACACAGCAGCACCCGGCGCGCACGAACCCCAGCCTCCTCGACGATTACCTTGTCCACCGTGTAAAAGGCGCTGAACGCTCCCGCCAGTTCGTAAAGGTAGCCGCAGAGGTAGTGCGGACGCAATTGCTGGGTGGTGAGTTCCAGGACACTCGCAAACCCGACGAGCTTGCGCGCCAATGCCAATTCAGTCTCGGTCTCCGGTGCGCTCGCTTCCAGCAAGGCACCCACCTCCGCGGGATCCTGCCCGAGCTTACGAAAGATCGAGCGGATCCTCGTGACCGCATACAGGAGATAAGGCGCGGTGTTGCCTTCAAACGACAGGATCTTGTCCCAGGAAAAGACATAGTCGCTGCTCCGGTTCTGCGACAGATCCGCATAGCGGACGGCGCCGATGCCGACTGCGGCGGCGATTTCACGACGCTCTTCCTCCGGCAATTCCGGCGACTTTTCCGACACGATCCGAAACGCACGATCCTCGGCCTCCGAGAGAAGCGAAGCCAGCTTGATGGGATCACCGGAGCGGGTCTTGATCGCCTTTCCATCCTCACCCAGGATCGAGCCGAAGGAGACGTGCTGAAAGTGGGGCAGCGGGCGTTTCGTAACCGTGAACCATTTCCGGGTCGTCAGCCAGAGCTGTTCAAAGTGATCGGTCTGGCGGGCATCGGTGAGGATCGCGATTGCATCCGCCCGGAAGTGCTCAACGCGATACAGCATTGTCGCCAGATCGGTGGACGCATAATTCGCGGCGCCGTCGGACTTCCGTATGATGAATGGCTGTTCCTTGAAACGCGGATGTTCCGGATGAAAGACCACCAGCGCCCCTTCCGACATCGTGGCAAGACCCGCCTGCGTCAATTCCTCGTACACCTGGGCAAGCCGATCGTTGTAGAAACTCTCCCCAAGCTGATGGTCAAAGCGGATGCCGAGCTTCCGGTAAATCTCCTCGAACGCACCCGAGCTGATCGCAGTGATTTTCTCCCACAGCGCCCGGTTCTCCGGGTCTCCCGCCTGCAGCTTGACGAGTTCCGCCCTGACAGCCTCCAGCGTAGCTGGATCCGCTTTTGCGGCAGCGTCCGCCGCCTTGTAAAGGCGCTCTAGTTCTTCAAGGGGATCCGCCTTCAGGGATTCCTCATTGCGCAGATGCTTGTAGCCCCAAATGAGTTTCCCGAACTGCGTCCCCCAGTCGCCAATATGATTGTCCCGGATCACCTCGGCCCCACAGAACGCCAGCAACCGGCAAATGGCCTCACCGATTACCATTCCCCGGATATGACCGACATGCAGTTGTTTGGCGGTGTTGGGCGAGCTGAAATCCACCACGTAGCGTTGTCCATGATAGATTCTTGAAGCCCCGAGCCTCAACTGTGCCGCCGTCGAATGTTCGCGCAGCCAGGAAAGCAGCATTTCGGGCTTCAGACGGACGTTGATGAAGCCGGGGCCGGCGATGGAGACTACAAATTCATTCCGGAAACTGCCCGGCAACGCCTGGGTGATCCTCTCGGCGACTGCCCGGGGATTCAACTTCATGGACTTTGCATATCCCAGAACCCCATTGACTTGGAAATCTCCATGTCGCGGGTCAGCGGTGCGGATCTCGGGATTGAAGCTGCTTTCCAGCCCTGCGGCCTTCGCTGCTGTCAGAAAGGCTGCATTAAGATCGGCGGAAACCTGGAAGGACGCGTGCATCCCCGCCACGACACAAATCCAACCCGATGCGGGCAAGCGAGATCTCCTCGACCCGAGCCGCTTTCTCGGCGCAAAGGCACGGCATCACGAGCCGTTTTGGCTCGACATTGCAGCAAGGAATGGTTGGCTCGTAAACTTTTCCGGCTCACGGGCCGCGACGAGTTATTCACACCGCACAATGACGAAACGCAACATCCCTCCTCGGAGGTTTATCAAGCCAAGCTTTGAATTCCTGATCGAAAAGAAACGAGACGGCGGAGAATTCACCAAGGATGAGGTCCGCTACCTCATAGACAGCACCCTTGATGGAGAAATGCCCCAGCACCAGCTCGCCGCCCTGGCGATGGCGATCTACTTTCAGGGAATGTCCGCCCAGGAAACCGCGGATTTGACGGAAGAGATGATGCTCTCTGGCGAGGTGATTGACCTCTCGGGAATTGCGAAGCCGAAGATCGACAAGTTTGCGACGGGTGGAATTGGCGACAAGACGTCCCTGGTGCTGGTCCCCCTCGCGATGGCCGCAGGTGTGGTTGTTCCGATGATGTGCGGTGTCGAACACGATTACGTGATCAACACCCTGGACAAGCTCGCCTCCATACCGGGATTCAAGGCGCACCTTTCCAACGAGCAGTTTGTCAGCCAGCTCGCCCGCATCAATGGAGCCATCATCGCCCAGTCCGAGGACCTCGCACCTGCTGACGCAAAACTCTACGAACTTCGCAAGGAGACGGGGACCATTCCAAGTCTCCCGCTCATCACGGGTTCCGTTCTTTCAAAGAAACTGGCCGAAGGCTCGGAGGGGCTCGTCATTGATGTGAAGTGGGGCAACGGATCCTTCATCAAGGACCTTGAGCAGGCCAAGCAACTCGCCCGCTCCATGACCCGCGTGGGCCGTTCGATGAAGCGCCGTTGCGTCGCATTGGTCACCGACATGAACCAGCCGCTCGGCGATTCAGTCGGCACCGCCCTCGAGATCAAGGAAGCCATCCAGCTTCTCAAGGGGGGCGGGCCCGAGGACATCAAGGAACTCGTGCTCAAGCTTGGCATGGAAATCGTCCGCCTCGCGGGGGTTGCAGGCTCGACCCTCTCGGCCAAACAGACCGTCGAGCGTCACCTGACCGACGGCACCGCCCTCGAAAAGCTCAAGGAGCTCGTCAAGGCACAGGGTGGTGACACCTCCTTCATCGATCACCCTGAGAAATTCACGCAGGCTCGTCACATCCGCAAGCTGCCGGCACCGAAGCGTGGATACGTTCACACCATCAACGCCGCCATGATCGCACACGGTGTCCACATTCTCGGCGCGGGCAAGAACGCCCCTGGCGACAAGATCGATTATGCCGTGGGCGTCTCGGAAATCCGCAAGGTCGGCACGCAGGTAAAACAGGGAGAACCGCTCATGATGATTCACTACAACGACGAATCCAAGCTCGAGCAGGCCCTCAATTACTTCAAGGACGCCTACCGCCTCGCGCCCAAACGCCCCACTCCCCCGCCTCTGGTCGTGGAGCGTGTCGCCTGAACCGGGCACCGTTTCTTTCCTTCAGCAAAAAGCCGACCTTCGATGGGTCGGCTTTTTTTGGTGCAATTTTCCGGACCAGAACGGGACGTCCCCTTTCCGATCCCGACACCGGCCAGCCCCGCTGCCTATTGTCGCAGGGCCTGAAGTTGATACAGACTCAGGCGCGGCCCAGATAGGTGCCATCCGCCGTGCTGACGCGGATGACCTCGCCTTCCTTGATGAAGAGCGGAACCTGAACCACCAGCCCGGTCTCGAGCTTGGCGGGCTTCTGAACGTTGCTTGCGGTGTCGCCCTTGACCCCTTCGGCGCTTTCCACGATCTTCAGGTTCACCGCCGAGGGCAGGTCCACGGAAAGCGGCTTCTCGTCAACAAAGAGGACATCCACTTTCCCGCCGGGGGTCAGGTAGTTTTTGACGTCCCCAAGGGTTCCTTCGGTGAGTTCGATCTGATCGAAGCTTTCAGGGTCGATGAACGCATAGCTATCCCGATCCGCATAGCTGAACTCCAGGGTCCGGCGATCCGTCGGAAGCACCTCTATGGTGTCCGTCGATGCAAACCGCTGGTCGAGCGCCTTCCCGTACCGGAGATTTCTCATCTTGATCTGCACAAAGGCGCGCAGGTTGCCGGGTGTCCGGTGCTGGGTTTCCATGACGAGGTGAGGCTCGCCGTTGAATTTGATGACTTGGCCTTTGCGGATATCGTTGGCTGCGGGCATGGGCTGGGATGAATCAGGTTAAAAGGGTATCGAAATACCCGCCGTTGAGTCCCCATGTCAAGGATTCCACTAGGCAGGTTTCCCCGGCAGGCAGCCCCACCCCCCCTCGAAACCGGCCATTCCGGCGCCGCCGGCCATCCTCCACGCTTGCGCTTGCCGAGGTCACTTCGTCACTCTCCCCACTTCCGCAACCATGAAACAACGCTCGCTCGCGCGCGCCGTCTCCATTACGGGTACTGGTCTTCATTCCGGTTCACCCGTGCAACTCACCTTCAGGCCGGCACCTGCGAACCACGGCTTGGTCTTTCGTCGCACCGATCTTCACGGCAGCCCTGAGATCCGGCCGCGCATCGAACTGGTGGGCGACCTCGTGCGCAACACCACCGTTCAGGAGGGCCACGCAAAGATCAATCTGGTGGAGCATGTGCTCAGCGCCCTCCACGGCTGCGGCATCGACAATGTCGTGATCGAAATGAATGCCGCGGAACCTCCGATCCTCGATGGCTCTGCGAGGCCGTTCGTCAATCTCATCATGGAGGGCGAGCCGGTCGAACAGGACAAGGAGCGGGTCTACTACCGCCTTGATGCCCCGGTCTCGGTCATCAAGGGCAACCGCTCGATTGTCGCCCTGCCCCACGACGGCCTCAAGATCACCTGTACGTCGACCGACGATCGCGGCTACCACACACAGCATCTCTCGATCGAGATCGATCCGGAAACCTACATCTCACAAATCGCGGGCGCACGGACATTCACAATTTACGAGGACATCGAGGAGCTCCTCAAGCTCGGGAAGATCCGCGGCGGCAGCCTCGACGCCGCCATCGTCATCAAGGGCGGCACCATCCTTTCCAAGGAGGCACTCCGTTTCAAGGACGAGTTTGTCCGTCACAAGATCCTCGATATCATAGGCGACATCGTGCTCCTGGGCATGCCGCTGAAGGCGCACCTCGTCGCCACCTGCCCCGGGCACCAGCTGAACGCCGAACTCACCCGCGCCCTTTTCGAGCGCATGCAGCAGGCCGCCAAGCCCGCCGGAAAAAAGAAGTCCGGCACGACATCCTCGGTCAGTCCGACGGAAACCGCCCTCGACATCCGCCGCCTGCTCGAGGCGCTGCCGCATCGCTACCCCTTTCTTCTGCTCGACCGGGTCACCGAGTTCCGGGGCGACGACGAACTCGTTGCAATCAAGAACGTGACCATCAACGAACCCTTTTTCCAGGGTCACTTTCCCGGAAATCCGGTGATGCCAGGGGTGCTCCAGCTCGAATGCATGGCCCAGGCTGCCGGCGTGCTGATGCTGCGCCGCGCGACCAGCGACGGCCGCACCGCATTTTTCATGAGCGCGGACCGGGTGAAATTCCGCAAACCCGTGCGACCGGGCGACCGCATCACGATCGTTGCCCGGCTGACCAAGACCCGAGGCGACAAGTTTGCGACGGCCGAATGCAACTGCACGGTCGACGGCATGCTCGTGTCCTCTGCCGAACTGATGTTTGCGCTGATCGATCACGAGGAGGAATCCTGAACCATGGCCTCATGTATCCACCCCTCTGCCCTGATCGACCCTTCGGCGCAACTGGGCGTGGATGTCGCGGTGGGCGCATTCAGTTTCATCGGTGCGGGCGTGGTCATCGGTGATCGCTGCCGGCTCCACCACCACGCCTCGGTCGAGGGCTTCACCATGCTCGGCGCGGACTGCGAACTTTTCCCGTTCGTCAGCATCGGAGCCCGGACCCAGGATCTCAAGTTCAAGGGCGGCACCCCCGGCGTGCGCATCGGTTCGCGCAACATCTTCCGTGAATATGTTTCGGTGCACGCGGCGACGGACGACGGGGATTTCACCGTGGTCGGCGACGACAATGCCATTCTCGCCTACAGCCACATCGCGCACGACTGCCGGCTCGGCAGTCACATCGTGATGAGCAATTCCATCTCCCTCGCCGGTCATGTCACCGTCGAGGACCACGTCACCTTCGGCGGCGTTTCAGGTGTTCACCAGTTTTGCAGGATCGGCGCCTACGCGATGGTCAGCGCCTACGCCAAGGTCGTCCAGGACGTGGCGCCCTTTTTCATCGCCGACGGACAGCCTGCCGTGCATCGGGCCTTCAACAAGGTGGGACTCGAGCGGAAGGGTTTCACACCCAATCAGATCGAACGCGTGAAACAGGTGTTTCGTGCCCTCTTCCGCGAAGGGCTCAACCGCACCCAGGCGCTTGAAAGGCTCGCGCAGCATCCATCTGCCGGCAGCGATGAGTTCCAGCGCATGATCGTTTTCGCGCGTGACAGCGAGCGCGGACTGGCGCCCGGTCCCGGGACCTGAGCCGCTCGCAGCCTCGCGACTGCGCAGGGCATGCGCTACTTTTTCCTGTAAACAGTGGCCGGATCGAACAGACGCTCCGCCATGAATTCCAGGGAGAAGTCACCCTTTGTCGCCGCAGCCTCGAGGTCAGTCAGCCTGCGATAGAAGCAGCTCTTGTATCCATTGTGACATGACGCGTTGGCCGCACCTGTCTGATCCACGCGAATGAGCAGGACATCCTGATCGCAATCCGTGCGGAGCTCCCGGACGAGCTGCACGTTTCCGGATTCCTCCCCTTTCACCCAGAGTTTCTGGCGCGACCGGCTCCAGTAGGTGGCCTTGCGGGTTTTCAGGGTGTGCTCGAGTGACTCGCCGTTCATGTAGGCAAACATCAGGACCTCCCCGGTCGTGGCATCCTGGGTGATGCAGGGGATCAGGCCGTCAGGCCCGAATTTCGGCTGAAGCTGCCTGCCAAGTTCTATCTCGGCGGTGGTGGTGCGGGAAGGAAGTGACATGGTGGTTTAATGAAGGGTTGGTTGCTGGCAGTGGAGGGATTCTGACCGGATCGGCGGTTCGTGAGGAGCGCGCTGGAGCCGCCAGGTTCTGACATGGCGGGAGGAGTTTCCCGCCCTACGAATGTCGGTCCGCCAGGTCGCGCAACAATTCGTAGCTGTAAAGTCCCGTCCGGTGGCCGTCGCTGAACTCGAATCGCAGCGCGTAATTCCCGATCTGTTCCCAGGCCAGGACGCTCACGCCGTCAAAACACTTCGATCCTCCTCCGCCGTATTGATTGCCAAAAATATCCCTCTCCCCCTGCGTTTCCGCACTGGGAGAGGCTGCACGCAGCCGCTCACCGGACAGGAACGACTCCTTCCCGTCGTTCCAGCGGATGGCAACTTCAGATCCTACCAGTTGAATGTCGACCGGCGTGTGCATGGCCCAGCAGGTCAGGCAATCAATCCGCCAGCCCACTGCCCAGAAAATAATTCCCGTGGCATGTTCGAGAGTTCCGGGCTGCGCCTGAAGAAGGCGGTTCGATGCATTTTCAGCGGGCCCCCGTATGCGCGACCCGTGATCCCTCCGCCAGTACAACGCAGCAGCAGCATTGCGGCCCGGCCGTTTTCCGGTTCGCATCGGATGACGTCACTGTCATGCGAAACCTATTCTATACCGAGTTCGATACCGCGACTTGGGGAGCCCCACGAAAACCCGACTATCGCACCCTGTTCCAGATAGACCGCGATCGCATCATTCATGCCCATGCCTTTCGCAAGCTCCAGTCCAAGACCCAGGTCTTTCTTTCTGGCGAATATGACTTCTACCGCACGCGCCTGACGCACTCGATGGAGGTGGCGCAGATCGGCAGGTCCATCTGCAACTACCTGCGCACCCGGGGTGATCCTCTCAGCGATGAGTTTTTCATCGACGCGGACCTCGTCGAAGCCGTGTGCCTTGCCCACGATCTGGGGCATCCGCCTTTCGGTCACTCAGGGGAGCGCACGCTCCAGGAACTCATGACCCCGTGGGGCGGGTTCGAGGGGAATGCCCAGACGCTGCACCTGCTGACGGATACGCTTTATCAGGACAGTGCCGGTGTGCGCGGCATGCAGCCCACACGGGCGCTGCTCGACGGTGTGCTGAAGTACAAGAAGCTGTTCGGCGAATTTCCCGTCCCCCCGGAGCGACACTTCCTCTACGATCCCCAGGAGACCGTCCGCACCTTTGTTTTTGCAGGAACGCCCGTGCCTGCCGCGCTGCAGCACGGCGAATCGCTGAACGAATTCAAGAGCGTCGAGTGCCAGATCATGGACTGGGCCGACGATGCCGCCTACTCGCTGAACGACATCGTCGACGGTGTGAAGGCAGGTTTTCTCACGATCGATCGCATCGAACGCTGGGCATCCGGAACCGGCATCGGCCCAGAAGAGCAGGCATGGATCGACACCCTGCTCGGCGCGATCCGTTCCGACCGGCTCGAGTTCGCCTTTTCACAGAAGATCGGCACCTTCATCACCGGCTGCCGCCTGAAACAGAGATCGTGTTTCATGTCCGACCTGACCCGCCGCTACCGGCTCGAACTCGTGGTGGCGGATTCCGCACAGCATGAGGCGGCGTTCTACAAACGTATGGCCAACGACATCATTTTCGAAAGTCCCCAGCTTCAGCAGATGGAGCACAAGGCGCGCCGGGTGCTGATGGACCTGTGGGACTCGGCCTGGCAAAACTACGTCGATCGGGGGCGTCGCACAATCCGCATCCTTCCTCCGCAGGTCGGTAAACTCATCGAGGCCGCACCGGACCACGCGGGCAAGGCCCGGCAGATCTGCGACTGGCTCGCCGGCCTCACCGACGGAATGATCGTGCGAACCTATCGGCGACTCTTCGACGCGGAGTTCGGCAGCATTCGAGACCTGAGCTGAAGCGCTCTCGCAGCCCCGTTGGGCTACGGGGCCAGCTCCCCGCGGGCAACCGCCTCCTCGATCATTGCCGTGGAGTATTCCCAGACTGCGGGCGCCCCGTGCCTGATGTGCGCATTGCGGGCGAGCACCCGGTCGCGGGTGACACCGTGGCGATTCCAGGCCGCTCCCTGTGTGCGCACGTTGAGCAGCATCGGTTGAAAACGATCCGCCGCGGTCGCAAACTTCGCCTCAGGCGTGGCCTTCGCTTCAAACTCTTCCCACAGGGCGCGCATCTCATCTCGCTGATCATCGGGCAGCAGGCCAAAAATCCGGTCTGCCGCCCGCGCCTCCCGCTCGTGCTGATCCGCCATACCCACGGTGTCGTACGCAAAGGTGTCACCCGCATCGATCTCCACCAGGTCGTGGATAATCAGCATCTTCAGGACCCGCAGAATGTCCAGGTCCGGATCCGCCGCATGTTCCAAGAGCACCACGGCGATAAGGCAAAGGTGCCACGAATGCTCCGCATCGTTCTCCGCACGCCTGCTCCCGATCAGCTGGGTCTGGCGAAAGATTTCCTTCAGCTTGTCGACCTCGACAATGAAACGAACCTGCCGGGCGAGCCTTGATTCTTCCATACCTCTGGCTGTCGCATTTGGCGGCGAACTGCGAGTGTGATTCCTCCGACCGGCGCGGGCTCATGGCAACCGTCGTCGGTCCGTAAATATGGCCGATACGTCACCGAACCGGGCTGGCCCTCCCGTCACCCGCTGATCGCTCGGTCTTCCAATCCGGTTGAATCTTCCATCAAATCGCAATAAATCCCCTGGACTGAACCTTTTCCTTGCTAGGCACGGTCCGGACAGGATTCGCTTGTGAGCTTTTGCCTGTATGAAAATCCTCGTCGCCGACAAGATATCACCCAAAGGAGTCGCCTACCTGCGCCAGCAGCCGGGCTTCGAAGTGATCGAGGCATACGGCTCCTCTCCTGAAAGGATTCTGGAACTGGTCCGGGACGTGCACGCGATCGCGGTGCGTTCGGAGACCAAGATCACCGCCGCGGTCCTTGCCGCAGCGCCCGGCCTCAAGGTGGTGGGGCGCGCAGGTGTCGGTGTCGACAATGTCGACGTCGAAGCCGCAACCGAGCGCGGGGTGATCGTCATGAACACGCCGTCGGGCAACACCGTTGCCACGGCGGAACTCACGTTCACCCATCTCCTGTGCGGCGCCCGTCCGGTGCCCCAGGCCGCGGCCTCCATGAAGTCCGGGCAGTGGGATCGGAAGAGTTTCAGCGGCATCGAACTTTTCAAGAAGACACTCGGCATCGTGGGACTCGGCCGCATCGGCGGCGAGGTCGCCAAACGCGCCCAGGGCTTCGGCATGCGTGTGCTTGCCTATGACCCCTATCTCGCACCCAGCCGCGCCAAGGCGATGCAGGTGGAGCCCGCCTCGCTCGACGAGCTGCTCGCACAATCGGACTACATCACGGTGCACATGCCGCTGACCGACGACACCCACTACATGATCGACGAGGCCGCGTTCGAGAAGGCGAAGAAGGGATTGAGAATCTTCAACTGCGCGCGCGGCGGCATCATCAAGGAAAGCGCGCTCATCGCAGCCCTGAAGTCGGGAAAAGTCGCCGCCGCGGGACTCGACGTCTTCGAGGACGAACCGCTCGCGAAGGACAGCGAACTCAGGCAGATGCCCAATGTCGTGCTGACGCCCCACCTCGGCGCGTCAACCGCCGAGGCCCAGGAAAGCGTCGGCATCGAGGTCGCCGAGCAGATTGCCGACGTCCTCCGCGGCGGCATCATTCGTAATGCCGTCAACATGCCCTCGATCGATGCCGCAGCCGTCAAGGTGCTCGGCCCCTATCTCGATCTTGGCGCCAAGCTCGGCACCCTCGTGCAGCAGATCGCACCCGCCCAGGTTTCCTCGCTGCGCATCACCTACTGGGGACGCGTGCTCGACCTTGACACTAACTCGATCACGCGCGCCATCGAGCGCGGCTACCTTCGGCGCATCAGCGGAGACAGCGTCAATTTCGTCAATGCACCTGTCGTTCTTGAGAGGCTCGGCATCAGATGCGATGTCCTGAAGTCGACGGAGAACATCGACTATACGGAACTGCTGGGCGTCGAGGCAATCGCCGCCGATGGCACCATCCGCTCGGTCACCGGCACGCTGTTCACCAAGGCCGCGAAACCCCGCATCGTCGCCATCAATGGACGCGAAGTCGAGGTCGAGGCCTCCGGCAAACTCCTGATGATCGAGAACAAGGATCAGCCGGGAATGATCGGTTACATCGGCAGCCTTCTGGGCAAGGATGGCGTCAATATCGCCAACATGTCGCTCAGTCGTCAGACACCGGGACAGAATGCCCTGATCGTGATCAATCTCGACAGCGAACCAAGCGAGGCCGTCCGAAAGGAATTGAAGGGCAACGCCAACATCGCTCTCGCGAAGTACGTGGAGCTCTGACCACTCTTCCAGGCGCCGATTCATGCTGCTTCCGCTGCTCATCTCTGGAATTGTCGGATACGTTCTGGGGGCGCTCGCGTTCGGATACTGGGTCAGCCGCTGCTACGGCATCGATATTTTCCAGCACGGCAGCAGGAATCCCGGCGCCACCAATGTTCGCCGCGTCCTGGGCGGCAAGGCCGGCAACCTGGTGTTCCTCCTCGATGCCATGAAGGGAGCGACGGCTGCCGGGTGGCCGCTGGTGGCGGGACGCGGACTGGGTTGCCCTGTTTTTGCAACCCATGCACTGGAGTCCGCGGTGGCAGGCCTAGCGGGCGCCCTCGTCGGGCACAGCTTTTCCTGTTTTACGCGCATGCGCGGCGGAAAGGGCGTTGCGACGTCGGTCGGTGGATTCGCGGTGCTTTTTCCTGTCGGTCTCGTTGTAGGAGCCGCCGTCTGGGCCCTGGTCTTCTATACGACGCGCTACGTTTCCCTGGCATCCATGCTGGCCGGCCTGACACTGCCGACCGCGGCCCTGATTTTGCACGCCCCGACGGTCATCCTCTCACTTACAATCGGGGTCGCCGTTTTTGTCGTCGTCCGCCACAGGTCAAACCTCGTGCGGCTCTTCAAGGGCACGGAATCACGATTCGCACGCAAGTCCCGGGGCGGCTGAATCTGCCCGCCTCCTCCCAAACCCTCCAGCATACCTGAAAACTTTCATGTCCACTCGCACATTTCGAATCGGCATCTGCGGACTCGGCACCGTCGGCCAGGGCGTCTGGAAACACCTTTCCGCCAACCGCAGTGCGCTCGAAGCGCGGCTTGGCGTGCGACTCGAACTCGCCAGGGCCTCCGTCCGCGATCTCAAGAAGGCGCGCAGCGTCACGGTGCCGTCTTCAAAGCTGGTCACGGATCCGATGGAAATTGCGACGGATCCGTCGATCGACATCGTCTGCGAACTGATCGGAGGCACAACGCTTGCCCGCCAGATCACGCTCACCGCCCTGAGGCTCGGCAAGGTTGTCGTTTCGGCGAACAAGGCGCTCCTCTGCGAGCACGGCACGGCCATCTTCAATGCGGCGCGAAAAGGAGGGGGACACTTCTTCTTCGAGGCCTCGGTCGCCGGCGGCATCCCGATCATCAAGGCCATCCGCGAGGGGCTCGTCGCCAACCGCTTTTCACTCATCTGCGGCATCCTCAACGGCACCTGCAACTACATCCTCACCCGCATGGCGGCAGAAGGCGCGGGCTATCCGGAGATTCTCGCGGACGCGAAACGGCT
This sequence comes from Opitutaceae bacterium, assembly GCA_017994935.1. GTDB lineage: Bacteria > Verrucomicrobiota > Verrucomicrobiia > Opitutales > Opitutaceae > UBA6669. The sequence continues at coordinate 15,459 of JAGOJU010000061.1, forward strand.
GGGCTACGCCGAGGCCGATGAATCGCTCGATGTCGAGGGATGGGACACGGCGCACAAGGCCGCCATCCTCGCCTACCTTGCCCACGGCACCTGGGTGAAGACGCCCCAGATGATCGTCGAGGGCATCACCCACATCACCCAGGCGGACCTCAGGCACGCAGCCACCCTGGGCTACGGCATCAAGCTCCTTGCGATCATCAGCCGCGATTTCGAGAACAACGAACTTTTTGTCCGCGTGCACCCCACGCTGGTCCCGCGCGATCGCGTGCTGGCCAGCGTGAACGGTGTCTTCAACGGCATTGCGGTCGTGGGGGACGTCGTCGGAACGACCACTTACATCGGACGCGGTGCGGGACAGGATGCCACGGCGAGTTCGGTGATCAGCGACATCGCGGACGCCGTCGCCCTGCTCAACACCGGTCGCAGGCTCAGTCCCCAGGAAATGCCACCCGCCGCAAGCGAACTCGACCGGGCCGCCCAGCCCGCGGTGAAAATAGCCCCGCTCGACCGCATCGGCGGCCGGTACTACCTCCGCACGACCGTGAAGGACCGCCCCGGCGTGCTCGCACAGATCGCCACCGTCATGGCAAAACATGCGGTCAGCATCGAAAGTGTCATTCAGACCACCGCCGACCGCCCCGGCGCCGCCTCGCTGATCCTCACCACGCACGAGAGCAATGAGAAGGCCATGCGCTCCACGCTCGCCGCAGTCGCGCGACTCAAGAGCGTGCTCGAAAAACCGCTGCTCCTCCGGATCGCGGATTTTTCCGAGTAGTCCCTTCGCCCAATTTCCTTTCGCCCACCGTATCTTCCATGGCCCGAATCGTCCAAAAGTATGGCGGCACCTCCGTAGGTGACGTCGAACGCATCAAGAAAGTCGCCGAACGTGTCAAGGCGTCGCGCGACGACGGCAACGAACTCGTCGTCGTCGTTTCCGCCCGTGCAGGCGTCACCAACGAGCTGATCGCCCGTGCAAAGGCACTTACACCGACCCCCGCCGACAGGGAGCTTGACCAGCTGCTCGCGGTCGGCGAGCAGGAGACGATCGCCCTGACCGCGATCGCACTGCACGGCGTCGGGGTGGATGCCGTGAGCTACACGGGCGCGCAGGCGGGCATCTTCACCGACAAGGTGCATACGAAGGCGAAGATCCGCACGATCAACCCGCAGTCGGTCGAGAAGGACCTCAAGGCCGGTCGCGTGGTCATTGTGGCCGGTTTCCAGGGTATCAATGACGACGGCCAGGTGACCACGCTCGGACGCGGGGGCTCCGATCTCACCGCGATCGCCCTCGCCGCCGCACTGAAGGCCGACAAGTGCGAGATCTACACGGACGTCGACGGCGTCTACACCGCCGATCCGCGAGTCGTGAAGGCCGCGCGCAAGCTTGAGGAAATCTCCTACGACGAGATGCTCGAACTCGCCTCGAGCGGCAGCAAGGTCATGCAGTCCCGCAGCGTCGAGTTTGCCAAGAAGTTCGGTGTCATTTTTGAAGTCCGCTCCTCCTTTAACCATAACCCGGGTACCATCGTGAAAGAAGAAGTCGCTTATATGGAACGTGTCGTTGTCCGCGGCGTGGCCGTCGACAAGGACCAGGCCAAGGTCGTCGTCAGCAACATCCTGGACAAGCCGGGATCCGCGGCGCGTGTCTTCCGCGCCCTCGCGGACGCCTCCGTCCTGGTCGACATGATCGTCCAGAACATCGGCCGGCAGGGCGTCGCCAACCTGACCTTCACGGTTCCGCGCACCGACACGCACAAGGCCCAGCGTGCGCTCGAACCCATCCTCGCGGCGATCGGCGGGGGAACCGTCACCATCCTCGACAACATCGCCAAGCTCTCCGTCGTCGGGGTTGGCATGAAGACGCACAGCGGCGTTGCCGCCACGCTGTTCCAGTCCCTCGCGGATGCCGGCATCAACATCGAGCTGATCAGCACCTCGGAGATCAAGATCTCCGTCGTCATCGACCAGACCCGCGCCGACGACGCCGCCCGCGTGGCGCACACGGCGTTCGGTCTCGACAACCACTGACCCGCAGTCGGCGGCTGAAGCGCTCCCTGCGCCGCCCGTTTCTCCGCCGCTCTCCCCGTTTTCATCCGTGCGATACCTCTCGACACGCGGACAGGCTCCCTCGCTTGGTTTCAGCGATGCCGTCGCCACCGGACTCGCGCCGGACGGCGGCCTCTTCCTGCCGGAGACGCTACCGCAATTCACTGCGGGCGATCTGAGGGCGTGGTCGGGACTCGACTACCCTGGCCTCTGCTTTGAATTCCTGCGGCATTTCGCCACCGACATTCCCGCAGGGACGCTGCGTCCGCTCATCAGCCGGAGCTACTCGAAATTCACCCATCCCGACATCGCTCCGCTCGTCCGGGTGAACGACGACCTGTTCGTCCTCGAGCTTTTCCACGGTCCCACCCTGGCCTTCAAGGACTTTGCCCTCCAGCTGCTCGGCAACCTCTACGAGCAGCAATGCCGCGACCGCGGGCAGGGCATCAATGTGCTGGGTGCGACGTCGGGCGACACTGGATCCGCGGCGATTCATGGCCTGCTCGGCAAGCCCGGAACCGCGATCTTCATCCTCTATCCTGAGGGACGGACCTCCCCGCTTCAGGAAAGGCAGATGGCCTGTACCGGGGCCGCCAATGTGCACGCCATCGCGATCCAGGGCACCTTCGACGATGCCCAGGCCATCGTGAAGGAACTGCTGGGTGACCAGGAATTCCGGCTCCGTCATCGGCTCTCAGCCGTCAACTCCATCAATCTCGCCCGGATCCTCGCCCAGTGCGTCTACTATCTCTACGCATGGCTCAGGCTGCCGGCCCGCGTGCAGGCCGAGGCGGAGTTTGTGGTTCCAACCGGCAATTTCGGCAATGTCCTCGCCGGCTGGATGCTGCAGAAGATGGGCGTGCCCCTGCGCGGCTTCCGCGTTGCGACGAACCAGAACGACATTCTCTACCGGCTGTTCACCACGGGCGACTACAGGGTCACGGACGTCGCGCCCAGCCTCGCGCCGTCGATGGACATCCAGGTCTCGTCCAACTTCGAACGTTTCCTCTACTACCAGGCCGGCCGCAACCCCGCCCGTGTGCGGGAAATCATGCAGGCATTCAGGGCCACGGGACACCACCGGTTCGAAAATTTCGACAGCGACACGTTCACCGCCTCGCGCTGCACCGACACCGAGATCTCCGGGATCATCCGCGACGTATATCAACGCTTCAACTACATCGTCGATCCTCACACCGCCTGCGGCTTCAAGGACATCGCCACCGGCCGGCCGAGCGTCGTGCTGTCCACCGCGAGCCCTGCAAAGTTTCCTGAAACCATCCGCTCGGCGATTGGCATCGAGGCGACGCACCCCAGCCTGGAGGCCCTGAAGTCGCGGCCGCTGGTGAAGACGCTCCTGCCCGCTGATGTCTCCCAAGTCCGGGCCTTCGTCGACCGCCACGCCGTCTAGGGCCGCTGCAACCGGCCCCTGTTGAACCATGCGCGCCGTCGTGCAACGTGTCTCCTCCGCCCGCGTGACGGTCGATGGCCGCATCACGGGGGAGATTCCCCAGGGCGGCCTGCTGATCCTGCTGGGTGTCGGGCCGCGCGACACCGAATCCGACGGAGCGTGGCTCGCCCGGAAGATCGCTTCTTTGCGCGTCTTCCCGGATGTGGCCGGACAGATGAACTGCTCCGTGATCGATGTGAACGGCGGCCTTCTCGTCGTGAGCCAGTTCACGCTTTATGCCAGCACCCGCAAGGGAACCCGCCCCTCCTTCAACGACGCCGCCCCGCCTGCTCTCGGTCGAAAACTCTACGACACCTTCCTGACCCAGCTCTCCCAGGCGTCCGGCCGTCCCATTGCCTGCGGTGAGTTTGGAGCCCACATGGCAGTCTCCCTCGTCAACGACGGCCCTGTCACCCTCTGGATCGACACGGAGCGGAAGGACTGAAATTTGAAAGCCCGCGGCCGATTTATCGGCGGGATCTTCCCCTGACTGGCAACCCACCACAAGGCAATCGGTGGGCCGATTCGTACGGGCAGGATATTTGATTCGGAATCCGCGCAGACGGGTGCAAATGGCTTCGCCGAGTTCCAGAACCAAGGGCACTATCTTCATGCCGATGAGGACACCGTTGGAATTCTACGTGCTCGAACTCTTCATCATCGAAGCGACGCTCATTCGGGTGCTCACGCTCTCGAAGCTGCATTCTTGAAAGTAGGGAATGGCCCAGTGGATGCCCCGCCTATCCGCTGGTGGAGTCGCAGTCGTCACATCGCTGACAATCACTTGGCGCAGGAAGCTTCTGTACGGGAAGCAGGAACACTCGAATGACGCGCTGGATCCTTCAGCGTTGCGCGATCAGATCGAAGACCTGATTGAGAAAAAAGTGAACCCGGAGTGCTTGAAGGTGGAGCTAAAGCCGGAAAAATTCCAGGGCGTTTCGGGTGCTTTCGTGCGCTAGGTCCTGCGGGGGCAGTCCAAGCAATTCGGCCGCGACCGCGGCGATGTGGAGGATGTGGGCAGGCTCGTTGGGTTTTCCCCGGTGGGGCACGGGCGCAAGATAGGGGGAGTCCGTTTCGAGCATGAGCTTCTGAAGGCCCTGGCGCTTGAGCGCAGCCCGGACATTCTCGGCATTCTTGTAGGTCAACACTCCGGTGAAGGAGCCCCGCCCTCCCCGCTCGTTCAATGCCGCGATTTCAGAGGGACCTTCAACAAAACAATGAAAGACCACGCGCGACCACTCCACTCCACTCGCATCGATCATGTCCACACACTCCTTGAACGCACCGCGCGAATGCACGACAACCGGGACTGCAAGGGCGCGCGCCACTCTCAGGCACCCGGCGAACGCCGCACGCTGGTTGGAAAAAATGCGGTCCGCATCCTCACGGTCTTTCGGAAGGTGGAAACGATCGAGTCCTGTCTCGCCGAGAGCCACGGGCCGCGAACGGGTGCCGTCGGTCCAGAACGCTTCCATTCGCGCCACCTGCTCCGCCCAGTCATCGCCAACCGAACACGGGTGCAGTCCCACCGAGTAGGAAACAAGGTTGGGCGTGGCTTCAGCGAGTGTCCTGTAAAGCTCCCAATCATCCGTGGAGGTTCCGATGGTAATCATCCGCTCGAGCCCGGCCGTCCGCGCGCGAGCCAGGATGGCTGGAAGTTCACCCCGGCGGGCAAAGGATTCAAG
>JAGOJU010000062.1 GCA_017994935.1 Opitutaceae bacterium
GATGCCGAGTACTTCTGGCCGGCCACCGGGCGGCGGCAGCAACTGGCGTTCAACCGCGGGGCCAATGGCATCGACGGCACGCTTTCCAGCGCATTGGGCATGGCTCACGACAATCGCCCGTCGGTCCTGCTCACGGGAGACCTGGCGCTGCTGCATGACACGAATGGCGGTCTTCTGCTCAAGCGCTTCCGCGGTTCGCTCACGATCGTCGTGATCAACAACCGTGGCGGAGGAATTTTTGAACACCTTCCGATCTCGGCGTTCGATCCTCCCTTTGAGGATTATTTTGCAACGCCGCAAGGCATCGAGTTTTCGCAATGGGCCGCGACGTACGGCATCGAGCACGAACTCGTCGCCGACTGGGAGACCTTCAAACAGCGTGTGGCGACGCTTCCGGCCAAAGGCGTGCGGCTGCTGGAGATCCGCACCGATCGCAAGGCCGACGCCGCCTACCGCAGGAGGCTGTTTGCGAACGTCGCTGACCAGGTCTCGCAATGACCGCATTCGGCTACCAGGGATTTGCCGTGATGCGTGCCGATGCCCCGATGGGCTCCTGTCCGAAGGCGCGCATGCCGTCGCCGCAGGGCTTTTCAATCTGCACCTGCGCCTATAACTGGACCGGAAGGCCGATCTCGATGATCTGTGTCGGAGCGATGCGGTAGTAGTCCTTGACCGAGGTCGCATTGCGGCTGAGGAACGCGTAGAGGTTCTTCTGCCACTGGAACATTCGGGCGCCGCCTCCGCTGAGGATCATTTCCCGGTTGAAATAGTAGGTCGTGCTTTGCGGATTCACGGGGATTCCCTGCGCCATGATGCGCTCGACGATCCGGCTGACGTCGGGCAGCTCCATGTAGCCGTAGCGCACGATCGCGCGCCAGACTCCTTCTCCCATGAAACTCAGCGTCATGCGCTCCTCGTCGTCGACGGAGGGCACCTCCTCCGTGGTGATTGTCAGCAGCAGCACCGTCTTCTGGAGGCACTTGTTGGCCTTGAGATGGTGGAGCAGGGCAAGCGGCGTGCCTTTGGGTGTTCCCACCATGAAGACCGCGCTGCCGGGAACCCGCACGATATTCCTGCTCTTGGCGATGCTGGAAAGTTCCAGTTCGGTGATCGCGTTGCCGTAAACCCGCTCGCGTATCTCCGTCTTGCCCGTCTTCCACGTGTGCATGATGGCAAACATGCCGGCGGCCAGCGCGAGCGGGAGCCAGCCTCCATGGACGATCTTGGGGATGTTTGCGGCGAGAAAACCGAGATCCACCGCCGCGAAACAGATGCACATCGACAATGCCGCGCCGAAGGACCACCGCCAGGTCCGTCTCGCGACAAAGAACAAGGCAAACGTCGTCACGGACATGGTCGCGGTCACGGCAATGCCGTACGCTCCCGCCAGGGCGGATGAGGTATTGAACAGGAGCACGGTTGCGATCGAGGCGATGGCCATGCACGTGTTGACCAGAGGGACATAGATCTGGCCGCGATGTTCGGCATTGGTGTGCCGTACGCGCAGGCGGGGAAAGTATCCGAGCTGGATGGCCTGCCTCACAAGGGAGAACGTGCCTGAGATCAGCGCCTGGCTGGCGATGACAGCGGCGATGACCGAAAGAATGAGAAGGGCGGTGCGGGCGGTGCCCTCGGGGGCGAGCGAGAGGAATGGATTTCCGTTGTCGTATGGATGCGAAAGGACGTAGGCGCCCTGGCCGAAGTAGTTCAAGGCAAGCCCGGGAAGCACCAGCGTGTACCACGCGCGCAGGATCGCGGGGCGCCCAAAGTGTCCCATGTCCGCGTAGAGGGCTTCGACCCCCGTGATTGCCAGCACGACGGAGCCCAGGATGCCCGTCGCTTCCGCGGGATGGTTCTCCAGGAGCCTGAAGGCGTGCACCGGATTCAATGCGCGGAGAATCGCCGGCGTGTCGAAGATATGGAGGATGCCGAGTGCTCCGAGCACCACGAACCAGGCGGTCATGATCGGACCGAACAGCTGTCCGATGCGATGGGTTCCCTTGTGCTGCACCCAGTACAGGGCCACGAGGATGGCGATGCAGACCGGGACAACATACGGCTCGGAAGCAGGCAGCACCAGCTTCAAGCCCTCCGCGGCGCTCAGCACGGAGATGGCGGGAGTGATGACACCCTCGCCGCAGAGCATGGAAGCACCGAGAAGGACCAGCATGACACCGATGCCTATCCTGCCCGGTGAATGCCTGGCCCGCTCGAGTCCGCTCAGTGCGAGCAGGGCAAAAATGCCACCTTCGCCGTGATTGCCTGCCCGCATCACGACCGTGATGTACTTGACGCTCACGACGATCAGAAGGGACCAGAAGATGAGGGAGAGCACACCCATGACTCCGCCGATGCGGTCTGCCGGTGCGAGGTGTTCGATCGACTCACGAAATGCATAGAGCGGACTCGTTCCGATGTCGCCAAACACCACACCAAGTGCGCCAGTCAGCATGGCGAACTGCACGCCACGCTTGGACGTGGATTGGGCGGGCGATTGCGACATGGGCGCTATTGTTTCTTCAACAATCCCCGCGCTCCAAGCCCATTTCTCACCTTATCATCGGACGGTTGCAACTGTGGTGCATTGACGTCCGGCATCTCCCGCGCAGAGTAGGTCTCCTATGAATTCCATGGAGTGGAAAGTCGCCAAAACCTACTCGGATGTCCTCTATCACAAGATGGACGGGATCGCCAAAGTGACGATCAACCGGCCCCATCGGCGGAATGCCTTCACGCCTGAGACCGTCTTTCAAATGTATGACGCCTTCATCGATGCGCGGGAGGATCCTGAGATTGGCGTGATTCTGCTTACTGGTGCGGGACCGCATACGGATGGAAAGTATGCCTTTTGTGCGGGTGGCGATCAGTCGGTTCGCGGGCATGCGGGTTATGTGGGAGGTGATGGTGTGCCCCGGCTGAATGTCCTCGATCTCCAGAAACTGATTCGCTCCATCCCCAAGGTCGTGATCGCGCTGGTCGCCGGTTACGCGATTGGCGGGGGACATGTGCTCCACGTCGTCTGTGATCTCACGATCGGGGCCGACAACGCCCTCTTTGGCCAGGTGGGGCCGCGCATGGGCAGCTTTGATGGAGGATTCGGATCGAGCTACCTCGCCCGGCTTGTCGGCCAGAAGAAGGCGCGCGAGATCTGGTATCTATGCCGTCAATACACGGCGCAGCAGGCGCTCGACATGGGACTGATCAACGCGGTGGTGCCGCTTGCGCAGCTGGAGGCGGAGGGGATCCAATGGGGCCGCGAAATCCTTGCGCATAGCCCGCTTGCGATCCGCTCACTGAAGAGCGCGTTCAACGCCGACCTGGATGGGCAGGCCGGCATCCAGGAACTGGCGGGCAATGCGACGCTGCTCTACTACATGAGCGAGGAGGCCAAGGAATTCCACGGGGCCCAGCGGCAGAAACGAAAGCCCGACTCGAGGAAGTTCCCCTGGCTGCCGTAGCGGTGCCCGGGTGCCGTCAGCCTCCTGCGCCCGGCCTGACATTTGTCACGCCGGGAGGTTGCGGCCGCTGCGCCAGCGCTTCAGGGGGAGAATTGCGATTCCGATGAGGGCGACCTGGGTGATGCAGAAGGCGACGAGCCAGTAGAAAGCCGCTTCCATGAAGCCGTAGCTGTGCAGGCCAACTCCGAGCATGTTGGTGCCGAACCAGCTCCAGCTCGTGACAATGTTGCCGAAGATGGCGAGGGCCATGAGTCCGCGGGTCTTCACCCAGCCGCCCCAGCGTGCGTGCAGGATCAGCGCGTTCCAGATCACGATGATGAGCGCGCCGTTCTCCTTGGGATCCCATCCCCAGAAGCGGCCCCACGACTGGTCCGCCCAGATGCCGCCCAGGATGGTGCCGACCAGACTGAACAGTGCTGCAAAACAGACGATGCCGTACACCATGCTCCTTATGGAATTCGCGGTGCGGACATCGAGTCCCTTCGTGAAGACCCCCCGCAGGACATAGATGAAGGCGAGGAAGCCCGCAAGGTAGGTTGCCGAATAGCCGACCGTGATGGTGACCACATGCGTTGCCAGCCAGAAGTTCGAGTCCAGCACCGCGCGCATCATTTCGAGTGTATCGCCCGAGAGCGACAGGTGATGCGCGATGAGAAGCGTGGCGAAGCCGATCATCCCGCCTGCGACGAGTCCGAGCCCGTTGCGGTACAGGCGTTCCAGCAGCACGCAAAGTCCGACGGCGGCCCAGCCGACGAAGAGGGCGGACGAATAGAGATTCGTCACCGGCGGACGACCCTCCAGCCACATCCGGGTGCCGATGCCGAGTGTTGTCGCGAGCCATGCAAGGATGAGCAGCGCGAAGCCGGAGCGCCCCAGCAGTTCGGGCGCACGCATCCACGAGAAAATGCCGAGGAAAAAGACCACTCCATACAGCGACATCGAGCGGAGAAACGGCTCGGCCGCATTGAAACGCACCTCGGCATTTGTTTTGGAAAGGCGCTCTGGAAAACGTTTCACGAGAATTTCGTGGAACAGTTTCACGATGGTGTTGAACTGTTCGACCTGCCGGTTGCGCCAGGCGGTGGCCATGCCCGCGTAGGCGAGGACCGTTGGATTGAGATCGCCCGTCTGAAAGGATTCGAGCAGGGCGTTGCCCGCGGATTTCCATGCATTGGAGTCGGCTGCGCCGGCCAGCGGCGGTATGGCGAGGAGATAGCCCATGCGTCCCATGAATTCGTAGCGCTGCGCCGCCTCGAGTGTCGCGCGGGCGGCAGCCTCGTCGTGCGGCTGACCCTGCTGCCGCGCACGTATGGCTGCGGCTCCCGCGGGAATGCCTTTCAGGAACGCATCATATTCGGAAAGCGGGTTCGTGCTGCCTGGCGGCACAAGCGAGTGCTTGAGGCGATTGTACAGCACCAGACGGTCACGGAGCTCAATGACTCCCTTTTGAAACGGCGTGCGAAGGGCTTCCTCCACCGGTTCGGCAAGGCGCGACTGCCTGTCGATCTCGGCGAGCTTGGGTTCGAGCTGCTTGTAGGAGAATCGACGATAGGTGCCGGGCATGAATCCCACCGCGGCCAGGATGCGGTGGGCCTGTTTCGTATAGTTGATTTTCAGCGACTCCTCGGTGAAGCCGAGCAGCGAAAGCAGATCGGGATTGTCGATCGCAAACACCGGATAGGTATCCGCGATCTCCGGCCGGAAAAGCACATCCAGCAGCCACTCATTGGGAGATCCGACCAGATTGCCGACGGTCGGTGAACTCACGCGCTGGCGGTCCTGCAGCATCAGGAGGGAGGTTCGCGCGACGGAGTCCATCGGCTTGAGTCGGCCGTTTACAAGAATGGGAAGTCGGCCGAAGCCGGCGAAATCAAATCCCTGGGCGGAATCCTGCCTGAACAGGGGGCTGATGAGGTAGCCCAGTCCGAGGATCAGCGCGACCACCACGACCCAGCGGACAAGACCCTTGTTCGGTTGCGGTGCGGGAAGGGGGGGATTTGGCGCCGGGGTTGGCTGCGCGGAGGCGACGGGGGAGGAGGTGCTCATGTCAACGAGGTGGCCGAGGGTGCGGTTCGGGCTGCGGCCTGGGCCGCGGCTGCGGATCGTTTGCGCGCAAAGCCGACAAGGTGCATGCCAAATTGGATCACCATGCCTGCGGCCATTGCGATACAGGCAATGTACGGCACGAGCCAGCCGGGGTTGCGCACCACCTGAAGGATGGTCGTCTTGTCGTCGTTGTCGAAGCTGGCCTGATAGAAGGTCATACCCGCTGCGCGCAGGGGATTGTTCATGTAGATCAGCACATCGCGGTCTTCGCGTCCGTCATCCGTGCGAAGGTGCAGGCGGCTCGAAAAGTTCTTCGGGATGTTTGTTCCCGCGTAGCGGTCGTGGCTGAAGTCGATCAAATTGAGTGAGAACGGCAGGTACCTGCGTTCGGGTCTGATCTGCATTGTCCAGGTCCGGCCGCCATACTCGAAGGTCTGCGGGTCGATGAGCATTGCGGAGAGCATCCATGTGCCGAGCGATCCCTCGGGTCCGAACAGTTCAACGAAGGAGGTCGGCCAGTTTCGCTGGTCCTCGCGGTAGGTGATGGGCTGCGGACGGACAATCGAGCGGGTGCCGATGTCGCGGGTCGCACGAACAGGCAGTTCAGGAACCTTTGCCGGCGTTCCCTGGTCCGGTGAGGCGTCGACGAACGCGTTGGGATAGTAGGCGCGTGTCACCACGCGAAACGGCAGTCCCGGGTGCTGGATTGTCCCGAGGGTCTCCAATCGCTCCGTTGGAATGGCGACAACGTCGTCCCACGCGGGATCGCTCACGTTGGCGATTGCCAGCTCGGTCTCGCGTGTGCTCTCGGCGTAATTGCGCGTCTGCCCTTCATCGAGTCGCAGCATGAATTCCTCCTGCCACAGGCTCGTGGCCAGTTCGCCAAGAAGGAGCAGGATGAGCCCGAAGTGGGTGAGCAGAATACCGGACTTTTTGAGGCTGAACTTGAACCGGCAGGCGTGTGCTGCGATCAGGTTGACCAGAAGAAATCCGCCCAGGGTATAGCCGCCTGGAAAAAGGGGGATGGGGATCTCCGTGCCGGGGATTTTCCCAAGGACAAAGAAGGTTCGAAAGAACTCCTGCTGCACGCCCCAGATGCCCAGTTTCACCTGGGCGAGCGTGGCCCAGAAAATGAGAATGATCGAGAGGGCGAGGAGAACGACCGTCAGCTTGAGCGACGTGAAGAAGGCGACAAATGCTCGGCGTGTTTCGCTCATGGCTTTGAAGGGCGGATGGTCCTCAGGAATCCGATGATCGCGGATTTTTCCGCGGTCAGAAGGGAGTCGGGTCCGCTGAACTTGAAAAACCAGGTGCTGCCGTCGAGAGGAACGATCGCTCCGATGATCCGCTGGGGATCAGCGCCCGTGTCGGCCTTGATGTCGACCAGGTCGATGTGAAGGCTTCCTGCATCCAGGTGCTCCAGAAGTTTCTCAAGTTCCTGTGCTCCCACCGGCTCAAGCTGGATCTGGCCGCGCCAGCGATTCACGTTGGCGAGATTTCCTCCGACGTTTCCTGGAAACGCGGTGACTGCGAGTTCGCCATGGGAGCCATTCCCGCCGGGGATCGCATAGGTGGCGCGGCGCATCGCCGAAGCTGGCTTGGAGGTCCAATGGGCTGGGGCTGTCCACAGGAGCCCATCCCCCTGCGCAGTGGGCACGGGAGTCGAAGCCATGGAGGAAGGAGCCTCCGGCACTTGCGCCTTCGGACCGGCCGGTTCGACTGCTGAGGCTGTCGCCGGCGGGTGGACGACCTCCCTCTTGACGCGATAGGAAACAATTTCCCGATCCCTGCATCCGGACAGAATGACAATGAGCAGCGGCGTCAGGGCGACGGAAACAACTTGAAAACGGGACATGACCTTAGAGACGTCATGACTCCTGAGAGAAAGTTCAACTCTAACTGCCCAACTATCAGTTGAAGCAGCGTGTGCCATTTGTTTGCGCGCAATCGAAAACAGATCGCGATTTGAGTGACGCCGATTGCGGGGAAGACAGGAATCGAGGGCTAGTTGTTCGGTTGGTCAGGCCACATTCTCCCCGGAATGGCTGTCCATCTACGTCCGGCGAATCCGTGGCGTTCGCGAGGAGCTGGAATGTGAAAGTTTGCGATGTCACTCTCACGCATGAGCGGGCTCAAGGCGACCGGGTAGGACTTGAGATGTCGGGTCACTTCCATCAGTGTCGGAGCATGGAGTGCCGGCACCTCGGTGATTGCTGTGTCCTGGTGACGATGGGGGAAACCCTGGATGAGGGACTTTCGCAGCGGGTGGCGCGGCTGGCTGCGGCGCTGCGATCACGCTGGCTGCACGGGGTTCTCGACATCGTGCCGGCATTTTCCGCTCTCGCGGTCCACTTTGATCCGAACGGGGTGGGTGGGGCGGATCCGATGCAACGGGTGACCGACTGGATTGAGGATGCTGCCACGGCTGAGGTGTCACCGGTTGCGGAGAGCGGACGCACCTTCACGATCCCCGTGTGTTACGACGAGGAGTGCGCGCCGGACCTTATCGAAGTTGCGCTCCGGCTGACGATGAGACCGGAGGACCTCGTGGCGCGGCATTCCTCCATCACCTACAGGGTGGGAGCCATCGGTTTCTCGCCGGGTTTCGCCTACCTGCTCGGACTGCCGGCGGAGTTGCAGGTCCCGCGTCGTTCGACGCCGCGCACGCGCGTTCCGCCGGGCAGCGTCGCCATCGGCGGCATGTTCACCGGTATCTATCCTTCGGATACACCTGGAGGCTGGCATCTGATCGGGCGGACAGCCCGGGTGCTGTTTGATCCCGCTCGTGAGGAGCCGTGCCTTTTGAGGGCCGGCGATCGGGTCCGGTTCACTCCTGCGGCCACGTTGGCGGAGACCGCGCGACTACCATGATCGAGGTACTGCGTTCGGGCATCTTGACCACGGTCCAGGATCTGGGCCGGACGGGCTGGCGTTCGTCGGGCGTTCCGGTCGGCGGGGCACTGGATACGATGGCGCTGCGGGTGGCGAATGCGATCGTGGGAAACGACGACGCTGCCGCGGGACTCGAGTGCACCGTGCGCGGTCCGGTTCTTCGGTTCATATCGCCGGCACGCATTGCCCTTGCCGGTGCCGCTGTTGACGGGGTTGAAAGACTCCGTGAACTGGAGCTTTCAGCGGGAGCAGAACTTTCCCTGGAGAGCATCCAGCGGGCCGGCAGGGTCTATCTGGCCGTTGCCGGCGGCATTGATGTCCCGCTGGTCCTTGGCAGCCGTTCGACCCACCTTGCAGGCGGGTTTGGCGGGTTCGAAGGCAGGGCATTGCGGGTCGGCGACCGCCTGAAGGTCGGCTCCCCCGGAAATGTTGTGCGGTCGCGGACCAGATGGTCTGTTTCCGAGGACATGGTTCCCGATGGGGTGTCCGATCTCCAGGTGATTCGTGTGCTCGCCGGACCGCAGTACGAATGGCTCGGAGAATCGGAACAGGAGGGGCTCTGGAGAGGGGAGTTTGTCGTCACGCCCATGTCCGATCGAATGGGACTGCGGCTGTCCGGCGAGGCGATCCGGTGCAATCAGCCGCGGGTGTTGATTTCCGCGCCTGTTGCGCTGGGGGCACTGCAGGTGCCTCCGGATGGCCAGCCGATCGTGCTGCTCGCCGATTGCCAGACCCTGGGTGGCTATCCGCAGATCGCGACAGTCATTTCGGCGGATGTTCCAAGGCTCGCCCGTCTGCGTCCCAGGCAGCGGCTGCGATTCGAACAGGTTTCCCTGATGGAAGCGCAGTATCATCGTCGGGTGATCGACACCGCCTTTTCGGCCCTGCGCGCGGGCCTGGCGGAGAAGAGGAGCCACCATGAAGACCTTTGACCTGAATTGCGACCTCGGCGAAGGCGCGGGTCAGGACGAGGCGATCCTGCCGTTCATCACGTCCGCCAACGTTGCGTGTGGCGCCCATGCGGGTGACCCCGGCACGATGCGTCGCATTTCGGCCTTGGCGAAAAGCCATGGCGTGGCCGTCGGTGCGCATCCCGGGTATGCGGACCGGGAGGGATTCGGGCGGCGCGAACTTCGGCTTGGAACGGACGAAGTGCATGCCTTGGTGCAATCGCAGGTGAGGATCCTGCAGGGCATTTCGGAGGTGCGGCATGTGAAAACCCATGGCGCCCTCTATACACTTGCGGCGCGGGATCGTGGTGTGGCGCGGGCGGTGGCGCGCGCGGTGCGGGACTGCGATCCGCATTTGATCCTGTTCGCGCCCTCCGGGAGCGTGCAGTTGGAGGAGGCGGAGGCGGCGGGGCTCCTGGTGGCGCGCGAGGCGTTTGCCGATCGTACGTATCAGCGCGACGGCTCGCTCACCCCGCGTACGCGGCCGGACGCGATGATCGAGGATGAAAAGGATGTCATTGCGCAGGTGCTTTCAATCGCCCGTACCGGCACGGTGCGCGCGGTTGATGGATACGTGGTGAACCTTGGAGCCGACACCGTCTGCATTCATGGCGATGGCGCGAACGCGACCGGGTTTGCGCGACGCATCCGGCAGGCGCTGGTTGCCGAGGGACTCCGTCTCGCTCCCGCGCTCACAAGCCGGTCGCTGGGTGCGGCTGGGACGCCAGGGGGCGGTGTGGCCTGATCCGTCCTTCAGCGCGTTTGGACTCGCCGCTTACGACGGATCCGGCAGTCAATGGATGGATGCACACCGCAAATGGATCCGTTCTTGTCACGGGTTTTGATCCCTTTGGCGGAGACACCCTCAATCCCTCCGGTGAAATAGCGAAGGCGCTGGACGGAGCAGAGATTGAATCGGCCCGGGTGGTGGGACGCGTCCTGCCCTGCACCTTTCGCGGATGCGAGCGGGAACTGGCCGGCCTGCTCAGGGTGCACCGCCCGGTGGCGGTCGTGAGCCTCGGACTGGCCGGCGGACGTGACGGCATCCACGCGGAGCGGGTGGCGATCAATGTGGACGATGCGCGTATTCCGGACAACGAGGGTATCCAGCCAATAGATACACCCGTGGTGGAGTCCGGTCCGGCGGCCTATTGGAGCACGCTCCCGCTGAAGGCGATTGTGACGAGCCTGCGCGACAGCGGAGTGACTGCAGCAGTGTCGCAAACCGCCGGGACGTTCGTGTGCAATCACCTCTTCTATTTCCTGATGCATACCCTGGCGACGGACGGGGATTCGCATGCGATCCGCGCGGGCTTCGTCCATGTGCCCTGGCTGCCGGAGCATCAAGCCGCGAGGAACGGGCAGCCCTGCATGACGCTTGCCGAGCAGGTCGCCGCGGTGCGCACCGTGATTATCACGACCCTCTCGCGCCCGGAGCTGAGGGTGCCCGGCGGCGCCGAGCACTAGGCGTACCCGCGCTGGAACGCGCCTGGGTCCTGCGCGGCGGTACGGACGGGAGGGGAAGCGCGGAAAATGTCTTTGCAATGTCGAGGAATGCCTTCCACGCCGGTGAAATCGTTCCGGTGGCGCTCCAGCCCAGCACCAGGCGGCTTTCAGGGGCCGGGCCCTCCAGTGTGCGAAAACGCACGCCTTCGGGTGGCAACTGGCGCACCTCTGACGGGCACATGAATGTCGCACCCATGCCGGCCCGCACGAAACCGATGCCGTTTGCCCTGGGCCAGACTTCCTCGAGGATGCGGGGAGACATGCCGGCCCGCGAGAAGGCAACAAGCATGCGATCATAGAAACCCGGGTTGTGGATCCGGGGAAAAAGAACGAACGGGGTGTCGCGCAGGTCCCGCAGCCGCAGGTCCGCCTTTTCCGCCAGCGGATGATCCGCCGGCAGAAGCACACCGTTGCGCTCGCGAAGCAGCAGGTGCGTGGCGAGGCCCGGGGTGGCTGAGTCGGGGTGGAGGAAGCCGCAACCGACGTCGCCGGCTGCAAGTGTCGCCAACTGGGCCGAGGTGGGTGATTCGTTGAGTTCGAGGCGGATGCCGGGGTGGCGCCTGTGAAATTCGCGAAGGATTCCTGGCAGCACGGTCGCCATGGCGAGACCGTTGAAGGCGATGCGGACGGAGCCCGTCTGCCCGAGCGCGACGTCCTTCATGTGTTCCGGGAGCCGTGAGGCCGCCCGGAGCAGCGGTTCCACGCGCTCCAGCAGCGCCTGTCCCGCCGGTGTAAGCGTTACCCCGCGGCGGGTGCGCTCGAAGAGGCGGACCTTCAAAGCCTCCTCCAGCTGCATGACGGCCCGACTGAGTGCGGGCTGCGCAATGGCCAGCACCTCCGCCGCCTTGCGGAAGTGCAGGCGGAGGGCGACTTCCCGGAATGCGGACAGGTGGCGGAGTTCGAAGGGAAACTGATACTTCTCAGGCATCACAGGAGAAGAAATGAGCATTTCCCGGCAAGGCAAGGTTCTGGTAGAGTGAGGGTCGGCGGGGTTGACGCTCCGTCTTTCCCTTCCAATCTTCGTCCCTCATCATGGCACAATCGCTCTTTCAAAAAGTCTGGAACGCCCATGCGGTGCGCACCCTGGCCAACGGCCAGACGCAGCTCCTGATCGGCACGCACCTCATCCATGAGGTGACCAGCCCGCAGGCCTTCGGCATGCTGCGCGATCTGGGGCTGAAGGTGGCGATGCCGCACCGCACTTTTGCGACGGTGGATCACATCGTGCCCACGGACCAGTTTGCCGAGCCCTACCGCGATCCGCTGGCCCAGGCGATGATGGACGAGCTCCGCAGGAATTGCGCCCAGTTCGGAATCACCTTCTTCGACCGTTCGACAGGCAAGCAGGGCATTGTGCACATCGTGGGTCCCGAACAGGGGATCACCCAGCCAGGCACGACGATCGCGTGCGGGGATTCCCATACCTCGACCCATGGCGCCTTCGGTGCGATCGCCTTTGGCATCGGAACAAGCCAGGTCCGCGACGTTCTGGCGACCCAGACGATGGCGCTTGCTCCGCTCAAGGTGCGGCGCATCGAGGTGAACGGCAGGCTGCGTCCAGGCGTCTATGCGAAGGATGTCATTCTCCACATCATCCGCGTCCTCGGAGTCAACGGGGGGACCGGCTATGCGTACGAATATGCGGGCAGCATCTTTGACGGTTTCTCGATGGAAGAGCGCATGACCGTGTGCAACATGTCGATCGAGGGCGGCGCCCGTGTCGGCTATGTGAATCCCGACGAAACGACGTTTGCCTACCTGAAAGGAAGGCCGTACTCGCCGAAAGGCGAGGCATGGGACAGGGCGGTTGCCCTGTGGAAGTCCTACGCGTCCGATGCGGGATGTCCGTACGATGATGTTTTCCGGATCGATGCGGCTGAGATCGCGCCGACGGTCACGTGGGGAATCAATCCCGGCCAGGGAATCTCCATCAATGAATCCGTTCCCGACCCAAGGAACGCCGGCGCTCCCGACGAGAAGGCGTCCATTGAGGAGGCGCTTGCCTACATGAAGCTTCAGCCCGGTGCGCCGATCAAGGGGACCCGCATTGATGTGGCGTTCCTCGGATCCTGCACCAATGGACGACTCTCGGACTTCCGCGAAGTCGCCCGTTTCGTCAAGGGGAGAAAGGTCGCTGCGGGCGTCAAGGCGATCGCCGTGCCGGGTTCGCAGATTGTCGCGATACAGTGCGAGAAGGAAGGCATCGACAAGGTGCTGTCCGAGGCGGGCTTTGAATGGCGTGCAGCCGGCTGTTCGATGTGCCTGGCGATGAATCCCGACAAGCTGATCGGTGATCAGATCTGCGCGAGTTCCTCCAATCGCAATTTCAAGGGCCGTCAGGGCTCCGTCACCGGCCGCACAATCCTGATGAGTCCGCTGATGGTGGCGGCCGCTGCGGTGACGGGCCAGGTGTCCGATGCCCGCGAAGTCTTCGCCCTCAACAACTGAGACCCTTCCCATGTCACTCGCAAAAATCTCCTCCGTTTCCGGTCGTGCCGTTGCCGTGCCAGGAAACGACATCGACACCGACCGGATCATTCCGGCGCGCTTCATGAAGTGCGTGACTTTTGACGGCCTGGGAGAATTCCTTTTCTACGACGTCCGTAAAAACGCGGATGGATCGGATCGAAGCCACCCGTTGAATGAATCGCGTTTTAAGGGCGCGACGATCCTGCTTTCCGGCGCCAACTTCGGGTGCGGTTCGTCGCGTGAGCACGCGCCCCAGGCCATCCAGAAGTATGGGTTCAAGGCGATTGTGGCCGAAAACTTTGCCGAGATCTTTTTTGGCAACTGCACCACGCTCGGCATCCCCTGTTTGTCGGCCAAACGGGAGGACATCGCAGTCCTGTCCGCCGCCGTTCAGGCCAATCCGGAAATCGAGGTCACCCTCGACCTGGTCAGACAGGAGATCCGCTTCGGCGGCCGGAGCATCGCAGCGACGTTGCGTGAAAGCGCTCGGGATGCACTCGTGAACGGCCGTTGGGATGCCATTGGAGAGCTGCTTGAAGGACGGACCGCCGTCGCCGAAAGGGCGAAAAGCCTGCCTTACCTTGCAGCTTGAAGCGGGGAAACCGCCCCGGAACCGACTCTGAAAGCGCCGGACGCAGGCAATACACTGTCGGCGTTCAAAGGCGCCGCCTTTGGCGTGGGCAGGGGACAGTCAGGCGGTTGCGATAGCGGAAGTGCTTGGCGTCGGACCCCGCATTTGGGAGATTACCGGTCTCTTTCCACAAATTGATGAACCTTTTCCCGTTTGCGGGCGTCATTCAGGGACAGCCAATTATGATTCTAGCCACTTCAATCGACCTGGGGCGTGTCATCCGCGAGGCCGGTTTGCTCATCTATCCGCTTGGTTTGTGCTCGGCCGCTGCGGTTTATATCATCATTGAGCGCATCATTTCCCTCCGTCGTGGAGCTGTCATCCCGGATGAACTAGCCGAAGCGGTGATCGAAGGGCAGACGCCCCAGGTGGAGAAACGCTCGACGCTCGGCCGCATCCTCACCTTCGCGGGCCGCCATACCGGCGACGTGGAGGCCACGAAGGCCTATGCCAGGCTCGAGGTGATCAAGCTGGAGAGGGGTATCAGTTACCTGGATACCATTTATGCGGCGGCTCCCCTGATTGGACTGATCGGCACGGTCACGGGCCTGCTGGGCGCCTTTTCAGTGGTCGATCCCGACACGAAGATGCCGGATCCCGTGAAATTCACCGAGAGTGTCGGTTATGCGCTGTCCGCCACGATCCTGGGGCTCACGATTGCGCTACCCGCGCTTCTGGGAAGCACCTTCCTCCAGCGCATCGTGGACAAGCGCGGCGCCCAGTTGGACGTGCTGCTGGAGCGCGTCCTGGCGCAGCAGTCCCAGGATGCGGAGGACAAGGCCGAGGCCGTGACGCGATGAGTGTCGTGACACGCCGCAGGCGCAGGCGGCCGGATCTTCCGCTCGTGCCGCTGATCGACGTGCTGGTGATGCTGGTGCTCTTTGCCTACGTCACCATGCAGGCCCGCTCAGGCGCGCAGTTGAACATCAACGTGCCCAAGGTCGACACGGCGGGAAAAAACGAGTTTGCAGGCAAGGTTACCATCGGCGTCGACAAGGATGGACGCATCAGTTTCAACGGAAAACTGATCACCTTTGCGGATCTTCAGGGGCTCCTTGAGGAGGTGAAGAAGATCAACAAGGAAACATCTGTACTTGTCAGGGCGGATGAGGTGACACAGTTCAAGATGGTGACCGAGGTGTGGGACGCCTGTCGGAAGATCGGTTTGAGCAAGGTGGTGATGCAGGTCCGGCAATAACATGACAGGAAGGAAAATTGTCATCACAGGAGTGACGCGTGGGCTCGGGCGTGCGCTTGCCGGGGAGTTCATTGCCCAGGGCCACACCGTTTTTGGCTGCGGCCGCGGAGGGGAGGGGATCTTCGATCTTCGTCTCACTCATGCGGCGCCGCATGATTTCTCCGTGGTGGATGTGGCGAATGATGTGAAGGTGGGGATCTGGGCTGCGGATATTCTTGGCGGTCACGGCGCACCCGATCTGCTGATCAACAATGCCGCCCTCATGAACCAGCCGAAGCCGCTCTGGGAGGAGGAGGACCGGACCTTCACCCAACTCGTCGATGTGAACCTGAGGGGCGTCGCAAACGTCATCCGCCATTTTGTTCCGGCAATGGTTGCCGCAGGCAGGGGCGTGATCGTGAATCTGTCGTCGGGCTGGGGCCGGAGCGTCTCCCCGGGGGTCGCGCCCTATTGCATGAGCAAGTGGGGGATCGAGGGTCTCACCAAGGCGCTGGCCGAGGACCTTCCAAAGGGCATGGCAGCCGTTCCGCTGAGCCCCGGCGTCATCGACACCGACATGCTGCGCGTCGCATGGGGCGAGGGCGCAAGCGCCTATCCTAAGGCTGATGCCTGGGCGAAGAAGGCAGTTCCCTTCCTTCTCGCGCTTGGACCGAGGGACAACGGAAAATCGCTGACGGTCGGCGGTGTGCCGCACTAGCGCTCGCCGTGCCGGCCAAACCTCCATTGCTGCTCGCGTCCGCCTCTCCGCGCCGCAGGGAACTGCTGGCCGGCCTCGGCGTCGCCTTTGAAGTGATCACCGCATCTGTGGTCGAGGATGAGGAACGCGGGACGCCTCCACGCCGGATGGTGGCCGACAACGCAGCCCTCAAGGCCGACTGGGTCGCGATCCGGAATCCAGGCGCGGTCGTGCTGGGGGCGGACACCACGGTGGCACTCGACGATGAGGCGCTCAACAAGCCTGCGGATCTGGCGGAAGCGGTCCGGATGCTGCGGCGACTCTCGGGCAGAACTCACCGTGTCTTCACCGGAGTGGCCCTTCGGCACGAGGAGCGGGCCTTGCGGCTCGATGAGGTGGCGGTTGCCGAAGTGACCTTCAAACCGGTGGGCGACAGGGAAATCAAGGCCTACCTGGAGCGCGTGCAGGTGCTCGACAAGGCGGGCGGCTATGCAATCCAGGAGCACGGAGACATGCTGGTGGATCGCTACACCGGGGAACTGAGCACGATTGTGGGGCTGCCGCTCTCGCTCGTGAAACAATTTTTGACCCGTGCCGGTCTCCTTGGTTAGCATTTCCGGACTATCATGAATTTTCTGGCTGAACCGCCTCCTGTAAAACGCCCGAAACGGCGTGTGGGACAGCCTGCAATCTGGAAGACGGACAGTTCGAGGCGGACCGTGCAGGTCAGTGTCCTCGCCACGCTGCTATTGCACCTCCTGTTTTTTGTGGCGGTGCCGCGCGTCTTCAGGCCGGATCCGCGAGCCGGACTGCTCGATCGTGTTCCCCGGGAGAAGACGTTCAACGTGGACCTGGCTCCGGAGGAGGCGCCGAAGCCAACGCCGCCGCCCAAGCCGTTCAAATTTGTGGAGATCAATCCCGATGCTCCGGACAACCCTCCGGATCAGACGGAGAATTTCGGCGCGCAGAACCAGCAGGTTGCCCAGGAAAAGCCGTCCGAAAACGACGACAAGAGCGAGGCCCCCAAGAGCGAGGACAAGAAGGTGACGGATTCGACGGCGATCGTCACCGGCCGGCTCGCGCAACCTGAGCCCATTCAACTTCCGTCGCCGCCGTCCCCGCCCACACCCGAGGAAGAACGTGCTGAGCAGGCCGCTGCGGAGGCGGTGGCCCAGGAGGCCGCGAAACAGGCGAGATCACCATTGGCGGGTTTTGAAAAGATTGATGGCGAATCCCAGGACAGCATCGGCAGCAATATCGCGAAATTGCCGCCGCCAAATGCGAAGCGCGCCGAGGATTCCTCCGAAGGGGATTCGTCCGAGGTTCGTGAAGTCGTCACGGCGACGGGCCAGGTTGTGCGCATTGATCCCCGCCGCCCGATGCAACGGGAGCGCATTCCCGAGAAGCAGGTGCGACCCGCATTTCTTGCGAACACCCCTATTGGCACGAAGAACATCGGCCCCGTCGCCTACAATGCCAAGTGGAGTGAGTACGGGGCGTATCTCCAGCGCCTGATCGAAACGGTGCAAATCCAATGGGAGCGTCTGCTGAGGGAGACGGGTGCGACGCCGTCACCGGGCACGGTGGTGGCGGTGACCTTTCGCCTCAATGACAAGGGTGCGGTCACCGATATCACCGCGGATGACAGCCCCGGCCCGCAACATCCGAAGCGGCTTTGCGTGAGCGCGATCACGGCACGTTCCCCGTATGGCGAATGGAGCGACGAAATGATCGCGGTACTGGGTCACGAGCAGGAGATGACCTTCACGTTCTATTACAACTGATCGTGAGCGGCCCGATGCCAGCGTGGTTGTCAGATCTTCCGCTTGGCTCCGGAGTCAGGATCATCGCCCACGACAGGAATGGTCTGATTGCCTTCTCCAAGCCCGAAGGGGTGCTCTCACACCCCAACACTGCGGGAGACCGGGCGCGCTCGATGCTGACGGCGCCGTATGTGCTCGATGGGGAATACTACTCTGTGAGTGCGGGAGGCCAGGGTGATCGAAGGCTCCATTTGCTGAACCGCCTTGATTCCGGCACCTCGGGGGTGATCCTGGCGGCCACGAGCGAAGCCCTCGCTCGTGATGTTCGCGACCAGTTCAAACGGAGGCGCATTCTGAAGCGATATCATGCCTTGGTTTTCGGATCGCCCGCGCCGCTGGTGCAGGTCTGGCGCGACCGCCTCGCAGTGAGGAAACAGGGCGGACAGATCCGGACGGAAGCTGCAGGCAACATTCCTTCCGAAGCAAAGGTTCAGGTGATCAGCGTGCACCCCGGCAACCCGCCTCTGGCGCTCCTCCAACTCGAACCGCGCACAGGAAGGAGTCACCAATTGCGGGTGCAATGCGCACAGCGGCATCTCCCCATTGTGGGGGATGCCACCTATGGTGATTTTGCGTTGAACCGCGAATTCACCAGGCGCACGGGGCTGAAGCGCCTCTTTCTGCACTCGTCCGAAACCACGTTTGACTATGAATGGGCGGGCAGGACATGGCGTTTTTCGGCCCGCGCGGATCTGCCCGAGGCTTTCGAGGAGGCGTGGCGTCTGGGCGGGCGGGGACGCGGAAAATAGAAAACCGCCGCGGACGGCGGCGGTGGGAGTACCGGGTTCGAATCGGGAAAGGAGATGGCGGTCAGGCTTTCCGGCCCTTGAAGGTCAACTCGGCGATCCCGCTCTTGTCGAGGTCACCGATCCCCAACGCCACCATCCGGTCAAACTGAAGCTTCGTCGCGGCGGCCAGTGGCATGTTGATGCCTGCCTCGACGCCCATTTTCCATGCAATGGTGGAGTCCTTGGCTGCGTGCGCGGCCGAGAAGTAGCAATCGTGGGAGCGATTCTGCATGTCTTCGCCATCGGTCTTGAGCACCTGGGAATTGGCGCCTGTCTGTGCAAAAACCTCCCGCAGCATGTTGAGGTCAAGGCCCAGGGCGGCGCCGAGTCCGAGGCCCTCGGCGAGTCCGGCGGTATTGATGTTCATGACCATGTTGACGAGTGCCTTGACCTGCGCGGCCTGTCCGGTCCGGCCGATGTAGCGCGGCGACTGGCTCAGCTTGTCGAGTATCGGCTTCACCCGGTCGAACACGGCGCGATCGCCGCCGCACATGAGGTAGAGCGTACCCGCGCGGGCCTGGGGTATCGAGGAGGCCATGCAGCCCTCGAGGGTGACGGCGCCGGCGGCCCTGGCTCGGCGCTCGGTCTCAAGGTGAGTCTGGGGGGAAAGGGTGGCGCAGTTGATGAAGACCTTCCCCTTGGCACCGGCGAGAAGGGAGTCGCCCTTCTCGCCGTAAATCCCCAGTTGGGCAGCGTCGTCGGTGACGACCGTGATGATGACGTCGGCAGCCGCGGTGACCGCGGCCAGGTTGGGTGCGTGGAGCGCTTTCAGTTCACCGGCGAGCGCGGCAGCTGCCGGCGCGTGGGTGTCATGAACGGCAGTCACCGCATATCCGGTTTCATGAAGACGGCGCGCCATGTTGGCGCCCATGCGACCGACGCCTACGAAGGCAATTTTTTCAGACATGTGTGGGATTGTTCTTTTGTTTGATGTCCGCGAGATTGGATTTCTCCGTTCGCGAAGCGTAGAAGGGATTGTGGTGTTTTTCCTGGGCGACCGTGGTCAGCGGGCCGTGCCCGGGGGCGATCACGGTGTCGCGCGGCAGTGTGAAGATTTTTTCCACATTGAGCCGGTATTGCTCCTCAAACGCAGTCTGGCTGCCGCCCATGGAGCTGGAGAAAACCGCATCCCCGACAATGGCGAGCGGCCAGCTCAGACCCGTGATGTAGAACGTGGTCATCCCCGGGGAGTGTCCGCTTGTGAGCAGGGTCTTGATTGCGATGTCGCCGACGTGGAAGTAGGCACCCTCCTTGAAGGTGCGTGCGCCCGGGAGCGGCAGGGGCTCGAGTTCGTGCGACCAGATTTCCGCCTTTGTCCGCCTGGCAAGGGTGTCGAGGTCGGCGACATGGTCCTCGTGCGCGTGGGTGATGAAAAGGTAATGGACCTTGAGCTTCTCCGCATCGATGAGATCCAGCATGCCCTGGGAGGATGCCCCGGTGTCGAACGCTGCGGCGACCCTGGATTTTGGGTCCCACACGAGGTAGCTGTTCACCGTCATGTCCTCGTAGGCGGTGTTGAACATGGCGAAGCCGCGGGGGAAGACCGGCTGTTCAGGATACCATTCCTTTCGGGCGAGCGATTCGAGGGGATTGGGCGCCAGCCGGAGATGGCGGGCGATGCGCCGGATCACGGCAATGATCGGCTTTCCGCCCTTGACTGCCAAAAGATCCGCCTTGGAGACATCCGCGCGCGCGGCCAGGTCATCGTCGGAGACCTTGAGACCCCGCTGGGCCTTGTTGATGACGTCAGCGAAACTGTCCTCGAGTGGAATTTTTGCCATGTTGAGACGAAGAGGAGGATTGCGTCCCGCACCATCGCGGGGAGGACAGTCAGGAATAGGCGATGGAGCGGAGAGTGCAAGCGTCCGCTCGGTTTCAGGCTCCGGGAAACGCGACTGAAGCGCGTGTGGGGCGGAAGGCTTCGAGTGTAACGGCGAGCGTCTTTGTTCCGGATGAAAGGGACAAGGGTTACCTTTTCATCAACGTCTTCTCATGTTCGATCCACCAGCCGAGCAGGCCTTGTGCGAGTCCATGGGAAAGGGGCTGGGGGTGGGAGAGGACATCGAGGTCGCGAAGCGATTGCCGGAGCGTCGGGGGCAGGTCACCCGCATACCAGTGCAACCAGAGTCTCTTGGCGCCGCTGGCATAGGGCTGGAGAG
>JAGOJU010000126.1 GCA_017994935.1 Opitutaceae bacterium
TCCTCGAAAGCGCGCCGGGCAGGAATTCAGGCTCAAACTGACAGCCCCCTGCGCCAGATTCGCCCGCGGATCACTCGCCTCAGGTCGGTTCCATAAGAAAAAAAACCGGAGCGCGTGGCGGCCTTTCAAAGGCCGCCCGCCGCTCCGGGCCGGAAATCCCATCAAGCGATCGGAATCAGAAGCGCAGCGTGACGCTGGCCATGAGTTGCCGCCCGTCGAGGTAGATGTTCGACGGGAACTGTTTGGAACCGAAGAACTGGTAGCGCAGCTTGTTCGTGAGATTCACGCCCTGCAGGGCCAGCTGCACATTCTTCGTGATGTTGAAATTGACCGATGCATCCAGGTCGGCATAGCCACCCATCTCCTGATTCAACAGCCCCGTATCCACAAAGTACGCGAAGCCGGTGACAAAGGTGGAACGGTAGTTGTAGGCCACCCGGGCCGAGAAGGGTCCCTTTTCATACATCGCGATGATGTTGTAGGAACGCTTCGACAGGTTGGTGAGCGGCGCGTTCACAGATCCGGCAAGGCCTGCAACCGTGGTCGGCGTGGAGCTGTCCACATACGTGTAGTTGGCCTGAAGTCCAAAGCCGTCGAATGGTGCCGGCAGGAATGTGAAAAACTTCTGGAAACCGAATTCGACACCACGGATCGTCGCGGGATTGAGGTTCCTGGAGGTGCGGATCAGGTAGCTCACGCCATCATAGGTGCGCTGCTCCGAGAAGCTGCCGATGAATCCGGTGACGTCCTTGTGGAAAGCCGCCAGATAGAACATGTCGGACTTGTTCACGTAGTACTCCGCAGAAAGGTCAAAGGCCGTGGCACGAACCGGCTTGAGATCCGGATTCCCCTG
Source organism: Opitutaceae bacterium (assembly GCA_017994935.1). GTDB lineage: Bacteria > Verrucomicrobiota > Verrucomicrobiia > Opitutales > Opitutaceae > UBA6669. Next base: position 854 of record JAGOJU010000126.1, read on the forward strand.
CGCGCCGGAATTCAGGTTCGGATCCACCGGGTTGGCATTCAGCGTGAGCGAGGGCGAAAGAGACCCAAAGGTCGGACGCGTGATCGTCTTCGAGGCGGCGAAGCGGAGGAAGAGCTGCTCCGTCAGCTTGAGCCGCCCGTTGAGGCTCGGCAGGTAGTCCCAATAGGAAGACTTGAGTTGGAGCGGAACCGCGGACGCAGAGTTCGGCCCCTGGTAGCCCTTGGTGTCTTCCTTGGTCTGCACCGCACGTAGTCCGACATTCCCGTCAACCTCATATCCGGCGATCTTCGTCGCAAACTGAGGCATCAGGTAAAACGCTGTCGTGGTTTCCTTGATGTCGAAAAGGCTGAGCCGGTTCACAGTCGCGGAAGTGTCAGGTGTATTGGTGGCCTTGTAGGCCTTGTAGAGCGCGTCTGCATCGCGCAGTGTGCTGTGGTCGGCCACCCAATAGGACGGGATCTGCGTCTGGCTGTACCCGGAGTAGAAATTCTGGATGGGAGACGGACGCCAGAGGTTGGGATTCTGACTGAGCAGATTGGCCGTCGCGGGAATCGAGTACGACCCGAGGAACAGTCCCGTCGGAGAATTGTCGCTCGTGGTCGTTGCATAACGCACGCCGCCGACGATCTTCGTGAGGATGCCCCGCCTGACGTTGTACTCTGCATCGATCCGCGCGGCGCGTCCCTCCGTGTTCGACGGAAACAGCCGGTAGTTGACCTGCGACAGACGGTACACGCTCGGATCCATCAGGCTCACTCCTGCAATGCGCACGGAGGGGATTTCTCCTCCCAGATCGTAGGTAAGCGACGGAATCGGCAAGGAAGCGAAGACAAGGTTGTTGTAGAAGCGATTCGAGCTCTTGTAGCGGTTCGCATCGAAATGAAGTGTCAGGTCGCCCGAGGTGTAGCGCCCGCCGATGTTTGCCATGTCGAGCTTGTTCTGGAGATCGCGAATGAACCCATAGGCCGTACCCGTGATGTTGTTGAAGGTCGCGGAACGCACCGCTGTCTTGCTGCCCTCGAACATCACTCCGGAACCAGCCACGGAGGCCGAGGCCGGCAGCGACGTGGTGAATTGCACGGTGTCCTGGATATTGCGCCACTTGTTGGGATTGAATCCCGCGTAGAGTTGAAGATTGGCGGTCGGCTGCCATTGCAGCACCAGATTGAAACCCTGGGTCTTGAATTCACCCCAGCTTGAATTGTTGTTGTAGCCATTGGAGGAAAGGGCGGTCGCAACTCCGGTCGCAACGGTCGCATTCGGCGTGGGATTGCCGATGCCGATCGCATCCTCCCTCCAGGGTGTCGTGATGTCACTGATCGCAAACAGCACCCCGATCTTTCCGATGTCCGTCTTCCGGGACGCATTCACGAAAACGTTGTAGTTCTGCTCCTGCCCGTCCTTGAGCGTGGAGTAGGTTGTTCCCGCGGTGAGGCCGCCCCCATAACCGTCCGCAAAATCGAAAGGCTTGCGCATGCGGACATCGACGAGTCCGCCGAGTCCACCGTCGATCTGGTTGGCCGCGGACGTCTTGTAGACGTCGATGCCAACGATCAACGCGGACGGAATCTGGGAATAGTCGAAGTTCCTCTGTCCGACGCCCACGCCCGCGGTGCCGTTTGCTATGCCACCGGGCGTGATCACCTCGCGGCCATCAATCGTGTTCACGATTTGATTGAGCCCGTGAATCGTAACCGCGCCGTTCCCACCAAGGCCGGAAAACGTGTGTGCGAGTTGAACCCCGGGAACACGCGAGAGCGCGTAGGAGACATTGATGTCAGGAAGCTTGTCGATGTCGCTTGCAACGATCGAATCGACGAGCTGCAGCTTGGACTGTTTGATGTCCGCCGCGCTCGCAAGGCTGCCGCGCAGGCCCGTTACCACAAAGGCATCGAGATGCACTGTCTTTTCGTCCTTTTCCTCCCCTTGGGAGGTTGCCGGGGCCGCCTGGCCGAAGAGTGGCGAAAGCGAGCCGCAGAGAAGCGCCATCAATCCGGCGCCGGTCATGGTTTTCAGTCGGGTGTTCATAGGGTACGTGCTTTCCGGCGACATCATTGTCACCGATGGATCATGTTGGAGGGCAGTCTGTGAAGAGGAGGCGCCGGTTCAGGCGGCCGAAGGGAGAAGGAACCAGAGGAAACGAATCCACCAGCCGAGGGAGACCCGCGGCGAGGGGTGACATCCGGAATGTGTACCGATTCTCGGAGTGTCGGGGTACAGGTTATCAACCTCCGGAATTTTCCGCTACCGGTCCGCGTTGAAAAAGATGCGGGATCCTAAGGTTGGGCGAACAATCGCCCATTGGGCGGTGCGCCCACCGCATCGGAGCAGCTACAGCGTCACACGACGGTGACACCGGTTGTCAGGCCGGACGGCGTCTGACGAGAAGCAGGTGCTCCGCGGCAAGCACGGTTTCACCACGCTGGTTGAGCGACTCCACAAGCTCCACCACGATGCCATGATCCGCGCGCTTCGGGTGATCGCGCTTCTCCTTGATCGTGCAGCGCGATGTCAGGGTGTCGCCGATGAACACGGGCTTGATGAAGCGTATCCGGTCGTAACCGTAGGAGAACGCCGCGGGATTGATCGCGCCGGCGGTCTGACCGACAGCAATGCTGAAGATCAGCGTCCCGTGCGCGATGCGCTGCTTGAAATCCTGGGTCCCGCACCATTCCGCATCCATGTGGTGCGGATAGAAGTCGCCCGTCTGCCCCGCATGAAGGACGATGTCCGTCTCAGTGAGGGTGCGTCCGATCGAGGAACGTGTCTCGCCCACCTTGTAGTCTTCGAAATGGAGGAGGCTGCTCATGCTGCGGCCGCAAGGCCCAGGGTACCCGTGATTTCAGAGGCTGTTGTTTTCATCGCTGCAATCAAGGCATCGTCGCGCCCGCGCTGGCCGCGTCGGAGCAGCCGGGTGACCGCCAGGGCGGCAACGATCCCGCTTTCCGCATTGCCAACGAGCACGGCATGGTCGCGCACACCTTCAATCGTTTCACCCTCCGCCGAGGCAAATCCGCGCCGGCGGATCTCCTCGAGCCCGCTGCTCCAGCTGCCCAGGGACCTGCCTGACAATCTCCTCCCGGAAGGCGAAACGCGCAAGACCTCCGCGCGCTCAACCTCCCCGAGTTGCGCCAGCAGGAGCCTCCCCGAAGCCGTCTCCACGGGATCGAACTGGCCCCCGACCTCAATCGAAACCCGCACCCTCTCAGGGCTTTCCTGCTGGGCAAGCACCAGAAGCGAGCCGCGGTCCAGCACGCTGAGGTGACAGGATTCGCGCAGCGCCTCGGCAAGGTCCTGCATCGGCCGGCGGGCGGCGCGCAGCAGCTTCTCCTCCACCGAGTGCGTGTGCGCGAGGGAATAGAGCTTCAAAGTGAGGCTGTAGCGACCCGATACCCGGTCGCGCAGGATGTAGCCGCGCGACTCCAGGCAGTTGAGCATCCTGAAAAGCTCGCTGCTGCTCCGCTCCAGCCTGGCCGACAGCTCTGCAAGCGACTGCGGAACCGAGACCGCAGCGAGCGTCTCAAGCACATCGAGCCCCTTCTCGAGGGCGGGAACAGGGTACTGAGGGGACTTGCGCATTTTGGGCTTGCGACGTATTTGCTAATAAAATTCTATTTCGCAAATAAAAAATGGAGCAACCCCGCCCATCCTCCCCCCCGAACCACGACGATCCCCGCCCAATCGTGATCATCGGTGCGGGCGGCATCGTGCGCGACGCCCACCTTCCGGCCTACCGGATCGCGGGATTCCCTGTTTTTTCCCTTTGCGATCGCGACCCCGGACGGGCGCGCAGCCTCGCCGCCGAATTCAACCTGCCACATTCACCCGCATCGCCGGCCGAGGCGGTTGCCTCGGCGCCTGCCGGTGCCGTGTTCGACGTGGCCGTCCCGGCTTCGGCCCTGCACGAGGTGCTGCCCGCCCTGCCCGACGGAGCCCCCGTGCTCATCCAGAAGCCGTTCGGTGAGGACCTTTCACAGGCGCGTGCGCTGCTCGCACTCTGCCGGCGCAAACAATTCCAGGCAGCCGTAAATTTCCAGTTGCGCTTCGCCCCCTGCATTGCCGCCGCACGCGACCTCATCACCCGCGGGGTCATCGGCGAGCTGCACGACCTCGAGGTGCGTGTCACGGTCTTCATGCCATGGCACCTGTGGACCTTTCTCGAAGGGCTCCCCCGCGTCGAAATTCTGTATCACAGCATCCACTACGTCGACCTGATCCGTTCCTTTCTCGGCGAACCGCTGGGCGTGCATGCCAAAACTGTGCGCCATCCTGGAACGGCGCGGCTGGCGTCCACGCGCACAAACATCGCGTTCGACTATGGCGACACGCTCCGCGCCAACATCACCACCAACCACGGCCACGCATTCGGGCGACGGCACCAGGAAAGCTACGTCAAATGGGAGGGCACCCGCGGCGCCCTCAAGGCAAAACTCGGCCTCCTGCTCGACTATCCCGCGGGCGAGCCGGACACGCTCGAAGTCTGCACGCTCAATTCATCGGGCCAGCCAGGGCCATGGGAACCGGTGCCGCTCGCAGGAAACTGGTATCCCCACGCCTTCATCGGCACCATGGGCTCGCTGCAGCGGTTTGCCAGCGGACGGACCCAGGACCTTCC
>JAGOJU010000063.1 GCA_017994935.1 Opitutaceae bacterium
CGCCGGAAGCCTCCGAGCAGGTGCGAGGAGGCGTGCGGCAGGACGTGGTGCGTGCGCTGGGCGGTAGCCTGAAGGTCATCGAACTGGGGGCCCCGCCCCCGCTCGTGACGCGCGATGATCCTGACGCGCGTGACTTCGACTTTGTGGTCGGTGAGGATCATGCGAAACTTCCGGCAGCGGTTCTCGATGCTGTTGATGTTCGTGACAAGGGAGACCTGCTCGCGTTGAGAAAGGCGCGCTCGCGGGACCTGCTTTTGTGGCGGGGCCTGGTTGGTCTCGTTGCTCTTGTCCTGCTGGCCGGGGTGCTGGAGATCGGACTTGTCGGGTTGAAGGTCTGGCAGAAGTCGCGCGTGCAGCGTGTCGAATCCCAGCGTGCGGAAGTGGAACAGGTGATCAGCAACGACACTCTCACGCGGCGAATCGCCCAGCTGTCGGAAACGCTCCGACCTTTCGAAATGATCGGCCTCGCGGACGAGAAGCCCGAGAGCGTCTATTTTCTTTCCACCGAGGCGCGTGACGTGAATGTCCTCGTCATTGAGGCCACGACGCGCAACTCCGCGGACATCGGAACCTACGAGGCGACCCTCAGGGCGAATCCGAATTTTGCGAGTGTGGACATGACCCCGCCTGCCGAGCGCGATGGGGTTTCGACATTCCGCATCACCCTGAAATTCAAGCCCGAGGCGTTTCGCACGGGAGGTGCCAAGCCATGAAACGATTGCGACATTTCTTCCTCTCCCGACAATTGCGCGAAAAGGTGCTGCTGCTGGGTTTCGTTCTGCTTGGGGTCTTGATCTGGATCTCCGAGCTGGGCGACCGGGTGGTCCTCCGGATTCGGGAGGTGAAATTGACGTCGATGGAACTCGACATGCAGCAGGGGTGGCTCTCCCGGAAAGCGAAAATTGAATCCGAGGCAAGGGCGGCGCTCGAAAGCTGGGATCCGAAAAAGACCTTCAGCGCCGTGCGACTGAATGGCGAACTGTCGGGCATTGCGTCGAAGGCGGGCATTCGAAGCGGCTATTCGATCGAGGCGGTGCCCACCAATCGAAGCGGAGGATTTGGAACCCTTCACACCGTCCGCTTCATCGCCCGCAGGGTGGACTTTGCCGTGCTGGAATCGTTCTATCAGGAACTCGTGAAACGGGCTCCGTATATCGGCCTGGAGAGTGTCACACTCGCGGCCGATCGCTCCAATCCCCACCAGCTCAACGCCAATTTCTTGGTGACCTCGGTCGAACTCGCGCGATAGGTAACGATCACCCCGATTGTTCCGTTGTCCTACTGTGAATACATCGCCAAATGACCGCGTTGCCCTGCGCATGGAGGAGGGCGGGCTCGTACCGCCGGATGAGGCCCGCTCTGTTCGGTGAAGTCCTTTCGATGATTTTCAATGCGACAGGACGTTCTCAGGGGAGGGTACTTCCGATACTTGTGGTGCTGGCATTGGGCTGTCCAAGGCCAGCGCGTTCGGAGAACGCGGTGCGTTACAAGTTTCAGTCATGGCAGGAGGATGCGGGACGGATCCGCGTCGATGCGCACTATGCCATGATCGAGTCGGACCTGCCGGAAGAGACGAAGCTGAAACTGGTGGGGTTGGTGGATGCGATTGCCGGAGCGACTCCAAACGGGCAGCCGGTCCAGCCGGGGGAATCCACGGTTCCGCTGACCGATTTGACCGATAGACGCAAGGCCTGGTCGCTGGATGTCTCCCGGCCTTTCGGTCGAATTCGAGCCGCGCTGACCTACGCGCAAAGCCGCGAGAGTGACTACGTGTCGAAGGCCTGGGCGCTGAATACAGTCACGGATTTCAATCAGAAAAACACGACGCTTCTGATCGGCTTTGCGCAGGCTGACGATGAGGTCACGGCCAGAGTCCTGGGAGCCGCGCGGCCGAAAAGGAGCCGGGATGTTGTTGTTGGGATCACACAGCTCCTGAGTCCGCGGGCGATGGTCACGGTGAATCTCACCCGCGGTGACATCGACGGATATCAGTCCGATCCCTACAAGGTGATTCAAAAGAACACCGAAGTCGTGCCGGGGTTCTTCCTGCCGTTGACCTATGCGGAAAACCGTCCGGATGACCGGCGGAAATGGATCCTGTTTGCCTCTGCCAATGTTGCGTTTCCAGAAATGGACGGCGCGCTGGAGACGAGCTACCGCGGGTTTCACGACGACTGGGGCACGGGCAGTCACACGTTTGCGGTCGAGTGGTTCCAGTCGCTGGGCCGGGGGGTGACGGTGCGCCCGTTCGTCCGGTTCTACCGGCAGTCGGCTGCGGACTTTTACCGCCTCTCGCTCGATGGCTCCTCGATTGTACCCGGCCCTTCGGCGCAGGGACACGCGCCCTATTTTTCCGCGGACTACCGGTTGTCAAGAATGGACACCTGGACAACGGGCCTCAAGGTTGTGTGGACCTTCATACCGGGTGCGTTGTCCGTCGATGCCGCCTATGAGCGATACTCGATGAAGGGGCGGGATGGCGTCACCTCGGACAGCGCATATGCTGATGCGGATGTTTTCACGGCAGGATTGCAGTTTACGTGGTAAATTCATGAGACGCTCTTCACTGCCTCCTCCACGAATCGGCATCGCCCCATGATCCAATCTTCCCAGCAGCGCGACAGCCTTCGACCCAGTGCGACAGGGCCGGCGGGGACGCTGCAAACCCTGTCGTGGCGGGCACTGGGGACGGAGTGCAATCTGCAGTTCGTTGCGCCCGACACGGCTGCGGCTGCGGCGTTCGGCAAGGCTGCACAGCAGTGGGTCGGCCGGTTTGAGCAGCGCTATTCGCGCTTTATTCCTGGAAGTCTGCTGAGCCGAATCAACGCGGCTGCTGGAAAGGAGTGGGTTGCCATCGATGAGGAGATGGACCAGATGCTTACCCTCAGCGGATCGCTGCATTTCATGACGCAGGGCGTGCTGGATGTCACCAGCCTGCCGCTCTTGAGACTTTGGGATTTTCGCGCTGCGACACCCCGAATCCCGGAGGAGGCCGCCATTGCCGACGCCAAGAAGCGGGTGGGGTGGGCCAAGGTTCAACGTTCTCCTGGCCGTGTATTTCTTCCCGAACCGGGGATGGCACTGGATTTTGGAGGATGGGGCAAGGAGTTTGCCGTGGACGCGGTCGCGCAATTGGCGCCGGCACATGGAGTCACGGCGTTGCTTGTGGATTTCGGACGCGACTTGCGCGCCGTGGGGCTGCCTCCCGGAAAGCCTGCGTGGCATGTCGGCCTCGAGAACCCGGAGTCACCGGGAAACTGCTGGGGAAGCATTGCAGTGACGGACCGGGGCGTCGCCTCTTCCGGCGACTACGTTCGCGGGTTTACCCATGAGGGACGGAGGTATGGTCACATCATCGACCCTCGCACGGGCTGGCCCGTGTCGAATGGCTGCCTGCAAGCCACGGTGATTGCGCCCACGTGCCTGCAGGCAGGTGTTCTGTCGACGGCTGCCTTTGTGATGGGTGCGGATGCGGGGATTCGACTGATTCAGGAAACCTTCGGTGCGGAAGGCTGTCTGCTCACAACGCGGGCGCGCCATCAAACAAGAGGCTTCTACCGCTACGTCGTCGCGGGCTAGCCGGATTCCGAATTCCATGACAACCACCCTGACCTGGCATCGTTTCCGTTACCTGCACTTTCCCGCGGCTCTGCTGTCGCTCCTGCTCCAGCGTGCTCCGATGCTTCAGTTCGCGCTGGGTTCGGAGGCGGGACTGCCCGGCGCGACCGCTGCGATTCTCAGGAGTGTCTTTGCGGCTGCGGCGCTTGGGTCCTATCATGCGCTGGCCGGGGCGACCCAGCTGACGACGAATCCGGCGCAACCGGTCTCGGGTACGGTCGGTGTGCCGTTGACCGTGGTGTTTGCGCTCACGGGAGGTTCGGTGACCTCCGGGGGCTCCTATGAAGTCAAAGGGCAGTTTCCCCCGGGAATGACCGTGACGAACCTGCAGGGGGATCTTTTGAACGCGGACTTTGGCGAACTCAAGGGGACTCCGACCACGGCGGGAAGCTACAGTCTGAGCATTCGCGGCTTTTCCGAACGAAACAAAAAAGGGGTCGGCGGCCAGATCACTTTTCCGCTTGCGGTGAACATTCAATCCGCATCCGTGGCACCACCGGTCATCGTGAAATCGCCGGTCTCGCAGACCATTGTGTCCGGAAGCTCGGTGGTGTTCGAGGTGGCCGCCACGGGGGAGGGCCTCTCGTATCAGTGGCTGCTTGAGGGGCAGGCAGTGCCGGGTGCTACTTCGCCGCTGCTGCTGCTTCGGAACACCACTTCCTCCCAGGCGGGAAACTACACCGCGAGGGTGAGCAATGCTGGTGGGCAACAGGTCAGCGCTGCTGCACTCCTCAATCTGGTAAGCTCCACCACACCGGGGCGCCTGATCAATCTTTCGGTGCGCTCCTTTGCCGGGCTGGGGGAACAGACGCTCATTGCCGGGTTTGTGCTGACGGGGAGTGGCAGTGATGCCCTCGTGCTTCGCGGAATCGGTCCGAAACTCGCAGATTTCAATGTCCCTTCCGTGCTGGCCGATCCCCAGCTGACCCTGTTTGATTCGAACCAGGTTCCGATTCAGACGAACGACAACTGGAGTGGCGCCGATGGGCGCACGGCGGGTGGATTTGCACTGGATGTTGGCAGCAAGGATGCGGTGCTGAGCACCGCGCTGGCGACGGGTGGATATACTGCGCAGGTCGTGGGCTCCGGTGGCACGGTGGGGGAAGCCATGGCCGAGGTGTATGAGCAACCAGGGCAGGCGAGCGGTCCGCTTTTGGTCAATCTTTCCGCCCGGACTCAACTCGACGGCGGGCGCACGTTGATCGCCGGCTTTGTGATCAACGGCACCACCAACCGGACGGTGCTGGTGCGCGCCATTGGTCCCGGGCTGGGGCGATTCAATGTTCCCGGCATCCTCGGCAATCCCCGCATGGAGTTGTACCGCGAAGGGGTGAAACTCGCGGAGAATGATGATTGGGGTGGTGGCGGCGGGCTTGTTGAAGCCATGGCATCGGTGAGCGCCTTCCCACTCGAGAGCGGCGCGAGCAGGGATTCGGTGCTTGTAACCACGCTCTCTCCCGGTGCCTATACGGCCAATGTCACCAGTGTGGATGGCAGTTCCGGAGTGGTGCTCGTCGAGGTTTATCTTCTGCCGTAGGAGGGAGCGCAAAGGGGAAGGGGTAGCACCTCCAAACAGCATTCACGCAGCAGAAACACGGGAGGGCGTTTTTGCCTATGGTGACGGCCAGATCCCCTCCCGATCCAGTCTTGTGAGAACGACCTGCTGGTTGACGCCGAACTTCGGCGCTACTTGATCGGCAAACTTGGCTCGAATGTCTTCGGACTCCGAACGGTGCGTCTCTTCGACCAATGGAGGGCATATTTCCCGTTGGGGCGCTCTTTCAGGGCTTGGCATCCTGAAGGCGGTCCAGGGCCTGCCGGACCCCCGTCAGGTTTGCATCGAGCGCGAGGGCCGCGCGGTAGGCGGCTATCGCGCCTGTGAGGTTGCCTGCCTTTTCGCGGATTGTGCCGAGGAGCTGGTTCGCCTGTGCGGGGGTGGCAGGTCCCTTGGGAGAGCCTAGTGACAGGTAGTGGAGCAGCGCGGCTTCGCCCCGATCGAGTTGCTGGCCCGATGCGGCGGACACACGGGCGAGCAGATAGCTCAAATCCGGATTCCCGGAATGGAGCGGTTGAAGGGCGTCAATTTCCGCGAAGGCCTGTGGCCAGCGTTTCTCCGCGAGGTGAAGGGTGATGACTGCGAGACCGCCCTGCAGGGGATCACGCACACGGATCGCCTCCGCGACGTCATAGGCCTTTTCGATGCCGCCGCCCGCGAGCAGGGGGGCCTGGACGTAGTAGTTCATCAAACGAAGCCGATGCTCGATGTCGCCCGGTTCGAGCTTGATGGCGCGCTGGTAGGCCGCCTGCGCCTTTCCTGCCAGAGTGAGCTTCGAAAACATGCCGGCTTGTCCTGCGGCCGCCCCGTAGGCATCACCCAGTTCCCGGTGGTAAAGACCCGAATCGGGAGCGAGCCGGGTAGCCGTTTCGAGCTGCCTGACGGCTTCCGCGACATTTCCACGCCGAAGCGCGAGGGCGCCAAGATAGTAGGCTGCGGCTGCGTTCACGGGCTCAGTTTCAACGATCTTTTCAAAGATCACCTGCGCCTCAGCGTAGTGCCTATCCAGATACAATGCTTTCGCCCTTTCGAAGTCGCCCGCCCGTGTGTCCGGGGTGATGGCTTCCAGGATGAACGTGAGCAGGGCTGCTGCACGGATCGTGATTCGCGCGGTGGGGCGGCGCATCGGGTCGCGCCGGCGGGGAACGTCCGGTGCAGTGCCATGCACAGGCGGTGACGTGGAGGTTGTGGGCGCGGCGCTGATGTCAGGAAGCCTGTGGCGATCGCGGGACGTTGCAAGCGGACGAAAATCGAGCGCAAGAAGCATACGAGAAACGAATGGGGCATGGCGCGTCGCGGACGATCGAAGGCCGGCCTGGCTGGGGGAGATCGGCGGCGTTGATCAAAGGACTCCTGCCGCGCGGAAACTGTAGTAACCCCGGCGCTGCGGATCCGCCTCGGGGCGGCCCATGATGACATGATCGACAAGGGTGATTTCGACCGCGTTTGCCGCCTCGCGGAGTGAGCGCGTGATGCGGATGTCCTGGGAACTCGGACCAGGATCACCGCTGGGATGATTGTGCACGCAGATGATGCCGGAGGCCGCCTCACGGATCGCCTCGCGAAACACCTCGCGCGGATGCACCAGCGTGCTGGAGGCTGTTCCGGAAGTCACTTCAACCCTCCGGATCAGGCGTCCCTTGCGGTTGAGGCACAGGACCCAGAATTTCTCCACTTCGAGCCCTGCGACGAAGGGGGCCATGTAGGAGGCGACGCCTTCCGCCTGATCGAGCACGGGTTCCAGAGTCAGTGGCTGCCCCATGACGCGACGCGCAATCTCCATGGTGGCCATGAGCTGGAGGGCCTTGACGCGTCCAATGCCCTTGTGTCGCCGGTAATCCGCCTCCTTCCATCCCACGAGTCCGGCAAGGGACCCGGAGGCATGGATCAGTTTGGATGCAAGCGTCATGACGTCCTGACCCTGCGTGCCGTTGCGCACCACCATCGCAAGCAATTCGGTGTCGGCAAGGGCCGTTGGTCCCAATTGCACGAGACGCTCCTGAGGGCGTTCGTGATGGGCCGTTTCCCGCAGACGATTGGAATTCGAAGACGTTTCAAAAGGCATGGCCTTTGCAGGGATGATCCTGGAGGCAGCCTTGTAAATATCGATAGACACCCCATACCGGGCGCATGAGCAGCACATTGAGAGTCGTTGTTTGGGGGGAGAACGTCCACGAACACCGCAACCCGGTGGTTGCACGGATTTATCCCCGGGGAATGCATCAGGCCGTTGCCGATGGGTTGAGGGACCTTCTTCCGTCTGCTTCCGTGTCAACTGCCACCCTGCAGGAACCTGAGCACGGTTTGTCCGCGGAGCGGTTGGCGAATACCGATGTTCTGACCTGGTGGGGACATCTGGCCCATGGCGACGTAGCCGAGGGGGTGGTCGACCGCATCCAGCAGCGGGTTCTGGAGGGAATGGGGCTGATTGTGCTGCACTCGGGACATTGCTCGAAGATCTTCCGTCGCCTCATGGGCACTGCCTGCATGCTGACGTGGCGGGAGGCGGCTGAGCGCGAGCGCCTCTGGGTCTGCAACCCGGGTCACCCGATCGCGGCCGGATTGGGGAGCAGTTTTGAACTGCCGGAGGAGGAGATGTACGGGGAACCCTTCGGAATCCCAGCGCCGGAGGAGCAGATCTTCATTTCGTGGTTCGAAGGCGGCGAAGTCTTTCGCAGTGGCTGCACCTGGCGGAGGGGCAATGGGAGGATCTTCTACTTTCGCCCCGGCCACGAAACATATCCCACGTATCACGATGCCAATGTCCGCCGGGTGATCGCAAACGCGGTGGCCTGGGCCGCGCCGCAGGGGCAATGGCAGGATGTTGCGAAAGCCGTCAACACCGTGCGGCACCTTGAGCCCATCAAGGGAAAGCCATGGACGCCGGCGGTGGAGCCCCGGGGCTGAGATTCGAGCCGGTGTTTGCGTCCGGCTCGTCGGGGAAGGACGCGAATCACTCCTCTGGCAGCGGCTGGTCCTTGGTCTCCGGGAGGAGCGGCAATACCAGCAGCCCGAGCAGCAGCACGAAGGACACGATCATGCCCGCCGTGCGGAAACCCTCGATGTTGCCTCCGAGGCTTCGTGTGATCAGGCCGACGGTGAACGGGGCGGTTGCGGCGATCAGGCGGCCGACATTGTAGCAGAAGCTGGTGCCGGTGCTTCGCAGGCTTGTTGGGAAGAGCTCCGGCAGATAGATCGCATAGACGGCAAAAACCGACAGCTGGCCGAAGCCCATCAGCGGGATCATCCAGAAGATATGGCTGAATTCCCGCATGCCCTTGAACACGAGAATCGTCGAGGCGAAGGCGATGACAAGCGAGAGCGCAAAGGCGAACTTGCGGCCCCGGACCTGGGCAATCTTGGAAAGGGTCATCATGCCTATGAATGCCCCGATGTTTTGAAGGAGCAGTCCCATCGATGCCCAGAAGGTCTTTTCGCTCGCGAGCTTTTCCGGCGAAAGATGCTGCGCGGCGAGATGGGCTTCGACAATGGTACGCACGATTTTCGGATGAAAGTTGCCTACTCCCCAGAGTCCAATGATCCCGGCGCTGCAGAGTGCCAGGCCCGCCCAGGCGTGACGGCGCCAGCGCGGGTGGGTGAGGAGCGCGGTGTAGGAGCCGAACTTCACCCCCGTCCTTTCCCCGGCGGCTTTCGCGTCCACCCACTTCTTTGGCTCCTTCAGGCCGCCGAGGATGAAGACGCAGAGAAATGCAGGGGCGGCACCGATGAGGAACATCGTCTGCCACGCCTTGAGTCCGAAGGGGAGCAGTTCCCGCAGAGCAAGCATGCCGATGCCCATGCCAAGCAATCCCGCTGTGATGTTGCCCACGGTGGACAGCGATTGCAGCAGACCGAGCGCAGGCGCGCGCGCCTTGTCGTGCACGGTATCGGCGACCAGTGCAACGGCGAGGCCGAAGACGCCGCCCACGCCTGTTCCCGTGAGGAAACGATAGACGCAGAAATCAACGAAACCAGTGGACAGCGCATTCAGGCCGGTGCTGACAGAGTAGAGCAGCACTGAGAAGGTGAGGATGCGCGCACGGCCAAAACGATCGCCGAGGGCGCCAAAAAAAAGGCCGCCGATCGCCCAGCCCACCAGAAACACCGATGTGGTGTAGGGCGCGTATTCGATCGCCATGGCCTTTGTCGGCAACAGCTGCTCCATGGCCCCGTCACGCGCGAGATTGAAGAGCTGCTGGTCGAGGCAGTCGAAGAACCATGCCAGCGAGGCAATTGTGAAGACGAACCAGTGTTCGCGAGTGAGAAGCCGCCACCAGGGTTGGGATTGTTGGGTCATGGGAGTGTGATTGTGGAGCAGGGAAAATCAGGCGGGCAGGTGCACGGACCTGCCCGATCTTGCAGAGGTGTAGAGTGCCTGGATCAGTGCCACGGCCTTGCGGGCCTCAGGGCCATCCACTTCGAGTGCCGTTCCGGCGCGGAGGTGATTCGCAAGATTGGAAATCTGCCGCAGGTGTCCCTCATGGGTCATCTGATCCGGAGCGCCTGCGCCGGATCGCATCGTGGGATCGGGTCGGGCGGCAAGGATCGCCTTGTCTTCATCGCGGGCGCTGCGGAAATCCCACCGCAGGAGGAAGTCGTCCTCCAGCACGGCCGAACCATGCTCCCCGCAGATCTCGATGCGCCGTGCCCAACCGGGATGCATGGCGGTGGTTGCCTCGATGCTGCCAAGCGCACCGCATGGGTAGCGAAGGGATGCGACGGCTGTATCCTCTCCTTCAATACCGGTATGCACGCGCCGCGTGTTCCACGAGAAGACTTCGGACGGCATGCCTGCAAGCCACTGAAGCAGGTCCAACCCGTGAATCGCCTGATTGATCAGCGCGCCGCCACCATCGAGCTTCAGCGTGCCGTGCCAGCTGTCCGCATAGTAGGCGGCGGAACGCTGCCATTTCACATAGGCGCTGGCGAGCACGAGGCGCCCGAAGCGGCCGGACACTAGAGCGGACTTGAGGCGAAGCACATTCTCCCCGGTGCGTGCCTGGAAAATGGGCATGAGTACGACACCGGCCTTCTGCGTCGCTTCGAGCATGGCGTCGATGCGATCGAGGGTCACCTCGAGCGGCTTTTCCATCACGATGTGTTTGCCCGCCTGAGCGGCGGCCACCGCGGGTTCAAGATGGGCGCCGCTCGGGGTCGTAATGCAGATCACATCAATGTCGGTTCGGGACAGAAGTGCGTGCAGGTCTGTGGTTGCAAAAGGCACCTCGTGCCTCCGTGCAAATTCCCCGGTCCGTCCTGTCGAGCGACCGCAAACCCCGATCAGGCGGCAATCGGGCGCGTCCATGATCGCTCTGGCATGAAAGTCGGCGATCATGCCGGCCCCGATGATGCCGAAACCGAGGATGCGACGCGAAGCGGATGCCATTGGGGAAGTGAAGAAACCTGTTTCAGTTACTCAAGCCCGTTGACCGGAGGCATGCTCCCAGTGGACTCTCGACACGATTCCGATGCATGGCAGGATGGAAGCATGTCGACCCTATATGAAAGACTGCGCGCCGATATCGTTGCGGCGATGAAGGCACGTGATTCGAAGACGGCGGTGATCCTGCGCACGAGTGATGCCGCCATTCAGCGCGCCTCCATGGACCTCGGCAAGCCGATCGACGACACGTTGGTCATCTCGACGCTGCGCAAGGCAGTGAAGAACCTGAGCGACGCCCGCGGCGAATTTGAAAAGGGGGGCCGGCCGGACCTCGCCGAGGCCAACACCGCCGAAATCCACCTTCTCGAAAAGTATCTTCCCAAGGGCCTTGATCCCGCGAAGATCGAAGCGCTCATCACAGAGGCCATCCGGTCCACCGGTGCACAGTCAAAGAAGGAAATGGGGAAGGTCATCGCAGCGCTCAAGCAGTCACCCGAGGCAGGGAGCATCGATTTCGGAGCCGTCAGCAAACAGATACAAGCGAGACTGACCTGAACGTTAAGCGCCGGATCAGCAAACCACATGGGCGGTCCGACACCAAGCAGCCTCGACCAGGGAATCCGTATTTGTTGCCACATTGTGGCAAACAGAGGGCGGAGGCCAGTCAGCGGCGTGAGGATACGCCTTGGCGGTCCGATTGAATGTGTCGATGGATTGGATTCCGGTGCCATCGAATTTCCAGTCCATCGCAGCAGGGCGAGTCTTCCATATGAAGGGAGGGAACGTTTTGGCGCTGATAACGATCGTCTTCGCGGCCGGTTGCTCGACGGCGTCGCACCAAACCCGGATCGTGATGGCACCTCCAGTTGCCGTAGTCGATGTGGTGAATCGGTCTCCCTATGCATGGAAACTCACGTTCCAGCGGGATGGACCGCATGGACGGGTTGTCGCCGTCCCGGCGGGACGGATGGTATCGGTCGAGATTGCTGCGGGCAGCTATCGTATTGAGCAGGAGCCAGAGGGCGTTTCTTCCAACGCAGGTCTTTCGCGATCGATCGAAGAAAAATTCGAGGCAGGCCAGCACTATCGATGGCCACTGCTTACGCTCCTGTCCGAACCTGCTCCGCCAGCCGTGCCATGAGAGCGCCTGTGCCGAGCCAGGAGGAAAGCAGACGGACCGTTGAAATTCCGGGGCCCGCAGATCTGCGTTCCGTCAGGTGCGTGCGCGGACGGCCACTCACGTACTATTGGCCGTGGTTTCAGCAACAGGTGCGGTCTGTGATGCTTCCCCCCCATGAACGGGTCACCGATCGCAGTGTGATCTGGAACTGGTCCGAGTCCGGCGGAAGGAACCCGCTTTCCCCGGCAGAACTTGCGCAGCTCAGATCGGACCTTCGGAAAATTGAATCCGGGTTCCGGGCAATTACCGAGTCTGGTGCGGCCAACGAAGTGATCGACGAGGTTCGATGCGCGATATCCTCCATCGCTGCGGCGCTGGCTGCGAGGTCCGACCGGCACCTCGCTGCGTATGCCGCGCGCACGACGAGTGGAGTCATGATTCACAGCTGGAGTTCATTGATTCCCCCGGACCCCAAGAGCATCCGGGTGAAGGATGCAAATTTCGAAGGCGTTGTTCAGCGGGGAGGAAATCGGGATGAGGCTGAAGAGTCGATGCGGCGGAGCCACGCTGGCGACGCGGATCATGCAGGGCAGGGGTTCCTGGGTGCCGATCGAACCGCGCAACATGGAGTTTTGCGGGAGAGACACTCAACGAGGAAATGGCTCTGTGGCGCAGGAGGCGGTGTCGTTCTTGCAGTGCTCATGATCGCCGGCTTTCGGTGGACTGAAGGAGGCCACTCACTGGAATTTCATGAGGGCAGGGTCTCCCGCGACACCCGCGACAACCGGGAAACCGGCGGTGCACCCATTCAATCGGAGCCGGCGTCGACAAGTCGCGCTGAGCGCGGGAAAGGGACAGAAAAACGTAACGGCGCGCGCACGGCGATTTCGGTTCAGAAAATCTTCGGCGGGGATCTGGAACCAGGCACGATTGAGAACACTGGCCGAGCGGCGTCGGTCTTGTCGTCGCGCGCGAAAGAGTCAGCCAAGCCAGGGGCATTGAGTTCGGCGAACGGATGGGAGGAAAATTTTTCTGAACGACCTCCTGTTTTTCCGTCGAGAGAGGACTCCTCGTTGCTCGCCGGTGGTGCGCTCCATTCCGATGGAGTGGGTTTGCCGATTGATTCGAGGATGCCGGGCGGATCGCCATCCTCGAATCTTGCAGGCAAAGGGCCTGATTCGTCTCCAATCGATCCGGCAGGCGGAAGCGGGGCCTTGACTCGCAGTGCCTCTTCGGAAACTGAAAACTCCACAGGCAAACTGCACCTCCGCACCGGTGGAGACGGGGAGTCACTCCTGCCCGCGAATGCGCCGCCGGCGGACACATTTCAAACGCTCCCCAAGGCGCGACCGATTCCCGAAGAGGAGGATCTGGGGAAGAAGGGTGGGGCGCACGAAACGGATTCCGATCAATGGGTCGCGCCAGCGGCAGATCGTGAGCGCGTTCGAGGTGCGGAAGGAATAACGCGTCTTGATGCACTACAACAGGCGCGCCCGGAACGGGAACGGACTCTATCTGCCTCGAAGGAGGCAATGCTCACTGCGACGAGAACCCTGCGTCTGGGGATGTCACCGTGGACATTCATCCTCGTGCGCGATGCTGTGGTGTCGACGCGGCCCGTCCCGGTTGGTTTGAAGGATGACTCGGCGCTGAAACGGCAGGCCTTGCTCGAGGAGCGACAGGCTGCAGCGCCCCGAGCACTGGTTGAGACGGTGTTCACATGGGGCATGGCCATTGATCTTCCCGCTGACAGTTCAGGATCCGGTTGGAGATTGAGCGGAGACATTGAAGACCGGTTTGTGCGGCACGAGGGAAGGCGGCTCTTGATATCGCTCCCTGTCGGGTCCCCAACGGAAGAAGTGCAGCGCTTTCAATGGGAGGGACAGGATGGCAGGAGGATGTTTGTGTCCCTTTTCTCGGATGGGGCCGATGGGATCAGAGTGGTTCTCAGCGATGGATTGCGTGCGGCAATCTGGATCTCGGCCGAGCCTGGAAATTTCGACCACCGCCCCGCAGGGTCGAACGGCGATGCGAGGGGGGCGAGAGCGGAATGGATCACTTCGCCATCGATGGAACCTTCTTGCGCGAATATCGCGGGCGTTGGTGGGGCGCATCCGCGGCTGGAGCTGCCTCTGGATGCCCTGCTCAATGCCAACGGTCCGGTCACGATCACCTTGCGGGATGAAGAGTCCGGCTGGGGATGGACCTCCAGGCTTCGAATCCGCTGAAGAGCAGGCGGCCCTCAAGGCATCGACCATGCATTGACGGGATGGGAATCCGGGCCTGCACGCTTCTGCAGCGCGAGCCCTGGCCTCCTCGTATGCGTTGTGAGGATGGCGCGGGTGCCTGGAAAGAATGTCGCAGGGTGTTCATGACCCTGGGGATTTTTGACACCTGGTGGTTTTTCCCTGAACAAACGAGCCTTCGACCATGACGATCCTGGGAACGGAGGGTATGCCCTTTTCGTTTCGCCGAAGCTGGGATACGAGGAGATCGATCGCAGCAGCGCCCACCTTGTGGGAGTTTTGATCGATGCCGGTGGTGCCTTTCATCTCCGGTCGCAAGTCCACGTTTGCAAGTCCTACGTTCCTCGGTGCGCGCAGACCGAGCGTTGCGAGCCAGTCGAGCAGGTCTTTGCCGATGGTGATGAGGCAATCGGGCTGGTTCGCTGTGAACCATCGTTGGAACTCGGCCTTCGTCCAATTGGACGGCAGGAACGGGACGATCCACTCATTGGGTGCGATCCAGAGGCTCTGCCCCCCCAGGTAGGCGGCGCGCCAGTGATGATTTACACGTTCATCCTGGTCTCGCGGCATTGCGAGACCGATGCGCCGGTACCCCGACGTATGAAGGGTCCGGATCAGGAGCATCATGGATTGGAACTGATGATTGCAGGCGCGGTTGAGGGCCGGGCGGGGGAGCGAATAGCCGAGTTCAACCGCGGAAACGTAGTTCCAACGGAACTGATCGAAGATGGGCTCGTGACCCGGCAGGGGCGCGACCACGACACTCTCGATTCCCCGGTTGCGAATAACCTCACTCAGCCGCCGATCGGTCATTCCCGGGGCGCGCAACCAGTGTTCTTCCAGAATATACCCAAGTTCGCTCGCGCGCTGACGGGCGCCTTCGAAGTAGAGGCGCTGGGTCGGCTCTCTTTCCCAATCCGAACGGTTCTGATAGGCGGTCAGATAGGCGATCTTGCTCGGCTGCTTCCGATTCTTCTTCGAGCGAATTACCTCCATCAGACGGGTGATGTCCGGATCTGGCCGATACCCCATTTTGTCGGCCATGGTACGGATCCTTCGACGGGTGGATTCGGGAAGGGAGGGATCATCGCGCAGGGCAAGTGACACCGTCATGCGGCTGACTTTCGCCTTGTCGGCGATGTGTGTGAGTGTGATCCGTTCCATGTCTTGGGCGGGTATGGGGTGGTGATGGATTTCCAGCGCCCGCATGCGGAAGGCGGACGTGCGGCACGGGCATGCCTAGCAGGAATCTGTCGCCCTTTACAAACATTGAGCTCAAGCCGGCGCCGGAGTTGCCCCTCGATGGGGGTGCCAGTCAGCCCGGCAAGGCGGCGGGTAAGGTTTACAATAAAGCGAATCGGGGACTGGCATGCCGACGAACACGCCCCAACGCTCCCGGTGCACATGCGATTCCGTACTTTCCCCGGCGCTCGGAAGCGGTCCTGACAGCGACGGCAGCCTGAGCCGTGGCGCTTGAAACCCCGAATGTTCCCCATGCCCAGCAACTCCAATCGTGATCCGCTGCAAGGATCCCGCCTTCAACGTGATTCCGGCATCAGGAGCTCGCGGCTCAGGGTGGCCGTCGTCGGCTGCGGCATCGGACTTCGTCATGCGGCCTCATTTGCGAGGCTGAACGAGCACTTTGAGCTGTGTGCGGTGTGCGACACCGACCCGGGACGTGCGCGTGCTGCTGCAGCGGCTGGCGGCGGTGTGGAGGTGGTAGAGAGCTATGAGACCCTGCTTGGACGGAGCGACCTTGACCTGCTCAGTCTCTGCACCCCGCCTTATCTTCACTATTCGCAGATCACCCGGGCGGTTGAGGCGGGATTTCATGTGATTTGTGAGAAGCCGCTGGTGGGGTCACTCGAGGAAATGGACATCCTGGCGGCCGTTGGGGCGCGCGTCCGAAAACTCATCATCCCGGTTTTCCAGATGCGCTTCGGATCGGGCCTGCAGAAGCTCAAGCGCCTCGTTCAAAGCGGCATTGCCGGCCGCAGCTACCTGACCTCCATCGAGGTTGCCTGGAGACGTGGAAGCGACTATTACCGGGTGCCCTGGCGCGCCACGTGGAAGGGGGCGCTGGGAGGATGCGTGCTCAGCCATGCAGTGCATGCCTGTGACATGCTTCTCTACATCAATGGCCCGGTCTCCCGGGTGCATGCGTTTGCCAAGACCCTTGTGAATCCAGTGGAACTTGAGGATTGCGCGGTCGCTTCGCTTGAGATGTCGGACGGTTCACTGGCGGCGCTGTCCGTGACCCTCGGATCCGCCCGCGAACTGACACGACTTCGATTTTGCTTCGAGAACCTTGCAGCCGAGAGCAATGTGTCACCCTACGATTGCTCGAGCGATCCCTGGCAGTTCACGGGCACCTCCCCCGAAGTCGATCGACGGATCGAGGAGACGCTGCGCCAGTGCATCCCGGGTTTCGAGGGCTACGATGCCCAGTTTATCGACGCATGGGGAATGATTCACGGCGGTCCAGGCACCTCGCGATTTGAGGACGCACGGAATGCCATTGAACTGGCCAGCGCCATCTATCATTCGGCGTCGTGCTCGGAACGGGTGGATCTTCCCCTGGTCAGAGGTCATCCCGCGTATCGCGGGACAACCTTGCAAGCGACCCCTCCCATTCGCATGACGCAGGACATCATTCGAGCCGGATTTGGCCGGGAAGAGGAAGGGAATGCAGGATGACATGGAGTCACGGCCTTGCAAGGTGTGCGATTCCGCGCGGCATGAGGACGCTGCGGGTGCGCAACCATCAATCGCTGCGGCTTCAGTCCGACCGCTGCAACAGGGATCGAATTGAGGATTCACGCGGGCCAGGTTCTCTGCTTTTCGATTTTGCTGCACCAGGTGGCATCAGCAAAGTTCGCACGAGGCAGGCCCGCATCGGAATGCACGAGATCCCTCCGACGCATGGGATCCGGACCGAACATGAGCGAAACCTGATCGAGGCGGCCGCCTCGCCGGCCACCTCCAACCCGAGTTGCCGTTGCCCGTGTCCTACAACAATCTGGACTTGATTGTCTTCGGAGTGTTCCTCGCAACGATTGTTGCGGTGGGCT
Source organism: Opitutaceae bacterium (assembly GCA_017994935.1). Classification (GTDB taxonomy): domain Bacteria; phylum Verrucomicrobiota; class Verrucomicrobiia; order Opitutales; family Opitutaceae; genus UBA6669. Next base: position 16,994 of record JAGOJU010000063.1, read on the forward strand.
TCGCCGCTGCACGCAGGGGCAGGGCCAGCGATGACTATTTTCTTGCGGGACGGAACCTCACATGGTGGCTCATCGGCGGTTCGATGATCGCCGCGAACATCTCGACCCATCATTTCATTGGCATGGGTGGGCTGGCGTTTCACGTCGGACTTGCCGTGGCCAGCTACGAGTGGATGGCCGCAATCGTTCTCATCCTCTACGCAAAGTTTTTCCTGCCCTACTACCTCAAGACACGAATCACAACGATGCCGGAATTCCTCGAGCGGCGTTTTGATCATCGCGTGCGGCTGGTCTATGCGGTCATCTGCCTCATCGGGTATGTCGTCATCGAACTCGCGGTCGTCCTGTACACGGGCGCGCTGGCGGTTCATTCCATCTTCGGCCTGCGCCTGGAGTTTGGACTGATGATTTTCGGTCTGGCTGGCGCCTATGCGATTTACGGCGGCTTCAGGTCCGTCGCCAGGACCGACATCGTGCAGGTAACGGTGCTCATTTTGGGCGGGCTGGTGGTGACGGTGCTCGGGCTGAGTGAAATCGGAAGACTGGCGCCGGAGTTTGGCGCGACGGCATGGGGTGGATTCCGCAACATCCTCGCCGGCGCACCCGAGAAATTCCACATGGTCCGGCCCTGGAACGATCCCGATCTCCCGTGGGTGGGCGTGTTTTTCGGCGGGCTCTGGTTTGCGAACATTTTCTACTGGGGCTGCAACCAGTTCATCACCCAGGGCAGTCTGTCCGCACGCAATGTATGGCACGGCCAGATGGGGGCTGTCTTTGCGGGATTCCTCAAGCTTCTGGTGCCGGTCCTTGTGGTGCTCCCAGGCATCATTGCCTTCAGGCTCTACAATGCCGAAGACGGTCTGCTGCGGGAGACCTTCATACTGGACAAGGGCGACCTGGCATTCCCCTCCCTGGTGAAACACCTTCTGCCTTCCGGGTTCACCGGACTGGTAATGGCCGGATTGGTGGGCTGTGTCATGTCGCACATCGCGTCGATGCTCACCGCCACCTCCACGATTCTCACTTTCGACATCTACGAGCCGATTCTGCGGCGCCGGGGCAGGAGCACAAACCTGGTGAGGGTGGGACGGCTGATGACCGCCGCCGTGCTGGTCATTGCGGTCGTGGTGGGATTCTTTCTCCGGGACCTGAAGGGTATATTCGAATACATCCAGAAATACTGGTCGATCGCCTATCCCTCGGTGTGCGCGCTCTTTCTTGCAGGCTTCTTCTATCCCCGTGCCAATGCGAGGGGCAGCCTGATCGCCATTGTGGCAGGCCCACTCTGGGCGATTGCGATCACCGCAGCCGAGGGGCTCGGCTGGGTGCCTGTGATTCCGTTCCTGAACCGGGCGGTGATCGATTTTGCCTTCGCCATGCTCATTCTCTGGCTCTTCCGCACCAGGGACGCGACGGTTCCAGCTTCAGCGCATGTGGACCGTTCACATTCCCCGGAAATGCAGGCGATCCTTCGCAGCGTTCCTTGGTGGCGCTCGTTCGGCCTGTGGGCCGGAATCCTGGTCGCCTGCGTCATCGGCCTTTACCTTCGTTTCTTCTGAAATATGGCGCAGGCTCTCGACCTCCTCCTTCGTTTCGTCCCGGCGGGAAACGTCTTCTCCCGTTTGCCATGTTTGCGTTGGCATCCGCATTGACCTCACGCAGGCTTCGCTGAACGCCCTGTGCGTCCAGGGGACGAGTAGATTGCCCGCCTCGTATTGAGCCTGATTCAAGGTCACAATCTCGTGAAGGTGAGGTCGTCGAAGGTGATTTCGAGATCCTGGTCAAGCGAGCGACGCGGGGTCACGTTTGCCTCCTTCAGCCGTTCATGGTAAATCCGCACGGCATCCCGCGCGGGAAGGTCGTCGTCGGCGACAGATCGGAGGATTGCCAGGAACGCAAACGGATCCTCGGCGTCCTTGATTTTTCTCCCGAAGAGTGCGCAGCGTGCTCCATGCCTCTTGGCATCCGCCAGGAGCTTGAACGCGTCGTGAGTCGTTCCGGCACCGCCGCCAAGAATACCCACGATGAGGGTGGAGTCAAAATTCCGAAGCTCCTCCAGGGCTCGTGGTCCCCAATAGGGAACCTTGAGGAATTCCGGGCTGTTTTGGTGGGGGACTCCGGCGAGGGTGCGGGCGATGCCGTCGTTGCAGAAGGCAGCGATGCGATCCAGGGGAATTCCGCAGTCGACGATGTTTGGAGGAAAGAATTCGGCAAAATAGCGGAAGTTCCGGCGTTTTGCTTCACGACGGAAACGATGGAAGCATTCGAGCGTCTCCCGGTCCGATTCGACGGAGTTGTTGAACGTCATCGAATACAGTCCCAGGTCGACGTTCAGATCCTGAAGTTCCTCCACGGTGCAGGCGGCAAACGGAAGGGAAGCCGCATCACGATAGGACGCTCCGCGATTGCGCCAGACATCCGTTGTATCGTTCGCCCGGACTGCCGGGGTGACCGCGGTGCCCCGGAAAACTTCCTCGTCTTTGGCGAGGCGGGAATGGGTGGCCGGGGATGCGAGCAGTATGTCAACCAGTCCTCTTCTGACGATCTCCCGCATCTGATCCTGAAATTCCTGCAGGGAGCGAAAGGATCGCCTCTCCGGCGGCCAGGGATCACCAGGGCTGGCGCAACCCCAGGCAAGGTCGGCATCCTTCGCGTCCGCGAGTATGAAGACATTCGCATCGGGATTCGCCCTCAGCGCGGCCAGTTTGCGATCGAGCGATTTTTCGACCGATGGAATGGAGGAGGCAGGGGCCATGTGTGGCATGGATGGAAAGGGATGGGAAACTTTCTTCAGTGCTCGCTGGAGTCCCAGCGGACGTTTCGGATCATCATGCGAAGCGAGGGTGATAGCATGGATTGATCGGCCGAGCGAAGCGACGCGCGGGTGGGGAGACAGGTGCGCGCGCCGAGGGCGAGTGCGACCTGGGCGGCACACCAGGAGGCGAATTCCAGGCGCTCCGCAAGTGGAAATCCGTCGAGCAGCGCGGATGCATACGCGGCGTGAAAACTGTCCCCGCAACCCGTGGAATCGACGGTGGCAACGCGGAATGCGGGCTGGTGAATGACGCCGCCTGGAAGCGATGCCCAGGCACCATTGACTCCGTCGGTGACGATCCGCTGGGCGTCGGTCCATTCGGCCAGGGCGGCGATCACATCGCATGGCTTCCCGCACCCGGTTGTCCTGCGGCCGCCTTCCAGGGAGACGATGACATGGGAGGCCGCGGCATAGAGCGGACGCACCTTGTCGGTTTCCCCGGTCTCGATATCGAGCACGCCGGGAATGCCGTTTGCGCGGGCGAGGTCCAGCAGGCGCAGCGCGGCAGCCGCTTCATAGCCATCGGTGATGACCAGTTTCGCACGCTTCACCGCAGCCTCAGGCACGTCGTCGGCAGAAAGCCAGTCGTAGTCGT
>JAGOJU010000013.1 GCA_017994935.1 Opitutaceae bacterium
AGGCGATTGATGCAGTCTGCCGACAATACACCATCAACCGGAACCAGATCGTGCTTCGCGGCTTCTCCATGGGGGCCTCCGGAACGTGGCATGTCGGTCTGAAGCACCCGGATCGTTTTGCAGCGCTGGGTCCTTATTGCGGCTATGTGGACACTTATCGTTTTTCCGCCTCACCCAATCCGCGTTTCGTTCGTGTGGCCAATCTCCCACCACAGCAGGCGGCCGGTCTTCACCTGAACGATGCTGTGGATTACGCGGCGAATGCAGGTATCGTGCCGGTCGCTGCGGCAATGGGTGAACTTGATCCGGGGTACGTTAATCACATCTACATGGCCGACGCCTTCGCAGCAGAAGGCCTGCAGCTCGTCAACCTGATCGCTCCAGGCACTGCCCATCAGATCCACAAGGAAACCCAGGCAGAGCAGTTGCGCCTCATAGCAACTCATGTCGCGTCGCGCACGATCGAGCCACCGCGCACGCTGCGTTTTGTCACATGGTCGCTCAAATATGCCCGATGCTACTGGATCGAATTGAGGTCACTCTCCCGCCACTATGAGCGAGCGGAAATCGCTGCAGGATTCGACAGGGATGGCGTGGTAAGAGTCACAGACCTGAAGAATATCGAGCAGTTTGCGCTCGATCTTTCACGGATGAAGGAACCGCTGACAGGCATTGAAGTGCTTGGACAGCAGGTGCTGATTCCCAGACAAGACGGTGTCCTCCTGCTTGGGCGTGACGGGAAGGGTTGGCGATGTCTGAATTCGGAGGACGGCGCGATCACCCACACCAAACAACCGGGCTTGCAGGGACCTATTGATGACGCCTTTACCCGTTCGTTTCTCTGCGTGCGGGGTACAGGAAAGCCATGGCATCCTTTGGTCGCCGAATGGGCTGAGGCTTCACTCCGCCGCTTTGCCTGGGAATGGGCCCGTTACATGGGAGGGGATCTGCCGGTCAAAAACGATACTGAGGTGACGCCTCTTGACCTGCGCACACGCCACCTTGTGTTGTTCGGCGATCCGGGAAGCAACCTGTGGATCAGGAAGGCACTGCCAGCGCTCCCTGTGAAATGGACCCCCGAAACGATCGAAATTGGGAATCGGCGCGTGTCGGCCGAAAACCACGCCCCGGTTCTCATCTGCGCAAGCCCGCTTGAGGGAGCCGAAGGCCATTACGTCGTCGTGAACAGCGGCCATACCTTTCATGAGGCGGAATTTTCTACCCTGAACTATCTCCTCTATCCGCGTCTTGGAGATTGGGCACTCGTTGAAATGAGGCCGGGCAGCACGACATGGAAACCACGGGATGCTGATTTCCCCGAGCACATCCTGGATACGGGCTATTTTGACGAATTCTGGCGGTTGTGAATCCATTGTTGCTTCGCTCCGTCGAGGCCAAGCCAGTCAAAGGGGATGCGGCGGATTCGGAGGCGGGAGAGGCGGCCGAGGTCCTTGTTGCCGGCGACGTAGGCAAGAAGGGCGGCGTCCTCTGTGAAATGGATGGCGGTGTAGCAGAACCAACCGGCGAGGTCGCTTTCGATCACCAAGGGAGTGCCCCATGACCTTGCCTCATCGCTGGAAAAGGAGATCACCAGTGGAGCGCGTTGATTGGCGGCCTCGGGGACCGGTACCCGGCCTGAATGGTCATTGAAGACCGCCATCAGCAGGTTCGTCCCCGGGACTCGCTTGATGCTCAAGGGCGAATTCGGCGTCGCAAAGGATGAGCGTTCCGGCGGTCCAAAGGATTTCCCGTCGTCGGTTGACCAGTATTGAAACTGAACGCCGCGGTCCGTGCGTGACCACGAATAAATCTCCCGATCCTTCAACTCCACCACGCCCGGCTCCTGAAGCCCGGACCTGCTCGCCACTGGCAGCGCCCACCAGTTGTCCGACTCCTTCCAACTGAGCCCTTCGTCATCGGAATAGTACCACAGCGTGAGGCCCCGTGAATCCCAGGAATCCCAATCATCACCGGATCCTTTCAGCCGATGATAGGCCACGGGAACAAGGATGCGGCCTGATCGCGTCTGGATCACACGGTCGTTGTTGAGTACGAAATAACCGGGCGCATCATGAATGAGCTTCGGCGGCGTCCACGTCTGCCCCTCGTCACTGCTGGTCGACATGACCACATGGCAGTCCCTCAGACGCGTTTTCTTGACGGCGTGAAAGCGGGCGAGGCGTCCGCTGGCGAGCCTCAGCAGGGAAACGCTCATGATGTTCCGGCTTTCCCCTGTTTCCACCACAACCCGCGGAGCGCTCCAGGTGCGTCCCTGGTCGTCAGAATGGATCTCCGCAATCTCCGAACGATCGAAATCCGCAGCACCACCCGAAAACTGGGAGTATTCAAAAAGAATCCGGCCAGACTTGAGGGTGACAAAGCTGCCCTCGGTGTTCCGCGGGTGATCGGGGGAGGGATCGATGTCATACGGCGCGGGCAATTCCCGCGCACCGTGAACCTCCACAGTGAGCATCATGATCAAGGCGGCAGCGGCAATCCGCCGTAAATGAAGGCGCCCTTTGGCAGCGCTACCTTGGTCCTGACCGGGTGCGAACAAAGGGGGATGGGGCGGGGCATGCATCAGACAAATCTTATTGTACCGGTCAGATCGCGAAACTCTCAACAGGTTGTCAAATATTCTGACCAGTACTCCCATCATCCGACCAATGGCGCGTCCAAACATCTCCAGCCACGGATCGATTGCCTTCGAGATGAAGGCCACCACGTGCGTTGACCATGTCCCCGGCAAAGTGGGGATTCCGTAGGGGGAAGGACCGCCGCGACACCTCACCGTCCCACAAGCGACAATCTCCCCTTGACACAATCCCCCACCCTTGAGGGGCACGCTTCGTCGTGCCCTGGGATCGCCCACCGCATCGCAACGCCGGCCCGTTTGTCATCATCTTCATCCCTCTCAAGAGCTCTCGCGTTGTCCCGTGCGATGTGTGATTCACAACGCTGTCCCAGACCGGTCACGACAACGCGTGACCCTCCAAGTTGGGAACAATTCCTGTCGCCCGCCCGGCAAATGCACCGGCTACCATTTCGGTTGATCCGCCGATTTCCATACTTGAATCGCCGTGCCACAATCTGCACGCATTGGACCACAGGTTTCCATGTCTCGAATCCTCGTCACTCCACGATCCGTCACTGCCCACGGGCATTCCTCCCTCCGGCGTCTCGAAGCGTGCGGGCATGAGATTGTACTCGGACCGAAGGGGCGTCAGCCCTCGGAGGAAGAGTTGATCGAGCTTCTGCCTGGCTGCGCGGGGTATCTTGCAGGGGTCGAACCGGTCAGCGCGCGGGTGCTTGCGGCGGCGGCTCCTTCGCTCCGCGTGATCAGCCGGAATGGCACGGGGATCGATTCAATCGACCTGACAGCAGCCCGCGCCCTGGGCATTGAAGTCCTGACAGCCTCGGGTGCCAATTCGCGGGGTGTTGCGGAACTGACCATCGGGCTGCTGTTCGCTCTTGCGCGGGGGATTGTATCCGGAAACGCCAGCGTGAAGCGCGGGACGTGGGATCGATCACCTGGCTTCGAGATCGCGGGGCGCACCCTGGGCGTGCTCGGTTATGGGAATGTGGGACGCCAGGTGTCCGCGTTGGCACTCAGCCTGGGCATGCGCATCATCGTCCACGATCCCGTGCTTCCTCCCGCATTTGCCGGACCTGCCCCGGGCCCCGGCGGTTCCGGACGCGCGGTCGCTTTTGCACCCATCGAGGAGATCCTCAGCCAGGCTGACGTGCTGACTCTCCACTGCCCTCCCCTGCCCGGAGGGAGGCCCTTGCTGAACAGCACCACGCTCGCCTCGATGCGACGCGGTAGTTGCATCATCAATACAGCACGCTTCGACCTGATCGACGCTGCCGCCGTCCTCGATGCGCTGGAAAGCGGATGGATTGCGGGCCTGGCGCTCGATGTCTTTTCTCAGGAGCCGCCACCAAGATCCGCCCTGCTTGACCACTGCAAGGTCATCTGCACGCCCCACCTCGGCGGGTTCACCACCGAAAGCATCGACCGCGCCATGGACGTCGCTGTGGGTAACCTGATCACGGCGCTCGGACCGCCTCCCTGAAGCCACTTCAGCCGAGGCCTTTCGCGCCAGGCACGTGTTTGTAGTCCCGGTGGTTCACCCTGACATGCTGGTATTGTGCGCGGTGCTTGCTTCAGCCAAGCACCGTTTTCCATACCTTCGCAAAGCCGAGCCCCTCGAAGTCCCCCACGTTGACGGCGGCGAATTCGGTGACGCCGCAGGCACGGAGTGCGAGGGCGGTGCGGGTGTCATAAATGCGACGGTGGGCAATGTGGGATGAGGACATTTCAGATGGGCCAGTGGCCGCAAAGTGCTTGCCACCCTCATCGAATCAGCTCCGCCGCTCCGTCACGATTTGCGTGGGCAACGGAAGCGCGGCAGCGCTTTCGGTTCTTCGACGTTGTTGTCCCAAACGGCCACTCCTATAGCGGAAACACTCCAACCCCATTTACCCATTGTCCTGCTTCACCCTGCAACCCCGGCTATGGCACGCGATGGAGTGCATTTTCCCCGACGGACACCGGCATTATTCCCCCGTCTGGATTGATCGCGTCGAGCCGCTAAAAACCGGCGACGGCCTGCTCGACCTTGGCTTTTACCACGCCAACTACGCTGAGGGCGTGCGCGGCAAAGTTTATCGCCTGCGCATCCTGCACCGCGCCCCCGGCTACCTTCTGGCTGTTCGCGAGGGCCACGGACCGGCCGCAGACCGACTGACGATCCTGTTCGCCCCCGTCACGCTCGACTGGCTCCGCCAGCACTTTCCCGAACTCCGCATCGACGACGTCTCCGACCTCGGGAGCCAACTCGATCACAAGACCCACAGGGTGCCGCTCTCGCGATGATTTTTTCCCAGTCGATAGACCGTTTGTATGGACTGCACTGTCGCTGCAGAAACTGGAAATCCATCCCTTGTCTCTCACGGATGAACACCGAGGAAACTTGTTTCGCATATCCTGCCAAAAGTGAGCGACAATCCACTCCCTCAAGCACGACAGGCTCTGCTCTCCCTATGAGAGAACATCCGCTGACGCCTTCCATGCAAAGGACCAGTGCCGACGAGACTTGAGACTTCCACTTGGCCCAGCGGCCCTATCACGGATCGCACCCCGTCGGCGCGAAGGAATGTTTGGGCGGTCGGCAACCCGGGGGACCACCCTTTGAATACTCCCCGTTGCGCTGCGCTGAGGTATCGTGCGCTGTTGGCCCCGACCATATCTTCCTGACCCGGTTGTGATTCTGTGGTCAATGACCTGGAAATGAAATGGTTATTTTAAGTCACTTTTGGATGGCAAATTATCCATTTAATAGCTGTTTAACAATGTGATATGAAAATCATTGATCTGGAAATGAAATGGTTTTTATTTCCGCCATGACGCGGCTCTATCACCCACCTGCAAACTGGCTGGCCTACGACCGGATGGCGGTGTTGGAGGATCTCATGCTGGCCAAGGCGGCCATGCTGGCACTGACACAGATGCCCTACCAACGGAGTTGGGCGGATGAGCTGCAAAAAATCCAGCTCAAGCGGGAAGTGGCCGGCACCTCACGCATCGAAGGGGCGGAATTCACCGACAAGGAACTCGACGCGGCAATCCGGGAGACGCCGGAACAACTGGAGACTCGCTCCCAAAGACAGGCCTCCGGCGCGGTGGCGTGTTACCGCTGGATCGCCACCTTGGAGAACGATCGACCGGTGGATGAGCGCATGATCATGGATGTGCACCGCCGCATGGTGACGGGCTGTGATGACGACCACTGCCCGCCCGGGCAGATGCGCCAGCGGGACCAAAACGTGACCTTCGGGGCGCCGCGACATCGCGGGGCCGAAGGCGGTGAGGAATGCGCCGCCGCCATGAGCGGGCTGGTGCGGGCCTCGCAGACGGCCTTTCGGGATCAAGACCCTCTCATCCAGGCGCTCGCGCTGCACTATCACTTCGCGGCGATCCATCCTTTTCTCGACGGCAATGGCCGCACGGCCCGCGCGCTGGAGGCGATCATGCTCCAGCGTACCGGCCTGCGTGACACGCTCTTCATCGCCATGTCGAATTACTACTATGAGAACAAGGTGGGCTATCTGAACGCGCTGAATGCCACAGGGGAGGCCCGGCATGACCTGACGACGTTCTTGAAGTTCGGTCTGCGCGGTGTCCAGACACAGTGCCAGCGTCTCTTTGCTGAAATCCGCCAGCAAATCGCCATCGCGCTCTACCGAAACACCATGAGGGATCTTTTTGGCCGCCTCAAATCCAAGCGGAAACGTGTGATGTCTGCCCGGCACATCCAACTGCTGAACCTGCTGCTGGACGAACAAGAAATGAAACTCACCCGGCTGACGGAGCGGACACGGCATCTCTACATGGTGAAGAACCCCTACAAGGCGCTGGTGCGAGACCTGAGCTACCTGATCCAATTGCGTGCAATCACCGCGAAGAGGCTGCCCGCACCAGACGAGAACGAGTTCCTCATCAGCATCCAGCTCAACTGGCCCACGGAGATCACGGAAACCGAGTTTTTCAGACGGGTAAGAGCGATGCCGAAGGGCAAAGTATTTGGCTTTCTGTCTATGTAGGCGTCCAATTCTTGCAGGGCATGATCTCCAACCCGTGCATAAGACGCCCCCGGTTCGACGATACGGTGCTTCGCAGATCCTGAAGGAGCTGTTCCATTTCTGCCATTGGCTGGCCTACTCCCGCGCGCGCGGTGCCAGGCCGGCGCTTTCGCCGCGGCGTTCGGAAAAAGCAGGAATGACGAACTCGTCACTGCGGACAACGAATTCAAGCGGCTGGGATGGGAGATCAGAATCCACTGGTTGAAATGAGGCAAAACCCAGGTGACTTCAGGCACTGCCCAACGGGCAGGCCAAGAGCGCTGGCAAGGCTTGGGTGTCTGATGCCATTATCCGGCCTTCAATTGAGTATCAGAGTAAGTCAGGTTAATCCGACAATCATCCTATTGACGGAGTTATCACTATCAGTCATACCAAATCTGATGAGTGTGATTGAAAAGACTGAGACAGCCCGGTTCACCACCAAGGGGCAGGTCGTCATTCCGCTGAGGTTGCGGAAACAATTTGAGATCGAAGACGGGACAAAGGTTGTGGTGCAGGCGACCCCCGATGGGATTCTGCTGAAACCGGTAACCGCCGCGCTCATCAAGCGCGGCAGGGGTATCGTCAAACGCAGGCCGGGCGGCAAGTCGCTGGCCGAGGACTGGGTCGAGCACAGGAAGCAGGAGCGGGAGCTTGAGGAGCGCCATGCCCGCTAGGGTGCTGGACAGTTTCGCGCTACTCGCCTACTTCCGCGACGAACCGGGCGCGGAGGCGCTGGAGCACCTGCTTGTGGCCGCGGGCAGGAAGGACAGCCCGCTCCACATGAGCGACGTCAACTACGCCGAGGTCAAATACTCCATCTTGAAGAAGGACGGTGCGGATGCCTGGGCGGAAGCCGCAAAGGTCCTTCAAGGCCTTCCGATCGACTTTCACCCCACGAGCCGCGCCCTGGCCGATTCAGCCGCAGATTTCAAATCGCGCTTCAAGATCAGCCTGGCTGACGCCTTCGCCGCCGCGCTGGCAAAGGAAAGAAGGGCGGAACTGGTCACTGGCGACCCGGAATCCAGGGCGCTTGAAAAGGAAATCAAAATCAACTGGCTGAAATGACGATGACCCCACAATGGCACTTCAACACCCGCCGTCCGTGCGACCGCATGCGCAGGCTGAGGGTTAGCCTTCGGCACGTCCCGTGATGAAAGCCGCCGGGCAAGAATTGAATTGAGCTCACCGTTGACGATGCGAGCCGAACGCAGAAACTGGACGCGAAAGGAACACATTCTCGCGTTCAATCTCTACTGCAAAATTCCTTTTGGCAGGCAGCACAGCCGAGCGCCCGAAGTTGTCGACCTTGCCAAGCTACTTGGACGCTCCGCCAACTCTGTAGCACTCAAACTCAATAACTTTTCGAGGAATGATCCGGAACTGAAGGCGCGCGGTATAAAGGGCATGTCTCACGGCGCAAAAGGCGAGATCGAGGTCTGGCGGGACTTCGAAAATAGTCCTGAGATACTGGCGTTTGAAAGCGAACGTCTGTTCGCGAAACTTTCAGGACGCCGGCTGGAAGACATCGCCGAAATCGACGTAGACGAGTTGCCGAAGGAAGGACTCGAACGCGAGCATCTGGTGCGCGTGCGGGTGAACCAACATTTCTTTCGATCCGCTGTTCTCGCAGCATACGACTACAAATGCTGCGTGACGGGACTTGGGGTTCCCGAACTACTCGTTGCCAGCCATATTGTTCCCTGGGCGAAAGATCCGAAACAAAGAATGAACCCCCGAAACGGACTTTGCTTGAACGCGCTCCACGACCGAGCTTTTGACCGTCGCTTGATGTATTTGGACAATGACCTAAGAGTCCATTTTCGCCCTGAAATTCTAAGCAAGAAGAACTGCTCTGGGATGGATTGGCTTCTCAACTACGAAGATTGCCAGATTTGCATTCCACAAAAGTTCAAACCCGACCTTGCCTTGATTGAAGCTCACGCGAAGGCATGCCGCTGATATGGTTGATCGATGGGTTCGCAATGGAGGCATTCCTTCGGAACTCGTGTCTGTTTATACCGTCGCATGTCAGGCGCTGGGCCGACGCGCAATCCCTCCCTCCCGGCGATCACTTCACAGCAGCGGCGGCGTTGACGAGGTCCAGGAAGCTGCGGGCCTCAAGGCTCGCTCCGCCGATCAGGCCGCCATCGATGTCTTTCTGCGCGAGCAGCTCGGGCGCATTCTGCGGCTTCATTGAGCCGCCGTAGAGAATCCGGATCTTCTGCGCGATCGTTTCACCGAAAAGCTTGCCGAGGAGCGTTCGAATGAACGCGTGAACCTCCTGCGCCTGCTCGGTCGTCGCGACCTTTCCCGTTCCGATCGCCCAAACTGGCTCGTAGGCGATGACCACACTGGTGGCCATGTCCTTGCCCACACCTTCGAGTCCGCCCTCCAGCTGGGTCTGCACGACACGGAGCGTCGAACCCGCCTCGCGCTCACCAAGCGTCTCGCCCACGCAGAGGATGGGCCGGAGCTGTCCCTTGAGCGATGCAATCACCTTCTGGTTGATGAACGTGTCCGTCTCCTTGAAGTAGGTACGGCGCTCGCTGTGACCGAGGATCACGGAACTCGCAAAGAAGGCGCGAAGCATGGCGACGGAAATCTCCCCGGTGTAGGCGCCGCTTGCCTCCGGGTGAACATTCTGGGCACCGAGCTTGACGGTCGATCCATCGAGAACCTTGGCGACCGACTCCAGTGAGGTGTACGGAGGGCACACCACGACATCGACTTCAGTCTGCTTGCCCACGGCGGAGACGATCTCCTGCGCGAGCGTAACAGCGTCCGCGGAGGTCTTGTTCATCTTCCAGTTTCCAGCGATCAGTTTCTTGCGAGGTGACATGGATGTATTTTCAGCTTTCGAGGAACTGCACGCCGGGAAGGACCTTGCCTTCGAGATATTCGAGGCTGGCGCCGCCCCCTGTTGAACAGTGGGTGACCTTGTCGGCAACCTTGAATTTTTTTGCGGCGGTGGCCGTATCGCCCCCACCCACCACGGTGATTGCGCCGTTGGCGGTCGCTTCAGCCATCGCCTCGGCCATCGCCCGGGTGGCGGTGGCGAATTTTTCAAATTCGAACACGCCCGGAGGTCCATTCCAGACGATGGTCTTTGCGGAGAGGATCGCCTTCCGATACAGCTCGATCGACTTAGGTCCCGCATCGAGCCCCTCCCATCCGTCAGGAATGCCCATGGAAATGTCTGCCGGCTGTGTATTCGCATCGGGTGCAAACTTGTCGGCGGCAATGAAGTCGATCGGGAAAATCAACTCAACGCCTCGCGCCTGGGCCTTGATGAGGAGTTCGCCGACCATCTTGGCTCCCTCCGCATCGAAGAGGCTTCCACCGATCTTCATTCCGCGAAGCACCTTGTGGAAGGTGTAGGCCATGCCGCCGCCGATGATGATCTTGTCCGCCTTCTCGATGAGATTCTTGATGAGAGGAATCTTGTCCGCGATCTTTGCTCCACCGAGGATGGCGAGCAGCGGGCGCTTCGGATTTTCCAGAACCGAGGAAAATGCCTTGAGCTCGGCCTCCATCAGGAAACCCGCCGCCTTCTGGGGAAGATTCACACCGACGATCGAGGAATGCGCACGATGGGCGGTGCCAAAGGCATCGTTCACATAGACATCGCCAAGCTTCGAGAGCGCGGCGCGAAACGCCGTCACCGCCTCCGGCTTCGCCTTGAAGGTGGAGCCGTCGTCGAGCTTGACCTTGCCCTCCTCCTCGATGTGAAACCGGAGATTCTCCAGAAGCAGCACCTCGCCCGGCTTGAGCGCGTTCGCGGCCTTTTCCGCCTCCGGCCCGACACAGGTGTTCACGAATGCAACCGGTTTCCCCAGGAGCTTCTGCAATTCTGCGGCGACCGGTTTGAGCGAAAACTTCTCCACCACCCTCGCGTCAGGCCTGCCGAGATGGCTGGCCAGCACGACCGACGCGCCTTTCTCGATCGCGTACCTGATCGTGGGCAGCGCGGCAACGATACGCTGGTTGTTCGTGATCGCACCGGTAACCTTGTCCTGGGGGACATTGAAGTCGACGCGCATGAACACGCGCTTGCCGGCGAGGTCGAGGTCGCGGATGGTTTTGAACTTGGGCATGTGAAACCGCTGAAACGTGTGGTCCACCGCCCGCCCGGGCTGCGACGGACCATGCGTCCGTCGCGACTCCGTGGCGGGGCCGTGGGCTGGATGAAGTTGGCGATCAGAGTTTGGAGGCGATCGTCCGGGTGAGATCGACCACACGGTTGCTGTAGCCCCACTCGTTGTCATACCAGCTCACCAGCTTGAAGAAGTTCTTGTTGAGCTCGATCGAGCTGCCGGCATCGAAGATCGATGAACGGGCATCATGGACGAAGTCGGTCGAAACGACCTCCTCGTCCGTGTATCCAAGAATCCCCTTCAGGTAGGTTTCCGAGGCCTTTTTCAGCGCCGCCTTGATTTCTTCGAGAGACGTATCGCGTGTTGTTCTAAAAGTCAGGTCAACGACCGACACGGTCGGAACCGGGACACGGAAAGACATGCCCGTGAGTTTGCCCTTCACCTCGGGGAGCACCAGGCCGACCGCCTTGGCCGCACCCGTCGTGGACGGGATGATGTTCTGCGCGGCGGTCCGGCCGCCTTTCCAGTCCTTCTTTGAAGGCCCATCGACGGTCTTCTGGGTGGCCGTGTAGGCGTGAATCGTGGTCATAAGGCCTTCGGCGATGCCGAAGCCTTCCTTCAGAAGAACATATGCGACCGGCGCGAGGCAGTTCGTCGTGCAGGAGGCATTGGAAATGATGTTGTGCTTCGAGTGGTCGATCTTGCTGTCGTTGACGCCCACCACGACGGTGATGTCCTCGCCCTTGCCCGGGGCGGAAATGATGACCTTCTTTGCACCCGCGGCGATGTGTCCCTTGGCCTTCTCGGCATCGGTGAACAGCCCCGTCGACTCAATCACGAGTTGAACGCCCAGCTTGGCCCAAGGGAGTTCGGCAGGCGACTTCGCCGAAACGACCAGGATTTCGCGTCCGTTGACCACAAGAACGTCATCCTCGATCTTATCAGCGGAGGACTTCTTCGAGGAAACCGTGCCATTGAACCGGCCCTGCGTGGAGTCGTATTTGAGCAGGTAGGCCAGATTGTCGGCCGGGACGATATCTCCCACGGCAACGACGTCGAGCGTCGAGCCGAGCAAGCCTTGCTCGACGAGTGCGCGGAAAACGAGACGGCCGATGCGGCCAAAACCATTGATTGCGACTTTAACTGCCATGGGTCTTTCCGATTTCTAGGTGTTGATGAACTGTTTGAGTTGGCCCGCGAGTGATGTGGACGCGCGGAGGGTCAACGAAAAGCCCGGATGGCCCAAACGCAAGGGTTTTGGCTGGAAGCACCAAATCCATTTCAGCAAGAAACTGGCGTCTATCGTCCAATCGAGAAGCATTCGCCTCTGTCGGCCCAATCAATCCTTCTCGCTCACCCAGAGGCCACAACTGAGGGCTGGAACAAACAAATTGCGCTCAAGATGCTGCGTCATTCCCTTCTGACCTTCACCATGGAAACGTTCGGTGTCCGCCAGCGCGCGCCAGGCGGGACCGGTGAATACGATGTCTCCCAACTCGATGAAAACATCGACCGCGGTCGGATTCACCGCAAACAGGAGACGCGCCGATCCCTGGGAGGAATCAGCATTGTAGAGCGTGGCCGCAGCCAGCGAGTCGATCGCAAACCAGAACTGGAAAAAGCCATCGCTGACACGCGAGTAATGACGCAGCAGCCTGCCTCTCTTGCTGCGTCGGAAGGCCACCCATTCCGCAAAATACGCGTGCGTGCCTGGAAACCGGCCGGCCTGGCGGTAGTCCAATGCATTGACGTCCCCGCGCAGGTAGGTGTTCGTCAGTCCCCGCTTTGAACGGAGAAAATCCTGTCCCTGGGATACCATGGGAATGCCCACCGACATCAGGAGGATCGCAAACATCAGGTGCGAGCGGCGCCTGTCATTGGCAGTCGGATGGTATCCGTCGAAACCCGCGTTCTCGGTGATGGCATCGATCCAGACCCGATCGTCGTGCGATTCCGTGTAATTGACCGTCTGCGCCGGCCAGTGCGCAAAGTGCCATGGCGATCCCTTGAGGAAATACTCATAGCTGCCCCGGCTGCCGCCGCCCCGGACAAATTCGCGCATGAAATCCCGGTATCCATCATTCCATGACGCCCATCCTGTGTCACGCAGCTGGGCCGCAATATGTCCCCGGAAACTCCATGGCTCGGCAATCAGGATGACGTCCGGTTTGACGGCTTTCAGTTCCGCCTCGACCTCGCGCAGCAGGCGGATGCCGAGCAATTCCGCAAGATCGAAACGGAAGCCGTCCACCCCGTAGGCCTGGATCAGATGCACACAACTGTCGACGATGAGCCTCCGGACCATCGCGGCCTCGGCGCGAGTGTCGTTTCCGCAGCCGCTCCAATTGGCGAGATGTCCGTCGCTGTTCTGGTCGAAATAGTAGAGCTTGTCGACGTACATCAGGTGGGCCGGCTCACCCACGTGGTTGAAAACAACATCGAGCAGCACTGCCATTCCGCGCTCGTGAAAGGCCGCAACAAGATCCTGAAGTTCCCGCACTCCGGATGCCGTCTCCGGGGAGGTCGAATATCCGAACGCCGGAGCAAAAAAATTCACGGTCATGTAGCCCCAGTGATATTCCTCCCGGGTCTTCGCATCGGCCGCCTGGACAGGCTGAAGCTCAACACAGTTGACGCCGAGCCGATCGAGATAGAAGTCCTGGCTCCTCACCCACGCGGCCAGCCCCGCAAAACCCCGGCGTTCGCCCTTCGTCACGTCGATGGGAGCGAGTTCGACAAGATCGCGCACATGGGCCTCGGCGATGATCAGGTCCTGCCAGGCAGGCGTACGGAACCGTCCGCGGTTCGCGTTGCCCATCCACTCCTTCGAAAGGACAATTCCGGGTCCCTCACGCGACACGGTCGCCATGGCATACGGGTCGAGAATGCGGTGTGTGGGATCGAAATGCCCAAAAGAGTCCTGCGGTCCATCAACGTGGTACCAGTAATACCAGCCATGCAGGTCCTGATCCAGAGTGAGTTCCCAGACGCCCTGCTCCCGCTGATGGAGCTCGTAACGCATCGGCTGGTCCTGCAGCTCCAGTGCATCACAGACGCAGAGCTGCACATATTTCGCCCGCGGGGCAAACAATCGAAAGACGGACGTCTCGCCGGAAACCGTCACACCCAAAGGCAGCGGCGACTGCATGTGGTAGAAAAATGCCCCTGGCATCAGGGGGACCTGTTGGGCCTCGACATGCTCGTCCGCCCAACCCACCCGCCAGACTTTCGAAAGATCGAGCGGGTGCTCGAGTGCAAACTGGAAAAGATGCTGACCCGTTCGATCCGGATCGACGAGGCGGTTGAGGTTTCCCGAGCCGTCATGCACGGCATTGGGGGCATGCAGCGGAACCTCCAGCCAATGCGCGTCGCCGGTGACGAACTTGAACTGCTCCCGCCGATCTGAATAAAAAGCCCGGGAGGCGCCATGCCAGATGTAGACTGCTTCCCCCGCGAGTGTGGCGCGGACCATCTCCCAATGCGGATTGCCGATCGCTTCGGCCCAGCCATTGAAATCCCCGGCGAGATAGAGCGTCACATTCTCCGAGGTTGCCGCCTCAGGAACGTCGCTCACCCGGACAAAAAAATAGATCTCCTCCTTCCGGTTTACGAAATAACCGCTCTCACAGCCAAAGATGTAGTCCGGCACCCGTGCGACCGATGCCCATTTGGGGGCGCCATCCCCAACCAGAACCAGCGGCGGATTGTAGCGCGCCCTCCAATCGTGCGCGAGTTCGACCCTCCCCTCCGTGGAGGTCTCGAGCCAGGCCTTGGAAATCTTCTTGCTGCGCGGTGGTGACATGTGGCGGGCGTCTCGGTAGCATCAGGCACAGGGAGGCACGCTCAAGACGCATTTTGCGGGGCCATCTGCCATGGACAAACCGGCAAAAGCCCCGGAATCGATCCGAAAAGGCCGGTCTCAGGCACGTTTCACCCGTCAGAGCGTCCGTCGCTTCGAAGACCGGTTCTCGAACAAGTCATCGACAATCGCCTCCACCATCTCGCTGGTGTTCTTGCCGAAAACGGCGCCCCGGCGCAGCACAGAACCGGCAAGCAGTTCGTTCGTTCGCGGATTCCGCAGCTGCACACGAAGCTCCACAAGACGATTGCCGAAGTTCCACTCCCAGGTGTCCTCGTAGACGAGCACAACATCGACGCCTTTCTCCGGCATGAGTGTCAGCGGTCCGGCTTCGGCCGTAAAGCCACGCGCCCGCAACGCATCCACAAAACGATCGCGGACATTGTTGTTGTCCGCGAGGCGGCGTTCGACAAAGACGAACTTCACCTTTGTGCGATCGAATTGCGCGGCAAAAGCAGCGTTCGAACGGCTGGTGGAACAACCGGTGCCAAGGACCGACGCGACAATGAGGAGGAACGCGAACACTTTTGTCATGTGAATGAGGGCTCCCTGACATACGCACCCCATCAAGGGTTTCAAACGCTTTGTTCCAAACCCGCATTCCGATCCCGCGGGCAACCACGATTCCGGACGGGCATCGGCAGACCTTGCGACATTCGATGTGCCAGGCGCACGATGGAGCGGGCGACTGCCTCCGCCATTTCCGACAGTAGGGCTAGCCCTCTATCTGCAAGAGCTGGTTCAACTCCATCTCGCGCGACTTCAGATCCTCGGATACTTTTCCCAACCGTTTCAGATCGAGCTTGATCCGCTTCAACCACAATTCGTCGGGGGGCGGCACGACGGTGCCTTCCGTCGGCCATGTCGCATCACACAGCCACTTCGCGGCATAGATCACGGTCGCAAGCGAGGCACCGGTTCCCGCGGCCGGCGGCGAATACTGGTAGCGAATGGCGGACACTACGTCGGCGGGAAAATCCCAGCGTTTCAGCAGAATTCCGCCGACATCCGCATGCGTGAAACCCATCAGCGCCCGTTCGCTCTGCGTGTATTCCTTCGGAAACGCCTTGGGCGTCATCACGAGGCTCGGGTTGTTGATAAGCGCCCATGAATCGACCGCAATCATGCCAATGCCATGAAGAAGGCCCAGGGTATAGGCCGTCTCACGATCCTGCCCGCACTGGTCCGCAAGGAGCTCCGCGGCCATGCCGCAGGTGACCGAACGCCTCCAGAGATCGTCAGGCTCAAGCTGGTAGGTGACCAGGGGCCTCAACAGCACCTGTGAGGTCACGGCATGCATGACCATGGCATACACCTGATCGAATCCCACCCGCCCAATACCCTCGCCAACCGAGGTGCATCGGGCGCTGCCTTTGGAATAGTAGGCGCTGTTGGAGACCTGAAGCACACGGGCGGCGATGCTCGGCTCGATGCGGATCATCGCCACGACATCAGAAACCGACGAATTGCCATCGCCCAGGAGGTCCTTGAGCCGCGGAAGAACGCGCGGAGCCGAAGGTATGTCCTTCGTTTCCTGAACGATACGTTCCGCCGTTACGGCTGCAACTTGTGGTGCGGCAGGAGTATTGGAGACCATGGTTGGGTCCGCATAAAATCGGCTCCGGACACACCGGCTTGAGATTGAATTTCAGGCTGAAATTCTCAGCGAAACGTTTCCAATACCAATCGGATGGGCGGACTTGCCAACCATCCCAACGCTCTCAACGTTCGAGGCCTATGCAATTCCACAATTTCCATCCGGCACTCACCGCCCCTGTCCCGCACCTTGACGATGACGAGGATGACGATGACAAGGAATCGGAAAGCGAAGAAAAGAAGGCCGCCAGCCCTGTCGGCACAATGATCGCCCGGAAGTTCATTGAACAACGGAAGATTTTCCTATGGGGCGCCGTGACCGATGCGACGGCCAAGCAGATCACGGAATCGCTCCTGTACCTTGAGGCGATCGGTCCTGGAAAGGAGATCACGTTTTACCTGAACAGCCCCGGGGGCTCGATCACGGCTGGAATGGCCATTTACGACACGTTGAAGCTCATTAGTTCGCCCGTGACTGTCGTTGTCACCGGCATGGCCGCTTCCATGGGCTCGATCCTCCTCAGCGCGGCGCCGAAAGGCCGGCGCCTGCTCTATCCGCACTCCCGCGTCCTGATCCACCAACCCCTCATCAGCGGCCGTTTCAGCGGTCCTGCCACCGACATCAACATCCAGGCCCAGGAGATGGAAAAGCTCCGTCTCGAGCTCAACCAGATCCTGGCTGCCGCGTCGGGACAGCCGATCGAGAAAATCAATCAGGATACCGACCGCGATTTCTACCTCAACGCAAAGGAAGCAATCGCCTACGGTCTCGCAGACCGGATCGTCGACAAGATCTGAGGTCGCCGCCGGCTCGGCCGGATGTTCCTTGCACTTTCAATGCCCGCACTCGAACTGGTGCGGGCATTTTCTTTTGGGCGTCTTTATTCGCCCAATCGGGCAACCGTTTCAGATCTGAAAATCCGCCCGTGCACCCGGCTCGTGCAGGCCGCATTCTCGTGTCAAACCGCCGAATCGCGTCTGCTCCTCGGTCATCCCCGGCTCCAGCCGCGAGGTGCTATGGGTGTCGCCCACCGAAACATAGCCCTGTTCCCAAAGCGGATGATAGGGCAAGGCGTGTTCAGTGAGGTAACGATGGATCCGACGGTTGTCCCAATCCACGATCGGATGGATCTTGGTCACGCGATTCTGAATCTGGACGGCCTTCAGCCGTTCCCTGCTTGAGGACTGCACCCGCCGCAGGCCCGCCAGCCATGCCGTGGCACCGAGTTCGCGCATCGCACGGTCCATTGGCTCGATCTTGTTGATCAGATTGTAACGCTTGAGACCCTCCAGTCCCATTTCCCATTGCCGGCCAAACAGCGACTCCTGACGCGCCGCAGTCATGGCCGGGGCGAATGACTTGAGGTTGAGCGACAGCCTCTCCGTCAACTCTTGCGCAAACCGGTAGGTCTCTGGAAACAGATAGCCCGTATCGATAAAAACGACCGGAATTGAAGGGGCGATGCGGGTGACAAGATGCAGCATCACCGCAGACTGGATCCCAAAACTGGTGGTCATCACGACCCGGCCTTCAAACTCGCGTAACGCCCACTGCACCCGTTCCTCCGCTGAAACCTCTTCAAGGTCGCGAGGAGCGGCAGCCACATGAGGCACTTCGAGAGCAATACTCATTGCGGCCAAACCTATGTTTATTGGGTCATTTAGTAAACTCTGAAATCAGGCGCCTCTCAGGCGATATCATATCATACTTGTATGCAATTGGTTAAACCGACACCTAAAGCGCCGCGATGAGGCGTTCAATCTCGGCGTATTTTGCCTTTTGATCGGCCAACTGTCTACGCGCTCCTTCCAAGACTGCGGGCGGCGCCTTGCTCACAAATGCCTCGTTGGCAAGGCGCGCTTCGGTTCCGGCGACATGCTTGCGTAGCTGATCCAGTTCTTTGCCGAGGCGGGCCTTCTCCGCTGCGGCATCCACCTTGATACCGGTATCGAGGAAAAGCGTACCGAGCGGTGTCACGATTGCCGGCAACGCAAGTTTGTCGGTCGTGCGCTTGAGTGCGGCGGCACCAAGGAGGCGAACGAGTTTGCCGGAGGCAGCGGCAAGGTCCCCCCAATCGGCGTCGCTCGTGAGCACATGGAAAATGACGTCGCGTTTTTGAGCCACGGCCTGATCCGCCTTCAACTGGCGCGCCAATGTCGTGAGCTGTTTCAATTTCTCCACCCGGCCGCTCGCTGCCGCGTCAACCGACAGCCCGCATGCGGAAAGCGCGGCGGTCAATTGCCCCGCGGTCTGGATGCGTGCGTCCTGCAGGAAACCACCCTCATCCCCATAACCGAGCAGGTGCCAAAGTTCCTCGGTGATGAACGGTGCAAACGGCGCGAACATCAGGAGGAACTCGCGAATCACCAGGTCCTGGACGGCAAGGACATGCGGCTGGGCTTCCGGATCCTGAACCCGCGACTTCGCCACCTCCACGTACCAGTCGCAAAAGTCATTCCAGAAAAACCCGTAAAGGCGCTGCGTGGCCCCCGCGAATTCGAAGTCGGCAAATCCTCGCCCAACCGTCGTCATGGTCTCGAGCAGCGCCGACAGCAATGCGTGATCGTCATCGTCACACTGCGTCGCCTTGAGTCGCGACAGGATCGCCTCGAGCGAGCGATTGTCGGCCATGGGACCGCTCATCTGGCGGAAGCGGCATGCGTTCCAGAGCTTGTTGGCAAAATTCTTGCCTCCCTCAATGCGATCCTCGTCAAACTTCACATCCTGCCCCAAGGGCGCGATCTGCAAGAGTCCGAATCGAAGGCCGTCCGCACCATACCTGGCAATCAGATCGAGTGGATCAGGGGAGTTTCCAAGTGTCTTCGACATCTTCCGCCCCTGCCTGTCGCGGACAATGCCGTTGAAATACACATGCCGAAACGGAATGCGGCGCCGCAGTTCTTCGAGCGACAGCGGCTCCTCCTGCGCCCGCCCGCGACGTACCGGCCCGGCAGGTTTGTTCATGTCCGATCCCGTGAACTCCAATCCAGCCATGATCATGCGCGCGACCCAGAAGAAGATGATGTCGGCACCCGTCGCCAGGGTCGTTGTGGGATAGAAGGCGGCGTAGTCGGCCTTCTTCATCTCGCTTTCGTCCGGCCAGCCGAGTGTCGCAAACGGCCAGAGCCATGAGGACGCCCAGGTGTCGAGCACGTCCTCCTCCTGATCCCAGTTTTCGGGATCAGCGGGACCTTCGAGCGACACATGCACCTTTGACGGATCGGCAAGATCGGCCTCCGAAAGCTTCTCCCGGTCGATTCCCTTCCGGTACCAGACCGGAATGCGATGCCCCCACCACAGTTGGCGGCTGATGCACCAGTCCTGGATGTTGTCGAGCCAGTTGAGGTACACCTTGCTCCAACGTTCCGGATGAAATTGTATCAGCCCATCCCTTACAACCTGTTTCGCCTCCTCGACGCGGGGATAGCGCAGCCACCATTGCTGGGTGAGGCGCGGCTCGATCGGAACGCCGGCACGCTGTGAATAGCCGACATTGTTTTCATATGGCTTCTCCTCGATCAGCGAGCCGCGCTCGCGAAGCAGCTCCGTAGCCTTCTTGCGAGCCGCAAATCGATCCAAACCCGCGAGCTCCGTTCCTGCTTCGGCATTCATTGAGCCATCAGCATTGAGGGCATCGATCACCGGAAGCCGGTGACGCTGGCCGATTTCAAAGTCCACTTTGTCATGCGCCGGCGTGACCTTCAGCACGCCCGCCGCAAAGGCGGGGTCAACCGCAGCATCCGCCACGATCGGCAATGCCACGCGCGCGCCCAACGGACGCCAGACCTTCTTTCCAACAAGTGCCCGATACCGCTCGTCGTCCGGGTGAACGGCCAGCGCGACATCCGCCGGAATTGTCTCCGGCCGGGTCGTCTCAACGACGAGATGCGTGATGCCCCCCTCCGGCTGGACCAGGTCATACTTCAGCTTGGTGATGAAACCCTTCGTCGGCCGCATCTCCACTTCCTCGTCCGAGAGCGCAGTGAGCGAAACCGGACACCAGTTGACCATGCGTTTGCCGCGATAGATGTTACCCTTCTCGAAGAGACGCACAAAAGCGGTCAGCACCGCGCGGCTGTAGCCGGGATCCATCGTGAAATGCGTGCGATCCCAATCGCACGAGCAGCCGAGCTGCCGCAACTGCTTGAGGATGATGTCGCCCTTCTCTTCCCGCCATGTCCATACCCGCTCAAGAAACGCGTCACGGCCGAGGTCCCGCCGCCCCTTGCCCTCACTTTTCTTCAGGTGTTTCTCGACCATCGTCTGCGTGGCGATGCCGGCATGATCCGTCCCGGGAATCCAGCAGGCGGCCTTCCCCTCGAGCCGGGCGCGGCGGATAAGCGCGTCCTGGAGCGTGTTGTTGAGGACATGCCCCATGTGGAGGATGCCTGTGACATTCGGCGGCGGAATGACGATGGTGTAGGTCTCCTGCCCGGGTTCCGCCCGGCCCGAGAAACACCGGGCGGCCTGCCAGGCGGCGTACCACTTCTTTTCAACCTCATGCGGTTCGTAGCTCTTCGTGATCTCGGGCATAGCTTTTACGTTGAACCAAAAATCCAACCGGCGCCGGCAACCTGAGGCAAGCAGTCCTTAAAGCACCCACACCCGTCGCGAGCGGATCACGGAAAACGCGGGGCCAGGCGCCATGTCAGGGGCGATACGTTGTGAGGGAGGTATCCCTGGCTCCAGAACTCCCCCAAGGCTCGAATGCCGAGTACGCCTGTTTGTTTAATTACTGTAGAAAAGTAACTTACACGCATATCCAGCGTAACCTCGACCCGACACTCAACAAAGAATTCGCGCCTGACGGGCTTTGCTGCGTTGTTCTGGATTTCATCTCTCCAATCCACGCCGCCTCCCGATGATAGGTCGCATCCAGAAGCACGCACGCGAACGCCTCAATTTTGCAGGCGAGGTCGATACCGCCCAGCGGCTCGCCGCCTGCAAGACCTTCCTGCGTCTCGAAAGCGCGATGATCCGCATGCATCATGACGCCGGTGCCACGGGCCTCGAAACCGCCCACGCGCGTGCTGCAATGGTCGATATCCTGCTCGGTCACCTGTTCGACTACGCGATGGCCGCCTACGTCAAGAAGCACGACGAGGTACCTTCTCCGGTCGCGCTGATTGCGCTCGGGGGATATGGGCGGAGCGAGCTCAGCCCACTGAGCGACATCGACGTCCTCTTCCTCTTTCCCTCAAAGGCAAAGACAGGCGCCATCAAGCCGCTGCAGGAACATCTCAGCAACGAGATCCTCTACATCCTGTGGGATTGCGGCCTGAAGGTCGGCCACGCCACGCGCACCGTTGATGAGACTTTTGTCGAGGCCCGCGCGGACATCCAGACCAAGACTGCACTGCTGGAGGCACGTCTGGTCGCCGGCTCAGCGGCGCTTTTTGAATCCTTCTCGTCGGCCTACCGCGCATTCTACACCGAGGAGAACCCGCGCGGCTACATCGCCGCCCGGCTCGCAGACCAGGTGTCGCGGCGGGCAAAATATGGCGATACCGTTTTCCTGCAGGAGCCCGATATCAAGAACGGTGTGGGCGGGCTGCGTGACTACCAGAACACCCTCTGGATGGCCCGGGTGAAACTCGGCATCACGTCGCTCGACGAACTCGCCACACAGGCCTATCTGCGACAGAATGAGGTCCGCGATTTCCAACGCGCCTACACGTTCCTCCACCGTGTCCGCAATGAACTGCATTTCCAGAGCAAGCGTCCGACCGACGTGCTGGCGCTCGATGTCCAGCCGAAGATCGCGCTTGGTCTAGGCTACACGAACCGCGATCTGCTCGGCCGCGTGGAACAGTTCATGCGGGACTACTACCGTGCCGCGCAGACAATCCATCGCATCTCCCGCCTGATAGAAAGCAGGCTCGCGCTGACTTTGGAGACCCCGAACGGCGCGCTCATGTCCTTCCGCGAGGCGATCCGGGCCAAACGATTCGAGAAGACCAAACGTATCGACGGCTTCATCCTGCGCGGTGGCGAACTCGCTGCGGAATCCCCCGAGGTCTTCAAGGCGGATCCGGCACGCATCATCCGCGTGTTCCGGCATTGCCAGCAATTGGGTGCCAAACCCGATTTCGCGCTGCAGGGACAGATCCGCGACGCGGTTCCCCTCCTCACGCGCCATGTCCAGCAGTCGCGGGACGCAAACATTTCGTTCCGCTCGATTCTCCAGCAGTCAGGAGCCGTGTATCCGACGCTTTCGCTGATGCACGAATTGGGTGTCCTCGGGCGCTTCATTCCCGAATTCGATGCCCTGACCTGCCTCGTTCAGCACGAGTTTTATCACCGCTACACCGCGGACATCCATACGCTGCACGCCATACGCGAACTCGACTTCATTTTCACGGATGCGGAGCCGGTGAGCCTGAAGTACCGGAGCACCCTCCACGAAACGCCGGAACCCACGCTGCTCTATCTGATTCTCCTGCTTCACGACATCGGCAAGGCACGAGGAATAAAGGGTCACGCCGATAGCGGTGTGGCCATTGCCGGTCCCCTGCTGGATCGCATGGAGATCGACGCAACAAGCCGCGAGTTTGTTGTCTTCGTCATCAAGAATCACCTCGTGATGACGCGCTTCTGGCAGAAACGCGACGTCGACGATCCGGGCACTGCTGCGGCGTTTGCAGAAATCGTGGGCGACGCCGATCGGCTCCGTTACCTCTACGTTCATACGTTCTGCGACGCGCGCGGCACCGCTGCGGGCCTCTGGAACGGTTACAAGGATACACTCCACACGGCGCTCTATCGTGCCACGCTCGAGCGACTGCTGCACGGCGCGGAACTGGCCAGGCGCAACTCCCAGCGCCTTGAGGCCACGTACCAGGAGCTCATCCGGAAAAGCATCCCGGGCATCGGCCCGGACGAGATATCCGCACATTTTCACCTGCTGCCCGAGCGGTATTTCATGCACACGGAGACAAGCAAGGTGGCGCTCCACATCCAGATGGTGAATCGCCTGCTCCAGTCGATCGCCGACGTCGAATCCACCGGCACGCTCAGGCCGGTCATCGACTGGAAGGACGACCTCAATCGATCCTTCACGGTCGTCAATGTGGTGACGTGGGACCGGGCAGGTCTCTTCTACAAACTCGCCGGCGCCTTCAGCGTGGCCGGGCTCTCGATTCTCGGCGCAAAGGTCATTTCACGGAGCGACAACATTGCGATCGACACGTTCTTCGTGGTGGAGCCCGGGCGTGGCGTCGTACAGAATGCCGCTGCCCAGGAGACATTCGCCCGGACCGTCGAGGCTGCCCTTGTGATGGACAAGGATCTGCTGCCCGACATCGAAACGCAGGCCCGGAAGCTGGCGTCGACCACACGCTACCTCTCCAGCGCAAAGAAGGGCAACGATGCGATGCAGAACTCGTTCCCTCCCATCGCGGAGGTGTACCATGAGTCCTCCATGCAGCGAACCATCGTGGAAATCCAGGCCCGCGATGAGATCGGTCTGCTCTTCCGCCTTGGGAAAACCATCAGTGATCACGGGTTTGACATCACGTTCGCGCGGGTGGGCACGGAACACAGTGTCGCCATCGATACATTCTACATCGAAAACGCCAATCACAGCCCTGCCACCGACCCCGCCCGACTTGATGCCCTGCGCGAAGCGCTTGCCCTGGTCATCGCCCCGCGCGTGGCAGAGATAAACGCAACGCCGGTGGTTCAATCCCGATAATTCAGGGCAGGGGCACGGTCGCCAAGCAGCGGTTCGTACCTGAAGTCCCGCCCGCGTCGTCGGATCAGTTCCGCCTTGGCCTCGGCAACAAGTCTTGAATCGGTGAACAGGTCCATCGCCGTCAACGCAAGCGCCTTGGACGCCATGAGGCGCCCCTTGATACAGATCGTCGTGGCTCCGCAGGCCGCGGCCTGCCAGCTATGCGCAGGAGTTCCCGGGACCCACGTCGCCGTGCGCACACCGACTGTCGGTACGGTATAGCTCACGTCACCCACGTCGGTCGAACCGCCGCCCTCCCCGTTGGGATCAATCCTCAGCGGTTGCACCGTCTGTGCAAGTTCGACTGCCGCCGCACGGCCTCCGATGAAGGTCCTGCCCAATTCGGCAGCAAACCGCTTTTCCGCGTCATCGTAACTGAAGCCGCCCACACGTTCCAGATTGGCCTGTGCCGCTTTGGCGAGTGTTTCATTTGGCAGCAGGTCATGCACACCGCCCGTGATCTCCCACTCCACACTCGTCCCCGTACCCATCGCAGCGCCCTTGGCCGCCTGGGTGACCCGGTCGAACACCTCCCGGACGATGCGACGGTCCTGATGGCGGACGTAATAATAGGACTCTGCGAATGCCGGGACAACATTCGGCGCCTCGCCACCACGTGTAATGACATAATGAATACGCACGTCCTGAGGCACATGTTCGCGCATCATGTTGACCATGTAATCCATTGACTCGACCCCATCGAGCGCGGACCTGCCGCGATGGGGAGCGGAAGAAGCATGGGCGGCAACACCGGTGAAACGAAATTTTGCCGAGATGTTCGCCTTGCTAGGTCCGGTGATGGCGCTGTTGCCATCGGAGGGATGCCAGTGAAGGACCGCATCCACGTCGTTGAACAGGCCCGCACGCACAAGATAAACCTTGCCGGATCCGCCCTCCTCGGCCGGGCAGCCGTAGACGCGCAGCGTTCCCTGCCGGCCGGTGGCTTTCAACCATGAGGCAATGGCGGCCGCCGCCTCGATCGACCCCGCACCGAAGGCATGGTGCCCACAGGCATGGGCGGCGTTCGAACCGGGTCGCGCCTTTTTCTCAGGCACACCTTCCTGGGAGATTCCAGGTAGGGCGTCGTATTCAGCGAGAATGCCGACGACCGGTTTGCCCGATCCGAACGACGCAACAAACGCCGTCGGCATGCCCGCGACTCCCGCCTCCACCTTGAAACCATCAGCCTCGAGTCGCTCCCGCAACAATGCCGAACTCCGGGTCTCCTTGAAGCCGACCTCCGCGTAGTCCCAGATCCTGTTCATGATCTCGGTATAGGGCGCCTGCTGCCGGTCGATCCGCGCCAGCACGTCGTCCTTTGACGTCTGCGCCGAAGCCAGCAGCGCCGACGTCAGATAGAAACCAGTCCATAGCAAGCGACACCTGATTTTCATGTTCGCCTATCGCCACAGAATGCACCGGAAATCTCAAGCCTCCATGGCATTTGGGGAAACCACGGTCTCCATGCCGCCTTGTATCTTCATGTTGATGGAGCGCTTCGCGAAGCCCAAGGTGAACAGAAGCGCCTCGGCGGGAAGAAACAAGAGGGCTCTGCGCCGCAATCCCCCCACTCCATCGGGTCTTTCGACTGAAGGCGAATCTCGGCGTTTCAAGTAAAGCTGGGAACAACGAAGCGAAGTACCGCGGACCCGTTGAATGCCGACGAGGACAATTCAGTACTGAGCCACGCCGAACGCAGTCCCAGGAGATTTAATGCAATATTATAACATTATTTAGTTGCAAGTAAATATCGGACATTGTCGAAATTGCTGACACATGCCGGAAGATCGCCTGCATCAACCTCACGACAAGCTCACCAAGTCGAGCTTCGAGGACAAGGAGACCGCGGTGGCGTTTTTCCGTCAGCACCTCCCTTCCTCCATCGTCCGCCTGATTTTATGGTCCAGCCTTACCCACGTTCCCAGTTCGTACATCGACGAGCGGCTCCGTGCGTCCGAGAGCGACCGGCTCTACCGTGTGGCCCTCCATCCGCCCGATCCCTCAGCACCCTCCACCGAAGCGTTTCTCTTCCTGCTCTTCGAGCATCAACGCATCGAAGACCGGTGGATCGCATTTCGTCTGTTGACCTACCAACTCCGCATCTGGGAGCAGTTTCGCAGCGCTCATCCGAATTCCCAAACGCTGCCTCCAATCATTCCGATTGTCCTGGCCCAGAACAACCAGACTTGGACACTCTCACCGCGGTTTCACGCCCTCTTCGATCTGCCGACCGAACCCGGAAACGCTGAGCCTTCTGCCCTGTCCCAGTGCATCCCGGACTTTACTTTTCGCCTGATCCAATTGTCGGAGCTGCCATTCGACAAGATCACTGGCACGGTCCTCGGCATTCTCACTCTGCGTGTCCTCAAGGCCGAGCAAACTGGCGATCTCATGAGTGATCACGTCTGGGATGAGAAATTGCTGCTTCGCCTCTCTCCCCGTCAGCGCGAATGTATTCTCAGCTATATCCTCGGTGTTGGCGAAGTTGACAAAACCTCGATCGACCGGAGAATGACCAAACTCAAGAATGCTACTATCCTCGACGCCGCCATGACTCTCGCTGATCAATACAGGCAGGAAGGTCGTGAGCAAGCCATGACAAAGGCCATGACTCTCGCTGATCAATACAGGCAGGAAGGTCGTGAGCAAGCCATGACAAAGGCCATGACTCTCGCCGATCAATATAGACAGGAAGGCATCCAACAGGCTCTGGCAAAGGCCGCCACCCTTGCCGACCAGCACCGTCAGGAGGGCCAGGAGATGGGGCGTGTGCAGGGCCAACTGATCGGAAAGATCCAGTTGTTGCAGGATCTTCTGGGCCGTGAGATTACTCCCATCGAGACGCTCGCGTCGCGCTCTCTTGACGAGTTGCAGGCGTTGCACAACGCGCTCAAAGCTGCACTTCTTTAACGAGCAGTGGGAGTCCGCCCTGCCTCAGACCGGTCGCACCCGATGCGATCCGCCCAGGCGCGCGCGAAGCCGGGAAATCCGCTTCCATGCACCAAAGGCAAGGCGATACTTCCATGTCACCCAGCGCGAATGCTTCGGATTGAAATGCTTCAGATAGACGTCGCGATTGGCGTCGAAGATGGCGGCGGACATGCGGTCAAAGTCCTTGCCGACACTCAGGCCCTTCAGGTGCACGATGGAGTGGCGCCCGTCATACACAATGCGATAGCCTGCAGCCCCGACCCGGATGCAAAGATCCAGATCATCTCCATACATGAAAAACGTCTCGTCGAAGCCACCGATTCTCCCGAGCACGTCGCGTCGCCCCATCATGAACGCACCGTTGATCGCAGCCACGTCGTAGGTACCTTCCTTCGGCAGATAGGTCAGGTTGTAACCCGCAAACCATTTCACGCGCGGAAATGCCGCAGCCAGTCCGGATGCCCGGCAAAAGCCATCCCACAGGGTGGGAATCGACCGACGACACGCGAGGTCCATCGAACCGTCAGCCAGTTCAAGACGCGGAGAAATGAGTCCGATATCGGGCTCCAGTTGCAGGCGTCGCAGGCAATGCTCCAGCGCCGCCCCGTTGCTGACGGTGTCCGGATTGAGAAACAGGACATGCTCCCCCTGGCTTCGGGCAAACCCCAGATTGTTTGCGCACCCAAACCCAAGATTCCTCCCCGGATCCAGGTATGTCACCTGGGGAAAGCGTTCCTTTACCAGCTCTCCGGTCCCCTCCCCCGCCGAGTTGTCGGCAACGATCGTCTCGACTTCTCTCCCAATCAGCCGAGATGGAATTGAATCGAGACACGCCCCGATTTCATCGCGAGACTTGTAGGCGACGATGATGATGGATAAAAGAGGGCGCACCGGCAAAGTTGCTCCAAGGCCAGTCTGAGATGCCAGCACCTCACGCTGCGTGTGAAACGAGGGCTCTACCAAACCGTTCGTCCGCTAAGGCGGAGCAGGCCATGACTTCTTGGTGCGTCGTCTTTTCGAACCCCCTCAGAATTTCCGAATGAATCAAAGAGGCTGCAAAAATACCCAATTTTTCACGGCTCCAGATTTTCGCCGCGCGACTACATGATTTCCTGCTTCCGTTGCAAAGGTTGACCGTGCCTCGCTCAAATTGCGCCATGATCCAAGACTACCCACGGCAGATGACAGATGCAAGCCCGCCACCGGTCATGCAATGCAACGACCTGCGCACCGTTGCTGGCATGGCTCGCCAACTGACGTCGAGGAAACCGAAAGCGGGGCCGCCAATTTCGCTGATCAGTCCTCCACCGGGACATCCAAGACACGTTTCCGCTTTTCCGGGCATGGCCCCTTTCGACCGCACAAACCATCCCAGGTCCCCAGAATCATCGCCTTGAGCTTCCGCCAGCGGTGCGACTCGAACGCGAGCACCCGAACCCCGTTGTAGGCCGCAAAACACAGATCGAACAACGCCCAGTGCGGCACCGCCACAGCATGACGCCGCCACATGGCAATGCGATTTCGAGCGATGAAATAGTGCCGCAGCGGTGTGTGGTGTGTTGGGCGGAAATCATGCCCCGCTACCACATGTCGTGTGCGAGTGCCCAACCGATGCTCCAAAAATGCTCGATGCGAGACACAAATCCGAAAGCCGGATTCCGTCAGGCGCAGGCAGAAGTCGTTGTCGACATAGTCAATGAAGAACGAATCTTCAAAGCCTCCTACTTTTTGCCATGCATCGAGGGAGACTAGAGAACCGGAAGTGATTACAGATGTAACTGTAGCAAGATCCTCGTCTTCGCAAACTATCCGTCGGAAGCAGAAAGGCCACTGATCCGAACAGCAAATCCAGCGATACGGCTCGCGGCCTCTTACGGTATCGAGGATTCGCGGACCCACCACCCCCGCCATCGGAAGCAGCACAGCCGTGGCCATCAGGGCGGGGACCATGCCGGGCTGAGGAAGGCTGTCCTGGTCAAAGGTAACGATCCACTCATCTCCTTGGGCAAGCGCCCAAGCAGCCCCTCGGTTAAGAGCTGTCGCAACTCCAAGATTCTGTGGCAGCCGGACAAGGGTGACTTCAGGGAGCCCATCTAACAGCTTCGCTGTGTCATCGCCGGACCCATTGTCCACCACCACGAGCCGTCCGCATTCGGCTCGCATCTTTCGAATGCGATCACGCACACCTTCGTCCGGGTGAAAGGTAACAACCACTCCACACGGTAGTTTCTGAGGAAGAATGCACTCGGCGTTGGGAAGGGTCATCAGGGCATCGGCACTCCTTTCAATATTCCCTCCAACTTCACAACCATGGGCTCCAAGATAAGCGCCTGCATATCCAATTGGCCCTGACGAGCCAAGCGGATGCGCAAGGCCGGGTCGCCAAGCAGACGAAGGATCGAACGACCCAGCGCATCCAAGTCACTCGGCGGATAGAGGAGGGCATTTTCTTCATGACGCAGAAACTCACGATGGCCGCCGATATCCGTAGCTATGACACCGCATCCGCATACCAAGGCCTCGCAAGCGGGAAGTCCCCATCCTTCCGAACGACTCGGCGCAATCATGATGGCCGCATCATTGTAGAGGCGACGCAGTTCATGCTGAAGCGGATTTCGGCTATAGCTAATTTTCGGCGGCCAGTCGGCGGGCTTCTTCGAAGCAGCAAAAGCTGAAATCTTAATCCGATTGGTATGATCGGCCAAAAGCTTGTAGACAACGTTCATCACATCGATCGATCCCTTTTGCGGAAGTGGGTGATGAGGCCAGAGCAACGAAGCCGGATCACGCTCCTCCACTGGCCGGTCCAGTCCAAACGTGACGCAATCGACGCTGTTCCGCAGGCATGTAGAGGTTTCGCCAACCTGCCCAATCAGGCTGCAAAGCCAAGTAGACACCGCAAACTTCTCCAGTGGCAGCTTCCATGAGGCTTCTACACGTGCGCGGGGAAAGTCCCAAGTCTCATACCCCTGCACGAAATAAAATTTGCGCCCGGCCTTTGCTGGCCAGGTTGCAACCATTTCTGCTGTTCGCACGGAGGTCGCCACCACCGCATCGCCTTCCGGCGCCCAGGCAGAAGCAAGCGACGGCGTCCACAGCAGCCGAATAGCCGGATGCAAGTCAATCCAACGGTCAGGAGAATAGCCCTTCACTACCGCCCAGGCTCCATAGCGCCCCAACCGGAGCACCCTCTTCCAGAAGGGTGCCAACGACAGATCTGATGGCATAACCACAGTGATAGCCGTCCCACTTTGCGCGAGGGCATTGGCATATCGAAACACCATCCGTGTTCCTCCCGCCGGATAGCGAGCGCCGCCAGGGAGGACGAAAGTAATTTTCATGGAATTCCCAGCAGTGTCCCCAATGCCCGCAGCCATTTCCAAGAGGCTCGAGCGAGCAAACAAATGATATCTCGAAACGCAGCTCCGCTATGCAAGAGAAGCACCTGCGCTGCCTCCCGCTTCGCCAGTCGTCGGGTTTCAGGTCGCTCACTTATGCCCTTGGTATCGAACCGCGCCAGGCAGACCGAAATAACATCAACACGGCTATGCCTATTTAAAGCCCGAAACCAAAAGTCATAGTCCATCGCAACCCGCCAGCGTTGATGAAACCCACCGGCCTCAAGAAGAACACGGCGACGAACAATCGCCCCCGGATGTAACGGCCAACATACAAGAAGCGGCCATTGCTGTTTGAGTAGAGGCATCTCGCGCGGCTTCGCTTCATCATCAAACTGTATCGTACCGAACACCACGTTAGCCCTCGTCTGTGCCAAGTGAGTGAATAACCAAGATGCATCCAGGTTCTCATGCACAGCATCCCCTCCATTGACGAACCAGACCCATTCGCCAGATGAACTATCCAAACCCTCATTGAAGGCATTGGAGATACCTTGGCCAGATTGTCTGACATAGATAACTTCATCGCCCCTCAACAGCTCCGACGAATGACATACCGCCTCATCGCCACCGTCCACAACCACATGCTGAGCGCCGAGCGGCATGATCCTCGACACGCTTTCAAGCGTACGGGAAAGGCCATTTCTGTCGTTACGACTAATGGTAACAATGCTTAAGAGCTCTCTTGTCATGACAGAAGCTATTCTTCACGAAAAACCGCCGATACTGCCTCGGCCAACATTGCCGGATCCACACTTGTTATGCAATAAGGTCTATCATGCACACATATCCAGTTGCACCCCCTGCATGGCATAGAATTACTTACCCAGCGCTGCCGCTTCTGCTCGCCCCAAGGAACAAACTCATTCGGCTGTGCGTCCCCGTGCAGAATAATAGCCCTCCGGTCAAATGCAACGGCCAGATGCGCCGCGGCAGTATCCACGGTGACAACAAGCTCGGCACCGGCAATTTCATCTATATAATCTTCGACACTAGATACTGTTCCGCATTCAACCTCCAGGGAATATTGATCTGACAGCACCTTTTCGAGTGCCATCAGGTCGGCCCGTCGAGAAATATCGGATTGTAGTTGAATCGGCAGATGTTTATATCGTTCAACCTGACATAGAACACAAGCCAGAAGTTCTGCTGGAAAATCTCTGATCAAGCTACTACCAAATGGGCACACCAAAATATATTTGCCTCGAATCCCAGTGGTCGTGCCACTTAACACGGGACGCGTGGACCTGAAATCAAGCGCACGTCCAAGGACAAGCTCCAGCAATTTTGCATGCCTCCAGAGCTCCCTATTGAACTCCCATGGTCTTGCACGATCTGCTCCTTCCGAGACCCTAAAATTCACCTTCGCGAAGATAGTACGCCTATGAGATCCTATCTCCAGGCATGAAGCTTTGTCAGGATCAAGTACATAGACAGCACTTGCCTTGACCCAACTCAATAGGATCTCATCCCAGTCCGTGCGCTGATGGCGCAGGCAAATGAATTGATCACACATAACATTTCCAAACTGTAGCCTCAGCTGTCTTCCGGTTCTGAGCAGATCCTTGTGAGTAACATGCGACGGCATTACAACAATTGTCGCTAGCGGGAATTCGTGCCTAAAAAGCAGCTCACTCCATTTGCTGGCTATTATAAAACACTCTTCTTCTCCGAATTTCGAAACTAGCAACCGAAGGGCTCCCAATGCCAGCACCGCATCTCCGAGACGATCAGCCTTAAGAATGCATACCTTGTATCGCTGCTGCGCTCGGCTGGGTGGGTTCAGGTCGGACGCCCACTTGGACACCAATGCCCTAGCAATATGCTTTAACATGAGGACAAAGCTGGAATGCAATATTTTCCACTATACTAAAACCTCCCTTGGAAGACTATTCCGTACATCTTTGCGGCGCCCACGGATCGTGCTCCAATCGCCGACTGGAGTCGAAATCCCCTCTCCCATTGAATGATGCTTGTATAGTCTCATCCGCGGAGCTCGGCCCTACTTCTCATCGGTGTCGTGACATAGTCGCTCAGGGGTCAGATGTCCATCCCTATGCAAGTGGAGACAGCGTCCGTAGGAGAGCCTACTATCCAAACTTGTCTCAGGGGTCTTACTTGCCGGACTCACAGTTTTGTTAACTTCCACCGTTCCCGCCACATGCGCCGCACTTTGCGTACAATTCGCTGTCCGAAAGTAATCCGGTGATACATCAACGCCGCCGAATGTGCGTCCGCTGATTCATCGCGAGCGTAAGTCAACGGATGCTTCAGAGGGAAGGGCATGGGTTCTAGTGCACGACCGCCAGCCGGGTGGCTGGTATCACTCGTATGTGTCGCGTCGGCGCCAAATCCGATGTTAGAGACTAGGTTGAGGTAGGGATTCACGCACAATTGATCAGTCCTGAATATAGCGAACGCCCAACGGTAGGCCCATGAATCGACCTCACCCCGTGCAGTGTCCCGAAAGTTCAAGCGCCAGTATCTGCGCTCATCAGGATGAGTGAAACTTCGCCAGATGCGTCGGCGCAAGGTAGTATCGTTCCAAGCCTGCATTGCGTGATCATAATCTTTCCATGCCCGTCGCCAAGTCGCCCACCCCCAACAGATTGGATAGCGTGAGAAATGATAACTCAGTCCATCCGAGGGAACAACATCCTGATAGCTGCAGCCAGCAATCTGGGCCACTCGAGTTTCGTTTCTAAATCGTTCCAGCAATACTTCACAAAAGGGGAAGAACGTCGAATCAGGCAGACAATCATCTTCAAGTATAATCGCTTCCGGGACCTGCGCGAACACCGCGTCCAACCCCGAGGAGACTCGCCGCGCACATCCCAAGTTCTTCTCAGCATACAATTTAATCACCTCGCATGGCCAGTCCACTCCCGTCTCCACCACGGCCCGCGTTTGAGCGCAGAGAAGCACTTCCTCTGGTCGCCCTTCCCGGGGACCGTCCGCAACAACAAATAGCCGAGTAGGTTTCGCCTGCCGGATCGCCTCCAGCACCTGCCGAGTAGGCCCAGGCCTCCGAAACACAATGAGAACAATCGCCGTATGCATTCGCTAGGGCCCCCTCATTTCCCTCCCCAATTGCGAAATTGCTCGAAGAGCCGTACCGGAGACCAATTCCTACTACCACCGAAGCCCGGCAAGGTATCAAGATCAGATAATTTCGGGCCCCTATCTGCACAACAAGCAGCAATCGGTGGACGCAAAGGTCCTCTAGTTCGTCTGTACGTCGGAGCACCGCCCAACTGGGCAAACCGTGTAGAAATGAATATGAATGCCAAGGATATGGGGGCACACGACCTGGTTGTCGGAGTATCTATATTAATACTGAATAATAACATACAACTCAAGCATCCACTATCGCCCTAACTGATGAAATCAAATCAGGAGAGACAGCAACGGCATTCTGAATCCCATAGAGATGACTTCTAAATATATCATTGAGATCAAGCATTATCCACCCATGTGGTAGAATCCTATAAATCTGAAACCCAGGCAGAAGCCTAACCATGTCTTGGAAGAGTGTTCCCGTAAGCGCATGCATGGAATTGAATTCAAATTGCACAATGCCAACCTTCCTTTCCCCGATCAGTGAGGCCGCCCCACGAAGGCAATCAGCCTCGAATCCTTCGGTATCAATCTTTATAAAATCGACGAATTCAATGCCACTATCCTTGCAAAATCCGTCCAGCGTCACCACTCTAACATCAACACCTTTCGCACTAGAAGCATGGATTGTTTCAATCACAGCCTTCTCAAAACTAGCGTGTGAGGACCCCCGCCCATCCGCATAGTCCCACAAAGTTGTGATTCCGGGCTTGGCCCCTACCGCACACTCAATTATATTAACAGTCCCCTTCAGCCGGTTTTTCATCCGATAACCCGTCTCTGGGTGAGGCTCAAAAGCATAGATACGTGCGTTGGGGACAAACTGCCGAAGCATAGCAGAATAGGCTCCTTCATTGGCACCAACATCAAAGAACACCGGCGCACGCTTCATATCCCTCCAAATTTCTGACATTCTTTCTATCATCCGCTGTTCGCCACTAAGATCGACGGAGTTTCCCACGCCAAGGCCCCGCGCGCCTAACGACAACAGGAAATGATTGAGCTTTCGTGCCCATGGGCGACCCGCCACACGCGCCCACGCGCGGTATATGACCTCTTTCTTATTCATATTGGTGTGTACGAGAGAGAAATGCTGACCATGGCATAAGCAGTGCAGCAGTCTGCTCACGCGCGAGCTGTCGCGTCGGTCGATACACCCAGCTTGACAACCAAGCAGCCACAACTTGTGCTCCCACGCTGCTCCATGCGGCTCCCATGGCGCCAAATCTAGCAGCTAGAAACAGATTCAAGCTGAGGTTTACTACCGCACCAACAATAGTTGACCACATTGCAAATCGCATCATTCCCCATGTTATCAAGACCTGTGTTCGTGCTACGCCAATAAACACAAACGGCGCGCCCAGTACATGAATTTTTATGACTTTGATCGATTCATGGTACTCAGGACCGAAGAAGATTTGATAGAGTGGCGGTGCAGCGATCCAGATTGCCAAAATATAGGCATATGCGGCTACTACACTCACCGAAAAGTAGCGACGCATCAATTGTGTCTGAGGCGTTGTGTCTCTTTCACAGGCCACCAACGCAGTTAACAACGGCGTAGAGAGGGTCATTGGCAACAGATAGCCCTGCTCGGAAATGCGTAGCGCAGCGGAGTAAATGCCAATCTCCTTCGACCCGGCTAGTATTCGCAATATGATCTGGTCTATCCTCATATAGACTACTATGGCGATGCCTGATATCCAAAGAGGCCAAGATTCACGCAAAACCGCAACTAGCACCTGCTTCGAAGTTCTCCAAGTACCTACACCGACTCGATAGCCTTCAAGCATCCATCCAGTGACGATGCCAACTGCGCTCAGCTCAACTAGAACTACCCAGGCAAAGGCGAGTAGGGGTGCCTTCGTTTCAACCAAATAGAGACGCAAAATGCTCGCTACTACGAAAACTCCAAAGGAGGCCCATGAAGGAAGGCGTCCTAAACTTTGAGATTGGAACCAAACAGTCGGTACTGCGGTAACGGCAGAGAAGGTTGTGGAAAATAAAACCATCATTACCAATATTTTGTGAGAATCTACTCCGGAAGCCCAAAGGATCAACACCAAGCCAAAACTGAGCACGATGGCTACCAAGGTTCTTAGAGCAGTGACCGTGCCCAGAATTGCGGGGACTCCAGTTGGCTGGCGGACAGATTCACGCACAATGAGTGCATCAGTTCCAACAGTGGCAACTCCCGCCCCTATGGAGCCCAGCGCCAATCCGAAGCTTAGCTCCCCAAATTTGTCACTTCCTAAGTACCGAGCGACGGAGCTAAGTACATAGAAGCCCACGCCCAACCGAAGGATTCTCTCAAACAGAAGACCGATAAATTCGCGAGTAATTCGCTCTGTTAGACTCGTTTCTCCGAAAAATTTACTTACCTGGAAGCGCACTGGGCGACCCTCGAAAGGACAGAGCGAATCGACAGGCTCGATGGTTTGATCATGCCTTGCCCTCACTCCTCCAGCAACCGCAGCACCGACTTCGGCGACTGGTTGGCCTGGGTCAGCATGGCGGTGCCGGTTTCGTTGAGAAGCTTCAACTTGGTCATCTGGGTGGTCTCGCTGGCGACGTCCACATCGCGGATCCGCGACAGTGCCGCATCGAGGTTTTCGCCTTCAACCGCCAGGGTTTGTCCAAGAATCTCCAGCCGGCTCTGAACAGCGCCAGCCTTGGCGCGTTCGGCAGAGATCGCGTCAAGCGCACTCTCCAACGCTGAAACGGCATTGGGATCGTCGACGGATAGCAGAAAATTTCCCGAGGCGTCCTGCGTGATCACCGATGCCACCGAACCCGTCCGCAGATTGTTTGGCGCTACGTTGATCACCTCGTCCGAATTCACGCCGACATGCAGGCTCATCCCTCCATCCGGCCCGAACAATTGCCGCCCGTTGAAGACGCCAATGGGATCAGTGACATCTGCCGTGCCGCCGATCTGCGCAGTCGTGCCACCTATGGTGTCACGCACCTGCTGAAGCAGCGTTTTGAATTCCTCCTGGTACAAAGCAATGTCACCCGCACTTTGAATCGGATCGCGGGCACGCGTCGCCAGTTCAGAGAGCCGCGTCAGGGCGGACCCCATCTTCGCCAGCATGCCATCCGCGGTCTGCACATGGGAGATGGCATTCTGGACATTCGTGGCCGCCGCACCGTTTCGGCGCGTCTGCGATTCAAATTTCGCCGTCACTCCCACACCGGCAGGGTCATCGGATGGACGAAGAATCCGGTTTCCCGATCCGAGCCGGGAAATCGACCTGCCCAGAAACTCCTGGGTGCGGCCGAGGCCTTCTGCGAGGGCATACGAGGTGACACTGAACGAAGAACTGCTCATCGATGGGTGGAGAAATCAGGGTTGTCGGAAAAAGGGGAAGGATTGGCAGGCGGCCGCACATCGAGCCTGCGCGACAGCTCAGCCGGCAGCGGGCGGTTTTGGTGCAACCGGTGGCAGCTTGGGCAAAGTCAGTTTCGGCAACGCTGCCGCTGTGGACGATACCGCCGCGGCCTGGTTCGACGCTGCAATGTCGGTCAGGACTTCCTTGCGGAATATCGGAACCTCGCGCGGAGCGTCGATGCCGATCTTCACGGTGTCGCCATCGATCCGGGTGATGCGGATCTCAATGTTGCCACCGATGACGATGGCTTCGTTCACACGACGTGTCAGGACTAGCATGGGTGAACGGAGTTTGTCAGGAGGTGACCAAGGGGTGGCGGGCGCTGTAGCGGCCGTGATTTGCAATCACAACCTGCTTGGCAACTCCCGTGCGGCGATTGACGACGACCGGGCCGACAAGATTGACCGTCGCAGTGGGTGGAACGGAGCGGCTGACGGTGACGATGTTCAGGATGAGCGCATCCGCAGCATCGCTGATTCCCAGGAAGGATGCATCCTCGTCAAACAACTCGATTTCGTAGTCCGCCACAATTCCGGCAGGCTCGATCACCACAAAGTCAACAGGCCCCCCCCCCACCAGCCGCATCCAGCGGAATGGCAATTGCTCCGGATTGTAGAGCAATTCGAATCCCGTGTGATCGGGAAATCCCACCAGCCCTTCCGGCAACCGGACTTGCTGGGGTGGTGATTCAGGAAGCACGGGGGCTTCGGTGCTGACTTTCATGGCTTGGGAAGAGAAACGAAATCAGGGTTTTGGTCGAGAGGGAGAATGGACGAATCAAGAATGCGACATGGTGGAGGAGCAGTCGTCTGTGGTCAGGGGACAGGTTTCAGGCGGCGAATCCGCAGAAGGCTCGGATCTCCTCAAAACAACGGAATACCGGGAGAAGAGCAGATTCTGAGCTCATTTCCATGTTTTAACGCAGGTAATCCAGCAGGGACATCTGAAGGACTCTCGTCGCAGAGGAGAGAGCCGCTTCATATGCATTGGTGGTCTGTCCGAGCCGGACGACTGTCTCGGGAATGTCGGCATCAACCTCGCCCGAAACCAGGTTCTCCAGATTGTCCAACCGCGCCTTCTGCTGCGCCTGGCTGATTTCAATCCGTAGCTCGACGGCGCCATGACTGCTCAGGGAGTTCACGAGCAAATCCTCAGTCTGCTCAAGCGCGGGCCGCGCCGCGGTCACCGCGGCAGTGTTTCCGCTCGCCAGCGCATCACGAAGCGTCACGAGCCTGTTGATCATGTCACGAATGCCGAGATTGGTGGCAGAATCCGTTCCGGGTGCGACGGCCGTGGATTCCGACAGGGGCACCGACACCTGTGACGCGTTTCCCGCATAGGTCACCGCCGTGATCTGGCCCGAGACATTGCGCGTCGCCGTGAACGGTTCGGTATCCAGCGCGGTACCCGAAAAAAGATAGTCGCCTCCAAAACGCGCATTTCCGCTCTGAAGGGTCTGTTCGATAAGCTGGTCGACTTCCGCCGCATAGGCGCGCAAGGCATCGGGGCTCGCCGTGCCCGTGCCCAGCGTCGCGATTTCTCCGGCGCGGTCGGATACGGTCTTCAGGCTCTTCAATCCCGCAAACGACGCCTGGGAAATCTCCAGCGCTCTGCCGGCATTCTTCGTGAACTGCGTCAATTGCCCGCGTTCATGCTCCATGTTGAGCACGCGTCCCACAGCCGCCGGATCATCGCTCGGAAGGAATATCCGCTGATTCGTGGCCAACTGGTTTTGCAGTTGCGACTGTCTTGAGGCCAGCTTCTGGATCTGGGCGATGACAGCCTCGGCGGAACTGTTGGTCGGGACGCGCATGGTTGGGAGAAAAACGGGTGGTCAGGGGGAGCTTCAGGTCAGGCCGGTCCGGTTGATCAGGGTGTCGAGGAGATCATCGATCACGGTGATGACACGAGACGACGCCTGATAGGAGCGTTGGTACTTCAAAAGATCCGCCATTTCCTCGTCCATCGACACTCCGCTCACGGCATCGCGCTGCCCGCGCACCATCGTTTCGACACTCTGCTGGTCGAGGAGTCTGGAATTGGTGCTCGAAAGTTGCTGTCCGAGGCTCGTGACCGACCGGGCATAAAACTGGGTGAACGTCCCATCGATCGAATCACCCCCGGAAACGGAGAACGATTGGCCGGCAAGGGCCGCAACGGCTGTCGCGATCGTGTTGTCTCCTGCGGCACCGCCATCCGAAGCCTTCAGCGTCACGGCCGTCACTCCCGACGCCACCGCAATGCTTCCAGCCGTCGTGCCTCCCGCCAGAAAGAAGTCACCCGTGGCGCTTGTCGGGTTGTAGGCTGCATTGACGGAGGTGACGAGCTGGTTCGCCAGGGCGTCGATCTGATCGCGCAGGTCCTGCACGGCGACATCGCGAACCTCCCGCGCACCCATGATCGATCCGCCACTCAGCGCCACCGTCGTGGGCGTAGCGCCTGCAGTGAGTGTCGATCCAGAAAAGGCGACCGTGCCGTAAACGACGGCTCGGTTGACCAACTGGATTTCTCCGCCCACGCCATCACTGGTGTACACCTCGATCTGACCGGGCGAATTTGTCGACGGGCGCGTCTCAAACGACATCTTGACCGCCAGTTCCTCTAGGAGCGCCTGGCGTTTGTCCCGTAAATCCACCGCAGCGGCAGGGTGATTGATCTCCAGGCTGCCGATTTCGCCATTTAACTGGGCGATCGAAGACAAGATCCGGTTCACCGAGGCCACATCCTCGTTGATCTGGCTCGTAAGGTCCCCCTGAAGCTGGGCCAGACGTTCATCCGTCACCTGGAAACGATCGGCCAGGATGCCAGCTTTCTGAACGAGGGTCTGCCGCTCGCCCATGTCCGTGGGGCTCGCAGCGAAGCTCTGAAACGCGTTGAAAAAGTCGGTGATCGACTCCGAAATCCCGTAGCCGCCACTCGAGGAGTTGATAGAGGCGGAATCCTGGGCGCGACTGATCGACTGCCCCAACGCTGCCTGGGCCCTTTCGTAGCCGGATTGCTGGGCCTTGAGCAGGGCGGTGTTGGAAACCTCGCGCGCCGTTTGCTGATCGAGCAGGCTGTCACGCAGATGCTCGAGGTAGCGGGCCTCCATGCCTAGCGACTGTGGACCCATCGGCGTCATCACCGTCCCCCGGTCGCCCATGACGACGCGCTGGCGGGCATAGGTGGGATTGTTGGCATTGGCGAGATTCCTTCCCGCGGTGTCGATCGCGCGCGAGTGGGCATTGAGGGCTTTGACGCTGATCGAAAGGCTGCCAAGGAGTCCGGACATGATGAGGATGAAATAGGAAGTTTGCTCGTCGTGCGTGCGGAACCGCAGGTGACAATGTACCTGGTGGCAACGGACCTAGCCGGCAGCCTGCCATGCGGCATCGCCGGTGGATACGCTGATTTCCCCGCGAGGAGAGTAGGTCTTGACGAAGGCCGCGGGCCGCAGCGTCGAAAGCATCTGCTGCCGCATCTCGACCGCACGGCCGAGCAGCAGCTGGTTCTGCCGCGCTCCCCGGCGGACCCGGTGGATCAGGTGGTTGATTTCATCGGCAAGGGCATCCAGCATCGGCTGCACCTCGGACGGAAACAGCGGAAGCAGTTCGCGCAAGGGTGTGTCCGATGGATAGCCGTGGCTTTCAGCAATTTCGCGCACAGCCATTTCGCGTCTGAGGCGCTGTTCAGCCGTGGAACGCGCATGCGTTTCGATGGTGCCCGCGAGTTCGAGGACCGCGTCAGGATTGCGACGAAGCAGCTGAGCCTGCT
This sequence comes from Opitutaceae bacterium, assembly GCA_017994935.1. Classification (GTDB taxonomy): domain Bacteria; phylum Verrucomicrobiota; class Verrucomicrobiia; order Opitutales; family Opitutaceae; genus UBA6669. The sequence continues at coordinate 40,501 of JAGOJU010000013.1, forward strand.
GATCCTCGAAGAGAGCCAGAAGTCCGCCATACCCCTGCAGTTCATTCCGCAGGTGCTCCGCGATGGGTAGCCATGAGAGTGTCATAGAAGGAAAGGTTTAGGAATTGGATTCGGGCGAGGTTCCGCCCGGCGCGGGAGCTCCCGACTGGGGAACCGCTTCCGCGACAGGAGCGCCGCGGGGAGTGAGTTGACGCGTCAGCATCTTCGACAGACCGAGCCCGCCGCCCTTGCTGAGCGAATCCGCCAGCACGTCGGTGAGCATGTAGCCATAGACACCACCGCCACCGCCAGCACCCGCACCTCCGAGCCCACCGCTCATGAGGGGCTCAATCGTGGGAGTGAGCAACTGCCGCAGGATGATCGCCTCAAACTGCGATGCCGCACGCTTGATTTCAACCGGGGATGCTGCGTGGGAAGAGCCGCCCTTGGCGGCTGCTTCCGGGGACCCTGTCTTTGCGGCATCGAGAACCTTGTTCCAGGTACTGGAGGCCATTGAGGAGACCGCTGAAACGTTCATGGTGTGAAGGACGTCGCGGTCTTCAGTTGATCACGAGTTCGGCCTGCAGCGCGCCCGAACGCTTGAGGGTTTGGAAAATCGCCATCATCTCGCGCGTGGAAACGCCCAGGGCATTCAGCGCTGACGCGAGCCGCTCGATCGACGGTGCCTCGTTCACCACGCTGAAACTCCCCTTGTGCTCCTCCACATCCGTCTGTGTGCTGGGAACCACTGTTGTCTGCCCGGAGTTGTTGAAAGAATTTGGCTGGGACACCCCGACGTTCGAAGCAACGGTGATGGTGAGGGACCCAAGGCTGATCGCCACCTGCGAAAGGCGCACCGTGGACGTCGCAACAATCGTCCCCGTGCGCTCGTTGATCACGACACGTGCCATGGTATCGGGAATCACCTCGATCTGCCCGAGGTCCGCCAGAAAGGCGACTTCCCGGCCGCGATAGGATTCGGGCAACTGAACGGTTACGCTCGCAGCATCGGCTGCGGAGGCGGCACCGCGAAAAACATCATTGATGGCATCGGCCATGCGCGCCGCAGAGGTGAAATCGGGATTGTGCAGTTGCAGCGAGATGGACCCGTCCGTGACAAACTTGGCAGGGATTTCACGCTCGACGATTGCGCCATTGCTGATGAGGCCGACCGTGGGATGATTCTTCTGAACCGTCGCTCCTCCCGCGCCTCCTGTGCCACCCAGAAACCCTCCGACAGCCACGGCACCCTGTGCCACGGCATAGGCGCGTCCATCCGCACCGATCAGAGGCGTCTGCAGCAGCACACCGCCCTGCAACGATTTGGCGTCGCCCATCGAGGCAACCGTCACGTCAATGCGCGATCCGTTCTTCAGGAAAGCGCTGATATCCGCGGTAACCATGACCGCTGCGACATTCTTCGCCTTGATCTGATTTGAATCGACCGTGATGCCGAAGCGTTGAAGCGAATTGCCCACTGCCTTCAGCGTGCCCTGGGAGTTGGAATCGCCGTCGCCTGCAAGACCGACGACCAGGCCATAGCCGACCAGTTGATTCTCACGACCCCCGCCTACAAGCGTCAGATCCTTGACACGCGAGGCGTGCAGCGGGGCAACAGCAAAAACAAGGACCAGCGCGGCCAGCCAGCCTATCCCAGGATACACCCGGGAGGGGCACGCATCGTCGTGCCCTGGCTTGCGGATTGCGAAATCACACGAGAAAATTGCACGGGCGATGTTGATCATCGCACGCCACCCAGGCACATCTCCCGATCCGGTCACGACGGAGCGTGCCCCTCCATGGGCGGGTGCAAGGTGGCGGGAAAAATGGAAAGTCAGGAGCGACATGGAAGGGGTTCTCAATACGGGCGGAGTTTCTCGTAGAGTTTGGCCAACCAGCCCTTTTTTTGCGCATCGGTCAGGCTTCCCTCGTTGATGAACTCCACTTTCGCATCCGCGATGTTGCTGGAAAATACGGTGTTTCCGCTCGAGACGTCATCCGCACGAACGACCCCATGCAGGACCACGTGCTGGGTCTCGCCGGCAGACACGACGCGTCGCACGCCCTGGATGACGAGGTTGCCGTTGGGAAGAACATCCGTCACCATGACCGCCGCGCGTGCATTGAGGCTCTGTGTATTGTTCACCTCGCCGCCTCCATTGAAGTCATTTGAGCCCCCGAGCTTGATCGACGGGAGGGCCCCCTTGTGCGTGCCGAACCGGCTGACGCTGGCCGGAAACAGGAACTGCTCAACACCGGCATCCACATTGGCTGCGGAGTTGGTCTTCTTGCTCTGCGAGGACTGCGTGGCCGCGGACTCCTGAACGATGACCGTGAGAATGTCGCCCACCCGGGAGGCCTTGCGATCCGAGTACATCGACCGCTCAGCACTGCCGGGAGCGGTCCAAAGGGAGCCAGCCGAGGCCGTCAGAATGCAGGCTGGTAGGAGACAGGCATGGATGAAGAGGCGTGGCATGGGAAGGTACTAGAAGTTCACCTGGGCACGGTTCTCGCCAACCACCAGGGCGGCGAATTCGCGTCGTGATTCGATGTTGCGGACACGTACGGTCTCGCCCTTGCCGCCATCCTGCATGGCAAGCGCCTTCAGGTTGACCTGCAGGGATCCGTCCAGCGCGCTCACATCGATCACCTGGCCCTTGCGCACCAACGCGCGCCGAGAAATGTCGCGCCAAGTCAGAAGACGGCCTGCCGATACGGGGCGGAGGTAGGACCAGTCCGTGGAGTTGACAAACGACGCCGGGATCGCATCGCGCTCGCGCAGCGCATCGATGCGGCGCACATCGCACCTTCCGGGATCAAAGGATTCGCCGCGATCGGCCGGCGTCTGCGCTACCCATGCGTCGCGCCAGAGCTGGGCGCGGCAGAGCACGGACTCCTCGCGTGGTGGCTGTGAGCCTTCGGTGACCCGGACACGAAGCAGCAGCGTGGATGAGAGCGCTGCGGGGAATTCGGTCAATTTCACGGCCAAGCCCGTGTTCGTTTCCCCTGATTTGCCCGATACCGGCTGCCAGGGCCTCGAAAGTTCCAGCTGAAGGTCGCCCTCTGCGCTGAAGTGAGCCGTGAGTTCCCCGGCAAGCGAGGAAAGCAATTGGGCGCGAACCTCGTCGACGGGACCACTGGCGGTCTCGCTTGGTACCTGTGCACGCGCATGATCCGCAACGAACGCCACGCAGGCGATCAACAGAAAGCAGCGGAGGAATGTCTTCGGGAGCATCTTGAAATTGGGCGGAAGGTGCGCCCCACCTTCTCCAGAGGAATTTTTTGCAGGAGGTGCCATGGACATCAGCGCTTCATCTGGGCGACACTCTGGAGCATCTCGTCCGACGTCTGGATGGACTTGCTGTTGATCTCGTACGCGCGCTGGGCGACGATGAGGTTGACCATCTCCTCGACGATGTTGACGTTCGACATCTCGATGTATCCCTGAAGCACGTGGCCAAATCCCTGCTCGCCCGGCTGTCCCGCCTCGGGCGTGCCACTGGCGCTCGTCTCCTCGAAGAGATTACCTCCGAGGCTACGCAGACCGGAAGGGTTGGCGAAACGAGTGAGGGTGACGCGAAAGGTCTGGCTGCCGCTGGCGCTTTGCACCGTCACCTCGCCGCTCTCGGAAATGTTCACGGATGTCGCGCCCGGGGGGATCGGCTGGAAGCCGCTCAGAATCGGCAGACCGTCGTTGTTCGTGACCTGACCGGTCGGGGAGAGCTTGAATGATCCGTCGCGGGTGTAGGCAAGGGTGCCGTCGGGGCGCTGCACCTCGAAAAATCCGTCGCCCTGGATCGCAACATCCAGTTTTTCACCCGTGGCATTCACCTGCCCCTGGGTAAAGACCTTGGCGGTGGCTGCGACGCGTGAACCGTTGCCGACCTCGACTCCTGTCGGCACGAGATTGCCACCACCGGTTTCGGTGCCGACTCCGCGCGGGCGCTGGTAGAGCAGGTCCTGGAACTCGATCTTGCTGCGCTTGAAGCCGGGCGTGTTCACGTTCGCGAGATTGTTCGCGATCGTGTTGAGGTTGAGCTGCTGGGCCTCCATTCCGGTGGCGGCGCTATAGAGTGAGAGGTTCATGACGGAGGTTCGGGTTCGGGCAGTCGGAGGTTGTCCTTGAGAATCGGATACGCGCGTGAAATCAGCCGAGGCTCTGGAGCGTCTTGGCCATCGCGTCATCGCGGGCCTGGATCAGTTTCTGATTGGCCTCATAGGCGCGCGCGATGTTTACAAGGTCCACCATCTCGCGGAGCGGCGCGGTGTTGGCTCCTTCGAGGTAGCCTTGAAGGATGTCAGGGCGCTCCACCGGCTGCGAGGCCTGGCCTCCGCTGAGAAAGACACCGGCCGACATCGGACGCAGCTGATGATTGTCGGCAAACTTCACCACGCTCAGGCGGCCGAGTTGCGTGTTGTTCTGGACAACGGAGCCATCGGAATTGATCACGACCGGGCCGCCACCCGGCAGCAGTTGAATGGGGGTGCCTGCATCGCTCAGGATCGGAACATCCTGAGAGGTGACCAGCGTGCGATCCGGGCGGATGCGAAGTTCGCCCGCGCGCGTGTAGCCACGTTGTCCGTCCTCAAGCTGGACCTCGAAGAATCCCTCGCTCTGGAGGGCGACATCCAGTTCGCGCCGCGTCGGCTGAGTCTCTCCCATCGAAAAATTGATCCCGTATGCCGCGCGCGGGAAGTACATCGGCATTCCGCGATTGTCCCCGACCTTTCCATCCGCCGACTCAAGCTCGCCCGCAGAAACCGTCGAGAAGTTGACCGTGCGCTTCTTGTACCCGGAGACCTGATTCGAGGTGATGTTCTGGGTAACCGCGTCCTGCCAGCGTTCGAGAGCGGACAGAGACGCTGCGCTTTGGTACATGCCTACATTCATGGGTGGCACCCAGTAAGCAGCGGGAATGCCAGAACTGTAACTTATTCGTTGTCAGTTGATTGATGAGAGCCCGAGCAAAGCGGAAATCGTAACTTGCCGGGAGCGGCAAGTTTTGCCGGGAGCAACTTCTCGCCGTGGGACACACCGGGGGGCGCGGATCAATGTTTCTCCCCCTGGCCAAGAGCACACGCCGTGGTCGAGAATTTTTCCCTCTCACCGGCAGGGGCACGCTTCGTCGTGCCCTGTATGAAATCGACGCGTAGCGGGACCTTCCAATACACAATCCTGATTCGAGCAGACCGGTCGATCTCAAAACGGATTTCGATCCTTGGGACCTGGAAGGTCTCGCTACTTTTGGATCCGGGCACGACGAAGCGTGCCCCTCCCAAGGGACCGAGATGTCAATCGCCGGTTCAGGAGAGATACCAAACGGCTGTCCGGCTATTTTCGAACCGGGCACGACGAAGCGTGCCCCTCCCGGTGGCGATCAGAACTAACCACGATTCCTCAAACCCGGAATTTCCCCGGTCCCAGCGTGCCAATCGCTCAGCCAGCGGCCGGATAGAGGCACTCCACTTCGATCTTTTCCCCGCACGTGCAGGTGATGACCAGACGCACAACCTTGTCTCCCTGCTTGATGCATTCAATGTTGGGACCGTGCGCGGGATCGGATCCTGCGCACTTCAGTCCCGGCTGCGTGGCGAGAGAGGGAATGCCAGCGATGCCGGCGTCACTTCCGTCCGTGGCAGGGCGAAGAGCCGGCGTACCGGTCGAAGGTCTTCCGCTGAGAAATGGTTTCATGGGGGGAGAGTCACACCTGATCCGCCCTGCGGGCGCGGGTCGCGTTTCATCACGGACAGGCTGATCGTGACACGCTGGTTCGTTTCGGATTCCGGTGGCTCCATGGGCATGGGACGGGTGTCCGAGAAGCCCGTCACCCGCGCGATCAGTCCCGGATCCACCGCGTAGTAGGTCAGACTGCGTCGCGCGGCGTTTGCCCGATCCGCCGACAATTCCCACGACGAGTAGTCGGGTTTTTTCAGGTCAAGACCCTTGCGGGTGTGTCCCTCGATCACCACCGAGAATTTGTGCCGGTCGATCATCCACGCAAGGTTCTGCATGATGAACCGGCCCCACTCGGTGAATTCCGCGGTGTTCTCAACGAAGAGCGGCTTGCGGGCACGATCGAAAAGGGAGATGCGCAGTCCGTCGCTTGTCACCTGGATGTCGATGGGTTTGTCCTTCAGGTCCTGGTCCATGTGGAGCAGGCGGTAGAAATCCTTTGCCAACGAGTTCAGAAATTGAAGATCGACTGCGCGCGGATCCGTCTGGGGTTGGCCACCCTTCGAGGAGTCATCCGTTTTGCCAGAACTCGATTCGGACTTTGTCGCAGTCTTGCCATCGAGATTGAGCACACCGGCGCTCGCGGTGAGCGGGGACTTGAATGGCTGCTGGAAATAACGCGAGGTGGCCACAAGCACCTCCTTGTCCTGGGAGCATATCCACAGCACCATGAACAAGGCCATCATTGCGGTGACAAAGTCCGCATAGGCCACTTTCCATGCACCTCCTTTTGCCATGATTGGATGATCGGTTGTCCTGCCGTACGCCTACCGGCCCGCGGGCATGCCCTTGAGTGTGGTTTCCATTTCCTCGCCGCCTGGCTGGACGGAACTGTCGAGGGAACGCCGGGCGATCTCAACCGCAGTCAGCGGCGCCAGCCCTTTCGCGAAGCTTGAGACGGCGACAAGTATGCAGCGCAGGTACTGGCCGTCGCTCTGATTCATGAACCGGATGCGGTTCGAGAGCGGCAGCACAAAGCCGTACGCCACAAAAATTCCGAGAAGGGTGCCCGTGAGAGCCGCGGCAACCTTTTCACCCACGGCCTCGGGTCCGTCTGCAATCGCACTCATGGTGTTGATGATGCCGAGCACGGCGGCGACAATTCCGATCGCGGGGAGGGAGTCGCCGACCATCTGAAGCAGGTGCACCGGATGATCACTCTCCTCGGCCTTGGCGTTCATCTCAGCCGACATGAGCTCCTCCAACTGGTCGGGTTTGATCTTACCGTCGATCACGGGTTTGATTCCGTTTATCAGGAATTCCATGCGCTCCTTGTTTGAGGTGATGGAAGGGTATTTCTTGAAAATTGCACTCTGCGACGGGTTCATCACGTGCTCCTCCAGCGCGATCAGACCGTTGCGGCGGCCGACCATGAATATCTCGTAGAGCATCTTCAGCAGGTCGAAGTACTCCGTCTTGCCCACACCTTTTCCGAAAGCGGCGAGTTGGATCTTGTGGACCATCTCCTTCATGACATTGGCAGGGCTCGCGATCACGAGCACTCCCATGCCAACACCCAGGATCACGACGAATTCTGAAACATGCAGCAGCACCAGCGGGTTGCCGCCAGCAAGCATGAAACCGCCCAGCGTCGAGGCGACAACGATGAAACTGCCGATTAAAATGAGCATGTATCTGGGTGAGGATAACGGCCCGATGGGGGGGACTCTTTAGTGAGGCATGGGCAGCATCCCTTGAAAGGGGGTTTTCCATCCCCCGGACAAAGGCGAAAAAAATCCTCAAGTTTTAGGGATTCAGTTCCCAGGTAAGTACGGAAGATTTCGATTCCCATGAGCCCGCCTGCAATCGAAGCCCTCGCATCAATCGCCTGCCGAAGGCTCCTTGCGCACCTCCCGCCCTCCGGATCCCGTCGGATCCGCCTGCTCACTTGTCACGCACGCGCTTCAGATACGCACGCAGCCCGATGACAGTCTGGGCGTGGATCTGGCAGATTCTCGACTCGGTGAGGTTGAACACCGCGGCGATTTCCGCGAGGCGCATGTTTTGGTGATAGTACATCGCAATGATCTTCTTCGGGATCTCGGGAAGTTCGGCGATCCGCTGGGCCATGAGCTGCATCAGCTCCTCCTTTTCCATGCGATCGCGCACCGAGACGTCGCTCTCATCGGCGATCAGCTCGTGCAGCGACGTACCATCGCTGTCCTCATTCTCCGTCGTCTGATCGATTGCGACAAAACACACCGGGCGGGCCTCCTCCATCCACTTGGCATATTCCTTCGGAGTGAGCCCGAGATACTCGCGCACCTCCTCTTCGCTCGCGGCGCGTCCGAGTTTTTGTTCAAGTTCGTTGATGGATTCCTTGAGCTTCTTCGCCTTCGCGCGCGCACGACGGGGACACCAGTCGAGCCGGCGAAGCTCGTCCAATACGGCACCACGGATGCGTGTGCTGGCGTAACCGGCAAAGGTGTGTCCCTGTTCGGGATCATACTTGCGGACGGCGGCAATGAGTCCGGTGACGCCGACGCTGTAGAGGTCGTCCACATCGACGTGGGCCGGGAGGTTGATCTTGATGCGGTCGACGACGTTTCGAACGAGCGGGAGATAACGTTCGATCAGGTCCTTTTCGTCAATCGAACCCGTGGAGGATTGATAGGCCCGCCAGGCGTTGGCGGCGGCTGCGGGTTGGGCATAGGCGAGTGCGGCGTGTTTCATGGGGGCTGGATTTCAGGATGTGGATTCAGTGTGGAAATCGAAGGGACGCATCAGCGCGTCTTCACGGGGGAGGCCGCGGCAACCGGCACGGCCTTTTCCGCTGCGTGGGCCTCTGCCTCGGCGCTCGCGGCAATGCGGTTCAGTTCGATCGCTTCGCCAAATACCTTGATCACGACCGACCAGAACCAGCGGAATAGCAGGGCGCCCGCCAGGCAGCCGATCGCGGCGTCGCGAAGAACGAGGTCAGGAGCGCGATCCGCAAGAAAACCCGCTGCGGCGGTGAGGGCGAATCCGGCAAAGCCGCCGGTGAGAAAGACAAATTTCATGAGGCGCGCGGATCAGGACCCTGGAAGCGTTTTGCGAAGGACGGCACCGACCGCGTCCGCCTCGAGGTCACCCGTCAGGCTCGGTCCCGTTGCGAGAAACAGGGGCGTCACTTCGCCATCGACGAGGAAGTCGAGGAGCTTTCCCCAATGCCCAAGTTCGTCGAGATGCGTGAAGACAAGATGCGTGGCACCCGCTGAGCGGCCTGCGTTGTAGGCAGCCCGCAGACTCGCAAGATCGTGGAGCGCGTTCAGGACCAGCACTCTTCCATCGATTTTCTCGTCATTGAGAAAACGAACCATGCCGGCATTGGCAGTGGCTTGCAGGGAAAGCGCAGGAAGGTCCACCAGGATGAATTCCTCCGCCGAAACGTCGGCAATCATGCGCACGCCCGTTTCTCCGGGAATGTAGTGCTCCAGCGTCAGCCCGACCGCTTCGCAGAACACCGAGAGTCCCTCCGTCAGATTGGGCCGGTCAAACTCCGCCTTGATCACCCTGCCCCTGCGGCCGTGAACGAAGACGGATTGGGAAAGCCATTTGGAAAGCGCCGTGGTGCGACCCGAACCCGCCGTGCCCATGAAGGCCACACGCGAGGGCAACGCACGTGCCGGTCGTGAAGCAGATCCCGAACGCAAGGCCTGGCCAAAGTCGGCAAGCGCACGATGGAGCGGAGCATCCGCGCTGAAGGTCGGCAGGGTTTGGAACCGTGAAACCAGCGCCTCGGAGAAACCCGAGCGCCTGAGCAGATCCGGAAGTCGTGGAGCCGATTCCGCCGCACGGGCCGCCGTCTCGGCTTTCAGCCGCACACGGACAGACTGCCCGCGGGATTCACGCTCCGCCGGCGTTCCAGCTTCAAGTGTCCCGGGAATCGGCGCATTCTCGACAGGACGCGTTGCCGCGTCCCGAGTCTCCTCCCCTTCTCCGGAATCGAGCTGCGCAATCACCTCCAGACGCGGGCGTCCAAAGAGTCCGGAAAGGCCCTGACCGGGAAGCTGCCGCACGGAAAGCACCTTGGCCTTCTCCCCCAGTTGCGTGCGAATCGCCCGAACCGCCTCCTCCGCCGACCGCACGACCAGCTTGTAGATCGCATTGGCCGGGGGACGATTTTCAGCGATGGCGAAAGCGGAGGGGGACATTCGGCATCGCCAGATGCTATGTTCGTGCCAACCGAATCACTGGCATCATATCACATTGTAAGCTATCTATTTAAACAATTCATCCTAGGGATGATTGCCTAGATCTTCACCTGACGAACGGGGATTCACTCCCAATCGGCAGAAATTGCCGGAGCGTATCCCCCGATACCTCCCTATCGGCCGCTCCATGCGCGGACTTCACCTCAATGCACGGGCATTCATTCGCATGTTGCAGGCAATAGACCCCAAACCTTCGCAGACGAACGCCGATTCGGTTATCAATTTTTCCGAAACCAATCTGCGTGGATCCCATGATCCGCGGATACTTTTCTACGGGCAGCCATTCAACTTTTCCGCTTCAGGTACGCAACGTCGTCGCTCAGGTCTTCCCGTTCTTACCCGTGACAGTGACGCATACCGTCCAAATCTGCATCGTTCAAAACCGGCACCTGGAAGCTGCCGTTACGCTGCGATTTCCTTTCGGAAACGACCATGCATGATCCCGTCCGAGCAAACTCGATATCATTTTTTCCGGCCTCTTCTGCGACAAGACAGGCACCTCGGACGTCGCCGTGCCTCTCGTTCTTCCGCCCTATTTCTTGGCCACGACCGCGGGTACGCTCTTGAGGTAGTTGTAGAGCGCCGTCAGCTCAAGGTCCGTCATCTGACCGAATGCTGCGGGCATGACCGGACTCAACGCATGGCCATCGGGACGTGTTCGCGTGCGCAGGACATGCATGAAATCCGCTGCGGAAGCCTGTGACATGAAGGTGCCCGTCGCAGATGTGAGGTTCGGGGCGAGAGGCCAATCGGGTGGAGCGCCTGGAATCTTGCCGCCGGCAAAATTGAGCCCATGGCAACCGCTGCAGCTCGCGCTCAGGTACCGGCCATACTCGGCCGTGGGCTCGGCCACTACGCTCGCAGGACGCTTCGCGTCATGATCGATCCGTGCGGCGTCGATCTTCATCTCTCCCACCGCAATCAGGACTTTCATCAAGGGACCCGGCTCCACCGTTCCGCTCGGACGGTCGACGGCCGGGACGGTTTTCAGGAAGGCAATCAATGCGCCCAAATCTTCGTCACTGAGCACAGTGTACTCGAAAGACGGCATCAAGAGCAGGGGCCGCCCATTGGGCGCGATGCCGTGGCGGATCGCACGCACGTAGTCCAGATCGCCGAAATCTGCGGGCAACCCACCTTTGCCACGGGTAAGGTTGGGACCGGACAAGTGTCCGACCATCGAATCATTGATGACCACTGACCCGGCGAAATCCTTTCCGTGGCAGTCCGTGCATCCGCGCGTGGTCGCAAGATGCCTGCCGCGCTCAACGGTAGCCGCGTCGCCCTTCACCACCACCGGAGGCACCTGAAGCGAGTACGTGCGGGTGAGACGCGTATGGGTGACGCTGAAGGCCACGAGAACGGCCAAGCCGGCCAGAACCAGTAGTGCAACGATTGCCAGAATGATTTTCCGGAGGACTTTTCCGGACGTGGAATTTTCCTGCTTCATGGAGAGGGGGGACAACCTGAGCGCCTGACGCGGCGCTTGAAGAGGAAACACGCTGCTTACTATGCTGCTACCTTGCAATGATTTATTTCTTCTGGTGCCACCCCGGGCAATCCTCGCTTTGTATGCCGCACGCTTCTCCTGTCTGTGATGTCTGGGAAAAATGCCCGCACTCCAACCGGTCGTCCCCGCCTTCCAGCACTTGCGCAAGGCAGGCGTGTCTCTATGTTGGGTGCGGCATCCAACCCCGCCTCGCCCCGTATTGATTGAATGTCATGAAGTCATCCCTCCTGCACCTGTCCGCGGTCCTTACGCTGCTTACATCCGGCTCCGCCATCGCCGCCAGCCCTGCCTCCCAGTCAGTCACCCGCAACTGGATGCCACCGGAATTGGCCAGACTTGAAATTGGATCACCCGCTCCTGATTTCACCCTGCTTGGCATCGATGGCCGCAACCACTCGTTGAAGGATTTTTCGAAAGCCGATGTGCTCATGATCCTCTTCACCTCGAATCATTGCCCGACCTCGCATGCAATCGAGCAGCGGCTGATGAAGCTCTGGAACGATTTCCGACATGAGGGCTTCGCTCTGGTGGCAATCAATCCCAACCATCCGGACGGGTTGAGCCTCGACGAACTTGGTTACGGCGAATTCGGCGATTCGTTCGAGGAGATGAAACCCTACGCGGCGAAGAACGGCTGGGACTTTCCCTATCTCTACGACGGCGACAAACAGCTCACCGCACGGGCCTACGGGTGCCTGGCAACACCTCATGTCTTCATCTTCGACAAGGAACGGAAGCTGCGATATCAGGGCCGCTTCGACGACTCCCGATTCTCCCAGGAAGAAACCGTCAAATCTCCCGATGCCCGCAACGCAGTCGTCGCCCTTCTCTCGGGAAAGGAAGTGCCGGTTGCGGTTACGAAACCCCACGGCTGCTCCACGAAATGGCGTGAGCGCAAACCCGCGCACGCAGCTCATGAACAAAGCTGGAAGGGCCTCCCGGTCGAGCTTGCCGACATTGATGCCGCCGGCATCCGGGCTCTGCGGGTCAATTCGACCTCAAATTTCCGGCTCGTGAACGTCTGGGCAACGTGGTGCGCGCCCTGCGTCGAAGAATTTCCCGATCTCGTGTCACTTACACGCCGTCTGGGTCTGCGGGAATTTGAAATGATCACCGTCAGCCTCGACGAGGAAAAGGCCGCGGCCCGCGCGAAGGCCTTTCTGGAAAAGCAGGGCGCCGGCACATCCCCGCGCACCGCGAAATCATTGAAGAGCGAGGGTCGCGTCACCAACAACTACCGCTACTCGGGCGCAAACCAGGACGCGTTGGTCGAGGCGCTGGATCCCGACTGGCCCGGCCCGATTCCGCACACGGTGCTCATTGCACCAGGCGGAAAAATCGTCTGGCGGCAGAATGGCCCGATTGAAATGAAGTCGGCACTGGCCGCAATCCTTGACGCCATGACGCCGTACTACCAGCCACCCAAGCCCGTCAAGGCACCCGGAGTGGTGGCGGTACCCTGAGAATCCCTGGATTCTCCCGCACCGCCCCGCTTCAGCGGTGACAGTTCCCGTGGTCAGGACCGGATCGAAGGTCGCATCTGCTCCGCTGACGGCAGCACGCAGCGATACCCCTGCGCATGGAGTCGCTTCAGGAGTTCACCCACGGCATGAACCCGCACCGCCGGATGCAGTCGCTCGCCTTCGTGACACAGAATGATTGCTCCGGGCTTCACCCGCGACATCACACGATCCAACACGGCATCCGCGGTTCTCGCCGTTGAATCCCAACTGCGCAGATTCCAGTGAACACACGTGAGCCGACGGATCCGGAGCGCCCGTCGCAGCCCTAGATTCTTGATGCCCACCGGCGCACGAAAGCAGCGCACCGGCCCGCCACCCGATGCAGGCGAATACGCAGCCATCGCCGCATCCAGCTCGCGCGCCAGTCTTCGCGGACCCGCACACCACAGGCTTCCGGCAGGATGGGTATGAGTGTGATGACCGATCTCATGGCCGGCCTGTAGGATCGCGCGGACCAACTCCGGATGGCGCAGAGCCTTTTCGCCGATGAGGAAAAAAGTGGCGCGTGCCCCGTGATCATCCAGCGCCGCCAGCAGGCGTGGCGTATCCTGCGGATCCGGCCCATCGTCAATGGTCAGCCAGACCTCGCGCTCCTGCGTCTCGAATCGAGTGACCACCCGCAGCAAGCCCTGCGCGCCAGGTGCCAGGACATGGTACAGCACCAGGAGATCGGCGCCAAAAAAGAAGATCCACGCCAGGCCAGGCGCACCCGTGACCAGCCAGCACCAGGCTGCGGCGCCCTTTCCAAGGACAAAGGAGAAAAGAAGCCAGCGGGACATCTCTGGACAATCCACATCCGGACCATGCCGGTTCGCAATCGGGAAAAGCCCGCAGCTCGTTCGTCAGGCGGCAGCAATCACGACGGTCCAGCTGGCGCGATCCTGCGCCATGCCGCTCGATGCACCGCGGCCACTGCCAGCCCAAGGACGATTCCGCCAACTGCATCCCAAACCACATGTTGTTTCGTGCCAATCGTGGAGACCACGATCGAAAAGGCCCAAAACAGATTCAGGCATCGCTTCGCAACCGACGCTTTCGCACGTCGAAGCAGGACCTCGAACCAGAATGCGGTGAAGCACGCAAAGGCGACATGCAGGGACGGACACGCGTTGCCCGAGGCATCCACGGTTTTCAGGATCTGCATGGGCCCGGACCAGCCGCTCCCAAGATCCATCGCAGGCACAATCGTCGGCCGGAAAAAAAAGACAGCCAACCCCGCCGCGCTCAAAGCAGCGGCTCCGGCCCCATACAACGCAAGATCGCGTCCCTTGATGAGAAGAAACGCCGGAAGCGTCACGTAGACCCAAAGCGAGACATAGGGCAGCATCCACCATGGATTGAAAACGATCCAATGGTCAACGGGCGTGAGCGGCATGACCGTCACGGCAAAAACCGGATTGCGCAGGATGTGGAAATAGACGGCAAAGAAGAGCACGAATCCCGCGGTTGCACCTGCGACCTTGCCCGGCAACAGTGTGAACAGCCGCCTCCAGGCAAGCCCCGAAGTCATGGCAATGTCAGCAGATTGGGGGGACTCCACCATTTGAGGCATTCCGACAGCAAGCCTCACCACTCCATGGCCCGCCAGAAAAATGTCTGTCTTGAGGCAGGACCGGCGGACTCCGTTGCCCACCGATCAACCCACATGTTCCTGCAGGCAGGCCGTCACGCACGGCCAGTCCGGAAAACGAGGGGACCTGAAAAGAATGTGCTCGCCTTCAAACCGATCGGCGGCATTCCGGGTGCGGTCCTCCACGAGGACGTTGTCCATGTCAAGAAGGAGGATCTTCGGCATCGCGGATAACATGCCATTGAACGTCCTGTTTCCGGCGAGTCTGCTGATACTCCGCTTGCCGCTCTGGACGATTCGGTGTCTTTTTTGAGCCGCCCACCTCCACACCACATGATGTTCCGAACAGCAGTCATTTCTGTCGGCTACTATTTCACCCTGCTCATGTTCGGGCTGTTTGGAGTTGCCCACACGCTCTTCGCACTGATCTCGGGTGTTTTCCCGTCCACCCCACGCTCCGAACGTTTTTTCCAGCGACTGGTGCACCGCCAATTCGCCCTGTTCGCCTGGTGGACGACCATCTCCGGTCTCCTTCGTGTCCACCATCATGGTTTCGACCGGTTGCCCACAAAACGCAGTCGTGGCCTGATCATGATCGCCAACCATCCCAGCCTTGTTGACATCACCTGCCTCCTGGCCCGCATCCCCGAGGCGCTTTGTGTATTCAAACCCGCCATCCGCCGAAATCCGGTCCTCGGCGCGGGTGCACGTCGCGCGGGTTATCTGGCCAGCGACGGGGGACACGAGATCCTGCGTACTGCGGCAGAGAAGGTCGCCGCAGGAAACTGGCTAATCATCTTTCCCGAAGGCACCCGCACGCCGCCGTCCACAGGTCTGTTGCCTCTCAAACCCGGATTCGTTCTCATCGCCCGCCGCGCACAGGTTCCAATCCAGCTCGTCCGCATCACAATCAGTCGTCCGGTCCTCACGAAGGATCGGGCCTGGTGGAAGGTGCCTCCGCTGCCGGCGCAGGTCGACATCGCAGCGGGCCCTTTGATCGAGGTTCCCTCCGATGCCTCCACCGCGCACGTCGTCGATCACATCGAGCAGTGGTTTCGCTCCGGTCGCTCGGACGCCAGCATCGTCGAGGGCGAGCACGGGAAGGCGGTACCTCCTCCGCGATCCCAACCCTTGCGGTCATGAAGCCCAGCCTGGCAATGCCGGTGTCGTCCACGCATCTGATCATCCTGCCTTCCTACAACGCCGGGCACCGTCTCGCCACCGTGGTTGACGAGGTTGCGGCATTGGGATGGGAGGTGCTCGTGGTCATCGATGGCAGCACGGATGGCAGCGACCTCCCCGTGATCGAAATGGCACGATCACTCCCTCACCTGAAGGTGCTCCATTGCCCCCGAAACCAGGGCAAGGGAGCAGCCGTGCTCGAAGGTGCACGCGCGGCGCTCGGTCGCGGGTACACTCACGCACTCGTCATGGACTCCGACGGGCAACACCCGGTGGCGAGCGTCGCGGCCTTCATGGACGCTTCCTCGAGGAACCCGGAAGCAATGATCATTGGGCAGCCGATCTTCCCAGCCAACATTCCGCGTGAACGCCTCCACGGCCGGAAGCTCAGCAACGGCCTCGTGCGGCTGGAACTGCTCGGTAGGGGCGTCAACGATGTCCTGTTCGGTTTCCGCGTATATCCCCTGGCGCCCTTGCTGGCCGCCCTCAGCGGCCGCAGCGGCGGCCGGCGCTATGACTTCGAAACCGAAGCGGCGGTCCGTTTGGCCTGGGCGGGGGTTATGCCCGTCAACTTGCCCGCCCCGGTACGCTACCTCAGTCGCGAGGAGGGAGGCATTTCCCATTTCCACTATGTCCGCGACAATGCTCGACTGGTGGTCATGCACGTCAAACTGCTCGTCGAACTCCTGCTCCTGCGATGGCCCGCGCTGCTGCGACATCGTCGGACCTGGAAGGCGCATCCTGCGTGGACACTTCAACACCGCTGCCTCCCATGAGCCTGCAACAGCGCCGATGGGCGGCCGGCAGCATCCTGCTCGCCTGTGCACTTTTGGGTGGCCTCTGGCTGGCGGGACTGGACTACCGGACCCGGATCACAACCGACGTCCTTGACCTGGTGCCCGATGCCAAAAGGTCGACCTCACCGGAACTGGCCCTCGTGCGATCCCTCGCAAGCCAGGCGGAAATCCGGACGATGTTTTTTGTACTCACCCTGGCGGACGGCACGGCAGCTCCGAGGGACACGGCAGCGAGCTTCGCTGCGGCACTGCTCCGAGATCCGGCCTTCGCGCAGGCGTTTCCCATGGGCGACACCACCTCGCGCGATGCGCTGGGACAGGAACTGCATGCACAGCGTTTCACACTGCTGTTTCCCTTCTGGCTGGCCCGGCATGAGGCCGCATTCAGGTCGCTCGGCCTGCCAAGGGATCAATTCGTTGCCTGGCTCGCAACGGAAAGCGCCGCAGAATTGTCGCGCTTCCTCGCCTCACCCCAGGCGCTCGCCTTTCAGGACCTGATCCCTTCGGACCCGCTGCTGCTTCTACCTGGTGCCATTGACCGCCTGGAGGACGGACAGGCGTTCGCCCGGCCGCAGGCATTGGAACATCCTGCCACCCTCGTATGGGCGCAACTGGCGGCCTCACCGCTGTCCGAGGAGGGGCAGCGGCCCGCGTTCGCGGCAATCGCGCGGGCAACCGATGAGCTGCGCAAGACCCTGCCTGGACTGACGGTCGCCAGTACGGGAGTGAACCGTTTTGCGGCCGCCAGCCGGGAGGTGATCGAACATGAGGTGACCCTTCTCAACGGCCTCTCTCTGGCGGCGGTCCTCACGGTGGCGT
Source organism: Opitutaceae bacterium (assembly GCA_017994935.1). Taxonomy (GTDB): domain Bacteria; phylum Verrucomicrobiota; class Verrucomicrobiia; order Opitutales; family Opitutaceae; genus UBA6669. Next base: position 57,808 of record JAGOJU010000013.1, read on the forward strand.
TCCTTTTCATACGCACTCCCCTCCGCGGCCTGCATCTGGTTCCCGTCGTCGCCCTGTCAATACTCGGCGCGTGGGTGGCCGTGACACTCTCCTTCGAGCGGGTCCACATTCTCGTCTTCGTGGTCGGTTCGCTTCTGACAGGCGTGGCCATCGACTACGGATTCTACCTGTACATGCAGCCTGCCGTGTATCCAGGAGAAGACTACGTGGCGAAGGTGCGCCGCCTGCTCAAGCCGCTGCTTGCAAGCTGTTTCACCACGGTGGCCGGATTTGCCCTTCTGCTTTTCTCCGACCTGCCCTTCATCCGCCAGCTCGGAGTCTTCGTGGGCGGCGGTCTCCTCTGCGCGCTTGGCGCGGCCGTGCTCTATTTTGCCACCGTTCGCACGCCGTTTCTGGAATCACGAAGTTTTCTCGGAGGCCAGGCCCTCACCTCACCGGTCCGGCTCTGGCTAAGGCGCGCCACCGTGGCGGTCTGGATCGCCGCCCTGCCCGGACTCGCCTTCCTCAGCTGGCGCGATGACATCAGGGATCTCGACATTCCATCGCTCGAACTGAAACGTGAGGATGCGCGAATCCGCTCCCTCTTCGGCGATGAGGAGGAGCGCACGGTTTACCTCACCCACGGCGACACCCTCGCAGCCGCCCGCGATTCCCTTGGGAAGCTCGAGTCCTGGCTCACGGAAGCGGGCGGTGGACGCGCGCGCCCCTTGAGCCTCGCCGCCGTCGTGCCGACTGAAGCGGAATTCAGGAACACTCAGACATTCATTCGCGACGAGCCCTCCTTTCCGTCCCTGCTGAAGGCCGCGTTGGCAAAAGAGGGTTTTGAGGATGAAGGATTCACCGGGTTCTTCTCCGACTATGGCCGCGCGCGGCACTCGGCATCTTCAGCGACGTTCGCTCACGCTCTTGGGCGTCTTCGCGGCAAACTTGCCGGACCGCTCGGGATGCTCGTCAATTCCACCCCGGAAACGAGCTGGTTCGTGACGCTCGTACGCAACGCTCCATCCATTCCCCCGCCCCCAGAAACATCATCCATGAGCACCGGCCAGCTGCAGTCGTTGAACGGGGTGTTCAAACGGTATCGCGAATCGACCCTCCGGCTCAGCCTTGTAGGTCTCGGCATCGTCGGCCTGGGCGTCCTGCTCACCTATGGCGTGCGGGATGGTCTCCGCATCTTCGCAATTCCCTGCGGAGCCTGCCTCGGGCTCTTCGGCGTCTTCGGGTGGCTTGGTCATCCCCTCAACATGTTTCACCTGCTCGGCGCATTTCTCGGCGTGTGCCTGACGCACAATTATTCCATTTTTTCAGCCACCTCGGCATATGAACATCAGACGATACCCGTGTCGGTGCGGGTCTCCGCACTCACGACTGCAGCCTCCTTCGGTGTGCTTGCCATCAGCAGCATCCCCGTGGTGCGCGCGCTCGGCGTGACGGTCGCCAGCATGGTTGTCACCGCATTGCTGATGATCGAACTCGAGCATCTTTCCGGGCTCGGAAAGCGGCCATGAGCGGCACGCTTCTTGATGCCTGGCGCGAGACTGTCAGGCGCGATTCCACCAGAAGGGCGCTGATCGAAGCGGCGACCGGCGGACAGTTCACGTTTCAACAGGTGGAGGACCGGGCGGAAGCCTGGGCACGGGAGCACGGCGCGTCCGTTGCGAATTTGAAGGGAGGATGCGTCCTGTTCTCCGAATCCAATGGCATTCGTTGGTTCGACCTCATGCTGGGTCTGCTGAAACTCGGATCCATCCCCGTCCCCCTGGACTCTGCGGAGCCACTGGAGTCGCAGAAAAAGCTCGCAATCGCACTCCGTGCGACGGCCCGATGGGAAGGGACCCGGCTCGCACCGCTGGAACTGGACAACCGACGCTCGCGACGCTTCCGCGGATCGGGGGATTGCCTGATCAAGCTCACGTCCGGTTCCACCGGAACTCCTCGTCCGCTGCTTTTCAGTCACCACCAGTTGATCGCCGACGCCACCCAGGTGATGTCGACCATGGGTGTCACGCGGAAGGATCTCAACTACGCACTCATTCCATTCGGTCATTCGTATGGACTCGGCAACCTCTCGCTACCCTTGATCATCGCCGGCGTGCCGGCGGTGTGCGGGACCTCGCCACTTCCACACGCCATGGCAGCTGATTTCGCAAACTGGAAACCAACCGTGTTTCCCGGCGTGCCTGCGATCCTGCGCGCACTGGCCTCCACAGAGGGCATCGCGCTTCGCAGCCTTCGACTCGCAATCTCCGCAGGTGCGCCTCTTCACGTGGAAACCGCCCTCGCATTTCGCCAGCGCTTTGGACAATGCATCCACAGCTTCTACGGTTCCAGTGAAACAGGAGGCATCAGCTATGATCGCGACGGCCAGGCAACACTGGAAGGTTCCGTCGGGACGGCGATGGACGGAGTCACCCTCTCACTCCTTGGCAGGGACCGGTTGAACGTGAGCAGCGCCGCGGTGATCACCGCGGGCAATCGCCGCCGGCAGGATGGCCACGGCGCGTGGATCATGGCGGACCGGGTGCAGGTTGGCGCCGATCACTGCCTTAAGCTGATCGGACGCCGCGGCACGATGGTGAAGATTGCGGGGCGCCGCGTCGAACTCACGGAGGTGGCAGCCGCAATCCGGCGCCTGCCTGGAGTAGAAGACGCCTGGGTTGGCACCGGAGACGGAGCCGAGCCTGTGCTCGGTGCCGCAGTGGCCTCGCGACGAACCGTTGCGGACCTCCGCCAGGCGCTGGCCTCGGAATTGCCCAGCTGGAAAGTGCCCAGGAAATGGCTCGTCCTTTCCGCACTCCCCCAATCCGAAAGAGGAAAAACCGACGCCCGCGCACTCATAGCCGCGATCTTTCCCACCGGCGTCGCGGGCCCAGAACGTCGCCTCACACCACCACCCTAGCCTCCGAGACGGCAACAGGGTCGCCCCCACATGGCACTAATCCAAATGACCCCAAACGCGCCCACAGGACTCTGCCTCAAAGTGGAAAAAAGATCCATCCGAGATGATTTTCACCCACCACCCAAACTCACGGCCTTGGACGAGGGGCTGACCCCACGCCCAGGCTCTGGACCACGAACCCGGATCAGCCTGCCGGACATCGAAAACTCGGATCATGGAGCAGCCGCAATCATTTCGGACACCAGACGTGCGCAATACCACTGCATGCGCGGCAAATGAAACGGGCCCTTCCAGGTGTTGCCCTTGAGGCGTGTTGAAATTCGCCCATCCCGGTGTGCATATCCGAACCATTCGCCATGCACCGGGTCGGCAAACACGCGGTGCGACCAATCATGCACCGCCGTGTGCCATGCGGCATATTTTGCATTTCCTGTCAGTTGATAGGCGAGAAGCGTGGCTATCTCGGCCTCGTTGTGGGGCCACCAGAATTTCATCTCGGCCCAATACTCCTGGACGGGTTTTCCAAAAAGATCTGTGAAATAAAGAATCCCTCCAAACTCCGTGTCCCACCCGCGATTCCACATGCAGTCCAGGATCGCCAGCCCCAGCCTTAGCAGGCGCTCATCGCGCCCTCGAAACTTCGCCTCATGGAGGATGAACCATGCGCATTCAAGGGCATGTCCCGGGTTGAGGGTACGCCCATCGAAGGTGTCGAGCACGGCCCCATCAGCCCCCACGATCTCCATCAACGCGCCGAGTTCCGGCTTGTGGAAATCCTTCTCGATTGCGTTGAGCGAACGGTCGATCCACTCCGTGCACGATGCGCCCAGCACCGACACGTCTCCGAGGAGCGACCTGATCTCCTGCGCAGTGACAATCGCAATCATGTGCGGAGCCACACCGCGCATCGGGCGGGTAACGGGATCCGTCTTGGGCTGCATCACACCGGGAATGAAGCTGTGGGTCAGGTACGTTGCGAAATACTGCAATGCCTCCTCAGCCGCACGAGCATCTCCCGTGGCGTCGGCGTAGGCCGCACTGCCGATCGCGGCGAAACATTCGCTGTAGACATACCGCCGCATGCGCAACGGCCGGCCATCGCGCGTCACCGTAAAATAGAGCTTGCCGCCCGGCCCGCGACAGCAGGTCCGAATGAAATCCAGGCAATGTTTCGATGCCTCAATCCATTCCGGTTTCTTTGCAATGGTGTTGTGGAGCGTCGCAAATGTCCACGCCGCCCTGCCCTGAAGCCACACCGCCTTGTCCGTGTCAATGACGGTACCGTCCTGACCCCTTCCCCGCGGGGGTCAAACCACGCTCGGGGCAACGAGTCTGCAAAGGGTCAGCCCCTGTGGGCTCTCGCCACGAGCAACACGTCACGCCGGTGCAGCCGGCGTGGCGCCGGCCGGATTCAGGATGCCCTTGAGCAGGACCCGGGTCCCTTTTCCGGGCTGGCTCGCAAGTTCCAGGTCGCCGTGCAGCAGCGTCGATCGGTGACGAAGGCTCGTCAGGCCATGCCCGTCACCTGCCCCTCCCACCACAAATCCACGGCCGTCATCCTTCACCTCCAGGGAAAATTTTCGATCCTCAACGGCGAGTCGTATCCAGACGCGCCCGGCCCCTGCGTGGCGCAGAACGTTGTTCAGCATTTCCTTCAGGGCCAACAGCAGGTGCCTTTGTACATCGAGAGGCGGCGCATCGTCCATGCCTTCAATGTCGAACGTCCACTCCACTCCTCTCAGCAGATGCCTCGCTGTCTCCCGGAGGCGTTCGGTGAGGCGCGGCACATCATGCGGACCCGGCTGCGTCAGCCAGACAATGTCGCGCATTGCGGAGGCGGTGTCCGCCGCAAGCTTCCGGATTTCCTCAATTTCTGCCGCGGACAATCCCCCCTCCTCACGATGGCCCAACTCCGCCATCATCGAAATGCTGGCCAGATTGCTTCCAATCTCGTCATGCAGATCACCCGCGATTCGCCTCTGAAGGGCCGCGACGGCAAGGGCCTGTTTGCGACGCTGGTAGAGGAAACCTCCCGACGTCGCCAGTACCACGACAGCTCCCAGCCCGATCAGGCCGCCCACCACTCGCCGGGCCAATCTCGGCTGCAGCACTGCCAGGCGGGCATTGACCGCCACCAGTTCCTGCTCGAGCTCCCGACGGCGCGACAGCTCTGCCAGCCACACAGGCCATTCAATGAGCTGCCTCGGCCCACGTTGCCCGTCGGTAAGGTACGCGGGATTGAAATTCTTCGGACCCGTCGAAGCGACACTCAACGCGGTGACACCCGACCCGAGCGCAACATTGCGTTCGCCCTGGTAGACCTGCAGTTCTCCCAACGCAAAAATGTACTGTCCCTCACTCTTCTCCCACAGGTCATCCGCAGTCACACGCACATAGCGACCTGCTCGTCCGTCGGCAGGAAAGGTCAGGGGACTGAAGGAAGACGTGCCGAAGGGCCGTTTCGACCAATCCGCCACCACATGGGATGTGCGAAACTCGGGATCGTCCGAAAGCTCCACCCGAAAGCGAATGGGAAAACCATAACCCTGGGTATTGGAGATCTCTGTGATCTTGATCGGCAGCAGACGGATCTCATCGATGGAATGGGACTGCTTCAGATCGACCTGCACCCAGACGTTCGTCGTCGGATCGGTGTACGCTTCCGACTCCCATCCGTGCGTCAATGCGTGCTGGGTCTTGGCAAGCGGAGCGCCGACAATGCTCTGGCCATCGATGAGATTCTGGCGGCTCCAGGTCGGTCCGCGCTCCAGCGAGCCGCTCGTCCTGATTTTGACGTGGCCCAGCCCTGTCGCCAGATTGCGGTTTCCCGCCAGGATCATCACCTCGCCCAGCGCATAGGCGTGATAGATACCCTTCTCCCATGGCTTGGTCATGACTACGCGTATCTTCCGGACAGCCTTGTAAGGCGCCGGTATGAGCACCGGATAGGAACCCGGATTCGTAAAATCCTCCTTGGAATAGTCCGCGGCGACCGCCCAATGCGACGCCCCGTCCTCCACCTCCACGCGAAAGCGCCGCGGGAACCCATGTCCGGGGGCCGCGGAATCGGCAAAGGGTATGTCGACCGGCACAAGGCAGATCGCATCGATCGGATGAACACCCCCGAGATCAATCTCGATCCATTGTTCGGCGGACAAGGTGTCCCCATAGCCAAATATCTTCCAGCCAACTCTCGAAGCCCGCTCATTCTTCGGAGCAAAGGAGAGCACTTGCAGTATCGATCTCAATTCCTGCTGGCGGTCATCCAATGATCGGATCTCGGGACTGATCGCCCGCGAAACGGAATCCGGGAGTATGAAGGGATGGGGGTCCGCGGGCGCAACCTGCCCCGTCAGCAATCGGGACACCGCCATTGCTGCCAGGCCCACAACCATCCGTCCGTATCGAGGCATCGTTCGGGGGGAATCATGCTTCATCCCCTGGCGAATGCAACCCCGCCCGCAGGGCAGGCAACGCCCGTAATTACGTGGATTGAGCCATCCCGGAAACCCTGCTACGATCCGCCCGTCCACTCGATCCTTCACCGGAGAAACGTGACAAAGATCATTCACGGCCCCTACCTGTCCGACCTGCTCAGACAAGGCGACGTATTGCGCGAGGTCTGCACCGCCCTTTCGCGCACGGAACCTCTGCACCGTCTCCGCGAGCAGCTGCAAAACCATTCGTATCGCCGCATCGTGATGACCGGCATGGGAAGCTCCTTCCATGCGTTCTATCCATTGCACCTCAGATTGACCCGAGCGGGATTCGTTTCACATCACGTTGAAACCGCTGAGTTACTCCTTGGATTCGAGGCGTTCAAATCGCGTGATACGCTGCTGATTGTGACGTCGCAATCCGGCGAGAGTGCCGAGGTGGTGGCACTGCTGCGCGACAGCCATGCCTTCGGCCATGTGGTCGGAATCACAAACCAGCCGTCCTCCACCCTTGGCCGCACGGCGCAAACCGTGCTCCCGCTGCATGCGGGTGAGGAGGCAACGGTTTCCTGCAAGACCTACCTCGCAACCCTGGCGGTTCTCCATTGGCTGGGTGCGGTTTTGACGGGAGGCAGCCCGGAGGAGGCCGTCCGGGCACTCACTGAAATCGAGGGACCGATGCGCGCCTACCTCGAACATTACAAAAGCCATGTGGAGGCCCTGGGTGGGGTACTCACCGATATCCGATCCGTCTACGTGGTCGGACGTGGTGTTTCTTTGGCCACCACGGGCACGGGTGGTCTCATCCTGAAAGAGTCCACACGACAGCCGGCCGAAGGCATGTCGGCCGCGGCCTTTCGCCATGGGGTCATCGAAATGGTCGGCCCGCATGCCTTGGTGTTCGTGCTGGAAGGCCAGCCGGAGGTCGCCGATCTGCACCGAAGACTCGCGACGGAAATCACACACTTCGGCGGTCAGGTGATCCTGATTGGTTCCGATGCCGGAATCGCCGCGGCATTCCGCATCCCCCGGGTTCCCGTACCCCTCCTGCCTCTGGTTGAAATCCTTCCGGTGCAAATGCTTTCTCTCGCTATAGCTGCCCGCGACGGTCGGGAAGCCGGGCGATTCAAACTGGCAAGCAAGGTAACCACCATCATCTAGCCTCCCATGGCCCCACAATCCGCCCAACCCTCCCGGCCCCGTCCTTGGTGGTTGATCCACGCCCTCACCGCAGCCACCTGCTGGGGAATCTGGGGCGTGCTGGCCAAGGGGCCGAGCCGCGAGCTTTCCGGATGGATGACCCAGATCCTCTTCACATTCGCGCTGGTGCCTTCCGCACTGGTTGCCGCACTTTCGCCACAGGTGAGAATGGGCACGAACAAGCCGAGAGGGCTGTTCTGGGGATTTGTCTCGGGACTCCTCGCCGCCGGGGGCAATCTGGCCTTCTACCTGGCGCTCGAAAATGGCGCCGACACCGCGGTGGCCGTTCCGCTCACCAATATCTATCCCCTCGTAACGATCGCCATTGCCTGGCTCTTTTTTCGGGAGCGTTTGAACGCGATCCAGATCGCTGGAATCGGGGTCGCTGTTGTGGCCATCGTTCTCCTGAGCGGCGAAGCTGGATCGCTGGGCGATCCCGCCGCATTTTTTCACCGCCTCGGGCTGAATGCCTGGATGGGTTACACGTTCACAGCGATGCTTTTTTGGGGAGTGTTCAGTGCGACGCAGAAGATTTCCACGAATCATGTGTCCGCGGAACTCTCCTATCTCGCATGGTGCGCCGCGTTCATTCCGATCGCGATCTGGATCGTCGCCACCAAGGAACTCAAATGGAACATGCCGGCAGCCATGCTCTGGTCCGGACTCGCCGCCGGTGCACTCAACGGCTTCGGGGTCATCGCGGCTTTTGCTGCCTACCGCGCCGAAGGCAAGGCTTCGATTGTCACTCCTCTCGCCGCCGCGGTGCAGCCGGTGGTCACGGTGGTGCTGGCATTGATCTTTCTCGGGGAGCGCATCGGCGGACTCGAGGTCGCCGGAGTGGTGCTGGCCATAGCAGCCGCCGTTGCACTTTCATTTGAAACCCGGAACGCCACGCCGGCCGGGCCGGGCTCGAGCCCACCTTCCACCACGGACCGCCATGAAGGTCCACCGCACGTATGACACGCGGGGCGGCCATGAGGCAGGCATTGGGAATCGACATTGGCGGCACCAAGATTGCCCTCGGCGTCGTTGGGGAACACGGAGACATCCGGACCAGGACCGTCATACCGACCGATTCGCGCCTCGGATTTCACCATGCCATTCGCCGAATGGGAACCGCAGCCCGGGAAATCATGCTGGCGGGCAATATCTCCGTCTCCGCCCTCGCAGGGGTGGGCATCGGCTGCACAGGCCCGGTGAACCCGCACACGGGGGCGGTCGACAATCCGCATACGCTCCCGGGTTGGGATGGAGGCAACCTCATCGAGGCGCTGTCGGCGGAACTCGAACTGCCCGTATGGCTCGAAAACGACGCGGACTCCGCCGCCTACGGCGAGTATCATTTCGGAGCGGGGGAGAAAGCGCCCCGCCTGGTCATGCTGACTTTCGGGACAGGTGTCGGGGGTGCCGCGGTGATCGAGGGAAAAATCTACCGCGGAGCGGGAGGCGGGCATCCCGAACTCGGCCATTTGCCGGTTTCGAACGACGGGCCGCCTTGCTACTGCGGACGCAACGGCTGCGTGGAATCAATTGCCTCGGGGCCGGCAATCGCAAAAGCAGCCTTGGAGCTGGGCTTTGTTTCGGTGGAAGCCGTTTTTGCTGCGGAGCGTGACAATGTTTCCGCGAGCAAGGTTCTCTGGGACGCGCGCGATGCCATCGCCACCGCAACGTGGAGCATCCTGCACAGCTTTCTCCCGGATCGCCTCGTGCTCGGAGGGGGCCTCGTGGACGCCTACCCGGACTTTTTCGTCGAAGCGGCCCGTGCCGCAGTTGGCAAAGTCCGCCTGCTGGACACGTCACCCGTCACCATCGCACCGGCCCGGCTCGGAAACCTTGCCGGCCTGGTGGGCGCGGCACGATGGGCCATGGATCAGCAGTAGGCAGGCAGGCCCCGCTCACCCCATCAACCGGCCACGGACCGGATGTCGTGCCCTGCGGCTCCGCGCGAGAGCCGTGTCAACTCACGCCACTCGTATCGAGCACCGCCTGGCGGGATTCGGCGGCCGGTTGTGGCGGCTTCACATCCCGGATAAGGACGCGGTGTGCCCCCGAAGCCGCGTCCCACCGGACTTCGTCGCCGATGCTGCAGCCGATGGCTTCGACTCCGAGACGGGAGTCGACAGACAGTCCTCCTTCGTAACGCAACACCTCGTTCGGAAGGCAGAGCCTGTGCGACCTCGTCAAACCGGTCTGTCGGTCAAGCACCTCGAATGTGCTGCCGAGTCGGATCATCGATGAACGCTCGGGCGCATCCGCAACGATGAAGGCCCGGTCCAGCTTGCTGCGGAGAAGATTTCGTTCACGCCGGCGATCGATGCAAAAGGGGGCCTGGGCGAGCATCCGCCGAAGGCACTCGTTGTCTTTGGAAGTAATATACGTCAGATTCATGACGGTGGCACACTGGCTTGGGTGGCGCCGCACGATGCGGATCGACCACCGGATTGGGATGTCAAGGCCCGGCCATTCGGACCTCCTGTCAGTTCGCGGCCGGGCCGCTTTCAAAAAGGGGCGTCAGCGCCCCGCGATTCGCATTCACTGAACACGCGAGTGCGGCGTCGTCCGGATCACACTCCGGGCTGCCGGACCACCCGCGCCTCCATGTCACGGCGCCCGGGCAAGATCATGGCAGCACCAGACTCCCCCCCGCCGCGCGGTGATGCAGACCGCGGGGTGAAAGGGGAAAAATTGTGCCTCGGGAAACATGACAACCTCACAGGATGACGGGACCAGAATGTTGTCAACCCACGGGCGAAAAAAAAGTCTTGACACCGCCTGTTTCGGGGGCTTGTTGCGAGGCGCACTCCTGATCCTGCCTCGCAATGACACTCCACCTCACAGCTCCCCGACAATTGCGATCCACGATTGTCATCTTTCCGGCATTGCCGGCGCTGTGAGTTCACGAGTCCGCTACTGAGTACGGACCCGGCTCGCGAGCGCCGGTAAAACCTGTGCCGCGCGTCCCCTTGGCGATGCCGGCTTGATGCCGAAGCCGTCCCCCACGGACTTCGTTCACCTCACGGATTGCCCAGCCTTGCACCGCAGGGCGCATCCCCGATTCCACCCTTCCAGATAGTGTTATTGTCATGATGAACCTGCGACCCCTTGGCTGCACGAGCCTGAAAGTTTCCGAGCTGTGCCTCGGCACGATGAATTTCGGATGGCGGACGGACGAACCGACCTCGCTGTCCATCCTCGACGCATTCCATGCGGCGGGTGGCAACTTCATCCAGTCGCTTGGCGTCGTTGCCGGCCCCCAAACATCCCCCATTTCCCCTTCCTTCTCCGAAAGCGTGGTCGGCGACTGGTGGCGATCACGCAGCATTCCCCGCCGGGACCTCGTTCTCGCAACACGCATCAACCTCACCGGCAGGGAGGCCGCGGCCGCGGGCTCGCTCGGAGCAAGGGTGCGGCACCTGTGCGAAGCGTCCCTGCGCCGCCTGCGCACCGAATACCTTGACGTGCTCGTATGTGAATGGGCCGGCACCGGCCATCCTCCGGAGTCGCTCCGTCGAGGCCTTGACTGGCTTGTCCGTGAGGGTTGGGTCCGGTACGTTGCCTTCTCGAATATCCCAAGCTGGCAGGTCGCCCTGGGAATCAGGGACGGCTTCGAGAGGATCCATTGCCGCATCAGCGCGGTTCAGGCCGACTATTCGCTTCTTTCTCGTACGCCCTTCGAATCCGATCTCGCCGAACTCTGCGCAGAGCAGCGCATCGGCTTCTTTGCCCGAGCCCCTCTCGCAGGCGGCCTGTTGACCAGTCAATCCGACGGAGGAAGGTCGCTGAGCCCCGCACGCCGTGCCTGGCTCGGCGAACGTCATGGCTGGGACGCCATTGCACGCGTCACCCAGGCTCTTGGCGAACTCGCACTGGACAGCGGCTATACCGAGTCTCAGATCGCACTCGCCTGGGTGCTGCATCATCCCGGTGTCACCTCACTCGTCATGGGCGTGAGTTCTGCCAGCCACCTCCGCAACGCTGTCAAGGCTTCGCGCATCCGGCTCGGTGCCGACGAACTGAGGCTCCTCCACCACGCTTCCCGACTGCAGCAGACAGCACTGCCCTGCCGAACCTCGTCACCGCGCCGATCGTCATCCACCCAAGGCGCAGCACGCCCTCCCGTTGAACTGGAAAACGTCTGAATCCTCATCCTTATGACCACCTCCACCCGTTCGTCCCGTGATTCCGAAGCCCGCCTCATCCTGCGCGGAGTCCACCTCTGGCTGACCGACTCGATGAAGACCTCGATCCGCCAGAAGGCGGAGCGCCTCTTTCGCCACGAGCCTCGCATCATTCGCATTCGCATCAGTGTCGCCTGCGACCGCCAGCGGAGTTCCCGGAAATTCACCGCCAACGGACGCATTGAAATGCGCGGACCCGATCTCAGCGCGGCCGTGACAACGGAAAACGCCTACCGCTCGGTCAGCCTCCTCATCGACAAGCTCGATCGCATGCTTCGCAAGCGCACCACGGCGATCATCAGCCGGCGCGCCGGCGACATCCGCGAGCAGCCCGCCACGCGGGCTCCTCGCGCGCCTCTGGCCCTCGCCGGCGCCTGAATCACCGTTGCACCTGTTATTGGTGCATTCGGTGCGTGCTGCACCGAATGCACCCGTGTTTGCGTGGGTTGATGGGATGGCCTGCCGAAGGTAGTCTCAAGGGACACCCTTCGTGCATCCCCTCAATCCCATGAAGCACAGCCTTGTCGGATTCCTCCTCGCCGCCGCCTCCTCCCAAGCCGTGGTCCACGCCGCCATCAAGTGGCACCCGGGCCACTGCGTCTACGTTTGCGCAACGGAAATCTCCAAATAGACGGCCGCGCGAGCGCTGGATGGCACCGGATGATCCCACCGCTGCAAACCCACACCGCCAGCCCCGTGCAAAGCCCATCATGAAGGCCGCGTTTGCAAGGTTCGTCCTGATCCTGGGTGTCGCGATGCCCGGTGCGTTGATGGCGGCGACCGTTGATGTCGACCGCTTCGGTGGAATGACGACTTGGACCGTCGGCACATCGGATCATTTTCAGCTGAAGGAGGCGCACGGACGCTGGTGGCTCATCACCCCCGGGGGCCGGGGCATGGTGGCATTGGGGTTGAACCACCTCAACGAGCTGAAGCACCCGGCCGACTATTCGCGCACCCTGTTTGCCAGGCGACTGGGCACGGATTGGACGCGGGTGTTTGCCGAGGTCGAACAGCAGATCCGTCAATGGGGTTTCAACAGCGCCGGTTTTCTGGCTCCGCCCGAAATGCGCAGGCTCATGCCCCATGTGCTCAGCACCAGGTTCATCGACGCCTCCTTCTGGCAGACAAAGCTCACGTATGCCGACGTGTTCGCACCCGAGTTCCTGGGAACTGCAAAAGCCCGCGCGCACGCAGCGGCCGTTGAGATGAAGGGCAATCCGCTCTGCATCGCATGGACCTGGAACGATTCGCTGTGCTGGGATCTCGCGTTGACGCGCAAATCCCACGGAACCGACTTCGTCTCGTTCATGCGGGGACTGCCGAAAGGGGCACCTGGACGGATCCGGTATCAGGCCTTCCTTCGCGAGCGACACGCACGAATCGGGTCGCTGAACAGAGCCTACGGCACCACGTTCGCATCCTTCCAGGAGCTGACAAACGCAGACTGGTCGAAGCTGGATCTCGGCCGACCGGCGGTGCTCGCGGATGACCGCGAATTCCTGCGGCTCATCGCCCGACAGTACTACCAGGCCATCAGCACTCCGTTTCGTCAGGAGTACCCGCAAGGCCTGCTGATGGGGGACCGTTTTCATCTCCGCGATCATCCCGATGAAGTGCTGGAGGAAGCCGCCAAGTTCATTGATCTCCTCGGTATCCAGCCAGGGGACCACTACCAGCCTTCGGTCGTGCCGCTCTCCCGCCCGGACGAGACATGGTTTGACGCCGCGGAGTTCGACCGCCTGCACCGCCTTACCGGCAAACCGATCGTCATCGCCGATCACCAGACCGGATTCTTTGATGACCAGACTCCGAAGACCGGAGGATGGTTTCAGTACGCAAGCGCCAGCGAGGCCAGTGAGTCATATGCCCGGTTTCTCCACGATGCGTTCGCCCGTCCGTACATCGTGGGGTATTTCCGCTGCCAATACCTCACGCGCTATCACGACGAAGCCCGTCGCTTCAAACAAGGCCTGATCCGCCCCGACGGCACGCCCTACGGGAATTTCGTCGAACACCTGCAGAACACCCATCGCGAAGTGATGCAGGAAATCCTCGAACGAAACAATTCCCTCCCGCATACGGATTCCTCAAATTGAGAAACCGGAGCGGAATTCCATTCCATTCAAGCAGCTGGAACGGTCATAGGGGTTCGTCAGTGCGGTTTGCGCTCATGGTGACACCTGCACGGTCCCAAGCCGGCGTCAGTTTTTCATCTCCTTGCTCAAATCCGGAAAGGCGGCCTGCAGGTCAAGCGTGTCTCCAAGGTTTCGCTGTTGCTCCAACAATCGGTCAAAAAGCTCCCTTGCCTTGCTCCTGTAGGTCGCGTCCTTCGCAAGATCGTTGGTCTCGTCAGGATCCTTTTCCAATTGGTACAATCGAAAGACCCTGCCCGCAGGATAAACGATGAGTTTGAAGGATCCATGGATCAGCGCCCGCTGCGATTCGCGATAGGCGGCATAAATGTCGGGCTGCTCCCCGCCGGACTCACTCATCAGGGGCAGGACGCTTCGAAAATAGACCTGTGGTGGGAGGGATGCTCCCGCTAGTTCGAGCGTCGTAGGCATCACATCCTGAAGGTGAATTCGGGTTTCAATCCGGCGATTGGACGGCACGCCGGGGCCCGCCACGATGAAAGGAACGCGCAGGCTGTGCTCATGCATGTTCTGCTTTCCCATGAGTCCATGCTGGCCAACCGCGAGCCCGTGATCGGCCGTGAAGAAAACCCATGTGTCTGCAGACCTGCCACTGGCTTCCAGCGCATCCAGCACCCTGCCAATCTGGGCGTCCAGGTGGGAAATCAACGCATAATACTCTCGCCGATGCGTTCGAACCGCGAACTCTGTCCGCGGATGCGGCGCCAAACGCTCATCGCGCAGGTCGGCTCCCGCCTCCATCATCGCTGCATAGGGATATTCAGGCAGGAAATTGGCAGGCAATACCATCTGCTCAACTTGATAGCGCTCCAGATATTCCCGGGGCGCCTGTCTCGGATCGTGCGGCGCATTGAAGGCGCAATAGATGAAGAAGGGTCGTTGGTCCGAGCGGGTCCTGGCAAGATACTCAATCACGTCATCGGCCGTCACTTCACTCCAATGTTTTCCGCCCTCCCAATACCCTCCTAAACTGCGATCGGCGGAATCCCATGGATCAGGAGTACCCTGCACCGGGCGCAGATAACCCTGCGGCACATCTCTTGGCATGCCAGGACGAATGTGCGCCGCTTCGGAAAACGTTCGCCCCGCTTCAACGGGCAGATGCCACTTTCCACTCATGAAAGTTCGATAGCCAGCCGCGCCAAGGAGTTGGGGCCACAGCCGTCCTGCCGCCCGCTCGCCTTCAAGCTGGGAATGGAGACGGCGGGCCTCCCACAGGCTCCGCCCTGTCATCAGCATGGTGCGGCTCGCGATGCACACCGCCGGGGTCCACGAGCCCATGTTGTAGGCCTGGGTGAACGTGGTGCCGCGAGCCACGAGCCTGTCCAGGTTGGGCGTTTGCACCACCGGATCGCCCATGGCATGCAAGACCTGGTGGCAGTAGTCATCCGCAAAGAGAACAAGAATATTGGGCGCCGCCGAAGCCCACCTGGCCGGCACTCCCAGGAAAATGGCCAGGAAGAGCAACCGGCCCGGGAGACAAATCTCTCGACCGGCGGGCTTCATGGCCGCAAGGGCTCCAGAACAACACTTTTGAGGTAAAACAGGTTACCATGCTTCACAGTCATCGCGCGCACCTCAAGATGCTTCTCCCCGGCCGGTGAAAGCGTAGCGATACCGATTTCATGGCGCCGGAAGGTCCAGCGATTGTCATTCGCCTCACCCTTGCCTGGCGTATTCGTTTTCACTTCGAGCAACGGTCCTTCCCATCTGGCGGTTGCGCGCGCCTCTGCCGTCAGCGGTTCGCTACCGCTGACATCAACGCCAAACGCCCCTCCCTCAGGCCCTTCAGACAATGCATATTCGAGGGTGACCCGGTACGTCCCGGGATTGCTGGTCGCGAAGTCCCAGCTCACACCATCGCCGGGCGACGCAAAACCTTCCAGAAATCCTCCATGCAGCGTGCTTCGGCCATGGTTGTAGTGCAGCTTTGAACCGCTCAAGTGTGCGC
>JAGOJU010000127.1 GCA_017994935.1 Opitutaceae bacterium
AAAGGCGCACGCTGCGGGCGTTCGGTCCCTGGTCGATCATGATGTCGAGCCGGAAATCCTCCATCGCCGAATAGAGGTATTCCTCGACGGTCTTGGGAATGCGATGGATCTCGTCGATGAACAGGAGGTCCCCTTCCTCAAGGTTCGTGAGCAGCCCGGCCAGGTCGCCGGCCTTCTCGACCACCGGTCCTGAAGTGACGCGAACGTTCTTTTCAAGCTCATGACCGAGGATGAACGCCAGCGTCGTTTTCCCGAGCCCGGGCGGACCGCTCAGCAGGATGTGATTCAACGCCTCGCCGCGACGTCTCGCCGCCCCCACCATGACCTGCAGTCGCTCCACCGTTTTCGGCTGCCCCGTGAAGTCCGCGAAACTCAGCGGGCGCAGCGCCGCCTCCGCCTGGGTCACAGGCTGGGCCAGCGTGTTCGTCAGGTATCCCAGCCCGGTGGAGGGATTCGCGGGGGAGGTGCCGGGGTTTGGCTTCGCATTTGGATTCATGAGGGAGTCACTTCCATTCCACATCAGCACCGAGGCGGCGCAGGTTCTCCACAAAGTGCGGGTGCGCACGCTGGATCACGTCGGCATTCTTGACGACGCTCCTGCCAGGTACGCTTGCGGCCACCATGAAAAGCGCGATTGCCGCCCGGATGACATACGGTGAATCCACCACCGCGGCACGCATCGGCTTGTTGCCGAATACCACGATGCGATGAGGATCGCTGACAATCACGTGCGCGCCGAATTTCGCCAGTTCCGGTATCCAGGAAAATCCGTTCTCGTAGACCTTGTTCCAGAAATGGACCACGCCTTCCGAACGCGTGCTCACTGCGATCATCAACGGCAGCAGATCGACGGAAAAATAGGGCCACGGAGCAGCCTCGATTTTTGTGAGAAGGTTGCTCGTGAACGGCGTCTCGATCTTCAGGTCCTGATTGCGGCGCACCATCGCCGTTCGTCCTTCATGCTCAACGTCGACGCCCAGTTTTCGGAACGCACGCACGATCAGGTCGAAATGCTGCGGCAGAGACTTCTCCACACGCACCTCGCCGCCCGTGATGGCACCCAGTGCCAAAAACGTCACCACCTCATGGTAGTCGGTTCCGATCTCGATCGTGGCTCCCCCCAGCTTTTCAACGCCTGAAAACTTCAGCATCGAGGTGCCGATGCCTTCGATCCGGGCCCCCATCGCCACGAGCGCCAAACAGAGCTCCTGGACATGGGGTTCACTCGCCGCATTGATCAGGGTTGAATCACCGGTCGCCACCGCGGCGGCCATGGCAAAATTCTCGGTGACAGTGACCGACATGTAATCGCACCAATGGCGTCCGCCCTGGAAGCCGTTGGGCAGTCCGATGACCAGCGGATCCCCCGCGTCAACGATGGCGCCCAGGGTCTGGAAGATGTCGAGATGTGGATCGATTTCACGGACGCCTAGCGAACAGCCCTTGGAATTCGAGGAGACCGAGATCCTGCGGAGGCGATGCAACAGCGCGGGATACAGAAGCACCGTCGACCGCATCGCCTGCGGAAGCTCGGCATTGACCAATGCGTCGGTAAAGCCCGAGTGATCGATCTCCATGACGCCATGCTCGCGATCCCATTTGATCCGCGAGCCGTGGGACCGGAAGAACCCCACCAGTTTCTCGAGGTCCGTGATGTCCGGGACATTTCTAAGGACCACCGGCTCATCGGTCAGCAGTGAGGCGCAAAGAATCGGGAGGACCGAGTTCTTGTTGCCGGAGGGCGTGATGGTACCGGAAAGCGGCTTGCCGCCATTGACGATGAGATCGGGCATGCGAGGCGTGAAGCGAGAAACGGAATCGGATGGGATTCAATCGTCGAAACAATAAAAAAAGGCGCCCGACACCGCGGACGCCCTTGTTTCGATAGAAGCGACCCTGCAGGCCGCTTTCAGTGACTCATCAGCCGTTACCCGGAGACGACCCACCTTCGTCCCTGAAACCGCCGGAACGGTTGTCGGGTCCGCCAAAGTCGCCGCGATTCCGGCCGCGACCACCCCGGTGGCGGCGCCGCCGGTTTCCACCGCCGTCCCTGCCACCCGATTGCTCGCCGGATTCTTGTCCTCGGAATTCCCCGCCATGGCCCTGCCCCTCACGCGGTCCACGCTGGTCAAACCGGCGTCCCCCACCACCCTGTCGGCGGCGGGATCCGCTGCGATCCTCGTGGCGCGGGGCCTCACGCTCTTTCGATGTCCCGCCCTGAGCCCGATCCGGGGAGGATTCAGCGGGCGACCCGCCAAAAATGCCCTTGATCCAGCTCACAAAGCCGCCGGATTTTTTCTCCGGCCCCGGAGCTGGGCTCGCGGGCGGCTGGGGAGAGAACGTCCTGGCGGGAGCTCCAGCGCGATCGGCACCCGGGGCGCGATTGCCCCGATTGTCGCGTGGCAGGCGACCATCACGTTGAAAACGCGGATCACGGCCTTCGCGGCGCCCTTCGCGCGCGATGCCTTGACCACCGTTTCGGAATTCCTCCCCTCGAGAACGGTCCCCGCGGCGATCCGGCCTGAAGGAAGGCCGGTCCTCGCGGCGATCCGAAGCTTCCGATCGCCCGCCTTCCTCATGGGAAGAGGTATGGTCCCAGCTTGTGGCCGGACGGCGCGGTTCCGCAGGAGGCAGAATCGTGATGCTCGATTTTTCAGCAGCGGGTTCCAGCTTCTCCTGGGTTTCCGCCTGGGGAGCTTCCTCCGAGCCTCGCGGCTCGGCAAGCGGAGAGGCTGTGATGACGGTCTCGGGGCTCGGAGACGACGCAGCGTCCGCAGGAGCGGAAGCCGTTGATGCTTCAACAGAAGCTCGCTTTTCGAATGCCGGGACGGGAGTGGTGAGCTCCTGGCTCGGCGGCGTTTCGGGCGCGAACGGATTCTGGTACTCGCGTTCAGCAACAATGACCTGAACGGCGGTGGGCTTGTAATCGCCGCGAAGTGCGGCAGGTGCGGATTCGCGTGCGACGAGAGTCGAACGTTTGCCGCGCGCAAGGCCGGAACCGCGGCTCGTTCCGAAAGTACTCGGCCCGGAAGCAGCGGCTGGCGCGCTGGAAGTCTCAGGCGACGGCGCGGCAGAATCAGCCTGCGAAGGCGTCGCACTGGACATGGATGGATCAGACATGACTGGATTTTATTTGTTTGGATTTAGGCGCAGTCACCGCAGGGATGCGGGATACGCGGGCGGCGCCATGGGCGGAGCAAGAACGCTCAACGCAGGCAGCACGTTCTCTAATATCGGCTAATGCAAATGCACTCGCAACCCAAATCCCACGATTCACATGGGGTTGCGCTTCCCGGATCGCCGCATCCAGCGCTTATGCAACTCGCCTGAATTCCAGTTTACAGATGCTGCCGATGACAGATTTCTTGCAGGCACGTTGATTCCGCGCGATTCTTGCCCGCATGACCCCCGACCGACTCGAAGCGATTTTCAATATGCAGAGTGCTCTCAATCAACGCATTGGAGTGCATCTCCCTCCGCCCACCGAAGAAGAGAAGGCGAAATGGATCCTGAATTACACCCGCGCCATGCAACAGGAACTCGCCGAGTTGGTGGATTCCGTGCCGTGGAAATGGTGGGCGAAATACCAGAAATTCGATGAACAGAATGCCAGGGTTGAGGTTGTCGATCTCTTCCACTTCCTCGTCTCCCTTGCGCAAGTCCTCGGCATGAGCGCGGAAGATGTTTACCAGGCGTACCTGAAGAAAAACGCTGTGAATCACCAGCGGCAGGAAACGGGTTATGCCGCAAAGGATGCCGGTGATTCGCGTCATATTTGAAGTTCGCAGAGCCGTCCTTCGCCACGCTTCGACCCGGAATCACGCGACTGCCAGAGCGTCGTCTCTCCACCGCACCCGCACAAATCCGGCAATCGTACGACGCGCGACGGCACCAGCCTCCTTATGCCCTGTCGCTGACAGTTCGTGAGCTTGCCCGAATCCACTCCCGCTGTCCGTAGCCGCCGCTTCCCAAAGCTCCGTCGGCGGCTGATTGTTCTGGGTGTACTGGCGGCAGCCTACGTGCTGGCCGGCTTTTTTGTCGTTCCTCCCGTGGTTCGCGCGCAGGCGGAAAAGCGCCTCTCCAAGGCTCTCAGCCGGCCAGTGAGCATTCTCAAGGTGCGGTTCAATCCGCTTACTTTTTCCTGCGAGGTGACCGGTTTTGAGGTGCGCGACCCAAAGGGCGGGGACTTCTTCGGATGGAGAAGGCTCTCGGCCAACTTCGATCCGCTGAAACGTCTGCTGGGAGCATGGACTTTCAAGGAAATCGAGCTGGACGGATTCCACGCGAATATCCAACGCGATGCCAGCGGCCATCTGAATTTCGCCGACCTCGTCGCCAAACAGGCGGAAACTTCGCCAGGAACCCCGCATTCCCCCAGCAAACCGCTGCCTGCGGTTTCGATCGGGCACGTTGCCGTGACGGACGCGCGCCTCCATTTCGAAGATGCCGGTGTACCGACACCTTTTTCGACCGACCTCGGACCTCTCACTTTCTCGCTCCGCAACTTCACGACCTCCAGGGAAGCCACAGCACCGTACTCATTCTCTGCGACCTCCGAAACGGGTGAGAACCTTTCATGGACCGGCACGCTCGAACCGGAAGCCCTGAGATCCTCGGGCGAGTTCGCCCTGACAAACCTCAAACTCCCGAAATACGCGCCCTACTACGAGGGTTTGGTCCGATTCAAACTCAGGAGCGGCGATCTTTCGGTGAAGGCGCACTACGATTTCACGCTCGCAGAGGCATCGCCTGACATGCGCCTCTCGAACGGTTCGGTTACTGTTCAGTCCCTGGAACTCAACGCGCCGAATGCCTCCGAACTGCATATCCGCATGAATGAAATCTCTGCCACGGATATCGAGGCCGACCTGAAGAGCCGGAAGGTTGCGATCGGAGAACTTCATCTGGCCGGTGGAACCATCGAGGCAAACCGCAAGCCCGATGGAATTGACCTCATCGGGCTGATGCTGCCGAAAGGGCAGCCAGACCCGCTTCAATCAGCAGTCGTACCACCCGCGGAAGCCGGTGTTTCCTCCGCGTCCACCGCCACCCAAGAGGCGCAGGCTCCATGGTCGCTTACGGTAAAGCAGATCGACGTCGCCCGCTTTGACGCCCTCCTCACCGATCGCACGCTGGAGACTCCCGCGAAATTCCAGATTCGCAACCTGACCTCGCACCTCGCTCCGCTGAGGATTCATCGCCTCGATGACCTCTCCCATGTGGACCTGAAATTCGATCTCGAGGGCGGGGGCGAAGTCTCGATTCGCGGAAACGCAGCCATTCATCCCCTGGCAGCAAATCTGACCGTTTCGATCCAGCAACTTCCCGTCGCACAGATAAACCCCTACCTGCAATCCCGCAT